>BTUM01000009.1:0-132014 GCA_045863235.1 Candidatus Xenobia bacterium | reverse complement strand
GCAACAGCGGCGGCGGCAACAGCGGCGGTGGCAACAGCGGCGGCGGCAACAGCGGTGGCGGCAACAGCGGGAACTGAGACCGGCTGAGGTGAGGCGCCAGAAAAACGGGAATTAAGGAGCGGCCGCCGAACCTGAAAGGATTCGGTTGGGAAACTCCTGAACAGCGGTTTCGGCCCCTCTGAAAATCCTACATTCCAGCGCGTTGTAAAGTGCAAGACGAAAGGCCTCGCACTTTACAACGGCTCTCCTGTTCGACGCTGCTGTTCCTTCCGGGTGGCTGGCTCATCTTTGGAGCCAGGCCGCTCGTCACTGCGGTGGGTTGTCTGCGTTGGCCGCGCGGGCCCGTCGCCTTTGCTCCTGGCGGCGCACCTTCTCTAGTTCCAGGTTGCGAGCCATCTGCTCGATGGAGACGACTTCCTCCGGGCAGTCGCGCCCGAATCGTTCCTGGTAGAGGGCAGCCAGGTACTCGGCCAGCGGTTTGTCCCCCGACACCTGATCCAATCGGCGCGGGTTCAGCCCCAATTCGCGAGCCATCTGTACCTGCTCGTTGGTCAACCGGTGCTTCTGGCGCGCGTCGATCCACTGCTCCATGTTGGGGTCGGGTTTGGAAGGTCTCTTCATCGGGGCCCCCGTTGGGCGTCGCTTTCTTTCGAGCCGCGAGGCCTCTAGATTTACCTGGGACAAGCGCCCGGGCAGTTGGTAACATTCTTCCCCGGGAGAGGACTCCTCCCAGGGGACCAGGGAGGTTTCTTCATGGGGCGACTTTGCGAGGTGACATGCGAAGCCTGCGGTCACTGTGTCACGCGATTCGGAGAAGGGGTCGGCCAGGCGGCCACCATCTACTGTCCCTACTGTCAGAGCATTCAGACCAGTGAAGGCAAGAACAACTGTGACCGCTGTGGAGGCCATGTGACCCGCGCGGACGGGCTGATCAACGATCCCACTCGCCTGCACCAGGTCGCCTGCACCAAGTGCGGTCAGAAGCGTCTCAAGCTCGAGTTCGTGGGCTCCTACTACGTGGACTCCGATCTCGAGAAATTCACCTCTGGCCACAAGGCCAGCCAGAACAAGGAGGGCTGGATGGGCGACCCCAGCTTCCGGACCCCCTGGAACCAGACCTGATCAGGGCCTGGTAGGCGTGCCGGGCCGGGCCAGGCTGGCCAGTTCGGAGTAAGGCACCAGGACTCTGGGCATTCCAGAGGCGTAGGCCGCCACCTGGTAGGGGGGGAAGACCACCTGGATGCCCTGCGGGGTTGGAAAGACCACCGTGAAGTTCTCTGGCTTGGGTTCGGTGCCGGTGATGACCCAATCCGCCTCGCCGATCAGATCTTTGTCTGCCTGCAGCTTCTGACGCGTATAGCGGCTCAGCACGTCCAGATAGCCAGGCTGGTACAGGTCGGCCATGGTCAATCTCTTGCCGCTGGTCAGATCGAAGATGAAGGCATCCAGCAGCGGCATGCCGTGGGCGCCGCCGGTATAGAGATAGCCGGACTGCAGGAAGACCAGGAAGCGTTCGGTCTGGTATTCCTCGGCATAAGACGAGGTCAAAGTCCAGGGCGGAGTCTCCGCCGGCATGTCTTTCCCGTTCTCGTTGAAGTCCTTGCGGAAACTGGCCGCCTGAGCGTGAGCCTCCTGGTCCAGGATCTGGTTGATCCTGCGAGTAACCTTGTGGTTACCCGGGATGGACACCCGGGGATAGACGATCTCGATCGAGTAGCGGGGTCTGGTCTCGCTGATCTTGGGGCTGGTGACCTGGATTCGAGCCAGGGCTACACCGGCCAGGGCCAACACCAGCAACAACGTGAGTTTACGCATTCTTCTGTCCTTTCACCAGCTCGCCGACGCTGGCCAGGGCCGCTTCCAGGCGCGAGGGGTCCTTTCCCCCGGCCTCGGCCAGATCGGGACGACCGCCGCCCCCCCCACCCACCTGGCGGGCCACCTCGCGAATGAGGTTCCCGGCGTGGAGGCCCTTTTTGGTCAGTTCCTTGTCCACCAGGGCCAGCAGGGAGACCTTGCCCCCCGAGGTGGCACCGAGCACGGCCACGCCATGGAACTTGGGGCGCAGCGCGTCAGCCAGTTTGCGCAGGTACTCAGCATCCCCGTCGCCGGCTGAAACGGCAAGAACCGGCACACCCTCCACCTCTTGCTGGCGGCTCAGAAGGTCTCCCACCTGCGAGCCGGCCGCGGCCAGCTTGAGAGTCTCCAGCTCTTTCTCCAGCTTTTTCTGGCTCTCGAGCAGCTGCTCCAGTCGTTTCTCGAGCTCGGCCGGAGGTGAGGTCAGCCGCCGGCAAAGGTTCTCGAGAATCTCGCGGTCGCGCTCGTAGGCCTCCACGGCCGCCAGGCCGCAGACTGCTTCGACGCGGCGGACTCCGGCCGCGATGGCGCTCTCGTGCACAAAGCGGAATGGACCGAGCTGGCCGGTGCGCAGGGTGTGCGTGCCGCCGCAAAGCTCCATCGAGTAGCCGTCGAAGGCCGGCTCGGGCAGCTCGCCCACTCCCTGGCCCCCTATCTTCACCACCCGCACACGGTTGCCGTACTTGTCCCCGAAGAAGGCGATGACGCTGTCGGGCTTCTGGTCGTAGGGGATCTCGAACCAGGAGACACCCTCGTTGGCCAGGATGTGCTCGTTGATGAGGCGCTCGATGGCGCGCAGTTCGCCGGGACGCACCGCTTCGTAGTGCGTGAAGTCGAAGCGCAGACGGTCGGGGGCGACCAGGGAGCCCTGTTGACGCACGGTGCTACCGAGCACCTGGCGCAGGACGTTGTGCAGAATGTGGGTGGCGGTGTGGTGCCGCTCCACCGCCAGGCGCCGGTCGCGGTCCACCACCGCTCGCACCTCGTCTCCGATCTGCAGCCCGGAGCCCTCGACGTGGTGCAGCACCACCCCTTCCTTCTTGCGCGTTTCGGTGACCCGAAAATCGCCCGCGATGGCGCGTAGACTTCCGGTGTCGCCTACCTGGCCGCCCATTTCGCCGTAGAAAGGGGTTCGTTCCAGAACGACGTCGTCGCCCAGGCGTTGGAGCACGCGGGTGGACTCCTCGAGTCGGGTGAAGCCCGTGAAGGGAGTGGGCTCGAGGTTGAGCTCCTCGGTGGCCGCGCTGACCACGGTTTTGACCTTGGCCGAGCGGGCACGCAGCTTCTGCTCGGCCATGAGGGCCTCGAAAGCGGCTGTGTCCACGTCCAACCCGCGCTCGCGGGCGAGCACCTCGGTCAGGTCGCGCGGAAAGCCGAAGGTGTCGTAAAGCTTGAAGGCCACGTGTCCGGGAAAGCTCTTGCCTTCGACTTTTTCGGCCTCTTCCTGGAAGAGCGACAACCCCCGGTCCAGAGTCTGGTTGAACGACTCCTCCTCGGCCTTGAGGATGCGCTCGAGCTTCTCGCGCTCGCGGCGGACCTCGGGGAATGCGTCGCCCATGGTGCGGTCGAGCACGCTGACCAGCTTCCACAGGAAGGGCTCTTTGAAGCCCAGTTTGCGTCCGTAGCGGGCGGCTCGGCGCAAGAGGCGCCGCACCACGTAGCCACGACCATCGTTGGAGGGGAGGGCCCCGTCAGCGATGCTGAAGCTGACCATGCGGATGTGGTCGGCACAAACCCGCATCGCGATGGAGTGCTCGTCTTCGGACTGACCGGGAGCATACTGGCAGCCCGACATCGAGACCAGCTCGCGGACGATGGGCTGGAAGATCTCGGTATCATAGTTGGAGATGGGACGCTGGAAGTCTTTGCAGCCATCGGTGCACTCCATGACTGCCGCGACGCGTTCGAGACCCATGCCGGTATCGACGTGCTTGGCGGGCAACTCGCGCAGCCCCCCGCCTTCCTCGGCGTTGAACTGGATGAACACCAGGTTCCAGAGCTCCATGACCAGCGGCGAGCCGGCGTTGACCAGCGTGCTGCCCGAGCAATCGGGGGTCAGGTCGATGTGGATCTCCGAGCAGGGCCCGCAGGGGCCCGTCTCGCCCATCATCCAGAAGTTGTCTTTGCGCCCGAAGCGATGGATGTGGCCATGGTCGATGTCGGTGACGTCTTGCCAGAGCGAAACCGCCTCTTCGTCGGCCGGAACTTGCTCATCTCCTCCAAAAACGGTGGCGTGAAGCCGTTGCTTTGGGATTTTCCAGACTTTCGTCAACAGCTCCCAGGCCCATGAGATCGCTTCGCTTTTGTAGTAGTCGCCGATGGACCAGTTGCCCAGCATTTCGAAGAAGGTGTGGTGGTAGGTGTCGTGGCCCACTTCCTCGAGGTCGTTGTGCTTGCCCGAGACCCGGATGCACTTCTGGGTGTCGGCGATGCGCCGGTTGGCCGGTGTTGCCTGCCCCAGGAAGAAAGGCTTGAACTGGTTCATGCCGGCATTGGTGAAGAGCAGCGTGGGATCGTCGTGCGGCACGACGGGGGCGCTGGGAACAATGTCATGAGCGCGCTCTTTGAAGAAGTCGAGGAAGGACTGGCGGATTTCGGCGCCTTTCATGGGCGTGGGAACCTTTCTGAAACTGAATGTGCACAGTTCTGTCGTCCGCCCTCCTCGCCCTGCTCTCTGGGAAGAAACGGCGGAAGGGTATGGTCTACCCCGCTGGCCGGGTCAGGGTGCCCACTCGAGTCGCGATGCGCTCGGCCAGGGCTACCGCGTCCTCGCGAATGCCGCGCAGGTAGCGGCTGCGGAAGCTGCGCTGGTTGTCCAGGCCCATGAAGAAGAGGCCGGGTACGTCGCGAGCTTCCATGTTGACCAGTGGAGGCTGACCGGTCTTGGGGTCGAGGCTCACCAGGCTCTGGAGATGCGACAGCACCGGGCGGTAGCCTGTGGAGTAGATGATCAGGTCGAAGGCGGCCTCGCGCCCGTCCACGAAACGCACCGTGGTGTCGCCGATCTCCTGGATGTCAGGGAAGACCTCGACCTGCCCCGAGCGCACCAGCTGCTGGCTGGTCCCGCCCACCATGCGGGGATTGGTGTCGGAAAGCTTGATGCCCAACCAGGCGCCGATGGTCTCGAAGAGCATCACGAAGGGGGCAAACAGGGCTTGTTGCAGGTAGGATGAGCCGAACCGCAGCTTGCGACGACACGATAGGGAGACCTGGTAGCCGGCCTGGTGCAATTCCACCATCAGCTCGCCGGCCGAGATGCGCTTTCCGACCATCAGGATGCGGCCGCGGGGTGCGCCGATTTTCTCGGCCACGGTGGCGGGTTCGAGGTAGTCGTGAGCGTGCATCTGGGCGATACGCGTGCTCTGGCTTCCCGGATACTCGGGGGTGAACGGGTTGCCGAAGTAGCCCGTGGCATTGACCACCAGATCGGCCACGATGGGCCCCTGGTTGGTCTGGAGTCGGAAGCTGCCATTGCGCTCGATGCCCTCGACCTTGATACCGCAGCGCACGTCCAGGGCGTTTCGACTGGCGAAGCTGTCGAGATACTCGAGCCACTCCTTGCGCCGGGTGCGCGAGAAGATCTGGTGCCAGGGCACAGGTCCGCCGGGTAGAGTGTTATTGAGCCAGGGGCCGAAAAAGATACTTTTGTACATCCCATGGAACGAGCTGGCCACGTTGGGCCCCTTCTCCAGCAACAGGCACGGGATCTGGCGCAGTTTCAGCTGATAAGCCAGCGCCAGGCCGGCCGGGCCGGCCCCCACGATCACCACCGGGCGCAGCGGAGTCTCGTCAGATACGAGGCCGCGAGGGGGGCTCAAGCTGGAGTCGCTGTCGATGCTCACGGGCCAGGGGTTCTCCAAACTCGGCGCCGGCCCTGCAGGAACGACCTTTGCCGAGGGGAACGGGCCCGGATGAATCGCCGTTTTCTTGCTGCTGTCCTGGCCGGAGGCTTGCTGTTGACTGCCTCCGCCCCGTCCCAAGCCGATGAAGGCATGTGGCTGTACTCCGATCCCCCGGTGAAGATCTTGAAGGAACGCTACGGCTTCGAGCCCGGGTCCGCCTGGCTGGAGCATTTGCAGAAGTCCAGCGTGCGCTTCAACAGCGGGGGCTCGGGCTCGTTCGTCTCCTCTCGAGGACTGGTGATGACCAATCATCACGTGGGCGCCGAGCAGATCGCCAAGCTCAGCTCCCCCGGCAAAGACCTGCTCGACACCGGCTACCTGGCGACTTCGCAGGCCCAGGAGCTGAAGTGTCCGGACCTGGAGCTGAATGTGCTGATGACGGTCGAGGACGTGACCGGCAGGGTGCAGGGCTCGGTCAAGTCGGGGATGGACGCGGCGGCGGCCGAGAAGGCCCGACGAGCCGAGATGAACACCATCGAGAAGGAGTCCACCGACAAGACAGGTTTGCGCAGCGACGTGGTGACCCTGTATCAGGGCGGGCGCTACCACCTCTACCGCTACAAGAAATACACCGATGTGCGGCTGGTCTTCGCGCCCGAGCAAGACATCGCGTTTTTCGGAGGGGATACGGACAACTTCGAGTTCCCCCGTTACGATCTGGATGTCACCTTCTTTCGAGCCTACGAGAACGGGCAGCCGGCCCGGATCGAGCATTTCCTCAAGTGGAGCCCGACCGGCCCCAGGGACGGCGAGCTGGTCTTTGTGTCCGGTCATCCGGGCAACACCCAGCGTTTGAACACCATGGCTGACCTGGCTTTCCAGCGCGACCGACGCCTTCCGCTGGTGCTCAACCTGCTGCGTCGTCTGGAAGTGCTCTACGCCACCTATGGCGAGCGCACCCAGGAGAACAAGCGCCAGTCCAAGGACGATCTCTTCGGGGTGCAAAACTCGCGCAAGGCCCTGCTCGGTCGTCTGGGTGGCTTGCAGGATCCGGCTTTCATGGCTGCCAAGCAGAAGCTGGAAGACGAGCTGCGTCAGGCGGTGGCCGGCAGTCCGGAGTGGAGCGCGGCTTTCACTCAGGTGGAGCAGGCCATCCGTCTGTATGGCCAGATTCTCGACGATCTATACCTCTATGAGCGTCACTACGCCTTCAACAGTCGGCTGTTCGAGCTGGCTCAGAGCCTCGCCCGGTATCGGACCGAGGTGTCCAAGCCCAATACCGATCGACTGCGCGAGTATCGCGACTCGAACCTGGAGTCACTGCAACAAGAGTTGTTCTCCCCTGCCCCGATCTACCCCGAGTTCGAGCGCGTCAAGCTGGCCGACTCGCTGGCCATGCTGCTCGAGCTGCGAGGGCCTGAGGACCCTCTGGTCAGGCGGATCCTGGCTGGCAAGTCGCCCCGCGAGCGGGCTGTCGAGCTGGTCAATGGCACCCGCCTTCTGGACGTGGCCGAGCGCAAGCGCCTGGCTGAGACCGGAGCGGCCGACTCGAAGGACCCGATGATCGATCTGGCGCTGCTGGTCGATCCCACTGCGCGCAAAGTTCGCAAAGCCTATGACGAGCAAGTCTCCGAGCCATTGCGGCAGGCTTACTCGGCCATCGCCCAGGCTCGCTTTGCGAAGTACGGAACCGAGCTTGCTCCCGACGCCACCTTCACCCTGCGGCTCTCCTTCGGGGTGGTCAAGGGTTACCGGGAGGATGGCCGTGCGGTTCCCGCCTTTACCGACTTCGCCGGGCTCTACCGTCGCTCGGCCGAGCACGGCAACGAGGTTCCATTCCGACTCCCCAGGCGCTGGGTCGAGCGTAAATCCCGACTCGACTTGAGCACCCCCTTCAACTTCGTGAGCACGGCCGACATCATCGGCGGCAATTCGGGCAGCCCGACGGTCAACCGGGAGGGTCAGGTGGTAGGCTTGATCTTCGACGGCAACATCCAGTCGCTGGTGCTCGACTACGCCTACTCGGAGGTGCAGGCCCGGGCCACTTCGGTCGACTCGCGGGCCATCACCGAGGCCTTGCGCAAAGTTTACGACGCTGCGGCGCTGGCTGACGAGTTGGGTCAGTGATGTGCTGGTTTGGGAGAGCGCAGGAAGCAAGAGCGCTTCAGGGGAACCTTGTTGGTTCGTGCGCCGCTTCAAAGACATCATCCATCACGACCCCTACTTTGTGACGCCCGAGACCACCGTCAAGGAGCTGACCCGCGAGCTCGTAGAGCGCCAGGTCGCTGGCTGTCCAGTTCTGGACGGTCAGGGCAAGGTCGTGGGGGTGGTCTCCTTTACCGATATCGCCGTCAAGCAGCTCTTTCCTCGCCCCGGGGAGGTCTTGCCCGATCGCGAGGAGCTGCTGGTCAAGGACATCATGACCAGCCCCGCCCTCACGATTGGCCACGACTCCAACGTGGCCCATGCGGTTGAGCTGTTCGACAAGCACCGGGTTCAGCGCCTGATCGTCACCGATGGCGAGCGACTGGTGGGGATCATCACCCCCTGGGACCTGATGACCGTGCTGCAAGAGCGCATCCCAGCAGGCACTCCCGGGGCGCGAAGCTCCCCGCCGCCGCCCCGGCGCTCGATCTCGCTGGGCGCGTGAACGAGCGGCTGGCCAAGCTGCTGGCGGGATGTCCCGGCGTGCGCCAGGCTTTCGTGGTCATGGTGCCCTCCCTGACCGTCCTCGTCGGCCAGGGGCCTGAGGAGGAGCTCACTCCCGCCTCAGCCACCGCAGTCAAGCGGTGCCACGCCACGCAGGAGCGTGTGCTGATTCTGGATACGGTCCTGGACCGACAGCTCGGGCACCATTCGGGCCTGGCTTTTCGCTCAGTGCTCTGCCTGCCGCTGCCGGGCGGCAAGCGGGTTCTCTATCTCGACGGCGAGCGCCCGGGGATGTTCGACCCGCAGGGAGCCGACCAGATCGAAAGCCATGTGCAAAGCTGGGCGGAGGAAGCTCCGGCTGCTCCAAAGCCGCGGGGCCGGCCCTCTCGCGCGCCCGTCAATCCCCGCATCATTCGTGCTCTGGCTGGATTGGCGGGGGTGTGGCTGCTGGTGGGCCTGATCTTCCGTCCGGCCGGACCGGCGCCGGCTCCGGCGGCCTCTCCTACCGCGCCTCCCTCGGCCAGCCAGACGGCAAATGAGTTTATCGCTCTGGTGCGGCTCAAGCAGTTCACCCCGGCGCGCGACCTGTTAAGCAGCCGGGCACGCGCGCATCTCGCGCCGCAGTCCTTTCATGCCGCTCAGATGGCTTATCTGGAGGACGCCGGTCGGCGTTGGGACCTGCAGTACCGCCGGGCTGAGCCGCAGCCGTCAGAGGGGGAGGTTCTGGTGGTCGGTCCCAAAGGCTCGGAGCCTTGGAGATGGACCTTGATTCGCGAGGGGGGTCATTGGCGGCTCGACCGCCTCGAGGGCGGGCCGGCTAACGTTCCTGACGGCTCACCACCTCCACCGTCGTCGGGCCCCCCGTAGCGCTGCCGAGCGCGAGGTCGTACGTGACCCCCGAGTCCTCGTCGATCTCGATGTCCTTTCCCACCAGAGAGCCGTACATACGGGAGGCGTCGTCAAAGCGAACGTTGGCCTGAGGGGCATAGCAGACGAAGTAAGCTGAGCCCGAGTCGTCATCGAGCTCCACAGGACCGTCGCGCACATAGAATTTGAGCATGGAGGGCTTGCGAGAAGTGTTCACGACGCTGCCGTCCTCGATCTCGACCTCGCCGGCCACGTAAATCTCGACCGGGGCGGAGGCGTCGTCGGGGATAGCGATGGTCCCCCCTTCGCGCATGCGGATCGTGTTGAAGACGTAGGTGCCCGGGCTCAGCGTCACCATGGCCCCATTTTCGATTTCGAGGTTGCCGTAGGCCCCGGGCGCCAGGGTGGCGTCTGATTCGTAGTCCATGTCCGCTCCAGTCGGAGCGGCCGGAAGGACGACATCATCGAGTGTCTGGGTTTGGGCCATGGTGATCGTTGTCCCGGTGACGGTGGAGGCGTCGATCTGGGTGGCTCCCGGGGCGGCGCCGGGAGGCACGAGCAGGTTTCCGTCCACGTAAGAGCCATCTTCCACCACGATGGAATTGCTGTTTTGCCGGTTGGTGCCCACATGGGCTTTGATCGGTTGGGCTCCGGCCGGGTAGAAGCCAATTGTCGAGTCCCAGCTGTCCACCCGCGAGTTATCCTCCAGCATGACTCTTTCGGCCGCGAACACGGCCGCCGGAAACTGGCTCTGACTGGCTCGCAGCATCAGTCCCACCTGGCGCGTCTCACCGCGATGGATGCCTGCTGAGAGCACGTAGACCATGTCGGCCGGCACCACCTGGCCATCGGGCGCGGTATCGCCGGCGTTGGTGATGCTCACGGTGTAGCTTGCCCCGGTGGTGGGCAGGGTCTGAGCCGTGCTCCACCCGGTAAAGCCCCCGTTGCGAGCCAGTTCGGCCACCGCCCGCCAGGCGCCGCCGTCGGCTGCCAGCAGGGCCTGGTCGTTCTGCACGGCGTTTCGGGAGATGTCCAGCGTGTGGGTGCCCATGGCGGCCATCCCCCAGGCGATGACCCCCAGCAGCCCGATGCTGATCAGCACCACGACCAGAGCGATTCCCCGACGTCGCAAGGGCATGCTATCAGTTCTCCATTCGCGTCTGAGTGCGCAGGCTGAACTCGGTAAGTTTGGTCGTCGTGGTCGCGGCTCGGGCGGTGATGGTCAACTCCACCAACCCGGGAGCGCTGCCGGCGCCGATGCTCAGGGCGCTGAGCTCGCGAGCCACCACGCGGTTGTCGGGCAGAGCCTGGAAGCTGGCCAGGGCGGGCGGAGCCGGCACCGGGGGCAGGGTGACCGGAGCGCCCAGGGCCTGCTCGCTCCGGATCAGGTTGGTGCCGTCGAGGTAGTAGCAGACCCACTTGTGCCACTCCAGCTGGCCGGTGGAGGTGTGGCTCCACGGTCCCGGAGTCGCGCTGGCCTGGTCGGCCGAGAGAAAAATGATGGAAGTGGGGGGGCTGGGGTAGGAGATCGTGGTGGCGTTGCTCAGTCGCAGCTCGGTGGCCAGCCGGCGCACCCCCAGCATGGCCTGCTGGTGCACGGTTTCGGCCGCCTGGGCCGTCTGGTAGTAGCGCATTCCGAAGGTGAGCAGGGCGTACATCGCGGTCATGAGCAGCATGAGCACGCCCGAGCTGACCATGAGCTCGACCAGGGTCGCTCCGCTTCTACCACTTGCAGACGAGGGTCTCAAGCTCCACCTTGCTGCCGCTGGTCCCCCACCGGACGGTTACCAGCAGCGTCTTCTGTTTGTCCGGTTCGACCTCGTTGACATCCACGTTGACCTGGTAGTTGTGGACCACGGTCACGCCGTTGAGCTGGCTCGAGATCGGCACGGTCACCGGCCCCGAGCTCACCACCGCGTCGTAAGACTTGGACTTCTCCACGGCCATGTATTCGCGAGCCAGGTTGACCGCGGTCACCTGGTGCCGTCCGTGGGCCGAGGCCCGGTAGGCGGCAGGAAACACCCCGAAGACGAAGGAGAACACCATGAAGAACAGCCCCAGGGCGAACACCACCTCCAGCAAAGAGAGCCCCCGGGACGGCTTTCTCGGGTCCACATGGTTGATTGTAGCACTCAAGGGCTCAGTTGGCTGACCAGCTGGTACATCGGCAGCAGCATGGCCACGAAGAAGCCGGCCAGAAAGAGCCCCAGCCCGCCCACCATCAAGGGCTCGGTCATGGCCAGGCAGACCTCCAGCCGCGACTCGGCTTCCATGTCCATCAGTCGCTGCACTGAGTGCAGCACCGACTCGAGGGCCCCCGTTTCGGCTCCCACGACCAGCATGGCCCCGAGGCAAACCGGAAAGAACTCGATCTCCTCCTCCACGGCCAGGCTCAGGTCGCCGTCGAGCTCGGTACGCGAGGCCACCCGCTCGAGCCGCTCGGAGTAGCTCGTCTCCCAGGTGCTGGCGGCCAGCAGGCGTACGGCCCGGGGGATGGGGATGCCGTTGGAGTAGAGGCTGCCGATGGTGTCGCAGAACTGGGCGCACAGAAGGCTGGCTACCAGGGGCCGGGTGAATGGAATCTCCAGTGCAACCCGGAACAGCCAGCTTTTGAGGCGGTCGCGGGAAGACAGGACTCCGGCCACTCCCAGCAACAGAAAGGCTGGAAAGACCGGGTCGTTGAGAAAGTTGACCGCGCCCACAGCGACGGCGGTGATCCAGGGGAGCTTCACGTTCATGGAGCTGTACATCTCGGTAAAGCGGGGCATCACAAAGCGGCAGAGCATGAATAACACCAGCACGCTGAAACCGAGCGTGACCATGGGTCCTGACATGGCCTGACGCAGCTTCTCCTCATAGCCCGCCTGGCGCTGTACCATGTCGGCCGCGCGCTGGAGCCGATCGTCGAGCATGCCCGATTCCTCGCCGGCGCGCACCATCAAGACCACGGTGGAGGGAAAGACGGCCGGGTGCCGCGTCATCGCGCCCGAGAGCTTGTGACCGGTCTCGACCATGGTGAGCACGTCCTCCCAGGCTTTGCGCAGTGGCAAGCACTCCTCCTGGACCGACAGGGTCTGGAGCGAGGTGGTGATGGGAATGCTCGAGCGCATGAGCAGGGCCAGATGGCCAAGACTGGTGGCCAGCCTGCGCCTGGGGACCTTGCTCTGGAGGATCACGGCGCGAAGAGCCTCATGAAGTGGAGAGTTTTCGCGTGAAGCGCTCGGCTTTCCCCCGGGTTAACAATGTGTTCACAACGCAGCCGGGGATCGGGGGCTATAGTGCCGAGCATGCAAGTATTGACCAGCAACCCATTGACCTTCAAGCCTCGTAAGGAGATCGCCGGCCAGGAGCCGCGTGAGGCCCTGCAGGCCGAGAATCCGATCCTGGCCCAGGCGGTGGATGGGCTCTATACGGCCCGCCACATCTGGCTCGACAACCTCAAGGACGGGGTCGGCTCAACGGCAGGTGGCGTGATGGCCGGCGTGACGGCCGTGGGAGCTCTGGGCCTGGGCGTGGCCCGCCTGCGCTCGGATGCCCTGCCCGACAAGATCGACGGGGTGGGCCTCCTGGCCGCCTCCGCTCACTCGGCCCTGGAGGCCTGGTCGGTGCTGGGGGGAGCTCAGACCTCCGACCTGGTGATGGGACCGCTGAAGGCCGTCCATGGCCTGGCCACCGTGGGCGTGGGCATCAGCGAGCTGACCCGGGCTCCTCAGGAAGGGCCTCCCCAGCGCTACCTCGTGGGTGCCTTTGCGATTACCCAGGGCCTGGCCCTGACAGGCGCGGCCTGCCTGCCCAATCTGGCTCCAGCTCTCCATCTCGTGGCCGGCGGGGCCTACGCGGCCAAAGAAGTCGCCCTTCATTGGCGCAAGCAGGAGCAGGGCGGAGGATAACTCGCAGCGGTCGATCTGATCAGCGGGCACGCGTCTTGACGCGCACTCCGCCCACGGTGACCACGCCGTTGCCCACCTGGATCTGGCTGGGCGAATCGTCCGGGCGGGCAGCCACCTCTTCGATACGCTTGCGCAGCGCGTCCTGGCGCAGGGCCACGGCACTTCCCTCGCGGGTGACGAAGACCACCGTGTCCTGATTGACGGCCATGAAGGCCGAGCCGCTAGGGCTGTGGTTGGCATAATGCCAGATCTGCTCTCCCTGCTCGTTGAAGGCCCAGACCTGGGTATTGTGGTCTGACTTGACGTAGATGCTCCCGTCCGGCCCGACCTGGATGGCCTCGTCGCGAAGCAGGCTCGCTCCCGGCAGCTCCTTCTTCCAGCGCAGGTTGCCATCGAGATCCAGGGCCAGCAACTTTTCGTCACCAGCCACCAGGATGGTTTGCCCATCCCTGGTGAGCGTGGGGCTCGACTCGATCAGCCCGTTGCCCCAACCGAAAGCCTCCTCGCGCTCTTTGCGGGTCAGCTCGTCGCTGCGCTTCTCGAAGCGGGCCGACCATTTCCAGACCTCCTTGCCGTCGCTGTCAAAACAGGTCACCTGGTTGCTCATCCCAGAGACCACCACCTGGTCGCGCGGGGTCACCAGGGGGCGGCAGCCCACCTGCACGGTGGAATGGGCCTTCCCCTTACCCCACAGCACCTTGCCCGAGGCCGGGTCGAGGGCAAACAGGATCCCTTCTCCGCCAGCGTAGAGGCGCTTTCCATCGGGGCTGAGCGACATCGGGGTATCCATGTGGTCGCCTGTGCCGCGACGAACCTCCGTCGACCAGGCGATCTGCCCGTCCGGGGTCACCC
Source organism: Candidatus Xenobia bacterium (assembly GCA_045863235.1). GTDB lineage: Bacteria > Vulcanimicrobiota > Xenobia > Xenobiales > QWHO01 > QWHO01. The sequence continues at coordinate 118,060 of BTUM01000009.1, read as the reverse complement.
GGGTGACCGTCCCTTTGGGACTGTAGCCCGCTACGTAGGTGCTCTGGTCGGGTCCGAGCAGTGGTGGCTGGTTGCCGTAGGGAACCTTGTCTTGATTCCAGACCTCCGACATGTCGGGACGATAGCGGGTCAGCCCCTTGTGGGGCAGCAGCAGGTCGCCGTTGGGGGCCATGGCCGCGGCCGCCTCGCAGGGCTGCTCGAATTTGTGGTGGTCGATGATGCGACCTTCATTGCTGTTGATCAGGGTGGTTCCGCCCGACTGGGGCACGTAGACCGTGCCGTCGGGGCCGAAGGTGGGATTGTCGCGCACCAGGCCCCCGGGCAGTTGCAGCTTCCAGGCCACCAGGTGGTCGGTCCCCACGTTGGTGCGCATCAGTTCGCCGAGCATCGCCTGGGTCAGCCGGACGGGCTCCTGGGGGCCGCTCGGCTCGAACCGGTCGCCCTCGGACGAACTGCTGGCCGCGTTGGGACGATACTGGAAGAAACCCGGCTGGGCGATTTCGGCAATTCTCATGGCTTCTCCAGCCTATTTCAGAGAGCTGAAACAAACCTAAAGCCAGTGGGAATCTTGGAACGGCTCATCCGGCCAGGGGCAGTCGCTGGCGCACGGGCAGGGGGTGCACGGTGGCCTGACGGGGTGGACTTCGGCGGGCCAGACCCGCGACCAGGCCCAGGGCGGCCAGGTTGGTGATCAGTGCGCTGCCCCCGTAGCTGACCAGGGGCAGGGGGATCCCGACCACGGGGGCCATGCCCATGGTCATGGCCAGGTTGACCGAGAGCTGGAAGCCCAGCATGACGGCCACACCCGTGGCCAGCAGGCGAGGATAGTCCTGGCTGCGCCAGGCGATGACCAGCAGGCTGCCCAGTTGCAGGGCACACAGTAGCAGCAGGCCCAGACTGCCGGCCAGGCCCAGCTCCTCGCCCACCACGGTAAAGGCAAAGTCGGTCCAGTTCTCGGGCACGAAGCCCTGCTGGGTCAGGTGGCCGGCGAAGAGCCCCCGGCCGAACACTTGGCCCGAGCCGATGGCCGTCAGGGACTGCATGAGGCTGTAGCCCTGGCCCATGGGATCGAGATCCGGGTGCAAGAAGACCATGATGCGGTCGCGCTGGTACTCCTTGAGCACGAAGGTCAACGCTCCCAGACCTCCCACGGCCACACCCGCCAGGTAGACGGGCGAGGCGCCCGCCACCCACAGCATCCCGAAGGCGACGGCCACCAGCACCAGTCCGGTGCCCAGGTCGGGCTGGGCGGCCACCATCAAGAAGGCCACTCCGGTCAGCACCCAGGCCAGCAGAAAGCCCCCCGCTCGACGGGCCGGGAGGCGCGTAAGGAGGTGGGCCAGGGCCAGCACCAGGAGAAGCTTCATCGGCTCGGAGGGCTGGATGGTGCCCAGCGGGCCTAAAGAGAGCCAGCGCTGGGCCCCCTTGGCCGAGGTGCCGGCCGCCAGCACGACCGCCAGGCTGACCAGTCCGGCCCCGTACAGGGGCCAGGTCAGCTGGCGCAACCGGCTCAGCTCCAGCCGTGCCAGCGCCAATCCCAGGCTCAGCCCCACCGCTCCCGCGGCCAGCTGGCGCAAGAGCAATCCGGCGCTCCCCTGCCAGCGGGTGGCCGAGAAGAGCACCAGGCAGCCGAGCAGCCACAGGGCCAGGCTGGAGGATATCAGCAGGGTACGCGTCTTCATGGCGGATACACGAAATCGTAGACTTTGCGAGCGATGGGGGCGGCCAGGGAGCCTCCGTAGCCGCCCGACTTCTCCAGGAACACCACCACCACCAGCTCGGGTTTGTCGGCCGGGGCATACGAGACGAACCAGACGTGGTTGCGACCGTGGGGATTGTTCACGTTGGCGAAGGATTCCACCGTGCCGGTCTTGCCGGCCACCGCCACCTGGGGGGCGTCGGCTGCCACGCCGGTGCCGTACTCCACCGCTCCGCGCATTCCCTGGCGCACGGCTGCAAGGTGGTGCTTGCTGACCGGCAGCTTGCGCAGCTTGGGACGGCCCCGATGCAGGATGCGTCCGTTGGGCCCAACGGCTCTTTCTACCAGGTAGGGGCGGGGCACCTGTCCCCCGTTGGCCACGGCCGCGGTGGCGACCGCCATCTGGAGCGGGCTGACCAGCAAGAATCCCTGCCCGATGGACATGTTGACGGTGTCGCCCGGATACCACTCCTCCCCGAGCTCGCGCTCCTTCCAGGCGGCGGTGGGCAGCAGGCCTCCGGTCTCGGCCGGCACGTCCAGCCCGGTCGGCTTACCCAGGGAGAAGGCGGCGCAGTAGCGGCTCAGCCGGTCGATGCCCAGCTGATCGCCCAGTCGGTAGTAAACCACGTCGCACGAGTGGGCCAGCGAGTCCACGAAGCCGATGCCGCCGTGACCCGAGGTCACGAAGCAGCTCGCTCCCATATAGCTGCCGCCGCAGACGAACACGCTGCCCGAGGTGCACAGCTTCTCTTGCAGAGCCGCGCTGCCGGTGATCAGCTTGAAGGTCGAGCCGGGCGAGAACGAGCTCTGATAGGCGCGGCTCAGCAGCGGGTGGCGCGGATCGCTGTAGAGCGCGTCCAGATCACGCGGCTTGATGCCGCGGGCAAACAGGGCGGGGTCGAAGTCGGGCAGGCTGACCAGGGCCCGGATGCGTCCCGTGGAGGCCTCCATCACCACCACCGCGCCGGAGGAGTCCTCCTGGTTGAGCACCCGCAGCTCGGCCAGGGTCTGGGCCAGGGCTCGTTGGGCGGTCTCCTGAATCTTGCGGTCCAGCGTCAGGTGGAGATCGGCGCCGGGCACCGGATCCACCACCTCGAGCACGCGCACGGTGCGACCGAGCACATCCACGGCCAGGTGGCGCTGGCCCTTCTTTCCCCGCAGCAGGAAGTCATACTGGCGCTCGAGCCCGCTGCGCCCCATCGGATCGCCGGCCGCATAGCCCAGCTTGCGCCGGGTGGGCAGCTCGTGGGCGTCGATTTCGCCCATGGTCCCCAGCACGTGGGCCGCCAGGCGACCGGCCAGGTAGCGCCGGCGGGCTCCTACCTCGACGGCCGTGCCGGGCAGCTCGGGGGTCACCAGCAGGAGGCGACTGATCTGGCCGGGGGTGAGCGAGCGGCGCAGCACCAGCTTCTCCAGCGGGGCCTGTTGGAGAGCCTTCTGGAGGCGGGCGGAAAGGTGCTCGGGCTTGACCTCCAGGGCCTCGGCCAGACGCCGGGCGGTCAGTTTGCGGTCGCGCATCTCGGCGGGGAAGACTGTGAGCTGAAAGCAGGGCTCGTTGGATACCAGCAAACGTCCCCGGCGGTCGAGCAGTCGCCCGCGCGGCGCCGGCACCGGCTCGATGACCACGCTCGAGCGTCGGGCCGCGGCGGCATACTCCGAGCCGTGGCGCCATTGCATGTCCACCATCCGGGTTGCCAGGGCGGCCAGTACCGTCAGTGCGAGGACCGCCAGCAGGGCCAGACGAAGGCGCGAGGTCACGTCACCGGGCCACCCACCAGGTCAGGGCGGCGTGCACGAGAAGGATGCGCCAGGCGCTGGCAAACTGACTGAGCTCCAGAGGCTGGCCCAGGGTGAGGCGCAGCACCGTGTCCCCGGCCACCACCAGGCTGAAGAGGCCGGCTCCCAGCAGCATGGCCCGGGCACCGGTGCCCAGGCCGCGCTCGAACCAGGCTCCCGCCAGCCAGCCACAGGCCACGTAGAGAGCCGAGAGCGGGCCCGAGCCAATCCCCCGCACCGCCCCCAGCAAGAGTCCACCGAGCAGGCCCACCAGGGTTCCGCCCGGCACCAGCCGGCGCCGGGCGGCCGCGATCGTGAGCAGCAAGACCAGGTCCAGCGGCACGCCCCAGCCGCCCTGAATCAGGGCGGCGGCCACCAGGGCAGGGGCGAGCCACCACTTCATCGCAGGCTGACGGCGCGACTTCCGGTTTGGAGCACCAGCACGGTGCGCATGCTGTCCAGGGGAGCCAGCGGCGCCACCACGGCCGCCTGATAGTTGGCTTCGGCCACCAGCCGCACCGACTGCACCCGGCCCACCTTGAGCCCTTCCGGGAACTGCCCGTCCTGGCCGCTGGTGACCACCAGGTCTCCGCTTTTCACGCGGGCGTCGGGGTCAAGGTAGCGCAGCTCGAGATTGCTGGCCCCCACCCCCTGCAACACGCCCGAGGCCTTGCGCTGGCTCACTCGGCCCGCGGCCACCGCGCGCGAATCGGTCAGCAGGCGTACCCGGCAGGTATCCGGGCGCACCTCGGTGACCTGGCCCACCAGCCCTTCGGCGGTGGTGACCGGGTTGCCCACCCGGATCCCTTCGCGCGAGCCCACGTCCAGGGTGCAGAACGACATCCAGCCTCCCGGATCGCGAGCCACCACCCGGGCCGCGACCGGCCGGGCCGTGGACAGCTCGTTGCGAGCCTTGAGCAGCCCTTCCAGGCGCTGGTTCTGGGAGGCCAGCTCGCGAATCTGACGGTCCTTCTCGCTCAGCACGGCGGCCGTGCGGTCTTGCTCCAGGCTGGCCGGCTCCACCAGATCGCTGGCCCGGGCGACGGCCGGATCGAGCACCTGGCCCAGCGCCTTCTCGACCGGATTGGCCTGGCCGGCTCGCAGCTCACCCAGGTAGCCCACCGTCAACAGGGCCGAGGTGGCCAGGGCCAGGCCGGCCACCAGCCAGCCCGAGCGGGGCGCCTTCACGGTGGGCCGGGCCTCGCGCCGGGCCAACAGCACCTGGCGCAGGGCTTTCTGGCGGATCAGCTCACCCAGGCCGCGCGCCACCGCTTCGCCCGGACTGTCGGCCGGCACCAGTCGCAGGCGCGAGCGCTGGCTGAGAAAGACGCCCAGTCCTTTGAGGCGAGCTCCCGGGCCGGTCAGCGCGCCGCCGCCGGCGATCAGGTCGCCCAGCGCTTCCGGGCTGACCTGGGCCAGCACCTGGCACAGTTGCTCGGACAACTGCTCGAGGAAGGGGCGCAGCACCGAGCAGACCTCTTCGGCCTGCAGGGTGAGCGGGGCGGGCTGACCGTCCTCCAGGCCCTGGCCGCTGACCTCCAGCGAGCCCTCGGCCTCCAGGGCGTGCCCCAGTTCCAGGCGCAGCCGCTCGGCCACCCGGGTGTCCAGCACGATCTGGTGGTTGCGGCGCACCTCCTCGATGAGGGCGCGGTCCATATGGCTGGTACCCCAGCGCAAGGTGGTTCCCCACAGGCGGCTGCCCAGCGCGAACACGGCCATCTCGGCTGTCTCGCAGCCCAGGTGCACCACCAGGCAGGCCTCCGGCTGCAGCAAGCGCTGGCCGGCACCTACCGAGGCCAGGATGGCCTGATCCACCAGGTAGACCTGGCGGGCCCCGGCCGACTGGAGCACGCTCTGCAGGGCGGCTCGCTCCACGGCCGAGAGATCGCCCGGGATGGCGGCGGCCAGGTGGGCCCCCGGACTGAGCAGGCGGGAAACCAGCTGGCGGGCCAGCTCGGGCTCCACCACGGCTCCTTCGCGCACCGGGTGCAGCACCCGCACCTCGGTGGGCTCGCGGCCTTCCATGCGCTCGGCCACCTCGCCCACGGCCAGCACCTTGCCGCGCGGATCCACCGCCACCCGGCTGGGTTGCACCACCGCCTTGCCACGCGTCTCGATGTGCACCCGGGTGCTGCCCAGCAAGATTCCGGCGTCCACCTTCACGGCGCCATAGTGATGGCTGACCGATTCCAGCCAGCTGGCCTGGCAGGCCGTGGCCGCTCGGGCCAGGGGAAGCTCAATGCTCTCAGAGGCGATCATGCTGCAAATTCTCCCAGAGTGCCTCGCACCACCGCATTTTCCGGCTCCTCGGCCAGTTGCACGGGCAGGCCCGTCTCGCGGGCCAGGTAGCTGTCCAGCCCGATGAGGTGGGCTCCCCCGCCGGTCAGGGTCAGTCCGCGTTGGAGCACGTCGCTGCTCATCGCCGGCGGAGTGCGGTCGAGCACCTCTCGCACCAGGCGCAGAACCTCGCTCAGCGGCGGGGCCAGCACGGAGCGCACCTCTTCGCCGGTGAGCACGACCGAGTGGGGCAGCCGGCTCTCCAGCTCGCGCCCGTAGACGCGGCAGGTCAGCTGGTCGTGGGCCGGGTCGGCCGAGCCCACCGAGCGCTTCACCTCTTCGGCCGCCTCCAGGCTCACCTCCAGGCCGTGTTGGCGGCGCAGGTGCGCCACCATCGCCTGGTCCAGCGTCTGGCCACCCAGCTGCAGGAAGTCTGAGACCACCAGGCCGCGCGAAACCAGGGCCACTTCGGTGACGCTGGCTCCCATCACCAGTACCAGCGGGGGCGGCTCGTGACCGGTCGGCACCGCGCCCAGGGCGGCGGCCAGCGGGGTGGCCACCCCTTCCACTTCCTTGATGCCCATCTGGCGCAGCAGGTCGGCCACCGCCTGACGCTCGGTGGGACTGGAGGAGAGGGGGGTGGCCACCATCACGCGGGGCCGTCCGAAGCGCCGCCAGCCCCCGGCCTGCTCCATCATGGGCTTGATCAGCAGGCGGGCTGCCTGGGGAGACCCCAGCCGGCTGCGCACCACGGGTCGACAGGCGCTCCAGTGCTGGGCGGTGCGGCCCACCATCTTGCGGGCCGTTTCGCCTCCCGCCAGAACTTCGGGAAAGTGCTGATCCTGCAACAGCAGGTTCGGCTGGCACAGCACCGCCAGCTTACGACCTTCCACCAGCCGCACGGTAGAAGTGCCCAGGTCCAGACCGATCCGCATCGTTCCTCCCCATCCCTCGTCGCGCGCGAAACCGACAGGTTGCGAGTCGGAGTCGTGCGCCGCCCGGTTGAGCACGAATATGTGTTCGAGGAAGAAAATTCCTCAAGCAAGGCAGGACTCCTCCTCCCGGGTGGGAACAGAGAGCGTTTTTAGAGACGCGGGCGGAAGGCCGTGCTCGATCGTGTTGATTGTGCCAGGATCCCGGCCGCCTGCACAATATTGTGGACGTGGAGGTTCCCCTCCGCGTCCACGAGGGGGGTTGCGGCCGGGCTCCTAGGCTAGGAGCGCAGCCGGAAACCCCCTTGACACAGTTTTCCGGCTGCGCGACGCCCAACATATTGTGCTAGAAGTCCGGCCGCCTACAACATCTTGTGGTGGCGGAGGTTCCCTCCGACACCACATGGGGGTTTGCGGCCGGACTTCTAGCTCATCGGGGTCCAGGCGGGGGTGTTGAGGCGGGCTCGGGCCGCATTGAGCGCAAGGCGCCAACCGATCAGCGAGCCCAGCAGGGCGATGCGCAGCACGCCCAGCGGATCACCTGGACCTTCCAGGGGAAGGGCTACGACCGCTCCAGCCAGCAGGCCGCCCACGATGCCCAGGAGCGACAATCGTCCCCGGGGCTCGCTGCAGAGAATGCCGGCTCCGGCACCCAGCAGTCCCCCGAAGAGGATCCCGAACTCGGTAATTGCCAGGGGTGGAATGGGGAGGCGGTGCACGATACAGAGCATCGTCCCGGTCAAGAAAGCAGCGCAGCCGGTGCTGATGGCTCCGATTTTGGCGCCACGGATGGCATTTTGCTTGACACGGGGAGAGTAGCTCAAGCTGGCAGGCTCCTGGAGAAGGTTCGGTTGCGAGAACTTGACCGCCATCAAAGTATAGCATACAGCGGGCTTGAAACAGAAGACCCGACTTTTGCTCCCGGGCCAGGCCCCTTGACCTGCCTCAGAGGGACGGGGCTGCTTGACACGAACGTCGCTGGACACATTCCAAGGAGGACCTCACTCTTGCGACGTCTCTTCCCCACGCTGTTCCTGCTGGCTTGCCTTTCCGGGTTCGCCCTGGCCCAGGGGGCCAACGTGACCCCTACCGACGGAACCACGGTGGACAATCCCCAGGCCGAGATCGGTGTGACCTTTCTCGTGCCGGTCATTCCCAGCGCCTCTCGCATCTACTTGAACGGGGCCGACATTACCAGCCGGGCGACTTGCACCGACTCTCAAGTGCGCTTCATTCCCCAGCAGCTGACGCCTGGGAAGCACAAGGTCCGGGTGACTGCCAGGGCAGCTTCCGGGGCGACGACTTTCGACCTGAACTGGTCTTTCTCTTTCACGGGGCAAAGTTTCAATCCCACCCCGGCCAATGGAGCGACCGCCAGCTCGCGTCGCCCGGTCATCGGGGCCACCTTCTACGATCCGGTCAAGACCACCACGGTGCGTCTCTACGTGGACGGACAGGATGTGACGGGAATGTGCAAGGTCAGCAACTCCCAGGTGAGCTGTCAGCCTGGGGCCGACATGAAGTCTGGCCAGCACAGCGCGAGGGTGACGGCCAGTGCCGAGAGCGGCAAGTCCATCGATAACACCTGGTACTTCTACATTCCCTGAGTGGGGCCAGGTCGAGAAAAAGGGAGCCCGGTGGGAGCCGGGCTCCTCTTTCTCTGGATAGGACCGTCAGCCTGGAGGCAGGCCCGGACGCCAGTCCAGGTGACGGCGCCCGAACGCCAGCGACAAGATGGGGACCTGCCCGGGGCGGTGCTCGGGGGCATCCTGGCCCAGGACCTCGCCTGCGTGCGAGCGCGGCACGACAGCCACCAGGGTGCCGTTATAGCCCGAGCGGCGGCGGAAGGGCTCCAGGCGGCGCAGCAACTCGGGCGAGCAGCCGCGGCCCCAGGTGGCAGCCACTACGATCAGCTCGTCCGGACCGGCTTCCAGCCCGTCCAGCTCGGCCGCATTGACTTCAAGAAGATTCAGAGGATCCATGGGGCTTGCAGGGCACCCGGCTTCCGCCCACGATGAGGTAATCCTCCTGCCGGCCCAGAGAGGTACACCCCTCGGGCTTCTGAAGGCGCTCCCAGCGCCCGGCCATCTCGCTCTCTTCCTGCTGGCGCCGCTCTCTTTCTTGCTGCTTGAGCTGGGCAAAGTTGGGCGGGTCGGCCAGAAATTGCTGGACGCAGTGAACGCGGTCGTCTCCCTCCAGCATGTGCTCGTCGATGAGCTGAAAGCGTTTGCGAGCGGTCAGATCCACCGGTTCGCCGGGGGTTTCGTAGAGTCCGTGCTCGAGCGAGTGGCTCCAGAGCTTGCGATAGGCCTCCAGCGCCCGGGTCCGGTCTTCGCCCGGCTCGAGGCAGCTGTGAATCGTCTCCAGCGCCCGGCGGGCCGGGCCGGTGGGGTCCACCGCGCGATGGCGCTCTTTCTCATCCCGGAACAGGGTCTCGTAGAGGTCGGCGGTGCGCTCCAGGGGCTCCTCGGGCGGGGTGTGGCGCTCGAACAGCTCCAGGTCGCTGCGGGCCGCGGAGACGTCGCAGTCCCAGAAGATCCCCTGGCGCTCGAGAGCGGCCAGGCGTGTGAGCAGGGCCTGACGATCAGTCTTTATCATCGCCCCATTCTCGCTCGAGCGCCTGAAAGGCGGCTGAAAGCCTTCAGGGAATGTAGTACATGGGATTGGGCAGCTTGTAGAAGCTCTCGGCGTAGCCGCCCTCGAGGTCGCTCATCTGGTCGCCCACGTTCACCAGGATCTCGTAGCCCTGCTCGGTGAGCTGCCGGCGCACTCCGGATTTGAAGCCCACGATGGACTTCTCGCGGTAGTCGGCGGGTTTGAGAAACAGCCCCTCCCAGTCGGAGTAGCCGCCGTGGCGCAGGTCTTTCTCGGTGGAGGCGCGCAGCGCCTCGCCTCGGCCAGTGATGAAGAAGCAGGCCACCTGGCGGCTTTCGGCATAGCGGAAGAGCTCCAGGGTGGAGGGGATGGGCGGCGTCTGGGCGGCCTCCACCCAGGCGTCGAAGCTGGCCTGCTCGAAGCCGAAGTCCTCCGAGAGCATCAGCGGGTAGTTGGACAGCGAGGTCTCGTCGATGTCCAGCACCAGGGCCGGCCGTCTCACCCCGGTCAGGTTGGCCTCCAGGTAGGCCCGGGCCCGGGCGTTGACGGCCTCGCATTCGCGGGCGTACTCGCCCGAGCTGACCCAGTGCTCGATCTGCTCCTTGGCCAGGGTGAGGTTGGGGATGAGCTGGCTGGGCGCCTGGGCCAGGACGGGCGCCAGAAGCAGCAGCAGCAGGGCAATCAGAAAACGTCGCATGGCGGCCAGGATTCTATCCGGGTCGAAGCTTGTCCTCGGCCTGGTGCACCAGCTCCTGCACCACGACCTGGAGCGAGCCGGCCGAGACCTCCTCGGGGGGCACCGGGTCGCCAACCACCAGGGTGACCCGGCTCCACAGGCCGCGGAAGCGGCTCAGGGCGCGGCCCCCCTTGCGGCTGAAGAAGCTGCCCCAGAGGCCTCCCAGGGCCATAGGCACCACCGGGACGGGGTTTTTCTGAATGATGCGCTCGACGCCGGGTCGGAATTCGCTCAGCTGGCCATCGTCGGTCAGCCGGCCTTCCGGGAAGATGCACACCAGCTCGCCCGCCTCCAGCTCTTCGCTGATGCGCTCAAAGGCGCGCTCGAGCACCTCCGGGCTCCGTTTGGCGGAGGCGATGGGGATGACCTTGGCGTCCCGAAAGATGGCCTGCAGAAAGGGCATGCGGGCGTAGCTCAGGTCCATCACGAATCGCACCGGGCGGCGCACGTCGGCGGCGATCAAGAACCAGTCGATGAAGGTGACGTGGTTGCAGACCAGCACGGCCGGGCCCTCGGGGATCTTCTCCACCCCGTAGCTCTTGAGCCGGTAGATCAGGTGGGCCAGCAGATAGACGCAAAAGCGCAGGAAGAACTCCGGCAAGAGGGTGTAGATGTAAGCCGCCACCACGGCGTTGAGGATGCCCAGCAGCAAGAAGATCTGGGGAATGGTGAACTGGAGGTGGAGCAGAGCCATCACCACCAGGGTCTGGGTCACCATGAAAGCGGCGTTGACGATGTTGTTGGCCGCGATGACCCGGGAGCGATGGCTGTCGGCCGAGCGTTGCTGCATCAGGGTGTAGAGCGGCACGATAAAGAGGCCCGAGAAGAGAGACAGACCGAGCAAGTCCACCATGATGCGCCAGCAAGCCGGCAGGGCCAGGAACTGCTCCAGGCTGACCAGCTGGTCGGGGCCCGCCAGGCCGGCGGTGGGGGCCCCGGCAAAGAACAGGTCCACGCCGAAGACGGTCATGCCGATGGAGCCGAAGGGCACCAGACCCAGCTCGAGCCGGTCGAAGCTGACCTTCTCGCACAGGATCGAGCCGATCCCCACACCGACCGAGAAGATGGTGAGAAAGAGCGTCACCACGTGCTCCTCGGCGTGGAGCGTGTCCCTGCCGTAGCTGGGGAAGAGGGCCAGGAAGGCCGAGCCGTAGAGCCAGAACCAGCTGTTGCCCAGGATGGAGAGCCAGACAGCCCGCTGGGGATAGACGAAGGCCAGGATGCGCACGGTGGGCGGGGCGGGGTTCAGCTCCACTTTCAGGTCGGGCACGGCCGGCACGGTGGCGCCCAGGAAGTGACTGGCCAGCCGCCCGAGCAGGGCCACCCCCAGCAGCGCCAGGCTGACCACCACCGGGCCCTGGGCCAGGGCGATCAGCACCCCGCCCAGCAGGGTGCCGGTCAGGATGGCCAGGTTGGTGCCCATCTCGACCAGCGCGTTGGCGCCCACCAGCCGCGCCTCGTGGCCTACGAGCTGGGGCAGGATGCTGTATTTGATGGGCCCGAAGAACGTGGAGTGGGTGCCCATCAGGAAGATGGTCACCAACAACAGCACGATGCCAGCGTGGTTGCCGTGGCCGGCCAGCAGGAACCCGGCCGTGGCCAGGCCCATCAGGCCGATCTCGATGGTCTTGATCCAGCGCACCAGGAAGGCCTTGTCATACTTGTCGGCCAGCTGGCCGGCGGTGGCTGAGAAGAGGAAGTAGGGCAGGATGAAGATCCCGCTCGACAGCACGGCCATCATCTGGTGGTCGAGGCCGAGCACGCTGACCGAGCGGTAGGTGATCCAGATGACCAGCGCGTTCTTGAGGAAGCTGTCGTTGAAAGCACCCAGGAATTGAGTCCAGAACAGGGGCCAGAACTTGCGGTCGGTCAGCAAGGCGAGCTGTCGCACTCAGCGTCTTTCGACCCGTCCCCTTTTTCAGGTTTTTTTCAGCCAGTCGGAGCAGGATGTCGCCGCATGATCTCGCCCCTGAGCAGCAACGGCAACTACTGGCGCCAGCGCCTGGTGAGGGCCAGCGCTACAGTCCCGCCCGTTGAACTGTGCAGAATTAGAACGGGCGGGACTGCAGACAATCTGTTGAACGGCGCCGCGCCAATTCCTGAAGATGTCAACGCGCGGCGCCTAAACGGCTCCGAGGGCGTGGAGCTGGGCTCGGCCACCCGCTTGCTGGTGCACACCGCCGACCTCAAGAAGGACCAGCAGGACTACCGCCCGGTCGCCTTCAAGTCGGGCCCTCGCGGGGAGATTTACGTGGCCTACCAGTCGCGCCAGGCCACCTACCTGTCCCGGGTGGAGCCGGATGGCTCCATCGCCTGGGAGTCGCCCACCCCCTTCGCCTCCATCTCCAGCCTGACGGTCAGCCCCGATGGGGACAGCCTGCTCGTCAAGAACCAGGACGGCCTGGTTTGCTTTGGCAGCGACGGTCAGGTGCGCTCCCAACTCGCTTTCCCCAAAAAGGTCTACTCGGAAGCCTGCCAGGATAGCTCCGGGCGCCTCTACCTGGTGGCCGAAGGCAAGCTCGAGGCCTACGACAAGTCCGGCAAGCCGCTGGTGCAGGGTTCCCCCGAGCGGGCACAACCCCCCGTGGCCACCCCGGAAGGTGGGGTGATGCTCCGGGCCGGCAACGAGCTGGTGCGGATCGGGCCGGGGGGCCAGGAGAGCGGCCGGCTCAAGCTGGAGGCTCGCCCGGCCGAAGGCAAGGCCTCCTACTATCACGGTCGTTTCTGGCCCCTGGAGAGGGGTGAGGTGCTGGTCGAGGAGGTCACCAACATCGAGATCCGTGGTCCCCACGCCTTTCGATTTCGTGGCGGCATGGGCTTTGGGCCCGGCATGGACCCGGACCACTTCGCTCCCCAGTACGTCAGCAGGTCATGCCTGCAACGCCTCGCGAGCGATGGCTCCAAGCTCTGGGAGAGCGAGAGCCTGGGGGAGAGCCCCAATGTCCACGTGACCCCGAAAGGGACGGTCTTCTGGAACATGGGGGGCGGCAAGATCTTGCGTCTCAACGCCGAGGGCCGCGAGGTGCTCGAGTTCGGTCCCAAGGCCAGCGTGCAGGGGCGACTGGTGCGGCACGACCGGGCCGTCACCCGCCTGGACGATCCCCCCCGGCGCATCGAGTTGCCGGCCAACGAGTACGAGTTGCGCGGCGAGACTGCCGATGGGCGTCTTCTCTTCGAGGACCGCCAGCGACGAGAGCTCTATGGCTATGACGAGCGGGGTTTCGTGCGACTCACCGATCGGCATCTGGAATACACCGCCCGCCTGCCTGCCAGCGAGCCCCTGCCGGCCGGCCGGGTCGAGACCCGTGACGGCTACGTGGTGGTCAACGGAGTCCGCGTTCCGGTTCGCGACTGAGCCCACCCTCGGCTCCCATTGCCGAGAACCCCGGCCAGCACCCAGCTCGAGGCAACGGAGAGGTCGTTTGACCGACCAGAATTCGGGCCACGCCGGAGGGACTGTTACATGTCAGAAACGCTTTCAGCTTTCTTTCAGGGTAGGGTAGCCGCGACACCTGCCGTCTGGAGCCACAATCGCAATGCACGTCGCCGCCGCCCCCGCCCCCATCCTTCCGCGCCAACTGGCAACGCCCCAGCCGCCGCCCGCGAGCCAGGAGGAAGAGCCCCCGGCTCCTCCCAGCCTGAAGGACCGCTTCTCCTCTGCGGTGGGCGACGGACTCAACGCGCTGGCTTACACCCACAAAGCGCTGCCCAACTTCATCTATCCCAGCGTGTTCGGCACCGCGGCTGAGAAGGCTCAGATCTGGCAGACGCTGGACTCGCTTCCGATGTACGACGCCGTCCGGCCGATCTCGATCTCGGTGCGCGAGAGCCTGGGATCGAGCAACCTGCTGGGGGTCACCCGCCCGGCCATCAACTCCATCGAGATCAATCGCACCGGCATCGGCATGACCAACCCCGAGAACTTCCGTTACACCCTCGTGCACGAGATCGGTCACACCCGGGACTACGAGGGCGGGGTGGTCAGCGTGATCACCGGAGGGCACTCCTCCAGCGAGCCGTTCGGCGCCCCGCCCTACGTTTCGCGCTACGCCGGAACCCTCAAGCAGGAGGACTTCGCCGAGACCTACGCTGAGTATCGCCTCAACCCCGAGCGCCTGCGCCACGTGAGCCAGGAGAAGATGGACGCCATGGAGCGGCTCGACCGGCCCAACTTCATGCAGGCCTTTGTGGACCGCGAGGAGTTTCGCGAGACCGGCAAACTCATCGCGCGCGGCCTGGAGGTGCCTTACCTGCGCTGGGGCCTGGGCCTGCTGACCCAGGTGGCGGCCTACAGCCTGGCGGCCAACGGGGTGGGCGAAGTGATCAGCGGCGTGTCCAACAAGGACACCATGCGCGCCGTCAGCGGCGGCACCCAGCTTGCGGCCGGGGCCAGCCTGATGTTTTCCTACAAGCACCCGGTGCTGGGGTTTGTCGCAATGGGAGCTCTGGGCGCCCACCGGGGCCTGGAGATCGCCCAGAAGAAGGGGGCTCGCGACGGAGCTTCTTACGCTGCCCTGGCGGGCGGAGCGGTGGGGGGCATGGTGGGCGGCATCGCGGCCCCGCTGGGCCTGACCATGCTGGGTTACCAGGTGGCCGGTCCTATCGGCGGCGCGGTCGGCCTGGTGGTGGGCGGGGTTCTGGGCAACCGCCTGGGGGCAAGCGCCGGCGCCCAGGCCGGGTTGGCGCTGGCCGGTTGAGCATTGAGCGTTGGATGGGCTTTGGTTTTGCACATCAGGATCCGTTGACAGAGGCGCCGGGGCCCTGAGTTAAACCTTAGAGACAACTCTCCAGCTTATCAAGTCGTCTTCGCAAGGCCTTCGCACTTCAATCCTTCGGGCGACGTGTCACGCCGGTTGCGCAGAGGTTGCTCTCAGTCTTGCCTCGAAGCGCGTCCGATGAGAATCCTCGCCGGCCTCCTGCTTCTGACCGTCCTGGCCTCCGCCTGCTCCAGTGGCGGACAAACTGTCACCGGGAACAACCAGCCCATCCTCGTTCCTCCGCCTCAAGGCCAGACCGTCCACGTCTCCTCGCAGGCAACGGGTCCGGGCGACGGCACGCCAGGCGCGCCGTTTCAATCGCCACAGCACGCGCTGGATCATGTGGCGGCGAAAGACAACGAAGACTGGACCGGGGATGTCACCATCGTGCTTGACGGTGGAATCCACCGACTCACTCAGCCCATCAAAATCGGGCCGGAGCACTCGGGACAGAACGGTCATTACCTGGTGATCCGCTCGGCGGTAGGGGAAAGGGCGGTTCTCTCCGGTGCCATCCCGGTAACCGGCTGGCAGCTGTCTGATCCGGCTCGCAACATCTTCAGTACCGTCGTGGGGCAGCGCCAGACGCGGCAACTTTACGTCAATGGGCGTCCGGCCATTCGGGCCCGCACCGAGAACTATCCATCCGGTTTCTTGCCCGCCTTCGTCTGGATTCTGGGCATTCCGATTCAACTGGGCATCGAGTTCATCCCCACCAATCTCAACCCCGCCGCCTGGCGAGACCCGGCAACCTGGCAGTATCCCGACCAGGTCGAGGCGGTGATCGTGACCCAGTGGAAGCAGATGAGCGTGCCGGTGGCCTCGGTCACGCCCTATCCTGAGTTCACCATCGACCCTTTGCTTCAGCCCGGCACTTTGCTCTTGCCCCTGCCTCAACCGGTGAAGACCGGCCTGATCAAGATGAAAGAGCCTGCCTGGACCAATGCCAATGAGTTCCTGATCAAAGAGCTCCTGCAGCCGGGGCCCTGGAGCTTCTGGCAGGTGACCCGGTTCGAGAACGCCCTGGAGTTTCTCGACGAGCCGGGCGAGTGGTATCTCAACAGCGCCACCGGCGTGCTCTACTATAAGCCCCGGGCGGGGGAGGACATGGCCACGGCCGAGGTCGAGCTCCCTGTCCTGGAGACCTTGATTGAGGGTGATTCGGCCCATCACATTCGTTTCGAAGGCCTGACTTTTACCGGTGCCACCTGGCTCGAGCCCAGCGGCCCCAATGGCTATGTCAGCGACCAGAGCGCCTTTCACATCGTGGGCCAGAACCACAAGCCCAACATCTGGGGCCATGATCAGTTCGTGGTGCGCACCCCGGGCAACGTGCGGTTTCGGTTCTCCACCGACCTGACGTTCCGGGGCAACATCTTCGAGAACCTGGGCTCGGTGGGGCTCGACCTGGACACCGGCAGCCAGCGCAATCTGATCGACCAGAACCTTTTCGTGAACATCTCCTCCTCCGCCATCGTCCTGGGCGGAGTGGCTCCCGAGGATGCTCGTCCAGTCGAAGCCCGTCAGGCCACCATCGACAACACCATCACCGGCAACCTGGTGCGCAACGTGGCCATCGACTATACGGACGCAGCCGGCATCTTCGTCGGATTCACCGCCCGCACCACCATCGCCAACAACACCATCGCCGAGGTGCCCTGGTCAGGTGTCGCCATCGGGTGGGGCTGGGGCCTGCTCGACAAGGGGATGTTCCCGGGCAATCCCGGCTCGGTGAGCGGGGAGTGGGGCACCTACAACACGCCTACCGCCAACAGCGGCAACAAGATTCTCAGGAACCGCTTCTACGCCTGGGGGAATGTGCTCTGGGATACGGGGGCGGTCTACACCACCGGGCAGCAGGGCACTTCGGAGAACGACCCCCTGATCATCGAGGGAAACGTGGCCACCAACAAGCGACCTTCGGCCGGAAGCAACGTCTACTACACCGATGGCGGTAGTCGCTATATCGTGCTGAAGAACAACGTCTCAGCCGACAACCCGGTGGGAGTTGCCTGGTTCGGGCCGGCTCCCCGGCAGGGGGATCCGTTGCCCTATCCTCCCTACTACCTGATCAATTGCGCCAAGTACGGTGCGGAAATCGGGGGCTGCGTGACTTACGGGGACATCAGTTACGTGGGCAACTTCTGGAGCAGCTCGAGGTTCTGCAACCCTTGCCCCTACACCGCTGGCGGGGTGAAGTACCCCACCAACCTGAGTTTCTCCGACAATCGAATCATCAGCTCTCTGTCCGAGGTTCCCCATCGCCTGGTGCACGCGGCCGGGGTTCAGTCCCGACCGGACACGATTCCAGCGAGCCGCTGGGTGTTGCCTCCCGCCGGCGAGCCGGGCGAGCGAACGGAAGTCGACTGCGAGAAGCCCCTGGATCTCGACCTCTGTTCAGAGACCGGCGAGGTCAACCTGGAGGCCTTGCTCGGCCAGGTGCTCAAGAGGGCGACCGCGCCCTGAGGTCCGCCTGAGTCGAGCGCTCGAGCCAGCCGCCCTTCAGTTGGGCCCGGTCGGCTGGGGAAGATAATCGGAGGGCTTGAGGCTGACCGAGGCCTTCATCAAGGTCGGCTGGCAGGGATTCTCCACCTCCAGGGCGGCGGAAATGCTCTGGCAGATGCGCACCGAGATCTGCGAAACGGGCAGGTCGTTCTCGTCCTTGCCGAAGGGCTCTTCGATCTCTTCTCCAATGAACTCGATGCCGGCCATGATGTAAAAGGTGATCATCACGATCGGGACCGTCCACCAGTGGTAGTCGTGCACAAGGCCGAGCGGCAGAGTGACCACGTAGAGCAGGATGATGCGCCGCAAGTGCAGCGTGTAGGCCAGAGGAATGGGCGTGTTCTTGATGCGCTCGAGCCCCCCCACCAGATCGCCCACTGGCTTGAGCCCCGTCTCCACCACCTGCAGCTCGTGGCCGTCCAGGCGCCCTGACTCGTGCAGACCCTTGGCCAGCTCGGCCAGTCGATACATCAAGAAGATCGGCTTGTGAGGCGAGTGCAGGTAAGCCACCCGATAGTCGGGCGGCACCAGGGTGGAGCTGTACTCATGATTACGGTCGCGCAAGTGCTCTTTGATGCTCCACACGTAGGCGCAGAGCCACTCGGCCAGGCGGTGCCGCTCGTCCAGGCCCAGTTTGGCCAGCGAGCGCAGCTTGAGGGCTACGTAACGTCCGCTGTCATTCAGGTTACCCAGCAGCTTGCGGGCTTCCCACCAGCGCTCATAGGCCGAGTTGGTGCGAAAGACCAGCAGCAAGCTGACCACGAAGCCGAGCAGACTGTGCAGGGTCAGGGGAAGCTCGATGTCCCACCAGTTGAAGTGGAAGTCGCCCAGGCACAGGACTGATGCGTAGGCCCCCAGCACCACCAGGCTCAGGGCCATTCCGGGTGGGAACTTGTAAGCTTTCGACAGGAGCAGGAACCAGTTTCCTCGGGACTCCTCGATCAGGGGAGCGGCTGCCATGGAGTTGCCATTTTGCATGCAAAGACAGGAGCCCTTCCTGGAAAAGGGAATCGGCTGGCCATGCTCTTGAATCTGGACGACTACGAGCAGCAGGCCCGCCAGCTGCTCGACCCCATGGCTTACGGCTACTACGCCGCCGGAGCGGATGACGAGCTCACTCTGGACGCCAACCGGAAGGCCTACCGCGAGTTGGCGCTGGCCTATCGGGTCCTGGCCTCGGTCGGCGAGCGGCGCGATCTTTCCACCAGCATCCTGGGGCACCCCGTCTCGCTTCCGGTTCTGGCCGCGCCGACGGCCTTTCACGGGCTGGCCACCCCCGAGGCCGAGCTGGCCAGCGTGCGGGCGGTTACGGGAGAAGGCAGCATCTTCTGTCTCTCGACTCTCTCCAACGTGGCCCTGGAAGAGGTGGTGAAGGCGGCCAGCGGACCGGTCTTCTTCCAGGTTTACATCTACAAGGACCGGGGCGGAACAAAGGCCCTGGTGGAGCGAGCCCGCGACGCCGGATGCAAGGCCCTGGTTCTGACCGTGGACGCCCCCGTGCTCGGCCGTCGCGAGCGGGACGTGCGCAACGAATTCCGCCTGCCACCCGGGCTGGAGGTCAAGAATATGCCCGCGGCTCCGGCCATCCCCGGGGTGAAGCAGGACTCGGGCCTGGCGGCCTACGCCCTGCAGCACCTCGATCCTGACCTGGGCTGGAAGGACCTGGAATGGTTGTGCGGCCTGACCGGACTGCCGGTGCTGGTGAAGGGTGTGGTGCGCCCCGACGACGCAGTGCGCTCGCTCGAGCACGGGGCCGCCGGCGTGGTCGTCTCCAATCACGGGGGACGACAGCTGGACACGGCCGTGGCCAGCATTCGGGCTCTGCCGCGGGTGGCCGAGGCCATGGCCGGTCGAGGCGAACTGCTGGTGGACGGAGGGGTGCGGCGCGGCACCGACATCGTCAAGGCTCTGGCCCTGGGGGCCCGGGCGGTGCTGTTAGGCCGTCCCATCCTGTGGGGACTGGCCGTGGACGGGGAGAAGGGAGTGCGCAGCCTGCTGGGCCTTCTACGCAACGAGCTGGATCAGGCGCTGGCCCTGTGCGGCTGCCGCGACCTGGCCGCGGTGGACCGCTCGCTTCTTTTCTGAAGGAGGGCGTCTTCGCGCGGCCGAAACCCCGGTCGTGCCACCGCCCTCAGCCGAGCCTCCTGCGGCCCTGAAGCCCTCCCGCCACAGCGTGCTCCTGCTTCTGCTCAAGATGCAGCTTGCCTACGTCTTTCTTGCACTGGTCTGGGGTTTCTTGCGGGGGATCTCCTGGTGGAAGGCCCTGCACTGGAATCTCGGGTTGGTGGGCGGGGCCGCCCTGGGGCTCGGGTTGGCCTTCATCAGCCACAGGCTCTTCGAGGGCCTCTCCCGGCAATTTGAGTCGGTGCGCTGGCTGCGCGAGGAGTGCATGGGTCCCATCGCCCGGGTGCTCTCGCCCGGCGGCAAGCTGATGGTGGCACTGGCTTCCGGTTTCGGCGAGGAGGTCTTGTTTCGGGGCATCCTGTTGACCGAGTTGGGGCTGGTGCCTTCCAGCCTGCTTTTTGCCCTCCTCCACCTGGGCGACCGCCGCATGGTCTGGATGGCCGGCTGGGCCTTCCTGACCGGCTTGCTGATGGGAGGGCTGGTGTTGCTGACCGGCAACCTGGCCCTGGCGGTGGTGATCCACATCTGCAACAATTACGCGTCCTTCTGGCTTCTCCACAAGACAGGAGCCCGCTCTTGAAGTCGATCACACGCCATCTCTGGTTCGAGACTCCCGAGCGGCGCAATTACCTCAACATCACCTCTCAAGTGCAGGAGATTCTGGAGGAGAGCGGCATCCAGGAGGGGCTCTGCCTGGTCAACGCCATGCACATCACGGCCAGCGTCTACATCAACGACGACGAGCCGGGACTGATTCAAGACTACGATGACTGGCTCGAGCAACTTGCGCCCCACGCCCCCACTTCCAAGTATCGTCACAACCGAACCGGAGAAGACAATGCGGACGCCCACCTCAAGCGCCAGGTCATGGGTCGCGAGGTGGTGGTGGCGGTGACCGCCGGACGGCTCGACTTCGGCCCCTGGGAGCAGATCTTCTACGCCGAGTTCGACGGCCGACGAAGAAAACGGGTGCTGGTCAAGATCATCGGTGAGTGATGGGCAAGATCCTGACCTTCGTGGGGCAGTTCCTGGAACGAGACGGCTGGCCCTATGAGCTGGAGGAGGGCGTGCTGCGGCTGCGCTACTCGGGCAAGCACGGCTACTATTCCGTCTCGGTCGAGGAGCGACTGGAGGAGCGACGCGGTTACCAGGTGGTCATCGACAGTTTCTGTCCCGTCAACATCCCTCCCGAGCGCCGCCTGGTGGCTGTCGAGTTCCTGGGTCGGGCCAACTTTTCGGTCTCGCTGGGCCAGTTCGAGTTGATCTCCGAGCGCGGGGAGATTCGCTACCGCACCAGCCTGGACGTGTTCGACGGGGAGCTGAGCGACAATCTCTTTCGTCCCCTGCTCTACACCAACATTCACCGCATGGACTTCTTTCTCCCGGGCCTTCTGGCCGTTCTGTACGGCCACACGACCCCCCGGGAGGCGATGGAGATCCTGGCTGCTGGAGGCACCCTCTGATCGATCTGTTGCAGCCGATCGCCGAGCTGCTGCGAGCCGATCGCTGGGATTTCGGGGTCAGCGAGGAGGGTTTGAGCGTCCCCCTGCAGAGCAAGGACCTCAAGTGGACCCTGGTCATTTCGCAGTGCGGCCCGACCCGGTTGAGCAGTGTGGCCCTCTGTCCGGTACAAGCCCGTCGCAGGCCCGATATGGCAGGTTTTTTGAACCGGATCAATGTGCGCCTCGATCTGGGCTGCTTCGAGCTGGACTATCTTCACGGCGACATCCGGCTGCGCACCTGCCTCGAGCTCGGTCAGGCCGAGCCCTCGACCGAGCTTCTTCGCCCCTTACTGCTCACTCCGCCGCGCATTTTGGACCTGGCCCTGCCGGCCCTGATCCGGGTCTCCGAAGGCGGGTCGACGGAGTTGCCCCAGTTTCCCCTGCCCGAGCCCACCCGCCGCAAGTCGCCCGCCCAGGAGCAGTTGACGGCCTTTCTACGGGCAGCCGGCCAGAGTCCCACCCGGCGCGAGGAGAAGCTGATATTGCACGTGGTGGGCGAGCGAGCCCGCTGGCGCTGCGAAGTGGCCATGCACGGCAGCATCTGCCGATTTCTCAGCCGGGCCCCGGTCACCATCCCCCCACGCTCCCAGACCCCGGTGCTGGAGTTCCTGACGCGCACCAACTCCAGCCTCAGTCTGGGGAACTTCCAGCTCGAACGCTCGGAGATACGCTATCGCGCCGCCTTTGACGCCGGCCCGACCGGGTTGCTGCCTGAGTCGGTGCTGGGTCCGCTGCTCGAGGTCAGTTTGACGGCCCTGGACCACTGGCTGCCGGGCTTTCTCAGTGTCATGTATGGCAAAGAGACCCCCCTGGCGGCCAGCAAACGTCTGGCCGGCGCTGCTGGCTGAACGCCTGCAACGAAGGAGAAAAGCCGCGCTTGGAAAAGCCTCCGGCCGGTTCTGGTCGAGTTTCCAGGAGGTTCACGTGAGCGATAAGGTCGATCTGGCAATCATAGGCGGTGGCCCCGGGGGCTATGTGGCGGCGATTCGGGCCGCCCAGCTGGGGATGACGGTGGCCCTGGTGGAGAAGGATCCTTTTCTGGGAGGTACCTGCCTGCACCGCGGCTGCATTCCCACCAAGGCCCTGCTCCACTACGCCCACATGTACGGCGAGATGAAGCGCTCCGCCGAGTACGGGGTGCTGGTCGACAACCTGCGCCTGGACGTTGGCAAGATGCAGGCAAAGAAGAACGACGCCGTATCCAGGCTGGCCCGCGGCATCGACGGTCTGATCAAGAAAAGTCGCATCCGCTCCCTGACCGGCACCGGCCGGCTCATCAAGCCCGGCCTGCTGGAAGTCGACGGGACCCCGCTCGAGGCCACCACCATCGTGCTGGCCACCGGCTCTTCTCCCATCGTGTTGCCTGGCGTGACGGTGGATGGCGTGAAGGTGTTCACCTCCGACGAGATCCTCAAGCTCGACCGGGTGCCGGCCTCCATGCTGGTGATCGGGGCCGGAGCCGTGGGCCTCGAGTTCGCCTCCATCTACAATCGCTTTGGGACGAAGGTGAAGGTCATCGAGATGCTGCCTCGAGCCTTGCCGGCAGAAGATGAGGAGATCTCGGCCGAACTGACCAGGTCGTTCGCCAAACAGGGCATTCCCATCCGTACCTCCACGAAAGTGGAGACGATCGCCACCACCGCCGGGGGAGTGAAGCTCACGCTGGACAGCAAGGAGACGCTCGAGGCCGAGACCTTGCTGCTGTCGGTGGGCCGATTCCCCAATACAGCCGGCCTGACCGAGGTGGGCATCGAGCTCGACGGGCGTCGGGTCAAGGTAGACGAGTTCGGGCGCACCAACCTGCCCGGTGTCTATGCCATCGGCGACCTCACTCCCGGCCCTCAGCTGGCCCACGTGGCCTCGGCCGAGGGGATTCTGGCGGTGGAGCACGCCGCCGGACATGCCGTGCGTCCCATCGACTACGGCAAGATTCCGGGAGCCACCTATACCCATCCCGAGGTGGCCAGCGTGGGCCTGACCGAGCGCGAGGCCCGCGAGAAGGGTTACGACGTCAAGGTCGGCCGATTCCCCTGGGCGGCCCTGGGCAAGGCGGCCATCATCGGCGAGACGGAAGGGCTGGTCAAGATCGTGGCCGAGGGCAAATATGGCGAGTTGCTCGGGGTGCACATCATAGGCCCCTCGGCCACCGACCTGATCGCCGAGGCCTGCGTGGCCCTGCAGTGCGAGGCCACGGTGGAGGAGCTCTACCGTACCATCCACGCCCACCCCACCCTGCCAGAGGCGATCATGGAGGCCGCTCACGGCGTCTTCGGCACGCCCATCCACTACATTCCGCCGCCCGTGCGCAAGAAGGAGCCCGTGCCGGCGTGACCGAGCTCGAGCTGTACCGCTGGATGGCGCTCAATCGGGCCGTGGAGGAGCGGCTCGTGAGCTTCTACCGCCAGAACAAGGTGGTGGGCGGAGTCTACCGCAGCCTGGGCCAGGAGGCGATATCGGTGGGCACGGCCGCGGCTCTCGAGGCGCAAGACATAGTGGCTCCTTTGATCCGCAATGCGGGAGTCTTCCTGATGCGCGGCTATCGCCCGCGCGACCTGTTCATGCAGTACATGGCCAAAGCCGGTTCCCCCACGGGAGGGCGTGATTGCAATACTCACTTCGGGGACGTGAGCAAGGGCGTGATCGCCCCCATCTCGATGCTGGGAGCCATGATCCCGGTCTGCGCCGGTATCGCCTGGGCCGGCCGCGAGCAGGGCAAGAACCTGGTGGCGATGACCTACATCGGCGACGGAGGCACCTCGACGGGTGACTTCCACGAAGGCATGAACCTCGCCGCGGTCTGGAAGCTTCCCCTGGTGGTGGTCGGCGAGCACAACCAGTATGCCTACTCCACTCCGACCAGCCAGCAGATGGCCATCACCGACCTCGCGGACCGGGCCAGAGCCTACGGCATTCCGGCCGAGACCGTGGATGGCAACGACGTGCTGGTGGTATTCCAAGCCGCTCGCCGCGCCGTGCAGCACGCCCGCAGCGGCCAGGGGCCGTTCTTTCTCGAGTGCAAGACCATGCGCATGCGCGGCCATGCCGAGCATGACGACGCCCGCTACGTGCCCCCGGCGCTGTTTGAGGAGTGGCGCGCCAAAGATCCGCTCGACCGTCTTCGCAAGCGCCTGGCCGATCAGCGGGCCCAACTGGAGACCATCGACCAGGAGGTCGAGCGCGAAGTCGAGGCCGAGGCGCGTCTGGCGGATGAGAGCCCCATGCCCGATCCCAGCTTTGCTTTCGGGGGTGTCTTCGCGTGAGCCTGACCACCGAGAAGCCCCACCTGGGGCAGGCCGAGGCTGCCTCCGGCAGAGGCACCACGTATCTCGAGGCCATCCGCCAGGCCTTGCTCGAAGAGATGCAGCAGGACCCCACCGTCTACCTGATCGGCCAGGATATCGGCCACTTCGGCGGCGCCTTCAAGGTCACCCAGGGCCTGCAAGAGCATTTCGGGGAGAATCGCGTGAAGGACACCCCCATCTCCGAGTCGGGGATGATCGGGGCTGCCATCGGGGCATCCATGCTGGGCCTCAAAGTGGTGGTGGAGATGCAGTTCATCGACTTCATTGCCTGCGGCTACAACCAGCTGGTCAACTTCGCAGCCCTTTGTCGCTATCGCTGGGGTCAGGGGGTGAGCATCGTAGTGCGCGGGCCGTGCGGAGCCGGAGTGAGCGGCAGCGCCTTCCACTCGCAGTGCCCGGAAGCCCATTTCATGCCTACTCCGGGCCTCAAGATCGCCTTCCCGGCCACCGCCGAGGACGCTCGGGGCCTGCTCAAGGCTGCCATCCGCGATCCCGATCCCGTGTTGTTCCTGGAGCACAAGTTCCTGTATCGCCGGATTCGGGGCGAGATGCCCACGGGGGACGGCCTGGTGCCCCTGGGCCAGGCCGCCGTCCGCCGGCGCGGGACCGATCTGACCATCATCACCTACGGGGCAACTGTGCACACCGCCCTGGAGGTGGCTGAAGCTTTGAGCGCAGATGGCCATTCGGTCGAGGTGGTGGATCTGCGCACGCTGGTGCCGTTAGACGAGGACACCATGCTCGACAGCGTCCGCCGCAACAACAAAGTGATCGTGCTGCACGAGACGTGCAAGAACCTGGGACCGGGCGCCGAGCTCTCGGCCCGCATCGCCGAGAAAGCCTTCGAGTACCTCGACGGACCGATCGTGCGGGTGGCCGCGCCCGACTCTCCCACGCCCTACAGCCCACCCCTGGAGAAGGCCTGGTTGCCCGGTGTCGAGCAGTTGCTCGGGGCCGCCCGGGACCTTCTTCAATATTGAAAGGAACGCTCTATGACCGACGTCATCATGCCCCAGATGGGCGAAAGCATCGCTGAGGGAACCATCGTCAAGTGGTTCAAAGAGGTGGGCCAGCTCGTGAAGAAGGACGAGCCCCTCTTCGAGATGTCCACCGACAAAGTGGACGCGGAGATCCCGTCTCCGGCCGAGGGCGTGCTGCTCGAGATCCTGGCGGGCCCCGGGGTCACGGTGGAGGTCGGCAAGACGGTGGGGCGCATCGGCGCGACCGGAGCGGCTCCAGTCGCGACGCCCCCGGCCGCGGTGGTGGCGGCTCCCGTCGCGACGGTGGTGGCCGCCGCCCCCGTCGCTCCAGCTCCCGTTCGCGAGCTGGTGGGCGCAAGGTCGGGCGGCAACTCGGGGATTCCATCGGTCGAGGAGCTGCGTCGCGTGCGCTCCTCGCCGCTGGTGCGCAAGATCGCCGCTGAGCACGGGGTCGATCTGGCCCGGGTGGGGCCGGGCAGCGGAGTCTCGGGACGGGTCACCAAGCAGGACATCCTGGCCTTCCTCGAGAGCAAGCCCGAGGTTGCCCCCGCGGCGGCGGCCGCCGTCCAGGCGGTGCCCGCCCGCTTCCTGCACACCCCCCTGCCGGGCCAGCGCTCGGAGCCGTTCTCGCCCATGCGCGAGAAGATCGCCGAGCACATGGTGATGAGCCAGGCGATCTCAGCTCACGTGTGTACCTTCTTCGAAGTGGATATGACCCGGGTGGCACGGCTGCGCTCCAAGCACAAGACGGCTTACGAGAGCAAGGGGGTCAAACTGACCTACACGCCCTTCGTCATGAAGGCCGTGGTGGAGGCCCTCAACGAGTTCCCCATCCTGAACAGCTCGGTGGTGGACAAGAAGGTCTACTACCACTCCAACGTCAACCTGGGTATGGCTGTGGCGCTGGATTGGGGGCTGATCGTGCCGGTGGTGCACCGGGCCGAGGAGAAGTCTTTGCTCGGTTTGACCCGCTCCCTGGCTGACCTGGCTGAGCGGGCTCGCACCAAGAAGCTGGCTCCCGAGGAGGTGCAGGGGGGAACCTTCACCATCACCAACCCGGGCATCTACGGGAGCCTGGTGGGAACCCCTGTCATCAACCAGCCTCAGGTGGCGATTCTGGGCATGGGGGCGATCACGAAGCGGCCCGTGGTCACCGAGGAGGACGCCATCGCCATCCGCCATATGGTGTACATGGCGCTCAGCTTCGACCATAGAATCATCGACGGAGCCACGGCCGACCGCTTCATGGGCCGGGTCAAGGCCACGCTTCAGGAGTTCCCCGAGTCAGCGATGTGACCGTCCGTCGTCTCGGGCTGATCGGCTATGAGGCCGGTCAGCAGTTGCAGTCGCAACTGGTCGAGCAACGTAAGCAGGGCCTGATTTGCGACACCCTGCTCTTGTTGCGCCATACGCCCACCATTACGGTAGGCTCCCAGGGGCAACTCGAGGACTTGCTCGTGTCCCGTGAGGAGCTCGATCGCCGGGGAGTGGAGCTGCATGTCACCAACCGGGGTGGCCAGCTGACCTATCACGGTCCGCAGCAACTGGTCGGCTACGCCATCTTCGACCTGGCCGCCGGGGACCGGGCCGACTTGCATCGCTACCTGCGCGACCTCGAGCAAGTCGTGCTCGACCTCCTGGCCACCTACGAGCTGACCGGCGAGCGGGTAAGCGGCCGCACCGGCATCTGGGTGCGGGGCCAGAAGATCTGTGCCCTGGGCGTGCGGGTCAGCCGCTGGGTCACCTCGCACGGCCTGGCCCTGAACGTCGGTCCGGAGCTTTCCGGCTTCGAGCTGATCGTTCCCTGCGGGATTCGCAACGCTGGCGTCACCTCGCTGGCCAGGGAACTGGCCCGCACTCCTCCGATGGAGGAAGTGGAGCAGCGTCTCGAGGACGCGTTTCGGGCGCGCTTTGAGGAGCGTTGAAACGGCCGCAGACCAGCGTCTCAAAGCGTCCCAACGGCTCCCTTGCCTACGCGAGCAGGGACTGGCGCAGGCGGCTGAGCTGGGTGGGGCTGAGGTCGGGATGCAGGGGAAGGTAGATGGTCTCGGCCAGCATCCGATGGGCCTGGTGGGCCGGTTGGGCGCCTTCGCGCGAGGGGACGACCACGAGACTGCTGCCCTGCGTGGCGTCAAAGCCTGCCTGGCGAAGGGTCGTGAGCCGCTCGCGGGCCAGAACCGGCACCACCCAGTGATGGTGCACGTTCGCCCCCCGCCCTGGCCAGCAGACTCTGGGCGGCAGGCTCGCCAGAAAGGCGGCTCGGAAGCGGCGTCGGGACTCGAGTCGGGTGGGGTCGTAGGCGGCCAGTCGACGGGCCAGGAACTCGAGCAGGGCCGGGCTGGGGCGGCGACGGATGGACTCGAGCAGGCGGTTGGCGGGAAAGCTGCGGGTACTCTGGCGCAGCACCCGGTCATAGTCCAGGCCCAGGAGCCTGCACAGGGCGACGAAACCATCCAGGCAAACGGGTTGGCCCAGGAGCTGCAGGGCCAGGACCTTCAAGGCCCGCCGCCCCAACTCCCGATCGGGCTGGGCTGGCCAGCGCGATTCGATCGCTCGCATGCCTGCCTCGAGCCTGTCATCCCGCACCACCATCAGGGCCCCGCCCAGCGCGGTCGAGGTCTTGATCAGGCCAAAGCTGAACATGCTGACCTGAGCGGCGGGATGACCCGTGAAGCTCGGACCACAGAAGGCCTGAGCGCAGTCTTCCCAGACCGGGAGGCCCAGCGACAGGGCGGGCTCGAGGGAGATGCGGCTGCCAAAGAGATGGGCCACGAGGATTGCCCTGGTTTCATGGGTCCGGGCGGCCGCCAGGGAGCGCGGACAGAGCTCCAGGGTCTCGGGGTCGAGGTCCACAGGGATGGGCACCAGGCCGTGGCTCTCGAGCAGACCGATCATGTCCGGGATGGTCACCGCCGAGACCAGCACCTGCGAGCCACGGGGCAGGGCCAGGGCCGAGAGCAGCAGGTCAAAGCCGCTGCGGACCGAGAGGCAGGCTATCGTTCCCGGTGCCCACTGTCTCTCGACCCGCGCCCCGGTCTGGCGCCATGACAGAGAGAGTCGGATCGCTTCGCCTAAATCCTCAGCCCGAAGGTCGAAGCGATGCCGGGGGATCAACTCAGGCTGGCTTGCGGGTGCGGGCGGCCAGAACTTCTCCCAGGTAGCTCCAGGCTTTGCCGGGCTCTCCCTCCACCGTGGTGGAGTATTTCTTGGCCAGGTCGATCTCGCGCTTGCCCATCAGAGCCATCGGCTGGGTGAGCGCCACCCGGAAAACCCGGACCGAGCGGTCATCTCCCACCGCAGCCAGGATGCCCGAGTCGGGCGAGAAGGAGAGGTAGCGGCACTGCTGCCACGAGCCGAGATCGGCTACCTCCCGCGTCTCGGGCATGCTGAACAGGCGAATGCGCTTGTCCCGCTCTCCCGCAGCCATGATCTGGCCGTTGGGGGCAAAGGCCAGGGTCCATGCCTCTCTCTTACAGATTGCGTCCTGCCCGTTTCCTTTGACTGGCCAGAGGACAGCATGGTCGGCACCGGTGGCGGCCAGGAACTCCCCGTCAGCGGAATAGACCGGGGAGGGGAAATTGAGGTAGGTCGGAGGCAGGTCGCGGATCTGGCGTCCGGTGGCCATTTCATAGATGGCGACGCGCATCTGGGACTCCTTGTCCTCTTGAGCCTTCAGCAGGACGAGTGCAACCGTGTCGTGGGTGGGTGAGTAGACCGGGGTGGCCATATCCACGCCCTTGCCCATACGAACCTCGCAAACCTGGCGACGGGTGGGGGGGTCGAAGATCTGCAGGGGGGAGTTCTCGCGCTTCACCAGCAGGAAATTGCCGTCCAGCGAGAGGGAGACGTGGGTGACTGCCTCGCCGCCCGTGCGGCGCTCGAGGAAGTGCAGCATCTGCCCGGTCTCCACGTCCCAGATCCGCACCGAGGCATCCTTGCCGCCCGAGATCAAGAGCTTGCCGTCGGCTGTGAAGGCACAACTGGTCACCAGGTCATCATGACCGGTCAGGGTGTGGCGGATCTCGCCCGACAAAGGCTCAATCAGCCGGATCTTGTCATCCGAGAACCAACAGGCGATCACCGAGTCGGCCGGCGAGCTGAGGATGGCCGGGGAAGTGCCTTCGCTCCACTCCCAGCGGAATTTGGAGACCAGATCGCCGGTGTGCAGGTTCCAGACGCGGATGGCGTCCTGCGAGCTGGTCGTGCAGAACTTGAAGTCAGGGGAAACGGTGCGTGACTCCACCGGCACCGGCGCGGTGGGCTGAATGCGCTGCAGGGTGCGCTCGTCGGGGGCGTGCCAGACGTTGATGTCTCCGCCTGCGTCGATGGTCACCAGGTTCTGCCCGTCGGTCGAGAAGATCAGGCTCACGCCTTTGCCCCGATGGGAAAGGCTGCCCACCTGGACCGGCTGGGGGATCATCAAGGGCCAGTCGGGAGCCGGGCTCAAACTGCACAACTTGGAGTAGGTGGCCTGATCACCCGGATCGGCTGGCTGGAAGCTGGACTGTTGCAGAAAGCCCAGCAAGCCCACCGACCAGTGGAGCGGGCAGAGGAGGATGTGCTTGTAGACCTCCTCCAGGTCGCCCGCCTGCACCAGGCCCGCGAAGAGGTCTTTCCATTCCGCCTCCCCGTAGGAGGCCCACTTGGAGACTTCGCCCCCCTCGCTGACGGCAGGGCCTTTCGACCCCCCGAACATGCCCATGATCTTCTTGAACACGCTATCTAGCCTCCCTCGCCCCCTGACTCCTCGTCTCCGGTGGTCATCTGGCGCAGCCAGACCACCCGCTGCGGATAGGGAATCTCTATGCCTTCTCTGTCAAAGCGCTCCTTGATCCGCAAGAGCAGCTCGCGACGAACCGGGAACTGCATCAGCGGAAAGGTCCGCACCATCATTCGCACCACCAAGGACGACTCGCCCAGTTGATCGAGCCCGAGCACCTCGGGCGGCTCAGCCACCTTGTCCGGCCAGTCGGCCAGAAGCTTCTGCGCCTCTTGCTCGACCACTTCGAGCGTTCGGCGGATGTCGGCGTTGTAGCTCACGGGGATCTTCAGGTCCACCTGAGACCACGTGTTGGACAGGTTGCTCACCATCCGCAAGGTCGAGTTCGGGATCGTGATCAGGCTCCCCTCCACGTCGCGGATGCGGGTTACGCGCATCGTGAAGGCCTCCACCCGGCCCTCGGCCCCCTGGATGCGGATCAGATCCCCGACTCCAAACTGGTCCTCCAGCACGATGTTGATCCCGGCGACCCAGTCCTTGAGCATGTCCTGGGCGGCCAGTCCGATGGCAGCCGTGACGAAACCTGCCCCGGTCACGATGGCCCAGAGATCCACCCCCAGCGCCCCGAAATAGATCAAGACGGCGGCCAGAATGACGATGAGCCCCACGGCAATTCGTGCCAACTGGTGATACATCATCAGTTGCTGACGCCAGCGCGGCCCTGAGGCAGGATTGCTCTCGTTGTAACGCTCCATGGCCGCGAAGTAGTAGCGCAGGGTCCGGCGCCCCACGCCCAGCGCGAGGTAGGTCAGCAAGATGACCAGGGCAAGCCACACGAGGGGATAGACCACCTTGCTCGTCACCCAGAGGCCGGCCGGCCGGGTGCTGGGGAAGCTGGTCAGGGCCAGAGCCAGGAAGGAAGTCCAGATGACGAACCGAGGGCTCCAGCCGGGAAGCCGGAGGAAGCGCCGGAAGGCCCAGACGCTGGCCAGGTCCAACCCCACGGCGAGCAGAGCGGCCACCGCCAGCCACTGGAGCAGCCAGAGCAGGTGCCCTTCGGCCCGTTCGGCGGCCGCCAGCTTAAAGGAGGCCCTGAGGGCCTTCAGCCAGGTCTGGCCAAGTTGCTCTCGGGTCTGTCCATTGGCCACCAGGTCGCTGTCGAGAATCGGGATGCGGACCTTCCCCTGCACGACCACCTCGGACAGGTCTTCGTTGCGCTGGACCTTGATGCTGGGCTCGCCAGGAAAATCGGCGTCGATCAGCTCCTGCAACTCGGCCTGCAGCTCTCTGGCACGGGTGGGCGCATCCAGGCTCTCGGTGGGTCCTACGGTAAGCACCGGCAGGCCGTCGAGCTTGACCACGGACTGGGGAGGAACCTCCTTGGCGGCTCGAAGCGAGCCCGCATCGACCGGGGTCGGCACCGGATCCCCTTCCGGCGTGGCCAGCGGCGTGGGAGTGGGGGGCTGGGCCAGGGCCAGAGCACTCAGACCGATGAGCAGATAGAGGGTTAGAGCTCGAAGGACAAGCCTCATCGGCTGCAGATCAGCGAGAAACCGCCTGTTTCAAGCTTGCCAGGTAGCTCTCCAGGCGATCCAGGCCGGCATCGATCTGCTCGAGCGAAGTGGCAAAGCTGAGGCGAACCTGGTTTGGTCCCCCAAAATCCTCGCCCGGAACGACTGCCACCTGGGCGTGCTCAAGCAGGCTCTCGGCGAAGGCCGCCGCTGAGTCGAGCAAGCGTCCTTTCGGGTCGAGCTTGCCGAATACGGCCTCGCTGATGTCGGGGAAGACGTAGAAGGCACCCGTTGGCCGCGGGCAACGGATACCGGTCAGGGCGCTCAGGCGACGGTGGATGTGGGCGCCCCGCTGGGCAAATGCCTGGCGCATGCGCTCCACCTCGTCCTGGGGGCCATCCAGGGCGGCCACCACCGCCGGGAAGCAGAAGCTGGTGATGTTGGAGGTCATCTGGCCTTGCAAGCTGTCCATGGCTTTGATCAAACCGGGATCGGCCACGGTGAAGCCGATGCGCCAGCCGGTCATGGCGTAGCTCTTACTCAGGCAGTTGAAGGTGACGGTCTGCACGGCCGGGTTCAAAGTGGCAAAGCTGACGAAGGGCTCCTCGCCATAGACGAGCCGCTCGTAAATATCGTCGGCAAAGACGATCAGGCGGGGATGGCGCGCCACCACGTCGGCCAGGGCTTTCAGCTCGGCCGGGGAGTACATCGTGCCGGTGGGATTGGAAGGCGAGTTGATGACCAGCACCCGGCTCTGGGGCGAAATGGCCTGCTCGAGCTGCTCGGGGGTGATCTTGAAATCGGACTCGACACCAGCTGGAATTTCGCGCACCGTGGCACCGGCCAGACGGGCTTGCTCAGGGTAGCTGACCCAGTAGGGGGCGGGCAGGAGCAACTCGTCCCCGGGGTCCATGACCGCCATGAAGGCCAGGTACAGGGCGTGCTTGCCTCCGCAGGAGATCAGGACATTCTCGGCTTTGCTCGGCAGGCCGTGCCGGGTGGTCATGTAGCGAGCCACCGCCTGGCGTGCTTCCGGTGTGCCGGCACAAGGCTCGTATTTGGTCTTGCCCTGTTCCAGGGCCTGGATGGCGGCAGCCTTGATGTGAGCCGGCGTGTCGAAGTCGGGCTCGCCAGCTCCGAAGCTGATCACGTCCACGCCGGCGGCCTTCAAAGCCTTGGCCCTGGCCGTTACGGCCAGGGTGCTGGACGGCTTCAGGGCTCGGACTCGAGCGGAGAGATCCATGCCTTAACTGAGCGAGAACAAAGCGCTTACGGCTGCGTACTTGCTTTGCTGGGCGTACAGGGTGGCCGAGAGGGCCAGTGCATTGCGGTCCACCCCGGCCGCCTCGACCGATTTGAGCGCCTGCTCGACCTGCTCCTGGGTGGGGTTCTTGCTCAGGGTCTCGGCGAAACTCAGCACCGCTTTGATCTGTTTGGGCTCGACCTGCATCAGGCCGCCCAGGCGATGGATTTCGGCCTCCTCCGGCTCCTTCAGGGCGCCATCGGCCCAGGCCATGTTGGCCAGGTCGAGCAGCAGGCTGAACTTGAGGCGGCTCTCGGCGAAGCGCTTGATGACTTGCTCCATCTCCTCGGGAGTGGCGGTGCAGGAGGCCATCACCTGTCCGCGCGCTTCGGGACCGAGCACGAAGTGCAGGCTGAGGGCCCGAATGGCGTAGATCTCCTCGGTGGTCACGTCGCCATCGGCTCCGGCCATAGAGGCCACCACCATCATGTACTCGGTGCGCTCGGATTCGTTGTAGTCGGTCAGGTGCGGATTGGACACAGCTCGCTCCTTCGGATTGAATGCAGGTAGGGCGGGGCATTCGCTCGTGGCAAGGGCTTTCCTGCGGGGCTGCGAATCACTCCCGGTGATCTGGCTTCTCTTGCTCTGGGCGCTCAGCTCCCGGCCCGATGTCGACGATGTTCTGGCTCTGCGGCGGATGGCCATGAACGGGGCCATCGACCTGGCCCATCCCATCCCCCGGAGTCTTCTAAACAAGCCATACCGAGCGCCGGTCCTGGAGCCCTGGTTTCTCCCCTACGAAGAGTGGGAGGCCGAATACAGCGAGTATTTCCTGCGTCACTACGGGGATGCACGAGTCCGTTTTCGTCCCAGCGCCATCTGCATGCACTTCACGGTCACCTCTTCGGCCACCGGGGTCTATAACGGGTTCGTGCGCGGAGGCGGCATGTGGAACGGGACCGGGGTCAGCTTTGGCCACCCCAGCGTTCACCTGATGGTGGACAGGGACGGCACGGTCTACCAACTCTTGCCGCTGGACTTTCGCTGTACGGGGGCCTATGGGGTCAACCACAAGGCCCTTTCGGTGGAGATGGTGGCCCTCAACCAGGATGATCTGCTCAGTCGCCCCCGCCAACTCTACGCCTCGTTCTGCCTGGTGCGCTGGCTGATGCGCCGGTTCTCCATCCCCGCCCACCAGGTTTACGGTCACAACGATGTGTCGCTGGGACGGCCGGTGGTGGCCGACTTTCTCGACCTGGCCGACAAGAAATGGCCCAATGGTTATCCCCCCGAGGCTCGCCGCACCGACCCGGGCTGGATCTACCTGCGCTGGCTGCACCTCTGGTTGCGGGCGCACCCATGAAGAAAGGGCCGGTCCGCGAGGACCGGCCCTTCTGTTGATGGCACGGTGACGCAGAACTTCTGCATCACTCTGCCCGCGAGATCAGTAGTCGGAAGCGGCCGTCTTGCCCTTCTGGTCCTCGGGAAGCTCGGCCACCAGGGTCTCGGTGGTGAGCACCATCGCGGCGATGGAGGCGGCGTTCTGAAGGGCGGTGCGGGTCACCTTGGCGGGATCCACGATACCGGCCTTCATCATGTCCACATACTCGCCGGTGAGGGCGTTGAAGCCATGACCGGTCTTGAGCTCCTTGACCTTCTCGACCACGACCGAGCCTTCCGCGCCGGCGTTGGAGGCGATGGTCTTGAGTGGGCTCTCGAGCGACTTGCGCACGATTTCCAACCCCAGCGCCTCGTCGCCTTCGAGTTTGAGGCTCTTGAGCTTGTCGAGCAGGTGCACGAAGGTGGTGCCGCCGCCAGGGACAATGCCCTCTTCGACCGCCGCGCGGGTGGCCGAAAGAGCATCCTCGATGCGGTGCTTCTTCTCCTTGAGCTCGGTCTCGGTGGCGGCGCCCACGCGGATGACGGCCACGCCGCCCACCAGCTTGGCCAGCCGCTCCTGCAGCTTCTCGCGGTCGTAGTCCGAGTCGGTCTCCTCGACGGCGCGCTTGATCTGGTCGATGCGGCCCTTGAGGTCGGCCTCGGAGCCCTTGCCCTCGACGATGGTGGTCTCGTCCTTGGTGATCTTGACCTTGGAGGCCTGACCCAGAACTTCCAGACCTACCTTGTCGAGCTTGTGGCCCAGCTCGTCGGAGACCACCTGACCGCCGGTCAGGATGGCGATGTCCTTGAGCATCTCCTTGCGTCGGTCACCAAAGCCAGGAGCCTTGACGGCCGCGGCCTGCATGGTGCCTCGCAGCTTGTTGACCACCAGCGTGGCCAGCGCCTCGCCTTCGAGATCCTCAGCGATGATGACCAGGGGGCGCTGCATTCGAACCAACTTCTCCAGCAGGGGCAAGAGGTCGGAAACGGCGCTGATCTTCTTCTCGCAGATCAAGATGTAGGGATCGCTGAAGACAGCTTCCATCTTCTCGGAGTCGGTCACAAAGTACGGGGAGATATAGCCCTTGTCGAACTGCATGCCCTCGACGTGCTCGAGCTCGGTGTGCAGAGTCTTGGACTCTTCCACCGTGATGACGCCGTCCTTACCGACCCGATCCATGGCGTCGGCCACGATCTTGCCGATGAAGGTATCGTTGTTGGCCGAGATGGCTGCGACCTGGGCAGTCGCTTCGGCGGTCTCGACCTTGACCGAGACCTTCTTGATCTCCTCGACAATCTTGGCCACGGCCTTCTCCATGCCCCGCTTGAGGAACATCGGATTGGCGCCAGCGGTGACCTGGCGCATGCCTTCGTGCAGCATTGCCTGAGCCAGCACGGTAGCGGTGGTGGTGCCGTCGCCGGACACGTCGTTGGTCTTCGAGGCCACTTCGCGCAGCAGTTGTGCGCCGAGATTCTCGAACGGGTCGTCGACCTCGATCTCCTTGGCTACCGTGACACCGTCCTTGGTCACGGTCGGGCTGCCGAACTTCTTGTCGAGCAGCACGTTGCGTCCGCGCGGTCCCAGGGTGACCTTGACGGCGTCGGCCAGCTTGTTGGCGCCGGCTTCCAGTTTCTTACGGGCATCCTCATGGTAGAGGATCTGTTTTGCGGCCATGGGTTCTCCTTGATTGATGAATTGGGTTGGGGTCAGATGTCAGGGATCAGGAAAGGATGGCGAAAATCTCGCTCTCCTTGATGATGAGGTAGTCTTCCCCATCGATCTTGACCTCGGTGCCGGTCCACTTGCCATACAGCACGCGGTCGCCCTCTTTCACGGTCAGGGGGGTCACCACGCCCTTGTCGTTGGTGATGCCCTTGCCGACGGCGATCACTTTGCCCTGCTGGGGCTTTTCCTTGGCGGTATCCGGAAGAATCACGCCCCCGGCGGTCTTCTCTTCCTGGGGCACTGCCTGGACGATGACGCGCTCGCCAAGCGGGCGCAGGTTCAGTTTGGTCTTGGTAGCCATGTGAGCTCCAACCTCCATAATAAAATAAGAAACGTAAACGGGATCGGTGCCAGGTTAGCCGAGGGCCCGTTAGAGAATGCTAGGAGAAGTGTTAGAGTTGCATTAGAGCCGCCGGGCCGCAACTTGCAGCGGTCCGGCTAAAGTCGTATTCTTTGCGTATGAGCCTGAGCACCGTGGCCACCCGAAAGTTTACCCCGGACGAATACTACCGGATGGCTGACATGGGCATCTTCGCCCCTGGCGAGCGCGTCGAGCTGATCGAAGGAGAGATCGTCCCGTTGAGCCCCCAGAACAAGCCTCACGCTTCCCGAACGGGACGGATCAACACGCTGCTGGTTCGAGCTTACGGCGACACCCACGACGTACGCGTGCAGCTACCCCTCAGCCTTCCCCCGGCCAGCGAGCCCGAGCCCGATTTTGCCGTGGTGCCGATCGCCTGGGTGGAAGAGGCCGCTCGCCACCCCCAGAACGCTGACCTGGTGCTGGAGCTGGCCGATACCTCTCTGCGCTACGACCGCACCGAGAAGGCCAGCGTCTACGCCAAGGCGGGCATTCCCGAATACTGGGTTCTGAATCTCGCCCAGCAGTGCCTGGAGGTTCACCTCGACCCGGGCCCCGACCCGGAGGCACCCTTTGGCCACGCCTACCGCTCCCGCCGGGTCTACCAGGCGAGCCAGCAGGTGGTCCCTTCCCGCTTGAGCGGAAGCTTCCAGGTCCGCGATCTGCTCGGGTAAGGTGCCGCTTCTCGATCACCGTGAACAGAGGCGCTAACTCGGGGCCCTGGCCCAAGGCTCAGTATGTCCTCTGCCGCCCGGAGGACTGGACCGGACCGGAGGCAGCCTTTGAGAAAAAATGTTCGTCGAAAGTCTGGACGGCCGGGCCCCTGATGGATATAATCTCGCGGTTTCCTGTTTGAAAACCATCCCATATCGGAGTGTTAATCTCACTATGCGTAGAGTCATCGACGGCTGGTACAGCCCGTCCCTGGGCAGCTATATGGACATCGTCACTTACGGCCACTGGGGTTTTCCGCTCTTGTTGTTCCCCACGGCTGCTGCTGACTTCCTTGAGTACGAGCGCTTTCTCCTGATCGACGCCCTCGAGCACCAGATCAACTCGGGCAAGGTCAAAGTCTTCTCGATCAACAGCATCAACAAGGAAGCCTGGCTCAACCGCCACCAGCATCCATACTGGATGGGAGTGCGTCAGGCCCAGTACAACAGCTATCTCGAGAACGAGGTGATCCCCTATATCTGGCACAGCTGCGGTGGACGCGTTGGCGTCATCACCTCCGGTGCCAGCCTGGGCGCGTTCCACGCGATGAACCAGGTGCTGCGACGGCCCGACCTGTTCGCCGGGACCATCGCCATGAGCGGTTGTTACGACATCCGTGAATACTTCCACGGGGAAGGCTACGGCGACGAGAACATCTTCTTCAACAACATCGTGGAGTATCTCCCTGGCCTGAACGGTGGCTACCTGCACATGCTGCGCCACAAGGAGCACATCCACATCGTCACCGGCCAGGGCGACTATGAGAATCCCAACGCCAGCCGCCACCTGTCCTGGTTGCTGCACACCAAGGGCATTCCGCACGAGCTGGACATCTGGGGCTACGACATGCCTCACGACTGGCCCACCTGGCGCTCGATGCTGCCCTACTACGTGGAGAGTCGGTTCTAGAAGTTGCAGGACGCCAGCTCGTCAGAATGTGCTCCCAGAAGGGCGAGCGCACGCTGGCGAAGCTGGTCGTAACACGACTCCAGCGATGATAGCCCGTCCCGGTGGCGGGCTATCATCGTTTTCAGGCCACCCGAGAGAGCAACACTCGGCGGCTCAATGCGCGCAGCATGGCATTGAGCCGGCGTGGCTGCTCCCACATTGAGACGTGGCCGCCCAGTGGGAAGACGGTCAGGTTCTGCTCGGGCAACAGCTGGGCCATCCGCAGACCCGAGGTGATCGGAATCAGCGGGTCGAGCGCCCCCAGCACCACCAGCGAGGGCACCTCGATTTTGGGGTAGAGGTCCCAGACGTCCCACTCTTTGAGGGTGTAATACAGCATGTGCTGGCTGACCTCCGAGTTGGTGGAGACCAGGTTGGGCATCGATTCGCTCAGGAGGTGGGCCCGCGAGCTCATCAGTTGCAGAAATCGGTAGGTGGGCCCCTTGGGAATCGAGCCGGCCGTGTTCAGGAAAGCCACCGCCGCCGTACGGTCGGGCATGGAGGCGGCCAGCCTCGCTCCCACGCAGCCCCCGAA
Source organism: Candidatus Xenobia bacterium (assembly GCA_045863235.1). Taxonomy (GTDB): domain Bacteria; phylum Vulcanimicrobiota; class Xenobia; order Xenobiales; family QWHO01; genus QWHO01. The sequence goes on along the minus strand of BTUM01000009.1, from coordinate 79,737 downwards.
CGAATGCAGGACCAGCACGAACCGGCCGGGCAGCACCTCGGTGACGAACTCCTCCAGGTCGGTCTCGAAATCGGCCAGTTGAGAGGGACCAGGCCAGGGAGAAGAGCCGTGGCCGCGCATGTCCAGAGCCACCACGTGATGGTCGCTGGAGAGGTCGGCCAGTTGGGGCGTGAAGTTGGTCCAACTGCCGGAGCAGCCGTGCACGAAAAAGATGGTGGGCCCGCTGCCCGCCTCCACCCACTTGAGCCAGTGACCAGGCGTCCTCTTGGAATGGAAGAGGTGATGGCGCAACTTCATACTTGAAGTTTACTCCCAGATTGCCCCTCTGGCCAGGGGCATTTGCCCTATGACCTGCAGGGCCGCAAATGCCGGGGTTCGAAGTGCGCCTGCCTATGTCGTACCAATACATCTTCACCATGCACGATCTGCGCAAGGTGTATCAGCAAAAGGAAGTTCTCAAAGGCATCACGCTGGCCTTCTTCCCGGGCGCCAAGATCGGCGTTCTGGGCATGAACGGAGCGGGTAAGAGCACGATTTTGCGCATCATGGCCCTGGCGGACCGCGAGTTTGACGGCCATGCCGAGCTGGCCGAGGGCGCCACCGTCGGCTACGTGCCCCAGGAGCCACCCCTGGACGAGTCGCTCAACGTGCTGGACAACATCCGCGCGGGTGCGGCCGACGTCACCGAGCTGATGCGCCAGTATGACGAGGTCAACGAGCAGCTGGGCGAGGAGATGGACGAGGCCAGGATGGAGAAGCTGCTCGCCAAGCAGGGCCGCCTCATGGAGGAGATCGAGGCCTGCGACGGCTGGGAGCTCGACCGCATCATCGAGATCGCCGCCAAGGCCATGCACCTGCCGCCGCTGGACAGCCCGGTCACCATCCTCTCTGGAGGCGAGCGTCGCCGCGTGGCTCTGTGCAAGGTGCTGCTGCAGCAGCCCGATCTGTTGCTGCTCGATGAGCCCACCAACCACCTCGACGCCGAGTCGGTAGCCTGGCTCGAGCAGCACCTGGCTCAGTACGAAGGCACCGTGGTGGCGGTCACCCACGATCGCTACTTCCTCGACAACGTGGCCGGCTGGATTCTCGAACTGGACCGGGGCCGGGGCATCCCGTTCAAAGGCAATTACAGCTCCTGGCTGGAGCAAAAGCAAGCCCGCCTCGAGCAGGAGGAGAAGTCCGAGTCGGCCCGCCAGAAGTCGCTCAAACGCGAGCTGGAGTGGGTGCGCCTGTCGCAGAAAGCCCGTCAGGCAAAGAGCAAGGCTCGTCTGGAAGCTTACGAGAAGATGGCCGCCCAGGTCTACGAGGACCGGCCCGAGACGGTCGAGATCCAGATTCCCCCCGGCCCGCCCCTGGGAACGATGGTGGTGGAGGCCGAGAACCTGAGCAAGGGATACGGAGATCGCAAGCTGATCGACGGTCTTTCGTTCCAGTTGCCCAAGGGCGGCATCGTGGGCATCATCGGCCCCAATGGCGCCGGCAAAACCACCTTGTTTCGCATGATCGTAGGGCAAGAACAGCCCGATTCGGGGAGCCTGAAAGTTGGCGACAGCGTCAAGTTGGCCTACGTGGACCAGTCGCGCGACGATCTGAACCCGGACCGCAGGGTCTTCGAGGAGATCGCCGACGGCAAGGAGGACATCGAGCTCGGTGGTCGCTCGGTCAACGCGCGCGCCTACGCCTCGCGCTTCAACTTCAAGGGATCGGACCAGCAAAAGCGCGTGCACGAGCTCTCAGGGGGCGAGCGCAACCGCCTGCATCTGGCCAAGGTGCTCAAGAGCGGCGGCAACGTGCTGTTACTCGACGAGCCCTCCAACGACCTCGACGTAGATACCCTGCGCGCCCTGGAGCTGGCCCTGCTCGACTTTCCAGGCTGCGCGGTGGTGATCAGCCACGACCGCTGGTTCCTGGACCGGATTGCCACCCACATTCTCGCCGCCGAGGGCGACGGCAAGTGGTTCTTCTTCCCCGGCAACTACAGCGAGTATGAGGAGCACAAGCGCAAACGCCTGGGTGAGGCGGCCTTCGCCCCCCACCGTTACCGCAAGCTGCGCCACGACCAGTAATGGGGGAGCCCCGGCTGCGCGACGCCCCGACTGCATTGCAGCGTCTTGAGCTGTAGCGCGGACACCGACCGAGCGGCCAACACGCCTACCAGCCGAAGTGGTCGCGCAAGGCCAGGTAGAACTCGGGGCTGACCACCAGGTTCCCGTGCAGGGCATACTTCTTGTCCTGCAGCATCTGCACCGGCATGCCGGGGAGCTCGAGGCTGGAGGCGGCCACCATGCCATCGCCCCAGGTGGGCTGCAGCATGAAGCGATTCCCCACGGTGGCCTTGAGATCGGTGCCGAAACAGCGGGCAGATTCCAGGCGAGACCGTTGCTCGGGCCAGCGCTCGTTCAGGCGGGCCAGCGCCGGCGAGTTGGGAGCAAGCCACTTCAGGGCCGGCTCATCGTCGGCCTCGACGTGCTTGAGGCCAAGCAGAAGGTCGACCTCGTAACCGCGGGCCTTTCCCTCCAGCAGGCCCATCGTGATGCGGGCCAGGCCCGAGCCGTGGTTGGGGGTGCCCACCATGTGGAGCTTGCCCACCGCCTCTCCTCCACGGTCTAGATATTCTCGCGTGGTCAGGCCACCCATGCTAAAGGCGGCCACATCCACTTTGCCCGTTCCTGCCACCTGCCGCAGGGCTTCGAGGTTTTGCGCCAGCTCGTCGGCACCGCCTCCGTCGGGTGCCAGGTTGTAAGCCGAGAAGACCGACACAAAGATCTTGCAGTCCGGATCCACCTTGTCCACCGGCTGCGTGCACTCGCAATCGGCGTAGAATCTGCCCTGGCGGATGTAGTGGACGGGACCGTTATCGGTTTTCAGCTTGTCGACCAGGGGGGTGAAGCGCTCGATGGGGGTGTGGAAGCCGGGCACGAACATCACCGGCCGTTGCATCCGGGCCGCAGGCAGCTCCCCGAGGTCGCTGTCGGGTACTACGGCGGGAGCTGGCTTGATTTTGCCCTGCAGCACCTTGCAGGCACATTGGGCCAGGGGTCCGGTGGCAAACTGACCGGCGGCCTCCAGAGCCGCATCGATGCTCTGGCGGATCATGGCCAGTCGTCCCGGTCTGTCCGGGCGAGGCGGCCGGGCAGACGAGAGCTGAACCGACTCGCCGGGCTGGGCGACGATCTCGGTCTGGGTGGTGATCGGCATGCCTGAGGCCCGCAGTGGTGTGGCGGACTGGAGGAGGGTGGGAACGATGGCTCGGAGATTCATGGCGCCACGGCCTGTTTCTCGATCAGCAAGACCACCAGGTTGTCGCGCGCGCCCAGCACTCCGCGCAGTCCCAGTGCCGGATCGAGGGGGCCCTTGAAAAGCTGGCCTCCCTTGCCGTCGTAGGCGATGAGCAAAGGCGCGCCGTTCTCGCTGCCCAGGAGCAGCATCCCCTCGCGACCCACCAGGGGCCAGCCCCGCACCTGCTCCCAGCCCCACAGGGCCTCGCCATTGGTGGGATCGTAGGCCACCAGCTCTTGCTTGACGGGGTCGTGCAGCACGGCGCTGCCCGCGAAGGAGGCCACCACCGAGCCGGCCAATGTCCGACCTGCGGCCAGGGGCTTGCCGGTGCGCAGCTCTCGCACGTAGGTGCCGTCCTCGACGCTGATGTAGAGCCGACCGCTGCGGGCCAGGAAGCCTCCGGCATCGGTCGAGCTCCAGAGCAGCCCCCCCGTGGTCGCGTCCAGGATATGCAGCATGGAGGTCTCGGTGGCTCGCCCTACCACCACGGCCCCATCGACCTGGGGCTCGAGCAGTGGATACTTCAGCCGTACCAGCTCACCCTTGGGTTTGCCCGTCTGAGGATCGAGCCGCACCAGCACCGTGGCGGGTCCCTCCAGGGGCTTGCCCAGGCTCTGCTCATCGGCGGCCACCTGAAAAAGCCGGTCGCCATCCACCAGGATGGTCCCCTGGTGCTGCCAGCGCAGCTCGCCGTCTGAGCTCGCGTGGGCGAAGGTCTTGTTACCAGGGCCGCGGGTCAGCACCAGGCCGCTGATGGCGGCCACTACATCCTCTTCGCCCGTGGTCTCCACCCGCCAGGTGGAAGCGCCCTGGGTCAGGTCGACCGCGGTCAGGTGGGCTCCGTCGCACCAGTACAATGTCCCGTCGCGGGTCGTGAACTGGCGGGGGTTGGAGGGGCGACCGAGGTCAAACTCGCGCTCCACCGTAAGCGTCATGCCATCGAAGAACTCCACGTAGCGGCCCGTGCCCACTCCCGCCACGGGCTGGGAGGGCTTGCTGGGCAGGAAGGGGTCGGCCGTGGCCGGGGAGGCGGAAGGGCTGGGGCTGCTGGATCCGACTGCGAAAGGATTCTTGAGAGCCAGGGGTGAGGCGCTCGGAGAGGGGGAGGCGGAGGGGCTCGGGCTGGCCTCGGGGCTGGGTGAGGGACTGGCGGTGGGAGGAGGAGTGTCATGCACTGGATCGGGCGCGGGCCAGGCGAGCAAGAAGAGGCTCATCCAGCCCAGGCAGCAGAGCTGCACGAAGATGAAGAAGAAGGTGGAGCCGTAGGCGACGGTCCAGGGGCGATCCGAGCTCTTGATCTTGCGCCGGCCGGCGACCAGCAAGCCCAGGGCCGCCCAGATGATGAGCAGGCCGACCAGGCCCGGGATTCCGGCCAGCAGGCCGAGCTTCCAGCTCGGATGCTGCTCGAGCACCCAGCCCAGGGGGCTTCTGGCCAGGTCGAGGGACATCCAGACCCAGCGGTAGTGCCAGCTCACCGCCAGACAGGATGCTACCAGCAAGATGGCGCTTGCGCACAGCCCGGTGTGCATCCCCATCAGGTAACGCTTGAGGGCGTCTTTCATCGCAGCAGCACCGGAACAAGAAGGTGAAGCAGGGCAGCCACGCCCGCGACATGCATCAGGGCGATCAGCAGCGGCAACACCCAGCCCTGACGGAGGGACGCCTTGCGCAGATAGCCCACCAGCAGCCAGCCCAGGGCCAGCAGCGTGGCCACACTGACGCCGATCAAGGCCCTCGTGTACTCCAGAGAACCGACCCAGAAAGCCACGATCAGGGAAGGCTCGCGTTTCTCGACCAGCAGGGTACTGGCTGCCCCGGGGGTGAGGAAGTGCAACAGGGCCAGCCAGCCCGCCACTGACAACCAGAGCGACAAGGCCAGACAGAAATTCAGAAGCCGAATGTCAGAGATGCCCGGAGGCTGGTTGGACTTCATCTGGTTGGAGAATTCGCCGTCAGGGGAGAGCTGCCTCCAGGACCTCGCGGCGCAGCCGCTCGTCGATCAGCTTGCCCAGCGCCCCTCCGGGGTGGTCTGTCCACTCGCGACTGCCGAGTGCCGGATCCTGGACCGTGCGGGCCTCCCGGTCGTAGATTCGCTGGCGGCCCTGGTGGCTGGTGAATCCACGGCGGTGGACCCCCTCCGGAGGGCGATAGCCTTCCAGGGCGACCGGCTGCACCGCCACCAGCAGGCCCAGCAACTCGGTCGGGTTGGGCCCGGTAAAGGCCTGCGGACCCGACTCTCCCAGCAGGCGGGCGGCCGCCAGCCGCCCCTCGAAGCTCAGCAACACGCCCAGGACCGAGGAGTGGCCGGCCAGGAAGCTGTCCGGCTCGGTTCGCCGCTCCAGGGGGTCGCTCGGATCGCCTTTGCGGATGCGCACGCTCTCCAGCTTGAGCTTCCAGCCATAGCGGCCGGCCAGCGAGGCGTAGGCGCGCGCCAGCAGCATCACCAGCTCGGCTCGCTCGCTGAAGATGCCTACGGTAGCCAGTCGGCCGGGCTTCTGGCGTTCGTAGAGGTCGAGCAGAAGGGCTTCCAGCTCGCTCGCGGCCCGCTCCTGGGCGGCCAGCAACTGCTCGGCGTCGAAGCTTCCGCCCCGGCGGCTCTCGGAGAACTGCAACAGGGCCGTCTCCTCTAACTGCTCCATCTCGGTCAGCCATCGGGAAAGGCGGTCCAGCAGGCCCTGAGCGGGATGGTAGACCGGCGGTTTACGGGGTTGTCGCTTGCGTTGAGCGTGCATTTCGTTGTGCACGGCTGTCACCAGCGGACCGGATAGCACCTGACGGCCCATCCGACGGGTGCTGCTGATCCGGTCCACGGATGTGCCCGCCCAGCGCGCCCGGGCGAGCGGATCGTAACCGGTGGGGCGCAGGCTTGTGGTGAGCTGAAGATTGCCCTGCACCGAAATGTCCAGAGGGAGCTCGGGGGGATGGCGGTTCAGCTCCTCGGCCAGCGGAGCGAGCAGCTCTCGCTCCAGAGTCCGCTTGAGCGGACGGGCTCCGTAGCGGGGATCGTAGCCCGACTCGGCCAGGCGGCTGGCGGCCTGGTCGGCCAGCTCGAGTCGCACCGGGCGGCTGGCCACCCCTTCCCGGGCACTGACCTGCTGCAGCTCGCGGCGGGCGATGGCCAGCACCGTCTCGGGCGAGAGCGGTTCGTAGGCCAGCACCTGGTCGATGCGGTTGAAGAGCTCCGGGCGCAGGGCCGCACGCACCGCCTCGGTGAACTCGCGCTCGGCCGAGGCGCTCTGGGCGCGCAGGCCGAGCGAGCCTTTCTGAAACTCCTGGGCCCCCAGGTTGGAGGTCATCAAGACCACGCTGTTGCTGAAGTCGGCCAGGCGTCCGGAGGCGTCGGTCAGGCGCGCCTCGCCGAGCACCTGAAGCAAGAGGTCGAAGAAGTCGGGGTGGGCCTTTTCCAACTCGTCGAAGAGGACCACGCTGAAGGGGTGCTCGCGTACCCGGGCGGTCAAAAGCCCTTCCGAGCCGATCAGCCGCTCCACCGCCCAGGGGTCGCTGAACTCGCTCATGTCGAAGCGCACCAGGCGATTGCGGTCGCTGAACAGAAATTCTGCCAGGGCCCGGGCGGTTTCGGTCTTACCCACCCCGGTAGGCCCGATCAGCAGGAAGGAAGCGATGGGGCGATCAGGCCGGGTGAGGCCGGCTTTGAGGGCGCCAGCCGGTCCACCACCAGGGAGGTGGCTCGCGGCTGGCCCAGGACCTGGCCTGCAAACCAGCCTCGTGCCCATTGCGGGTCGAAGGGGATGGACTCGTCCAGCAGCCAGAGGGGGAGTCCGGTTTCCAGGTGGAAAGCACGGGCCGCGTCGGCCGGGGTCGCCTCGCGGTTTTGTTGCACCAGGGCACGGAGAAATCGCAAGGCTCGGCCGGGAAAAGCCGAGTAGGCGGCAAAGCGGCGATGGAAGGTCTCGACCCGGCGAGCGGTCTCGGTGGGGCCCTTGAAGCCCAGGTCGCAAGCGCTCTGCAGCAGGATGCTGAGGGCCTGCTCGCGGCTCGGCTCGGCCAGCTCCAGCCGGGCGAAAGCCTCCAGCAGGTGAGGCTGCTCCTTCTCCAACAGGCTGAGCTGCTCGGGCAGGCACTCCACCACTGCCAGGAGCTCTCCTCGAGCCAGAGCCGGGCGCAAGAAGCCTGCCATCCCGAAGGGGTTGGTTTCGTGCCGGGCCACCTGGCAAAGCTCCATCAGGTTGCCCAGGTGCACGATGGCGCGCGTCCGTCCTGCCTCAAGAATCAGGCGCCGGCAGCGCTCCTGCCACTTGCCGAAGGCTACCTGTCCGGCCATCAGGCGGGCCCCGCTGGTCTCCCAGAAGGGGGTGGCCTGCAGCTGGTAATCGAGTCGACGCCGGGCCAGCTCGCGGAAGAGGGCCGACTTGCCCACCCCCGAGGGGCCCACCAGCAGGACCGAGCGGGGATTTTTCCCGGTCAGCAGGGCCGCCAACTGGTCGAGCTGGGGGGTACGCTCATAGACCGGGGTGAGCCTTTCGGTGCTCAGGTCGGTGCCCACCTGGCGCAACACCGCGGGGAGTCTCTTTTGGGCCTGGCGGGAGGCCAGTTGCCTCAGCGTGTGGCGGCGGGCTGTGACCGGGTATTCGCTGGCCACCAGCGTGCGCACTCGTTGCAGGAAGGTCAGGGCATCCAGGCTGTTCAGCCGGCGCCGCAGCAGCTCCTGGAGCAGCTCCGAGCGAGCCGTCTCTTCCAGAGCGGCCTCTTCAGGAGCGAAGAACGAGCTCTGCAGAGCTGGCACATAGGCCGCCCACAGGTTGGCCACGGGATACAGCAGGGCGTGGAACTGCAGTTCCAGATCGCCCTGCCAGGCGACGGACCGGCGCGGAGGGGGGAGGTTCAGGGTCCAGCGCACCAGGCGGGCTTGCTCGGGGGGCAGCCGGCGGGCCAGCTCCAGCGGGCTCATTCGCTCGATTCGCACCCGCAGGCTCTCCGCCAGGGCGCGCGTGGAGGGGCGGTTCTTGCTGCCCCAGCGGGACACTTCCGGATGAAACACTCCTTCGGTCAGAGTCAGACCATTGTCCAGAGTGCAGGTGAGCAGGAAGAGAGGAACTTCCAGCGGCTCAGCCACGGATGCCGATGATCTCCGCGCCCGGTTTGCCCTGGCGGATCAAGTCGGGGATCTCCTCGGCCGCCAGGGGCGGCGAGAAGAAGAAGCCCTGCCCGAGATCGCATTCGTTCTTGGTGAGATAGTTGCACTGGCGCTCGGTCTCCACCCCTTCGGCCAGGGACTTCATGTTCAGGCTGGCGGCCAGTCGGATGGTGGCCATGCAAACGCTCATGCTGGCTCGCTCGCCCGGGATGCCGGCCACGAAGGTGCGGTCCAGCTTGAGCAGGCGCGTGTGCTCGAGCCGCAGGGTCTTCATGGAGGTCAGACCGGTGCCGAAATCGTCGATAGCCACCCGCACCCCGGCTTCTCCCAGGTCGGTCAGCACCCGGCTCATGCGCTCGGGGTCCATGGTGGTGGCCGCACTCTCTGCGATCTCGACCACCAGGTGCCTCGGCTCGATCTGGTTCTGGCCCAGCACGTCCAGCAACATGGGGATCAGGTCGGCCTGCAACAGCTGACGGGGCGAGAGGTTGACCGTCAGGAAGAGATCGAACCCCTGGTCGCCCCAGGCGCGCAGTTGGCGGGTGGATTCTTTCAGCACCCAGTCGCCCAGGGGGATGATGAGACCGGTCTCCTCCAGCACGTGCAGAAAGTCGCGCGGCCCCAGCATGCCGATCTGGGGGTGCTGCCAGCGCAGCAGAGCCTCGACCCCCACCACGTTGCGGCTGGAAAGCTCCACGATGGGCTGGTAGTGCAGCACGAATTGCTTCTCGGTGTGGGCCAGACGCAGCTGGTTCTCGAGCAAGAGCTTTTGCATCCGCAGCTCTTGCAGTTCGGGACTGAAGACCAGCGAACGGCCCCTTCCCTGCTCCTTGGCGTAGGAGAGGGCCACGTCGGCGTGCTCGAAGAGCTGCATCGGGGTCTCGGCGTCCCCCGGGCAGAGGCTCACCCCCACGCTGGCAAAGAGGTGCACTTTCTGGCCCTGAAGCTCGAAGGGCGGGGCCAGCACCTCGGCCACTCGCTCGGCCACGTGACGAGCCCGCTCACCTAGCTGCTGGCGCTGACGGTCTTTCAGCTCGGGCTCCTGAGAAAGCTCCTCGTCGATCTGGGTGAGCAGGATGACGAATTCGTCCTCTCCCTTGCGTCCCAGGATGTCCGAGTCGCGCACGGCCGTCTTGAGGCGCTCGGCTACCTGGCGAAGCAGCTCGTCGCCAGTGCCAAACCCGAGTGCGTCGTTGATGACTCGGAACCGATCCAGGTCGACCACCAGCAGCGCGGCCGCACGGTGATAGCGGAAGACCTGCTTGAGGTTCATTTCCACGTACTGGCGCACGATGTTCAGGTTGGGCAGGCCCGTCAGAGGGTCTTCGAAGGCTAACTTGTGGGTTTCTTCGTCGACCACCTCGGCGTGATGGCTTCGCTCTTCCAGCTGGGTGATGCGGCGCTCGGCCTGCTGCAGGCTCTCCAGGGCCTGCATCAGCTCGCGCTCTAACTGCTGGATCCGTTCCGCCTCCGACATGGACACGAGGTTTACTGACCGGTGAGGGGTTTCCTGTCGCCAGCGAGAAGAAGCTTGGAGTGCAGACCGCTCGGCTGGTTATCGACTGCATGGCCCGCAACGTGGGCGAGCTCTTCCTCTGGCTGGGGCTTGGTACCTGCGCCGGCGTGGTGCTGGGCGTCTTCCTCACTCTGCTGGCCTGGAAGCTCTTGTTCCGTCGAGGTTGGCTGGACATGGGGCTGGTCATCGACCCCTTCTACCGCTGGACGGTAGTATCGGTGTGGGTGGTGAGCATCCCCTGCCTGATGGCCCTGGCCGGCCTGACCGCGGGGCTGGCCATCGAGGTCAAATCCTTCGTGCACAAGGAACCGCTGGTCGAACAGTCGGGCAAGCTCGCTTTCCAGACCGTGGTGAGCCTGGCCATCTCGGCCTCCCACCATCCCACGGCCGAGAAGTCCGAGCAGATCGTTCAGGCCCGCACCTACCTCGAGAACGCCCAGCCGGTCAAGCTCGAGCAGGTGGAGCAGCTGGCCCTGGGATTGCCCGAGTGGCTCGAGAGCGAAGCTTGCGATCAGGTCAACCAGCGCATCGGGGCCGACAAGCAGGGTCGCGCCGCCGGTATGTCGCGTTTCATCATTCGCTGGACCATCGGGTGGTGGACCAGAAGCTCGGTGGACAAGCGGATGAAGGTGATCCGCCCGGTCGTCAAGGACCTGCATAGCAGTGACAGGGACGGTCTGGTCACCTCCGAGGAGATCGCCATCTCCATCTGCCGGGTGCACCTCAAGCCCCACGTCGAGCGGTTTGCCTTCGAGCTGGTCATGTCACAGGCCATCTCGCTGGCGTTGCTGGTGCCCATGCTGGTTTTCCCGCCCGTGCTGCTGGCCCAACTGGTGGCCCTGGGCCTGCGCTGGTGGCGCCGGCGCCACCCTCCCGAGCTGCCGCCTCTTGAGGCCGACCCCCGGGAAACCGCTCAGCCTTCGACCGAGGGCCCGGTGACCGATCCGAACGCGCCCACCTGAGGTTGGGTGCGCCAAACCCCGGTGCGCGGTCGCTCAGTCAGGCGCTCTTGCGGCGAACCGGCACCCGGACGGCTCCAACCTGCACCGCCCCGTTCTCCTGGCGCACGACCGGAATACCCTGGCCTCCATCGCCGGCCATGGCAGCTCGGGCCTGGGCTGGATCGCCGCTCACCAGCAGGTTGCCGAGGTAGCCCGCGATCAACTCCTCGAGGGTACCGGACAGACGTCCGAGACGCAGGCCCTCCTGCAGAAACCGGTAAGCGTCGGAAGCCTCCTCAGGCCGCCCCATGGTGACCAGGCCTTCCAGCAGCATCCGGTAGGCGGCCGCCCCCTGGCCCAGGTCGGCGCCCGGACGGTGGAAGGTGAGGATGTTGTCCAGGTGCACTTCGGCCTGGGCCGGATGCAGCCTGACCAGGTCCAGGAAGACCTCGCGCCGCCGCTCGGGGGTCTCGCCCAGCGGGCAGAGGGCCAATCGCTCGGTCAGCCGCACGGCCACCTCCACCGGCAGGCTCTGGCCCAGCAGGGCCAGCAGCGTGTCCTCGCGCTCCTGGCGGGCTTCGGCGTAAAAGCTCTTGTGGGGGAGCTCGTCGAGCAGGTAGCTGCTGACCTGGAGGGCTTGCTCGGCGCCCACCACCCGGGTCACTCGGCCCAATTGGGCCACGGCGGCGCCAAAGTCTTGCGGGGCGGCTCTGGCCAGGTGGTCGTAGAGCTTCAGGGCGCGGCCGGTGCGGTCGGCCAGCCAGGTCTTGCCGTCCGGCCCCTGGCGCACGTCCTCGGCCAACTGCAGGAAGTGTTGGCCCCGTTCCTCGAGCGTCAGCCGGTGCACCGGGGGACGCAAGGACCGGGCCACCTCGCCCAGCATGAACTCCTGCAGGCGCTCGGCCCGCGCTTCGGGAAGCAGCACCCGGCGGTAGTGCTCCAGGTTCTCGGCGTAGGGGGCCAGTTTGGCGTCCAACTCGGCGGGGTCGGTGGTGTTCAGGTTCACCAGCGTGTAGCGCCCCAGCATCAGGTTGGCCGAGCCCCCCCGGCTAAGGGCCAGGTAGCCGCTGTAGCCGTCGTGGCCGGGCACGTCTGAGCCCCCTCCGGGCTGGACCTTGAGCCCACCGCTCTCCAGCTCTCGGACTTTCCGGGCCAGATCGGGATACTCCAGCCCTTCGGTCGAGCCCGTGCCGTGGAAGAAGTCCAGGGCCGCCACCTCGTCGGCGCGTACCAGCTTGAAGTAGCCCCCGCCCGACCGGCTGGCCACCAGGCGGTCGCCCATCGAGCGGTCGAGCTGGCGATTCGGGCGGGCCAGGAAGGCCTCGACTTCGGCCCCGCTGGCCGGCTGCCCGGCGCCAAAGTCGTTGGCTCGGTGCAGGGTGAAGCTCCAGCCGGCCCGCTCGAGGTTGTCCAGAGCGACGCTCAGGCGCGGATCGCCCGCCTTCCCCGGAAGGGCCAGCCGAAACCCCTGGCTCTGGATGGAGGTCAGCATCGCAGCGTAGTCTTGCATGCCTGACCCCCGGCAAGGGTGTCCGGCCGGTTAACTCTTCAGCATGTCCAGGGCCTGGGTGCGAAGCATCTCCAGGTCCTCCGAGGTCAGCTCGAGACGAGCAGCCATTTTTTCGATCAGGTTCATCTCGGCCGCTGCCAGGACGCCATCGGCGAAGGCCACGGCGATCAGCGTCCGCATGCCCTGCAAGCGGCTCTCGCGGTCGGGCAGAATGCGCTCGATCTCCCCGGGGTCGGCGCGCGGGGGCGAGGCCGCCAGCTCTTCCAGGTCTTCGGGGCGGCAACCGGCGCGGAGCAGAATGCTGGTGACCAGCTTCTCCTCCTCGGGGGCCCAGAACTTGTCGGCCCAGGCCATCTGGATCAGGGCCAGGGCTTTTTCCTTCAGGTCGTTTTCCATCCAAAGGGCTTACCCGGAGGTCGGATGGGATCCTGCAGGGAAGGCCCGGCCATGAGCATCCAGCACTACTCCACCGGCAATCCCTGGGAGCGCGCGGTGGGCTTTTCGCGCGCCCTGCGGGTGGGCGACCTGGTCTACACCGCCGGCACCATCGCTTCCGACCAGGAAGGCAACATCCAGGGCCAGACCTGCTACGAGCAGGCCGTCTACATCCTGCGAAAGCTCGAGGGCGTGCTCGAGGAAGCCGGTAGCTCACTGAGCCGGGTGATCAAGTGCGTGGCCTACCTGACCCGGATCGAGGACGAGCCGGATTTCACCCGGGCTCACAGCGAGTTGCTCGGGCCGGCCCGACCCGTGACCACCTGCGTGGTGGTGCAGCGCCTTTTCGGGGAGGGCAGCCTGGTCGAGCTCGAGCTGACCGCGCTGGCGACGGAGTCTCCGGGCAACAGGTCGGTAGCACTTCGTTAACCCGGGCGGGGGACAATCAGGTCATGCAACCGACATTCGCATTCCTGGGGGCACCTTGCCCCTGCCCGGTCGGTCTGCTAGTCTGTGCCTATGAACCTGGACCCCGTCTCGCTGCCCGGCACCCCTCTGGCCGGGCGGCTGCGAGTGGACGCGAGCGGCCATCCCCTGCCCGGCGAGAGCGTTCAGGGGATCACCCCCGACGCCATCTGCACGGCCCTGCGCCAGGGCGACTCCGAGCAGGCGGCCGAGCTGACCCGCACTCTGCAGCAAGCGGCCCGCTCGGGCCAGTGGACGGTCCAGGAGCCGGGCGGACAGATCTACCCCCTGGAGGTCTCGGCCGGCAAAGGCTCCGACCTGATGCACCTCTTGCGCAACGGCGTGGTCATGAAGCTGGCTCTGGAAGCGCGCAAGAATCCCGACCTCAAGGCTCGCCTCTCGAGCTACGAGCAGGTGGTGACCGGGCTCAACGCGCCCCTGACCCAGGCCGATCCCAAAGCCCCCCTGCTGGCCGAGGAATGCGAGCGGGTCATGCTGGGAATGGCCGATCCGGCCACCTCCGAGCGCGTGCGCGGGGCGCTGCTCAACCGCCTGGACGTTCAAGAGCGCACTTTGCGCCCGCTCTCCGAGGGCGAGCGCGAGATCCGCGCGAAGCTGGAAGGGAACGCCGGTCTGGTCGAGGTCCTGGCCGATCTGCAGGTTAACCATCCCGAGTTCATCGGCCAGCACATGATCTTTCGCAACGCCCTCTCGCTCTCGCACTGGCTGGGGATTCCCATGGCCGAGCAGCTCGAGCCGGCCGAGCGGGCCGTGGTCGTGGGCGGGCTGCACGGCAACGAGCGCTCGGGTACGGCTGCAGCCGAGCAGATCGCTCAGGAGCAAGACCAGCGCGTGCAGGTCTTCCCCCGGGCCAACCCCTGGGCCCATGAGCACGGCGCCCGCAACGGCCCGGGCGAGGTGGACATGAACCGCGTCTTCCCGGGCGATCCCCACGGCACGCCCGAAGAGCAGCAGGCCCACGTCATCTTCCAGGCCGCCTCCAAAGCCGACGTGGTCATCGACCTGCACGAGGCCCTGCACGACTGGCGCGATGGCCGGGCCGGCCGGCTGTGCATGTTCCAGCCCACCCCCCGCACCCTGGCCTACCTCCACCGGATGCAGGACTTCCTCGACCAGCACGACTTTCGCCTGGTGCCCTTCCGCTATCCGGGCACGCTGGTGCAGGAGGTCGCCAAGGCAGGCAATACCGTGGGGCTGCTCTTCGAGGTGCCGCTCACGCTCGACTTCGAGGCCCGCACGCAGCTCGCGACCGGGCTGACCCGGGCCGCCCTGGACGTGGCTTTCGACCCCCAACGTGAGCCCTGACAACCTGCTGCTGGTCTCGGCGCTGCTCGCCCTCCTGTCCGCCCTGGTCAGCCTGGTCTTCCTGCTGCGCGCCCGCGCCCGCGCTCGGCGCTGGGAGGCGGTGCTGCAGGCCGTGGCCAGCTCCGAGTCGCTCTCCGATGCTGCCGTGCGGGCCCTGGCCGTGCTGGGCGCCACGCTGGGGGTGGAAGCTCTCTACCTCTTCCAGCGTCCCGACCTGAAGCTGCTGGCCCGCTGGGACAGCCTGGGCGAGCGCGAGGCCCAGGCTCGGGCCCGCGAGGGCGAGCCGCTGGGCACCGACCTCGTGCTGACGTGGCTGGGAGAGACGACCAGCGCTCGTCGGCAGGCCTTCGTCCACCAGCTTCAGCCCCTGATCCCGCTGCTGCGGGCCCTGAGCGCCGGCGAGCGACAGGACCCCCAGCAGGGCTTCCTGGCCCTGGCCCGGGTGGCCGGGGGAGTAGCCCACGAGCTGAATTCGCCCCTGGCGGCCATCCTGACCGAGGCCTCCCGGCTCAAGAAGACTTCCTCCGACCCTCGCCGGGCCGAGACCATCGTGCAGGCGGTGGAGCGCTGCCGCACGGTGGTGGACAAGCTCTTGCTCTACGCCCGCCGGCCCTACGACATGGTGCAGCAGAATGCCAGCTTCTCCCAGCTGGTGAGGCTTCCGGTGGACCTCAACGTCATGACCTCCGAGACGGCCCAACGGCTGGAGGTGGACGGCCTGGCCGTGACCACCGAGCTGGGCAGCCTGCAGCGTCGCTTTGCGGGGGACTCGCGCCAGCTCAGCGATCGGCTCGTCGACCTCTTGTGCGGCCAGGAAAGTCTCCATCTGGCGACTCGGGAAGAGCCTGACCGGTTGGTGCTGGAGGTGCGCGCCTCCGGCGAGCTCCTGCCGGCTCCGCTGGAGGGCCTGGAGCAGACCGCCCGTGACCACGGCGGAGTGCTGGAGACCGAAGACGGCCGCCTGCTCTTGCGGCTGCCCGCCCTGTCGTGATCCTGGGCGAGCGCTATCGGGTGGTCGAGGTGCTGGCCCGGGGTGCCACCAGCACGGTCTACCTCTGTGACGACCTGCGTCTGAGCGGCGCTCGCTGGGCAGTCAAGCTGGCCGACCCTACCGGCCTGGGCCCGGGCGCCTCGGCGCGAGAGCTCTTCGACAAGGAGGCCGAGCTCCTGGCCCGTCTGTCGCATCCCCTGCTGCCCCGGCTGGTGGACCGGTTCACCCACGAGGGCCAGCCCGCCCTGGTCCTGGAGCTGGTTCCTGGCCCGACCCTGGCCCAACGTGGGCTCCTGAGCCAGGCCGAGACCGTGCGGGTGGGCCGTGAACTGGTCGACCTGCTCGGCGAGCTGCACCGCCAGGACATCCTGCTGGTCGACCTCAGTCCCTCCAACGTCCTGCTTGCTCCCGACGGACGGCCCCGGCTGGTGGATCTGGGCCTGGCCCGTCGCGGGCCCGGCCCGGCGGCCGGGGGCACGCCCGGATTCACGGCTCCCGAGCCCCACCAGACCGCCGCTTCCGACGTCTACGCCCTGGGCGCGCTGCTCAAGGCCAGCCTGGGCCGGCGCGGCACCCCCCGCCTGCGGTCCCTGCTCGAGCGTTGCCTGGACGGCGACCCCACCCGGCGCCCCTCCCTGACCGAGCTGCGCCAGGCGCTGCAGGCCGACCCCGCGGCGGCCAGCACCGAGAGCGTGCCCCGCGCCGCCGTCCTGGTGGCCGCCCTGCTGCTGATCGCCTCCCTCTCCAGCCTCACGGCCGGCCTTCTGGCCTGGCGCCCGCCCCCCGAGCGCCTGGCCGTACAGGCCTGGGCGGCCCTGCTGGCAGGCGAGCGGACCCGCACAGGAGTGCTGGCGGCCCGGATCCTGGAGCAAGATCCCTCCGATCCCGAAGGCCACATCCTGGCCCGCAACGCCACTCTCGGCCCCAACGCCGTCATTGTTCCGCTGGTCGTGCCCGTCACAGGCCCCGAGTGGCGCGAAGGGCGCGCCTTTTTGCAGGGTGCCGCCCTGGCTCAGCAAACCAGCCCCCGCCCGGTCTTCCTGCGCGTCTGCGACGATGGCGGTCAGGTGGACCGCGCCATGAGCTGGGTGGAAGAGCTGAGCCGCGACGACCAGGTTTTCTGCGTGCTCGGGCCCACCAGCTCCGAGCGCAGCCTGGCCGTGGACCTGGTGGCCGCCCGCCTGGAGCTGCCCGCGCTCTCGCTGGGAGCCAGCCATCCCCGGGCCTGGGACAACGCCGGTTGGCTCTTCACCGTGGGCGTGCCCTATGAGGCGCGGGTGGCTCCGCTGGCCCGCGAGTTCCGCTCGCGCGGCTTTGAGCGCCCCTGGCTGCTGTATGACCCCCAGCAGGTGATGGCCCGCGACCTGGCCTTCGCCATCAAGAGCCAGCTCGGACCGGTGCGCGAGCAGGTCTACTCCACCGCCTCGCAAGACTTTCGCGAGCTGGTGCGAGCTTTGGTGCAGGATCGGGCCGACGCCGTCTTCTTCGTGGCCGCCCCGGGCAGCTATCTGGGCGAGTTCGCCGTGCAGCTGCGGGCCGCCGGCAGCCAGGCCGCGCTGTATTCCAATGTCTCCGGCTACACCGAGGGCCTGCGCAAGGCCGGCGGCCCCGCCCTGGAGGGCCTGCGCCTGAGTGAGACCTTCTTCCCCGGCTCGGAGGACCCGACAGTGCAGGCCTTCGTAGAGGGCTTTCGGAAGCTCTTTCCGGGCGTGGAGCCAGGCCGTTCCTCGGCTCAGGCCTACGACGCCGTGCGGCTGGTGGTCAACGGCCCGCTCGCTCGCGAGTCCTTGCGACAGCACCTGAGCCAGCTGGGGGTCACCCGGCCGGCCTATCCGGGAGTCTCCGCCTCGCTCTCCACCGGGCGCATCCCGAAGGAGCTGCCGGTCTACCTGCTCGAGGTCAGCTCGGGCCACGAGCAGCTGCTCCGGGAGGAACCTCCCACGAATCCCTGAAGCCTGGCTGCGTGGCCCGACGTATCCTGCTGGTAGAAGATGATGACCTGTTGCGCGGCAGCTTGAGCCTGCTGCTCGAGGAGGAGGGGTACCAGGTCACGGCCGCCGAGTCGGCCGCTCGGGCCCTGGAGGCGGCCAGCGATTGCGCCTTCGACCTGGTCATCACCGATGTGCGCATGCCCGGCATGAGCGGCATCTCCATGCTGCGCCAGATGCGCCAGACCGCCCCCGAGACCCGGGCCGTGGTGATCACCGGCTTTGCCGACTTCGAGACCCCGGTGGAGGCCTTCCGCCTGCAAGTCGACGACTTCCTCACCAAGCCCTTCGACGAGGAGACCTTCTTGAAAGCGGTGGGGCGCGCCCTGGAGTGGCTCGACCGCCAGGCCTGGTGGCGGGCCAGCCAGGAGCGCAGCTACCGCGACAGCCTGGCCCTGTGGGAGTGGAGCCTGCTTTCCCTGGCCCCCGAACGCGAGGCGGCTCTGCGTCGTCGCGAGTTGGCCCGCCGGGTGGGCAGCCTCTCCGGCCTTCAGGGCGAGGAGCTGGAGGCGCTCTCCTGGGCCGCCCTGCTCACGGCCGTGGCCGGCGGAGCCACCTTGCTGCAGGGTCTGGAGCGTTGCCGAGAGCTGCTTTCGCAGGACCCGGCCGACCGTCAGGGATGGGAGCATCGCTCCACCTTGAAGCTGGCCGAGCGAGCCCTGCAGCTTACCGAGGCCGAGCCGATCCTGGCGGCCGTGGCTCGCTACGACGCCCTGGCCCACCCCGCCGACGCCTCCCTGGGACTGTCGCGTCAGGAGTGTCTCCAGATGCTGGAAGCTCCGCCCGAGTTGCGCGAGCGCCTCGAGCAGGCCCTCAGCGGGGGGACCGTGGAGAGCCCGGCCGGGGAGCCTCCCAGCGGGGCCGCGGGGCTTGCCCTGACCTACCTGGCCGCGGGCCAGCCCGAGCTGGCTCGCCAGACGCTGGAGGCGATCCCCAACCCGTCCGCCCTGGCCCGGCTCTGCCTCGGCACGGCCAGGCTGGCCTGCGGCGATGCCGCGGGAGCCATCGAGCAGGCCCGTCTGGCCCTGGAGAGGGTGGGCTCGCGGCTGGCCCGGGCTGATATCCTGGCTCTGCTGGGCACGGCCCGGCTGGCGGTCGGGGAGGTCGCTTCGGGCGAGGCCGACCTGGAGCAGGCCACCCGGCTTTATGAGGGAGCGGCCCGGGGAGCCGTGCGGGTGCGCCTGCTGCGGGCCTGGGGCTACCAGCTGGCAGGCTCCAAGCAAGCGCCCTCGGCGGTCCAGGAGCTGTTGGACAAAGCCGAGGGGCTGGAGTGGGCCCTTTCTCGCGAGCGCTGGCTGACCCAGCGGGTGCTGGGAGCGTCCGGCTCGCCCCGGGCCGCCGAGATGCTGGCCCGGCTGCGCCTCTGTCCGCCGGCCGAGCCACCCGCCGCCCTGGAGGTGGAGGGCCTGGGCCCACTGCGCATCCGCTTTCAGGGCCGCGAGATCAAGGAGCAGGATTGGAAGACCTCCAAAAGCCGGGCCCTCTTCCTGGTGCTGCTGCTGCACGGCGGAACCGAGGTGCCGGACGAGCGCCTGACCGATCTCTTCTGGTCGGAGTTGGAGGGGGACCGCGCCCAGGCCAACCTGTACTCGGCCCTGACCTACATCCGCCGGGCCCTGGGCGAAGGGGATCTGGTGCAGCACCGGCGCGGGCGTTGCCGCTTCAACACCGATCTGTCCCACCGGGTCGACTTCCTCGACTTCGAGCGCGAGGTCAAGGCCGGTCGCCTCCAGCAGGCGCTGGACCTGTACCGGGGCGATCTGCTGGAGAACCTCCAGGAAGACTGGATCCGCCCCTACCGCCGCCGCCTGCGCGAACTGGCCGTGCGGGCCCTGGAGGGCTTGCTGGCCGAGGCCGCGGGCAAGGACGACCGCCTGCTCTCGCTGGCCGAGCAGCTTCTCTCGGTGGACCGCTGTCACCAGGGGGCCTATCAGGAGCTGATGCGCCTCTGGGGCCGGGCCGGCCAGCCCGAGCGGGTGGCCCGCCTCTACTGGGCCTGCCAGGAAGCCCTGGCCGAGGAGCTGCAGCTGGCTCCCAGCGCCGAGACCACCCGGCTGTTTCAGGAGCTGACCGCCCAGTCAAGGATTTCCCAAGGATCCTCTCAGTAGTCTCCAAGCCAGACAGCTTACTCTGATCGTGATGACCAGAGAGGAGTGGGTGATGGAGGAGTTGAGGATCGTGAACGGAGGCCTGGTCGAGTCCACTTCGGACCTGCGTTTCCTGGCCGAGCGCACCCGCGAGGTGCTGGCCAGCGAGGCCGTGCTCGAGCGCCGCAAAGCCCGCCTCCAGGCCCGCCTGCAGCGCGCCTCGCGCTGGCTCGACCAGCTGAGGATGGCCTGCCTCCTGGCCCTGGCCGCCGGCGTGGCTGGCCTGTGGCCGGTCACCCTCTGGGTCATCTCAGGCTGCTCCGCGGCTGCGCTGGGGATCTCCCTCTGGCGCCAGAGCTGGGAGGAGGCCCTGGAGCGGGTTCAGCGGCGGGTGGACCTCTGCCGTGTCGAGCTGTGGCACCTCAGGTGCCGGGAGATTTACGTCCCTCTGCCCTCGCGGCGCTGACCGAGTCCGGTAGCGAGGACGTTCCCAGAGCGCCCTGCCCCCGGTGCCAAAGCCAATGGGGCAGTCCATGTTGGTTCTCCGCGCAGGAATGATGGGGACGCCGAAGCGCTTGCACGCTCGAAGCCCTTGGCCCGGCGTTGACAAACTTCGAAACCAGGTATTACGATAGTGTCAACTAGTAATACTTGGAGGCCAGATGCCCGCAAGTCGGATGACAATCAAGGGTCAGGTGACGATCCCAAAGGAGATTCGGGAGCGACTTGATCTCCACCCTGGCGATCAGGTTGAGTTCCTGGAAGAGGACCATATCATCCGCGTCTGCAAGCGAGTTGAGAGTTCGCCGTTTGCTCCTTACCTGGGCTACTTGCGCGCACTGGCCGGACAAGATCCGGATTCCCTTCTGGACGAACTCCGAGGCGAACCGGACCCATGACCTCCGCGCTAGATACCAATGTAATTTTGGATGTTCTGGTGCCAGGCTCTCCCTTTCAACTCGCTTCTCAGAATGCGCTCGACGATAGCCTTCGCAACGGCACCCTGATCATGGGTGAGGTTGTGTATTCCGAGCTTGCGGCGCATTTCCCGAATCAGGGATCCCTGGACACGTTCCTGATGGATACCGGCATTCAGGTGGTTCCGACCTCCCGCGAGGGGCTTAGCCGAGCAGGGCTTGCCTGGCGGGAGTATCGGCGCCGACGTCCGGATCATCCAGCCTGCCCTCAATGCGGGCATGGCCAGAGGATTACGTGCTCGTCCTGTCAGAGGGCAATTCCTTGGAGGCAGCACCTGATTACTGATTTTCTGGTCGGGGGTCACGCCAGCGTGCAAAGTGATCAGCTTGTGACGCGTGATCGAGGATATTATGGGAAGTACTTTCCCGACCTGACCATCCTGGACCCCGGACAAGAGTAAGGTCTCGAGATCGCTCCGCAGATCGCGCAGCCATGCCGGCTCGGAAACGGTGCCCCCACCCGCCCCGCAAACCCAGTCGGCGGCGCCATCGAAGAGGCCCCATGTAGGTTCCCCGGGTAGATAAGCAGGGGCGTGATCTTGGGTGATCTGGCATTATGTTGGGTGTGCTGGAGATTAGAGGTGGCGCTGGTTTTGGTGAGTTTTGGTGTTTCTGGGAGGGCGTGGTGATCGGGCGTGATTTTGAGTCCGGTGATCAAAAAGTGATCAAATGCTGGTCGGGTGTGAGGTGGCTCTGTTGGCGGTCGCTTCAGACTCAAAGGGACTTGAGCATCGAGTGGCGCAGGACCTGATGTGAACTATATTCTTGTCGACCACGACAATTTCTCGGACGTCCCGCCGGCCGAAGTAATCACATCGTGGGTGCACAGCTGCCGCGAAACCCTCCTGACGCGAAGCGGCCGAATAGCTAACGTGGTTTTCCGCGCTTATGGTGGCTGGTTTCGAGACCAGTTCGCCACGGAGGCCCGCTATGCGGCGGCCAATTATTATCAACAACAGTGCCCCGCGTTGCTGAAAGCTTACGGTCTCCTGGTCCGGGTTCACTTTGAGTTTGCCGACCGTCTAATCCTTGCCTCGCACGCCGACCCTCACATTACTCATACCGTCTCCATCAGGCGCTCCAAACCGCGTGCCTCTAGTAAACTCGACTGCCAGAATGCGCGCTGTCAGTTAAAGGACGTTCAGCGATGGATGGGAAACAGTCGCGCTTGCACAGAAGCAAGCTGCGCACATCGATATATCGATTACTTTGAAAGAAACGAGCAGAAGCAGGTTGACGTCCACATCGCAACTGACCTCCTTTCGTTAGCCTCATCCTCTTCCGATTCGTGTATCTGCCTAGTTTCCGATGACGTAGACTTTTCACCCGCATTGCTGGCCGCCAGTATCCACAACGGCGCAAATTTGTCTGTTATTCGGTCCCACACCAAAACGTATTACTGCGACACTTCACTTGAGAATCGTGGGGTCCTAATAACCTCGATAGGAGGCCAGTGTGCTTCGCATTGAAGATATAGACCTGAGATTTCAAGAACTGATCTCCGACCCGGCAAACTACCATCGAGAGGGCTCCGTCGTGAGCCTTTTCCGCCACGGAAGCGAGACTCTCTTTGAGTTGACACAGATCGCGGGGATCGGCTTTGGAGTGGTGGATGGTGAGAAAGTCGTTCCTGTGACGCAATACGTCCAGTCCGAGGTGCTCGGCTTGCCGAGGTTGGCGCAACAGATATCGCGCGTTCTTCAGCGAAACTGGGAGAAGCGCCCGGCGAAATTTATCGATGGCCATGCCCGTTTTCGCGCATATGCAACAGGAAGTGGCACTGAAGAAGATAGTGTTCTTAACAGGCTTCGTAGCATTATCGCGGCACCTCCAGTAGCTAATACTCAACTTATCCAACTAATGGCGCCGGCTGGACAAGGCAAGACCGCCCTCCTGGAGTGGCTGGCTATTCAGTGTGCCAATGAGTATCGCGCCCAAGAGCATCCAACTCCAATCTTGATTCCTGTCGACCTGTTGGGTCGCTATGTGGGAAATATTGATGATGCTGTAGCAGGCTCATTGAACAACACCTACGACTTTCCTCTGACGCAACGGGAGGTTGTGGCCTGCATGAAATGGGGCTGGATAGTCCTGGCGCTCGATGGATTCGACGAGTTGGTGGCACGGGTGGGCAGTCGGGACGCATTCATCAAAATAACCGAACTGGTTGACCAAATGGATACTGCAGGGTCCGTGATTTTGTCGGCTCGAGAAGGCTTCTTCGACCTCTACCAAGTTTCGGCAAGTATCAGGACACATCTCCAACCCAAACGTGGCGCGTATTCGACCGTCGGCATTCAACTCTTGGGATGGAAGGTCAACCAGGCTATCGAGGTATTTAAGTCGCTGGGGTCCGAGGACGCCGAGCGGGACCTGCGTGAACTCCTGAACACCTTCGAGAATGACCAGCAACTGATTTTCCACCCGATCTTCCTCACACGTCTAGCCAAACTCTGGGTAGTTGAGAAGGAACGATTCAAGAACATAGACGTTGGCGGTAGTCACCTCGAGCGCAGCGACTACGTTTTCCGCATTTTGCTCGAACGAGAGGAATGGGAAAAATGGATAGAGACCCAGACGCGAAAGCCCTTACTTGATACCGCGGGGCACATCGCAATGCTAGGTGCAGTTGCCGAGGAAATGTGGCGATCCGGAGCATTTCGGCTTGCAGCCGACGAACTCCGAATAGCCGCAGAACTCGGATTGATGCACCTCCAGCTCGAAGCAGCAGTTAAGACCCAGATTATTGAGAAGGTGCCTACGCACGCTGCCCTTGTCCCAAAGGAGGGGGCTACAGCTACCTTTGGATTCCTGCATGAGAGTTTTTTTGCGTATTTCTTAGGCGCTCGGCTCGCCGTAATAATGATGTCCGAAGATACCGACTCTCTCTCGATTCTACTATCCGAACGCGAGTTGAGTCCAGAGTTAACTGACTGGACTGTTTGGTTTTTTCGGCGCGAAGGAGGCAGCCTAAGAAATGTAACTAAGGTCTTATCAACCATCGGCAAAAGCCATCACGATTACACGGCGTCCACGAACGCGTCTGCAGTATGCGCGGGCCTTCTAAATGACTCGCGCGAGGACGGTATCTCCTTGCATGACCTGAACTTCGCTGATGAGTGCCTAATGAAGAACAAGTATGATAGGGTGACATTTCACGGCTGCAAGTTTGTCAACGTAGACCTTGGTGGAACGCAGTTCATTGGATGCGAGTTTATCAGGTGCCTCTTCGATGGCTTTAAAGTCGATTCATCTACAGTTATTTCATCACGGTTCCTGGACTGTGAATTTAGGCGACTGGAAGTGCTGGACAATTCGCGAGGTGGAGAAAGTGAGCAGAACACGGAAACACTGTTCAACCCAGTACAGATACTAGAGGCTATTCAGGCGCGCGGAGCGACCACAGATTTTACTGAGGACATAGTTGCAGCACGGGAAACTGTTCGGCAGGTACAGCCAAAGCTCATCAAGTGCGTTACAAGGCTCGTCCGGCAGTCAAATAAAACCTCTGATGTAGCAGTCGAAGATCTCGAATCAGATTTTGGCGACCTAGCCGAAGAAGTTGTTAAGGCTGGCATCGACTCGGGTGTATTGCGGGACGTCCATCGACAAACCAGCGGGAAAGCCAAGAACTTCGTGCGGTTCCAGGTTGACAAGGAGAGATTCCTTCAGGCCCAGACGGGGGACGTGGGCGACGTGAGGATTGATGCCTTTTGGGCGCTCGCAGAGCAGTTCCAAGAATGATGTCGCGGATTGATATGGTTAAGTCACCAGTGCGCCTAATTAGGTGCCTGCGCCCTTCAGGACTTCCAGAAACTCTGCAATTACACGGAATACTCCTTCTCCCTCCAATGGAAGAATAATCGGCTCGTAATTCTTGTTTGCAGGCTTCAACACGACCCGACCAGGCTTGCGCCACGCAACTGGGGGTTCAACCGTGAAATACTTGAGGGTATACTTTCCGCCTGTGTGAGGATCGCTGAGCCCGTCGTGCCAGACGAGAGCGGGCCTGCCTTCCCGAGGCATGTCTCGAATATAACGGAAGAGGCAGTAGGCGCCATTGGGGATGAGTGGCTCCATAGAGTCCCCCTCCACCCGCGCGACGAACATGTCAGGCTCGAATTTGGTGGTCGTATCATACGTTACCCAATCAGTAGGTTAGGTGATCAAACGGTGATCAACGTGACCTCCTCTCAGTGCCCGGAACCAGAACTGAGCCGAATTCTGCGGTTCCCGCGTAGGTTCTCTGCGTGGGAGCGACGTTCGTCCGCGTCGGCGTGCCGGGATGCACTGCGCTGAACGGAACATTGTGGCCAAACCGAGCATTGCTGCCAAGCACCCGAATCCTTCCCTCTACGAGCGTCCGGGTGTAGAATGCAAAGTAAGATGCGATCCGACAGAGACGATAAGTTTGATTTTTTCCTCCTGGATGCCTTGGGAAACCAGGCTCTGATTGTGGAAGCGAAGAGCTTGAAGGGAGCCTCTTCGGCCTGGGCCAGCCGCTTTCGAGACAATTTGCTGAAGTCTGGGTGGGCCGTAAAGGGCTCTTACTTCTTACTCGCAACTCCCGAACAGTTTTTCATCTGGAGGCCAGAGAGTCGTTCGACCGAGCCGGACTTTGTGGTGAATGCTAGTCCAATTCTTGCTCCCTACTTCGAGCGCGCGCAAATTAAGCCCTCGGAAGTGCACCCCCTTGCCTATGAGCTCATCGTGGGCCAATGGCTTCAGGACTTAGTCGACTCGCCCACGGAACAAGGCGAATTGCATGAGTCGGGACTTCCTTCGGCCATTCATGGCGGAAGCGTTCTCCAATCTCGGTGAGAGTTTACTGCGAGACGAATTTTGTGCTGGAACTTGTGCTCGGGCAGGAACAGTCTCAGGCCTGCCAAGACATTCTGGCACTCCCGGGTCGATCGATAGAACTGGCCATTCCAGCTTTTTCTCTGGTCGAGCCCTTCAACACCTTGGTTCGGCTAAAGATCAAGCGGCAAGACCTACAACTGGATCTGAGGCGCCAGCGGTCCGAACTCGCCAGGAATGATTCATACTCGGAGGGTCTTCGGGCACTCGACCATTCTGTCGACTTGCTAACCAGGAGTATCCAGGACGCGGAAACTCAGTTTGATCAAAGTAGGGATCGGCTGCTCAAAGCGGCGCGCATCTTACCGCTGGAATTGGGAACTCTGCAGGACGCCAGGATCCACGAGAGTTACCTCTCCCCGGGCGACGCCATTGTGCTGGCCAGTATCCTGACAGATCTGCAAAACAATAAGGTTGCACAGAGCTGTCACATCAACCGGAACAGCAAGGACTTCGGGGTTCCAAACGTGGAGACGCAGTTACAGGCGCTTGGTTGCAAGCTGATCCATAGCTTTGAGCACGGATTAAAGTACATTCAGAACCAACCGTAGCCGAAGGAGACACTCTTGAATACGGTGCTGGTATGAGCTACGAGGGAGACCGCCGAGCGTTAGGGGATCGTACGCTTCTCGACCTGCTCTACACTGGCCATCCGGAGCTATCACGTGAGTTCATGGCCGAGTGCCTCCCCGAGGCGCAGAGCGCAGCAGGTTTCGCAAAGTTTCTCTGGCGCAGTTGGCCAAGAGCCCGTACGCGCCTCCCTGGCCGGCAACTCGCTTGCTAGAGGGGGCCCGTTCTCTTGGCGCTCAAGCCAAGGCTCGATAATCTAGAATGGTCAACCACGCGATCCCGGAAACGGTGATCCAACGGTGATCATTTCAGCCACCAGCCGCCCCACAAACCCCGTCAGGGCGCCATCGAAGACCCCATGTAAGTTCTTCGGGTCAGAGCGACGATTCTTGCGTTTCACAGCTCCACCGGCCCGATGTGGTGCCAGTCCTTGTTGTCGCGGTAGGAGAACGGCTCCAGTGGTTTGCCGGCCACCGCGTTGCGCAGGTTCTGGGCGGTCTGCTCTGCTTCTTGCTTGGCGGCGCGCTTGTTGGGCGGCACGCTCTGGCCGGCGCAGCGCGCCAGGGCGGCGTCGCCGATGATGAAGACCTCGGGGTGCTCGGGCAGGTTGAGGTGCTTGCTGACCTCCAGGCGGCCCGCACGGTCGGTGGGGCCCAGGCTGGCCAGAAGCTCGGGAGCGCGGGTACCGGTGGCCCAGAGGGTGCAGACCGAGGGCAGGATCTGGCCCGAGGCCAGCTCGACCTGGCCCTCGCGCACGGCGGCCACGCGCTGCCCGAGTTGCAGGCGCACGCCCAGGTCGGCCAGGGCAGCCGTGGTTCGGGCCGCGAGCTCGTCGCTCTGACCGTTCAGGATGCGGCTCTGCGAGTGCACCAGGGTCAGCTCCAGCCGCTCCAGTAGCTGGGGGCTGACCTGGCGAACCACCTCGTGGGCCACCCCGGCTAGCTCGATGCCGGTGGCGCCGCCGCCCACCACCACGATGGGCAGGTTCTGGCCGGTCTGCATGGCCTCCAGCGCCCGAGCGCGGACGGTCTCGCGAATGCGCTGGGCGTCCTCGGGCTGGTCGATCGTGAGCACGTGCTCGGCCCCTTCCGGGGTGGCGGGACGCGAGCCCAGAGCCACCACCAGGTAGTCGTAGCTCAGGGTAGGGCCGCCTTCCAGCTTCACCTGGCGCGACTCGGTGTCAATGGCCTGAACCTGGCCCAGGCGCAGCTCAGCGCCCGCCTTGCGGGCCACCTTGGAGAGCGGCTCGACGGCGTCCGACTCACGGCCCACGGCCATCTTCCAGAGCTTGGTCTTCTTGGTGTGCTCGGGCTTCTGGTCCACCAGCACCACGTCCACCGGGGCGTCTTCCAGCGATTCCACCAGCTCCACGCCGGCGTAGCCGCCGCCCAGAACGACGACACGGGGTGTAATCGAGTTGATCATGGCTCCCTCCGTTTGAGGCGTACGCCTCCGATCCGAATGTGACTTTCTCTTTCCTCGACGGCTTTCTGCTGCTGCTCGAAGGCCTGCGCCAGAGACTCCACCTGGTGGCGGCGCACCACCTCGTCGGCCTCCTGGCGCAGCTTGCCCACCTGGGCGTGCAGCTCGGAGAAGGTCTGGCTTGCCTCACGGGCGATCTCGAGCCGCTCGCGGGCCGCCGAGGAGCGGGCCAGTGAGAGCAGCCCGAAGGCCGCGGCCGGCACCACCACCAGGCCCGAGGCCAGCATCCCCAGCGGGCCACCGGCCGCCCCCAGAGCCAGCGCAAATCCGGCTCCGCCCAGCCAGAGGCCAGCCCGCTGGCGGCCCTGGCTGGCCGTCGTCTCCAGCTCGGGAATCGAGCCTTCGTAACGCTCGATGCTGTGGCGCAGAGTGAGATCGAGGCTCTCGAGCTGGTCGGCCACGGCCTGGGGCGGCCGGGTGGGGGCGGAGGTGGAGGCGACCGCTGCAATGTTCATCGAGCTGTTCGCTCCTTGCGCGATGAAGGAACCGCCTTGCTGGCCTGAGGGATGGGACCCTCTCCTTGCGACCGCTCGGTGCGGGGGTGGGCAACGGCTGCAATACTCATCGTCGCAAGTCTAGCCTGGACGGCTTGAATCGACCTGGGACGGGCCTTGAGAATTCCTTGACCGGGAATTTCTCCCAACGGAGGAGAAATGCTTGCTCATGAGCGAGCCCGTCACGCCTCTTTACGAGATCCCGGAGCCAGACGTCTCTCACCTGGTCACGGAGGACGACACACCCGTGGACAACTTCTTTCAGGACAAGCAGCAGGACCTCTTGAGCGAGACTCTGCGGGTTTCCTGGGAGGAGGGCCGGCCCTTCCTGTGCGCCACCGACGTGGGCATCTTCAACGAGGTCAAGGAGGCCATCGTTCCCGACGTGCTGCTCAGCACCGGCGTCGAGGCTCCCCCGAATTTTCGCGAGAAGAACAAGCGCAGCTACTTCGTTTGGGTCTTCGGCAAGCCGCCCGACGTGGTCATCGAAATCGTGTCCAACCGGTCCGGCGGGGAGGATACGCACAAGCTCGAGCGCTATGCTTTCATGCGAGTTCCCTACTATGTGATCTACGATCCCGACCATCTGCTGGGCCAGCGCGAGCTGCGCATCTACCAGCTCACTGGGGCCAGCTACGTGGACAAGGTGGACCGCTTCTTTCCGGAGATCGGGCTGGGCCTGGCCATCTGGAAGGGTGAGTTCGATGGACTTGAAGAGCTGTGGCTGCGCTGGACGAATCGCGAAGGGCAGTTGCTAGAAACCGGCCTGGAGCGTTCGCTGCGCGAGCGTGAGCGGGCCGACTCCGAGCGTGAGCGGGCCGAAGCCGAGCAGCGCAAGCGAGAGGAGCTCGAACGCAAGCTCCGCGAGCTGGGCTGGTCTCCCGACGACCCGGCCTGACCTTTTCACGCTTCTTTGAGCCCTCCCGGGCATCATGGCCTCCATGCGAGTGGAGCCACTCAGAGCCTCCTTCATGCCCGCGTCCGGCATCGTGCCGCGAGCGGCTGCCGGCCCGACCGACCAGGTCGAGCTGAGCGGCAGGCGTCCCGGTCTGCCAGGCGCCAGCGCCAGCGAAGGGGCGCTGGGTGGACTGGCCGGAGCGGTGGCCGCCCTGGAAGGGCTCAAGAGCCGTGGGTTCGAGTTCCAGCGCAAGCGCCTGGTAGGCTCGCTGGGCTGGACGCCCTCCACCCCCCTGCAGGCCGGTCAGGCACTGCTCAACAAGGACCCCGATGATCTCAGGGTGCGAGCGCCCGAAGGCGCCTGGCTGCCCCTGCGCGGACCCGACGACCTGGCCGTGCTGACCGCCTTCCACGCCGGCGAGGTGAGCCGCCTGCCCAGCCCCGAGCTGGCACGGCAGCTCGAGCAGCTCGAGCGCTCGGGCCAGGTCTTCGAGCACGAAGGGCAGCCCGTGGGCTCCTGGGGGGCTTACCTGAGGCTGACCTCCGGGGTCAGCGTGACCTCAGCCGGCAGGTCGCTCGAGAGCGGCCAGGACGTCGCCATGCTCGCCTATCTGCTGGGTCAGGTGGGCCCCGAGGCGCTGGAGCAGCCCGAGCTGGCCCGCGGCCTGCGGATGCTGCAGGAGGAAGGCTACCGCAGCGACGCCCTGGAGCTCTACCGTGCCCGCGCCTCCGAGGTGCCCCTGAGCTGGCACGAGCGCGAGCTGGGCAGCTGGCAGGTCGGCCAGGACCCCGAAGCGGTCTGCAAGGCCATGAAAGAGAAGCGTCTTTGCCAGGCGCGCGAGCAGGTGGCTCCGGTCGTGCTCCGGCCCGAGCTGCTCGATGCGGCCGCCAGGGAGCTGGACGCGCTTCCCCTGGCGACTCACCCGGCCTACCTCGACTGGCTGGGGCGGTTGGAGCACCCGGCCGCGGCCGCCCGCCTGGCCCGCCAGGAGCCGGCCGCTCAGGACGCCCTGCGCAAGTGGCTGGACGCCGCCGTGCCGCGAATCGTTGCTCAGCACACCTGGGCTGAAAAAGATGGAGTCTGGGACGACAGCCCCGGCGCACCTTACAAGGACAACCAGCAGAGCTCGCTCAGCCTGCCGGTCGTCGACCTTCGCCACGCCAGCGAGTGCACGCTCTCTTTTCGCTGCCAGACCCAGCTGGAGAAGGGCCGGGACTGGCTGGTGGTCGAGGCCTCGGCCGACGGCAAGAGCTGGGAAGCCCTCAGGCAGATCACCGACAAGTCCAACTGGACCGAGCACCAGGTTTCGCTGGTTGCCTACCAGGGCGCTCCCGTGCATGTGCGCTTCCGCCTCAGCTCGGATAGCTCGGTGACCCAGGAAGGGGTCAGTCTGAGCCATATCTCGCTCGAGGGACGCCCCCGCTTCGAGGCTGCCCCCCGCTCGCTGTTTCAGCAGGATCGCTCCCAGGAGCGGGCGGCCCTGGCTGCGGAAGTGGCCAGACTGGTGGCCGGCGGCTTGCCCATCGAGCCCCTGCAACAGCTGGTGGCGGGCACCGGCTCGGTGGCCGAGGCCCTGCGCCTGGGTCCAATTCCCCCCGAGAGCGTTGAACGCGTGGCCCACCTGGCCGAGCGCCTGGGCAACCAGGCGGCCGCCGCCCTGGCCCCCTTCCCTGGCGAGGTAGACCGGATGGTGGCCAGCTTCCAGGCAGCCGGCAGGCTGACCCCCACCCCCGACGACCTGTCTTCCGTCATGGCCGTCTATCGCGAGCTGGCCCAGCTCCCCCCCGAGAGCCAGGAGCACGTGGCCCGGCTGGTGCAGCGCACCTGCCCGACCTGGAGCAAGGAAGGCGGCTGGCACTCGATTGGAGATGGCGCCTGGGCCGATAGCCCGGGACTCTATCGCCACGGTCAGAACGCATCCCTCACCACTTCGGTGCTGGACTTGCGCCATCACAGCGCTCCCACGGTTAGCTTCCGCGCTCGCCACGATCTCGAGCGCAATGCCGACAACGTCTTGCTCGAAGCCTCGCGCGACGGCCAGCAGTGGGAGGGCATTGCAGCCTTCACGGGCCAGAGCGATTGGGCCGAGCACAAGCTGTCCCTGGCTCCCTTCGGTCAGGGCATGCTGCAGCTGCGTTTTCGCCTCAAGACGGACAGCTCCAATAACGGCGAGGGGCTCGAGCTGGCCGATTTCCGGGTCGAGGCCCGTCCGACCCTTCAACCCGAGGCGCCCCCCGAACTGGTCTTCAGCGACCAGGCCCGGAGCCAGCGAGCCACTCTGGACCAGATCCTCGAGCTGGCCCGCCAGCGCGACCTGGAGGGGCTGGAGCGGGTCGATCGCCTCAGCCAGGACCTCAGGCCCGACCAGGCCCTGCGGCTTTTCCGGCTGCAGGCTCCCGCCGAGTCTTTGAGCCAGGCAGCCGTGGCCGTGGGCGTGGAGGCCACCGCCGCCCTCTTCCCCGAGGTTCAGAGCGACTCGGTGCAGGCCTTCCAGCTCGCCACCCAGATCGCCAACCGCCTGCAGCAGCCCGAGTTGCTCGATCGCTGCCTGGCCGACAGCCGTGCCTTGCGCGGCACCAGCTTCCCGGAAGGTCTGCTCGAGTCGCTGCACCCGTGGCAGACCGAGGGGTGGGTGCGCAGCGAGCCAGGCGTGTGGGCCGACAACCGCATTGGGCGTTATCGCTCTAACGCCAACAACAGCCTCACCAGCCCGGTGATCTCGCTGGCCGGCCAGCAGGGGGCGCGAGTGAGGTTCGACTACCAGTGCGACCTGGAGAAGAACAGCGACTTCGTGCGGCTGGAGGTGCGTCCCGAAGGGGGCAAGTGGCAGCCGCTGCAGCACTACACCGGTCAGGTTCCCCAGGGAACAGACGACCTCGACTTGAGCGACCTGGGCGAGGGACGCGTGGAGCTTCGCTGGCGGATGACCTCCGACTCGAGCAGTGAGGGACAGGGATTCAAGCTGCGCAACCTGAGGGTGGAGGATTCCACAGGGCAGATCTTCTTCAGCGACAGGCCCGAGGATCTCGCCCCCCTGCGCGACGAGCTGATATCGCGCATGGACCGTCCTCTCGAGCCTCTGACCGAGCTTGTCAAGGCGCACGGCCTGTGCGCCGCTCTGGCCATCACGACCCTGACCGATGAGCCCGAGCGGCACAAGGAGCTGGAGCGCCTGGTAGCCATCAGCGGTGTGAGCAGGTCGCTGCAGGCCTGGGAAGAGATCGGTTCAATGCCTCTGGAGGCGCTGCAGGCTGAGGTCGACCTGCGCAGCGAGTGTGCCCGGTTTCGGTCTCTGGGGGTGGAGCCCGAGCGGCTGTTGGAGGCGCTGCGCGAGGCCAGCCTGGACAAGGCCGGAACGGAAGCCCTGGGCAAGCTTCGCGATGGCCTCGGCCAGGCCGGCTGGAAGCCGTCCGGCGACTGGGGACGCACCCTGCGGGGCTGGAGCGACAGCCCGGCGGGCAACTACAGGTCGAACCAGAATGCCGCCCTGGAATCACCTCCTACCTGGATTCCGCCGGGAGCAAAACTCTCGTTCGAGGCTCGCTACCAGTTCGAGAAGGGACCTGACCGGGTGCATCTGCAGGTGCTGCCCGAGGGCAAGAAGGATTGGGAAGAGAAGGCGCTCTACACCGGAAACGGCTCGGGTCGCCAGGAGGTGGATCTATCAGCCTACGGCGGGCAGACGGTGCGCCTGCGTTTCCTGCTGCGCACTGATTCGAGCTCGGAGTATCCGGGACTGGACTTCTGGGACCTCAAGATGACCGACGCCGGGGGGGAGTCCTACTGCCTGGACGAGCTGGGCCAGCGCTCGGTCGACGGCCTGCTCGAGCTGGCCTGCACCCCCGAGTTGCAGCTCGCCGAGCGCTCGAGAGCGCTACAGATCTTGAGCCGCGTGCCGGCCCCGCTGGCCGCTCCGGCTCTGCGCGCGCTCAGCTCGTTCTTCGAGAATCAGGAGCCGGAGCGGGCGCTGGCACTGGTCGAGCGCCTGCCCGAGGTGGTGCTCGATTCGGCCCCTGAGGCGGCCATGGATCGATTGCTGGAGTCGCTCGGCCCCCGTCTGCGCGAGGAGAGCGAAGCGGTGCTGGTGGGCGGAGTGCGGGTTCGCAAACGCTAAGGCGCCGCGCGTTCCAATTCTAAAGTGCGAGCACATTAGAGCCATCACGGCAAGCCGCGCTCGACGCAGGATTTCGACCTCATCGTCCAGATCGATGTCGAGCACCCGGGCCGGCACTCCTCGCCAGGAGAATCCAACCTCCCGGCCAACCATGGGCGGCAAGCGCCCATGGACCTGAAAGACAAGCGAATCGTCCTGATCGGAGGGGCCGGCCTGATCGGCTCGCACCTTTGCGACCTGCTGGTCGAAGAGCCGGTGCGCGAGGTGGTGGTGCTGGACAACTTCGTGCGCGGCCGGCGCGAGAATCTGGCCCGCGCGAGTCAGAGCCCGAAGCTGACCATCATCGAGCAGAGCATGACCGATTCCGATGCCGTTCAGAAGGCCCTCGAAGGAGCCCACGGCGTCTTTCTGCTGGCCTCGCTCTGGCTGGGGGAGTGCCTGGACGAGCCCCGGGCAGCCTGGGAGACCAACGTGCTGGGTAGCTGGAACGTGGTGGAGGCCTGCCAGAAGCTGGGGGTCGAGCGCCTGGTTTACAGCTCGTCGGCCTCGGTTTACGGCGACGCCCTGGTTACCCCCATGACCGAGCAGCACCCCTTCAACAATCGCAATACCTACGGGGCCACCAAGATCGCCTGCGAGCAGATGCTGCGCGCCATCCACGACCAGCACGGTCTGGCCTACGTGGGCCTGCGCTACATGAACGTCTACGGCCCCCGCATGGACTACCGGGGAGCTTACGTCAGCGTCATCATGCGTGTGCTCGACCGCATCTTCGCCGGCCAGCCCCCCCTGATTCATGGAGATGGCAGCCAGACCTACGACTTCATCTACGTGGAGGATGCCGCCCGGGCCAACCTGCTGGCCATGCAGGCTGAGTGCAGCGATGTGTTCCTGAACGTGGGCAGCGGCCAGGGCACCAGCCTCAACGAGCTGGTGGCTCGTCTGCTCGAGCTGACCGGCTCACCGCTCGAGCCGCAGTACCAGCCCCAGACCCAGAGCCTGGTCACCCAGCGGGTGGGCAGCACCGAGCTGGCGGAGCGGCTGCTGGGCTTTCGGGCCAGCACTCCGCTGGCCGAAGGGCTGGAGCGGGTGCTGGCCTGGCGCCGGGTCGAGGAGCTTGCAAGCTAAGGAGCGGGGCTGGCCGAAGGCGAGGGGGAGGGTGAGGCCGGGGCTGGCCAGAGCGTGCGCAGGCTGTCCTCCCAGCGGGTGAGATAGTCGCTCTCGCTGGTCCACACCTCGGGTTTGCCCTCCAACTGCACGTAGCAGCCCTTCTTATCCGGAGTCTGGGCTCCGAGCAAGATGGTGCCCAGCTTCTCTTTCTTGTCCTTGTAGAGGGTGAGCCGGGCCCGGGGCTTGTCCAGGCCGGTGGCCGCGCCGGCCGGGGCCACCGCGCTCCACTGCTCCTCGGTCAGCTCCCAGAGCAGGTTGGAGAGCGCCGAGCTCTGCGTGGCCAAGTCTCCTTCGGGCTTGTCGGGCTTGGAGAGCTTCCAGTTCTCGCCCGAGCGCTGGGCGACCAGCTCGTGCGAGCCGATCTGGCCTTCCACCTTCTCCACCTCGTCGACCTGGAACGCGAGCAGGTGCCGGTCGCGGAAAAACTCCCCATCCCTTGTGAGGGCCTCGGTCTTGGAGAAGTCCAGCACCATCACCTCTTCGGGGTTCAGGCGGCGGGCGTAGCGCATGGTGGGCTGCACCGCCACCGGGGGGCCGATCTCCAGCACCTGGGGGGTGGTGCGCTTATCCTCCCACACCTCCAGGCGCAGCTCGGGCTTACTGAAGTCCACCTTCTCGCCCGGCTGCATGAAACGCCCCGCCCGCATGCGGTTCCAATCCCACAGAAAGGCGCTCACTTTGCTCGAGTCGGCACCGGCCTGGAAGGGCTTCTCCACCTTCCAGTCGCCTTCCAGCATGCTGAACTCTTCCTCGTCCGACTTCTCTTCCTCGCGCTTGGTGACGTTGAGCACCAACTCGGTCTCCTGGCCGCCCCGGACCATCTTCACGCGTACGGCCTTGCCCGGGTCGCCGGGCAGGGGGCTGGTCTCGCGCAGCGCGGCGGGAGTCTTGTCGATGATGGCCGAGAAGGTCCCCGGCACCGTTACCACCGGGCCACTGGGAGCCACCCGGGCGTAGTAGCCGTTGCCGTCAGGCAGTTTGTCGCCCACCAGCAGAGCCGAGCTGGCGCCCCCCGACTTCAGGCTCAGCTCGAAAGCCGGCTTCTCCAGGCCGAACTGCTTGAGCTCCTCGGGCTTGGGGCTCTCGAGGATGACCTCGTTGCGCTGCAGATCGACCAGACCGTCGGCCATGCGGCCCACCTCGGCCACCGAGACCATCTCTTCGGGAGGACCCTTGCGGATCCAGCGCCCGTCACGTTTCTCGAGCACCAGCGGGGCCTGATCGCTCTTGCCGGGCTTGAGCTCGAGCCCCATCAGGCTGTCCGCCTTCAGTCCTGGAAAGACGCGCTTTTCCTGCTTCTCCGCCTCCTCGCGCGTCTTGCCCCCCCGCACGTCGTAGAAGTAGTAGAACCCCCCCAGTCCCAGCACCAGGATCAAGAGGACGAGCGTGCTGCGATTCACGGTCTCAGCGCCTCTTGACGGCCGACAGGATGCCCAGCAGCAGGAAGATCATCGGGATCAACAGGAGCTGGACGCCCACGATGTTGCGCACCTGGCCCGGGGCCAGAAAGAGCGGTTTGGACTCTTCCTCCACGGGGCGAATGGTGATGCGGCTCTCTTCCTGGACCAGCCAGTTGATCAGGTTGACCGAGAAGTCGCGGTTGCCCACCACCCGCAGGAGCTGGTTGGTGAAGACCTCGCCGCCCATCACGGCCAGGCGTGCCTCGCGCTTGTTGCTGGAGGGAGACGGGCTGGCCGAAGGGGAGGGGGAGGAGCTCGGCAGGGCCTCAGAGAGACTCTTGCTGGCCAGGGTCACCAGCGGGAAGGAAGCGCCCTTCCCTCTGGGCGGGGTCATCTTCTTCTTGCCCAGCACCTCGGCGGCCGGTACCACCACCGTCATGTCGGTCGAGGAGACCAGGGGCTTGACGGTATAGCCGTTGGTCCTGGCGGGATCGGCGACGGCCTTGATGGGGTGAGACAGCAGCGAGAGGATGAACTCCTTTTGATCCTTGGTCACCGGATGCCCGGCGTCGAAGACCATGCCGACCACGGCCGCGGAGTCCTGGGTGATGCGGCCCACCTGGTCGGGGGTAAGGATGATCTCGTCGGGGATCTCGAAGCCATACTGCAGCAAGAAGTCGGCGTAGCTGCGGTCGGTCTGGGCGTCGAACCAGAAGAGCAGGCGCCCCCCGTCGTCGATGTATTTCTTGAGGATGTCGCGCTCGCCGTCGAGCAGGGGAGCCTTGGGCCCGGCCACGATCAGGGCGGCCAGGTCGGTGGGCAACTGGGGCTGCTTGGCCAGGTTGATCTCCTCGGCTTTGTAAGCTTCCGGCTCCAGGGCCATCTTCAGACCCGAGATGCCGAAGGGCTGGTTCTCGGTAATGGAGGCTTCTCCATGACCTGTCAGAAAGCCCAGCTTGAGCGAGTCTCGGTCGGAGAGCTTGACCAGGGCGTTGGTGATGGTTTGCTCTTCGAAGTCGTTGAGGCGCTCCTGACGCTTGGAGGGCTCGTTGGCTCCCCCCTCGGGCAAGAGCTCGAGTACGCCCTGTCCGCTGTAGACGATGTCGTAGGCTTTGGCGCGGGCAGGGTTCTTCAACAGGTCGAGCACCTCGAAGTGGAACATGGCCGGATTGGCGTTGCGGTAGTTCTTCAGGACCCGTTCCACGTTCTTGCGCTCGTGCTCGTTGGTGAAGGCCACGACCCGCACCGGCTTCTTCAGCTCG
Organism: Candidatus Xenobia bacterium; assembly: GCA_045863235.1. Classification (GTDB taxonomy): domain Bacteria; phylum Vulcanimicrobiota; class Xenobia; order Xenobiales; family QWHO01; genus QWHO01. Next base: position 42,877 of record BTUM01000009.1, on the reverse strand, counting down.
CCAACGAGCTTGGCCGACTGCTCCGATAGTGACAGGCGCTTGTTCTGGGTGGCGTCATAGGTCTTGTTGTGCTTGTTTGAGATGGCCAGGATGATGCCGAACAACAGCATGGCCAGAAAGAAGGAGAGGACGGTGTTGAGAGCCGCTTTGGTATGGATCGACATCGCTCAGGTGCTCCATTTCCGACTTTCGAGAATGCGCATCGTCAGGAAGAAGAAGAGGATGGTCCAGGCCAGGTAGTAGACCACGTCGTGCGAGTTGAGCTCGCCCCGGGCCATGGTCTCGAAGTGGGCCAGGTTGGAGGGATCGCCGATGTGCTCTTTGACCACCGCGATGGCGTCGCGGAAGATGCCCACCAGCCACATGCCGAACAGCCCGCCAAAGGTGACCACGGCCGCCACCAGCTGGTTGCTGCTGAGGCTGGAAGCCCACACCCCATACGCGACGAAGCTCGCAGCCAGCAGGATCAGGCCCAGATAGGCCACCCCGATCGTGGGCCACTCGATCTTGACCAGTCGAGACAGCAGTAAGATCGTGCTGCCCGAGCAGAGCACCATCATGGTGACCACCAGCAGGGCCGAGAAGAACTTGGCTCCCACGATCTGGAACTCGGTCAGAGGGTAGGTGAACAGCAGCTCGAGCGTGCCCGAGCGCTTCTCTTCCGAGAAGAGCCGCATGGTCAGAAGCGGAACCAGGAAGATCAGCAGGAATGCCATCCACCACATCACCGGGTAGACCAGTTGCTCCATCACCTTCACCTCGCCCATTCCCATGGGGTTGGCGCTGGCTCGGGTGCTGGCCGAGCCGAACTCGAGCAGCAAAATGACGAAGACCAGACCGATCACCAGCAGGTAGCAGGCGGTGAGAATCCAGGCCATGGACGAGTTGTAGTAAGTGCGAAGCTCTTTGCTCATCAGGGCTATCATGCGCTTTCACCTCCGACTGCGACCGGTTCGGCAGCCTTGTCCGGTTGGGAGGCTGCTTCCTCGGCGTCGCTCTTGGAAACGATCTCCAGAAAAACGTCCTCCAGGGTGGCCTGGCGGGCGTGCAGCTCGAGCAGTTCCCAGCCCTTCTCAATCACAGCCCGGGCAATTTGGGGCCGCACCTGTCGGTCGTTGTCCGCCTCCACGCGGAACAGGTCTCCCTCCGATTCGGCCTTCTTGACCCCCTGGAGGCCGCGCAGGAACTCCAGGATCTCGCCCGCCGGGGCGCCGGCCACCCCCAGTGTGATGGGCACCAGCGAAAGCTGGCGGGCGGCCAGGTTCTGGGGCGTGTCCTGGGCCTGGATGCGGCCGTTGGCGATGATGATGACCCGACTGCAGGTCATGGAGACCTCGGGCAGGATGTGGGTCGACAAAATAACGGTAGATTTCTTGCCTAGCTCCTTGATCAGCTCGCGGATCTCGCGAATCTGGGCCGGGTCCAGGCCCACGGTGGGCTCGTCCAGGATGAGCACCGGAGGCTCGGAGATGATGGCCTGGCCGAGGCCGACACGCTGTCGGTAGCCTCGCGATATGGTGCCGATCAGCTGGTCTACGACCGATTCCAGACTGCAGCGCTCGACCGCGGTGGCGACAGCCTTCTTGCGGTCAGCGTGGGGAACGCCCTTGGCAGCGGCAGCGAACTCGAGGTACTCGCGCACGCTCATGTCGAGATAGAGGGGGACGTGCTCGGGCAGGTAGCCCACATTCTTGCGCACCTGAAGACTCTGGGTGTAGACGTCGAAGCCGGCCACGCTGGCCGACCCCTCGCTGGGAGGGAAGTAGCACGTCAGCATGCGCATGGTGGTGGTCTTCCCGGCGGCATTAGGACCCAGGAAGCCGACAATCTCCCCCTTCTCGATGCCGAAATTGAGGTTGTCGACCGCCAGTTTGTCTCCAAATCGTTTGCACAGACCTGTTGCGGTGATCATGACTTGAGCTCTCCTGGTGGCAAAGCATCTGACGCGGGCCCTGGTGGTCCGCGGACTTTTTGATGACGCTGACCGGGCATGAGAAGTTCCCGGCCAGGGCGTGCGGGCGATTCTGTTGCCGGGCTTGAAAATCCTCCCCGGACAGGAGCCCTCCAGGGTCGCCAGGAGAGGGTTCTAAGCCAGGTTCTAGAAATCTGCGAGCGTAGCCAGAAGGGCGGGCGAAGCGCTGGGAACTGCTCGGAAAGCGTGGTTTCCGACGGTAAACTGGAGATCGCGGTCGCGTGGTTGCGATCGCGTTTGGACAGGGCGTGGATGGGGTTGAGGGCCAAAGGGGCGTTCTGACGCCACGGCGGTCTTTTTTGGCATTCGGGAAGGAGCCTGGCCGGTTTGCCTTACGTGCTGCCCGTAGGGACCAGCCTGCGGGCCCGATACAAGATAGCCAGGGTGCTGGATCAGTCGCGGCTGCGCAACGTCTACGTCGCCGAAGATCAGCACCTGCGCGGCAAGCTATGGGTGATCAAGCAAATGCAACCGCTGGGCGTCGATGCCGGCGAACGCAGTCGCTTGCTCACCCAGTTCCAGGCGGAAGCCATGCTTTTGTCCCAGCTCGAGCACGTCTGTCTGCCCAAGCTGGTGGACTTTTTCGCCCAGGATTCCTCCCTGTTCGTGATCCGCGAGTTCGTGCCCGGGAACGACCTGCAGAGCATCCTCAATCAGCGCCAGGCCCCCTTCGGCGAAGATGAAGCCCTGCGCATCTCCCTGCAGCTTTGCGAGCTGATGGTTTTCCTGTTCAAGAAGAAACTTGCCCCCATCGTCCTGCGTGACATGAGCCTGCCCAACCTCATCTTGACCCCCGAGGGACGGGTTCTGCTGGTGGACCTGGGTTTCTCCCGGTTGTTCCAGCGGGAAGCACGCACTGGCCCCCCCGACTACGCCGCTCCCGAGCAGTTCACCGGAGAAGGGAACTATGATGCCCGCACTCTGGTCTACAACCTGGGCGCGCTGACCTATCACCTGGTGACCGGGGTCAACCCGGGCTCGTCGCCCTTTAACCTCGTTCCGATCAGCCATCTCAATCCCCGCGTCTCCGAGTCCACTCGCACCCTGATCGAGAAGTGCACACGCAATGAGCCTCGCGATCGACCCGCCAACCTGGCCGACCTCAAGAAAGCCCTGGAGGGCGCGCTGTCTCAGAAGGGAAAGACCCCGCGCCCGGTCCCTCGTTCGGAGAAATCCCCTCCGCTCGTAGGGGCAGGGGGGGGCGTTCGGAGAACAAAGAGAATATCTCCGCGACTGAAGGCGTGGTTGCTGGGTGCGCTGCTGACCGTCTTGATGGGGGGCGGTCTGGTGGCCATCTATCGCTATATGCTTCAGTCCAGTACGCTCTGAACCAGAAGGAGGCTTGACCGGATGCTGGCGCCCGGGACGATGATCGGGACGCGCTATCAGGTGGTGCGATTGCTCGGCCAGGGAGGCATGAGCAACATCTACCTGTGCGACGACCTGAACCTTCGCGGTCGCCGCTGGGTGGTCAAGGAGATGGTGGCCCGCTATTCCGACCCCAACGAGCAGCGGATGGCGGTCGAGTTGTTCGAGCGCGAGGCCCACCTGCTGGCCAGCCTGGATCATCGCAACCTTCCCAAAGTCAACGATTTTTTCGTCTTTCAGGGTCGTTCCTATCTGGTGATGGAGTTCGTGGACGGAGAAGATCTGGGTCGCATGCTCAACCGCATCAAGGGCCCCCTGCCGGAGCGCCAGGTGGCCGAGCTGGGCGAGCAGATGGCTACCGTGCTCTATTACCTGCACTGTCGTAAGCCCCATCCCATCATCTTCCGGGATGTCAAGCCGTCCAACATCATGATGACTGGCAACCTGGTCAAGCTGATCGACTTCGGCATCGCCCGTCACTTCAATCCCAGCAAGAAGGGCGACACCATGCGCATCGGCTCGCCCGGCTACGCTCCGCCCGAGCAGTACAGCGGCCAGACCGACCCGCGCTCCGACGTCTACGCCCTCGGCGTGACCCTGCACCACGCCATCACAGGCCGCGACCCGACCACCACCCAGACCCCCTTCATCCTGCCCCCCGTGCGCGACCTGAACCCATCCGTTTCGGAAGACCTGGTGCGCATCATCGAGCGCTCCACCCAGCTTGACCCCGATCAGCGCTACCAATCCATGATCGACATGAAGCGCGACCTGCAGGCTCTGGCCCGAGCGCTGGCGGGGGGTACGCGCGTGGTGCGCTCGGGCGAGGCGACCTCGCCTGTGTCGGCTGTGGACGCAGCTCGGGCAGTGGCGGCCGCGACGGCCGCTCCGGCAGTCGCCGCAGCCACTCCTGCCGCTCTTGCCGCGGCCAGCGCTCCACCCGCTGCTGCTCCCCCTGTCCCGCCGGCGGTCCGCCGTTCCCCCGCCGGGCTCTTCAAGTGGCTCTTCTTGCTTGTCTTGCTGGGCAGCCTGGCAGCCGTGGCTCGCTTCAATCCAGCTCTGCTGGAGGAGGGGCGTCAGTCGCTGGCGGCCTGGTTGCAGAGCCTGATGCCTCGCCAGGCTCCCAGCAATCCCCGCGATGCCGGAATTCAACTCTACCAGGAAGGTCACTCCCTGGTGCAGGCCACCGAGCAGCTTCGCCTGGCTGCCCGGTCGAACGCGAAAGACCCGCTGACCAGAATCTATCATTCCAATGCCCTCGGACTGGCCGTGCCGCCCCCCAAGAAGCCCGCCCGAATCGGCGTGCTCTATCCCGTCGAGCGCACCGACGAGGTCCTGGCGTCCCTGGCCCAGGGCCAGGAGGAGCTCAATCGGGTTGGCGGTGTGGGCGGTCGACCGGTGGTGCTGATTCTCTCCAGCTATCGGCCGGGAGAACTCCAGCGCCGCCTGAGCTCCATGGAGGCCGGCGCCGAATCGCGCAAAGTGAACGCTCGCACTCCCGGCCCTCCGCCCGAGGTGTTGCTCGTCTTCCCGGCCGGCAAGCTGGATGCCGGTCAACTGAAGAGCGAGCTTCCGCTCTTCCTGGCCCAGGCCTCCGAGCAGGAGGATCCACGTCAGATGCCCCCTGACCGGGCCTGGCCGGTGGAGCAGCTCGCTCGCCTGGCGGCCAGCCGTCCCGTTTTCTCTGCCAGCGCTGAGCTAGAGCGCGAGCTCAAGTCGCTGGGGCTGGATGCTCCCGAGTTCAGCGGGGCCAGTGGCCTGGTGCTGGCCCGTCCACAGGATCTGGGCTCGCTGCAGGCTCCGCCCGAGTCGCTGGTCATCCTGGCGAGCGATGAGGCCGCTCTTCCGCCCGCCGCCAACTATCCCGGGGCGCGGGGGCTGGTTCGCTTCTCTCCCTGCCAGGGCGAGTGGCTGTCAGCCAGCCTGGCCCGGGACATCCCCGACCTGGCTCGGGCGCGCAACCTGGATGCTCTATTCTGGGTCGTCGCCTCTCATTACAAGCTGCACGCCCTGCGGGGAGCGACGCTGGGCTGGACTCGCTCCGGGAAACCCTCTCCTTTGCCCTGGACGATGGTTCGAGCGGTTGCTGGCCGGTGGGTGGCTCAGGGCGGTGAGGAGGTCGCCCCGTGACCATCTTGCGCCGCTGGCTGTTCAATGTGGCTTCCTTTCTCCTGGGGGGAGCCTGCGGTCTGTGGACGGTTCAGTTTCTCGAGTCGCGCATGGAGCTGCCTCCCGTGGGCGGCATCTTCATCGTGCTGATCTTCATGGCCGTTTTTGTGGCCATCTCCTATCACGTTGGACAGTCGCTCTTTCCCGTGACCCTGGAGGAGCAGTTGATCCGCCCGGAGATCCCCAGGCAGCCCTGGGCCTGGCTCAAGCCGCACGGCGAGGGTCTGAAGCCCTCCTTCCCCATGAACAAAGACCAGATCGTCATCGGGCGTGAGGTCAAGTGCGACCTGATGCTCAACAACGAGTCCGTCTCGCGCCGTCATGCCGAAGTCGTGCGCCTGGCCGAGGGCTACCTGTTGCGTGACCTGGGCAGCCGCAACGGCACCTTTGTCAACGGTCAGCGTGTGCAGGAGTACGTGTTGAGCGATGGAGACAAAGTGGCCATCGGAGACATCGTGTTCATCTTCGAGGCTCCCAGGCGGGCCGTGACTCTGACCGGCCAGCCCGAAAGCGTTTCCCACCTGGTGGGCGACCTGGGAGGAAGCCTGGCGGCAGGTCTGGGCTCAAGCGCGGATGAGGACGATACCGAGGTCTGGAACCATCGCCCGGCCAGGCCCCCTGAATAACGCGAGCCGGGTCAGGCCAGACCCGGCTCGTCCTTGCCCCACTCGCGCGACTGGTGCGTGAGATATTCGTTGATCAGGCATCCCCAGTCGCCTTCAAGACGCTCGATGGCTCGGCGTATCTCTTCCATGTCCACGTTGTGCCGCGAGGGAGTCTCGCCGCGGGCCAGGTGGACCAGTTTGACCTGGCAACTCGGGCAGCGCGTGGTGCGTGAGGAGAGATAGTCGAGGAAACGGCGCTTGAGCTGATAGCTGCAATGCGGGCAGTGAAAATGAATGAGGATTTCCACTGAAAACATCTAGCTCTACTATAGCACACCGTTCATGGCAGGTATAGCCCCTGACCTCTCTCTAGCAGGGTCGCGTGGTCGTGAGCCAGCGTCAGGATGAGGCTCAGCTGGTCGGTGGCTCTTTGAAAAGTCTCCAATCCTGCCCCCACGCTCTTTGAATCTTTCTCCAGGCTCGCCTGCTCCAGGGCTTTCAGGCCCTGATCGGCATGCTCGAGGGACTCCAGGGCCATGCTCAACAGCATGGGCTCGTGCCAGGGAGCGTCGGTCAGGGCAGCCACGGCCTGGCGCCGGACCGAGAGCCTCTCGCGCACTCTGGCCAGCTCGCCCGCGAAGGCGGGGGCCTGCACCAGTCCCATCAGAAAGTCGGAGGTCATGCGCCTGAGCAGCTCCAGAGGAGAGGCCTGCCGGTCCTTCTTCTTCTCTTCGTCTCTCCAGTGCCGAAAGAGCTCCATTCGGCGATTGAGCTCGCGAGGGGGGAGTCCGAGGAAGTACTCCTCGACATATCGGGTGGCTTCGGTTTCCCCGATGAGCGGGGTCAACAAGCGGGTCATATAGCGGCGTGCCGCCCGCTGCAGGGTCTCCTCCTGGTCGGTGCCGAGCACGCTGGCCAGGAACTCGACCCGAGCTCGGCGGCCCTCCTCCCCCGCCTGCTGGTGAAGGTAGCGGAAGGCGACCTGGCGGCGCCAGTCTTCTTCGGCCGGGCCGAGGGAGCGCAGGCTCTCTCCGCCCTTTTGCTCGAGCAGTTTTCGGATCTGCTCGAGCTTGAAGCCCTGGGCCTTCAGCTGCTCGATGCGGCGCAAGCGACGCAAGACGTCGCGATGGAAGTAGGCCACCCGTCCATCGGCCGCCGGGAACGGCTTCTTCTCCGGGCGGGGCACCAGGCCCCGAGCGGTATAGAACTTCAGAGTGCGCTCTGTCAGATCGAGGCCCAGCTCGCGCGCCTGCTCGAGCAGCTCGTCCTGGCTCAGATAGTCGCGGGCCATTCAGGGGAGCCGGCTAGAGTGCAAGGCCCTTGGTCTTGCACTTTACAGCGCACTGGAACGAAGTTCCGGCGCGTTCGTCAGATTGTGTCAATGTGCAAGACCAGAGCACGCGCGCATTAACCGGCCGAGAACTGGCTCAACCACTGCTTGTTCTGCTCGATCACATACTCGATCGAGCTGAGGATATCGTTGGCCTCTTCGGCTTTGAGAACCGACTCGGCCAGTCGGTCGCGCTCCCCGGTCTCGACGTAGGCCTCGATGCCCTCCACCGCGTCGTAGAAGAGCTGCAGCGCTTCCAGCATGAACTCGCGGATGACCTCGGCTCCGGCTGGTGCGGGGGCTTCATACTGGGCATAGAGTTGCTCGAGGGTGTTCTTGACCAGGTTGAGAGAGTTGCGGATCTCCTCCATCGGCAGGGGAGTCCCCAGAGCCAGATGGTCGGCCAGATTGCGCAGAAACGTGAGAAGATCGGAAGCCACCTCAGTCATCGGCGGGCCCTTCGGCGGCTTTCGGTTCCGTTCCTGGAACCTTGCCGGAGAGCTTCTTGAGGTGTCCGGAGAGGCGGCTGAGGTAGTCTCCGTAGACTCCGGGTTGAGTCGCTTCTCGAGCCTGCTCTTCCACGATCATTTGCAGCGCCTGCTCGGATTGAATCTGGCCGGCCTCGAGTCGCTGCAGGATCTCGCGCTGGTTTTGGAGCCGCTCCTCGAGCCTCTGGCGCAGCACGGCGCTCGGCCTGGACTTGCGCGGCGGGACCACGGTCAAATCCTGCAGGGCGGTCTGGATCTCGTTTTCGAGCTGGCGGTAGAATGCCAGCGCTTCCTCGTTCAATCGAGCCTGGCCTCCTCCTCGGTCATGCGATCGAGGGCGATCAGGGCAATCTTGTGCAGGTCTTCGAGCTGCATGGTTTTGACCACGAACTGGCATCGCTCCACCGAGGCCACGAAAAGGGGGCACTCGCGGTAGCACTCGCAGTCTTTGAACGGGCACCAGGGCATGCGGAGGAGTTCGTCGCCGGGCCGAGGACTCTTGCCGGGAGGAGCCGGCTTGTCAGGCTGCAAAGCTCCCCAGGTGGAGTATGAGATCAGCCTCGAGCCTGGCAAGGTGCTGGTAGTGGACGACGGTTTGATGAATCGGACCCTTCTGCGGCACCATCTGGGGGAGATGGGACATCTGGTGGACGAGGCCGAGAATGGTCGTCAGGCGCTGGAGATGATCGAGGCGGCTCAGTTCGACCTGGTGCTGCTCGATCTGACCATGCCCGAGATGGATGGTCACGAGGTGCTGCAGGTGCTGCGTCACAAGGCTCTGCTGGGAGCTCTTCCGGTGGTGGTGATCTCGAGCCATGAAGAGGTGTCGGTGGCGGCTTCCTGTATCGAGCTGGGAGCCGAGGACTACCTGAGCAAGCCGTTCGATCCTCGTCTCCTGCGCGCTCGGGTGAACGCCTGCCTGGAGAAGAAGCGTCTGCGCGATGCCGAGAAGCGTCACCTGAGGGAGTTGACCGAGCTGCGCCACGATCTCGAGATCCGCAACCGAGAGCTTCAGGCCATGAGCAAGAAGTTTGAGAAGATGGCCTTTACCGACGCTCTGACCGGCCTGCCCAATCGCCGGTTTGCGCTCGAGCACGTGACCCAGTTGTGGGAGCTGTTTCGTCGCAGCGAGCAGGTCTTCGCCTGCACCATCTGCGATGTGGATCACTTCAAGCAGATCAACGACGGCTTCGGTCACGAATGCGGGGACCAGGTCCTGGTGCAGGTGGCGGCCCGCTTGCGCAGCCTGGCCCGGGGCTGTGACCAGGTATGCCGCTTCGGTGGCGAGGAGTTTCTGGTGATCTCTCCGGCCACCGATCTGGAGGGCGGCCGGCTGCTGGCCGAGCGGTTGCGCACCGGCCTGGAAGGCGAGGCGATCGAGTATCCCGGCTTCAATCGCTCGATCACGGCCTCGTTCGGTGTCGCCCAGTCCGATCCGGGCATGGAGCGGGCCGACCTGCTCTTGAAGGCGGCCGACGAAGCTCTCTACGGGGCCAAGGAGAAAGGCCGCAATTGCGTGGGCACTGCCGCGCCCTGAGCCTCATAAGCAGGTCGAGCGCGGACCTGCCCTGGCGAACATGACCGTTCCATTCCTGTCTCGGGGCACCTTGTCGGGTGTCGGTATGGACATTTTTTGATGTCTATATTTAGCTGTGAAAGCTATGTTTAAATGGGTTATTTGGTGCACCTTTTCATTCCTTTTGTTTTCGTTCATAAAGTGTTTACTTTTGCCTATTTACTTCTAAGGAGCGGTCGGGCATAATAGGTCCAGAAGAAAATCGTGGTTCAAAGGAGACTTCAGCTGTGAGCGACATCACCGGACTCGGACCCCAGCGCGTAGTTATCAGTCCCCAGATGCGCGAGGCGCAGGCTCTCCGGATGGCCGCGGTTCATCAGGCGCTGGAGTCGGGCCTGGTCCCGGTTCAGGGGATGTCGGCCGAGCAGGTTCACGCCCACCGCGCCTACTACGGTCAGTGCACCAGTGACATTCAGGCCGTGCGCTACTGCTGCCCCTTCCCGCAGATGCCGGGGATCATTCCGGGCGCCGAGTACTCCTGGCAGGGCCCTCCTGGACCCAATATGATGGCCAGCCTGTTCGGATTCCCGGGCGGGATGCAGATGGGCTTCCCGATGGGCCAGATGGGGTTCCCGGGCGGCGGCTTCGGGATGGACCCGATGTTGATGATGATGATGATGCAGATGCAGCAGAGTCAGAATCAGTTCGGATTCATGATGATGATGATGATGCAGCAGCAGCAACAGCAGCAGCAGATGCAGCAACTGATGTGGCTGCTCCAGCAGCTGCAGCGCCAACAGCAGCCTCCTCAGCACGGTGGAGGCGGATGCCCGCCCCCCCCTCAGCCTCCCCAGCCCCCAGCCCCGCCCCAGCCTCCCCAGCCGCCCACCCAGCGCCAGCCGATGACCGTGGCGCGGGCTGCCTCCTTGCTGCAGGCCAACTTCGACCTGATGGATACCGCCGCTGGAATTGGCTCGCGCGACGGCATCATCGGCAAGCCTGATCTGGAAGCTATCGTCTCCGGGCGAGCGCCTAACGCTTCCGAAGAGCTCAAGGAGGCCTGCAAGTATCTGCTCGACAATCCAGCGATGTTCAACGCGCTGGAGACGGCCGCTGGCCAGGGCGACTGTGACGGCAAGATCGGTCGTAACGACCTGACCTCGGCGGTTCAGAAGTACTCGGGTCTGGATGCCACTCCTGACCCCGAGGGCCAGATGACGCTCGGTCGAGCCTCTGTCATCCTCAAGCGTTACTTCGACTTCCTGGACACGGCTGCCGGCCGGGGCGGCAAGGACGGCTTGATCGGCAAGAATGACCTGGAGGCGATGCTCGGCAATCCGGCCTGCCCGCCCGATCTGAAAAAAGCGATCGAGTTCCTGCTCCAGAACCCGGCCATGCTCGACGCTGTCGACACGGCGGCTCACGGAGGAAACCGGGACGGTCTGATCGCGATGGTCGACCTGGACGCCGCCATTGCGCAGAACCCCGCCGATGCGGTGGGCCCCCGCGACCAGCCCACTCAGCCGACGCAGCCCACCCAGCCGACGCAGCCTACCCAGCCCACGCAACCCACCCAGCCGACGCAACCCACTCAACCGACGCAGCCCACTCAGCCCGCGGTGGACCGGGTTGCTTGCGACCAGGATGCGGTGCGCATCAACTCTTCCCTGGGCACCTTCAGCAACGACTACTCGGCCATCTTCGAGGTGCTCTCCAACCGCAGCAATGCCGAGATAGCCGAGATCAGCGCCGCCTACCAGCGCCGCTTCGGGAAGACTCTCGAGCAAGCCATGCAGGACAGCACCTCGGGCTGGGCCGGCACCCTGGCGGTCAAGTTGGCTCAAGGTGGGCGCGACGAGAGTGGCCAGGTCGACCCGCTGGCCGCCACCCAGGACGCCCAGCGAATCTACGATGCCGCTTACAACCAGACGGGCACCGACGAGCAGGTCCTGATCGACATCCTGGCCACTCGCTCCAAGCCCCAGATCGACGCCATCGCGGCCGCCTACCAGCGGATGTATGGCCGCGACATGCTGGCCGACATTCAGAGCGACACCAGTGGTGCCCTCGCGACCGGCCTGACGGCCCAGGTGCAGCGGCGCAACACCAGTCGGGGCTAGAGGTCCAGCCGCAAACCCCCTGTGGTGTCGGAGGGAACCTCCGCCACCACAAGATATTGTGGGCGGCCGAACTTCTAGCACAACATGTTGGGCGTCGCGCAGCCGGAAAACCGTGTCAAGGGGGTTTCCGGCTGCGCTCCTAGCAGAGTGATGCAAAAGTCCTCGAAGAGGGCTTTTGCATCATCTTGCGCTCAGCAGATTGTGTAGCAGGCTGATGCTCTACACAATCTGTTTTGCATCATCCTGCCCCCCATGGGCATCATCCTGTCCCTGTTTTCCCATGGAAGGTTTGCGACCGGACCTCAGCCCGACAGCAATGCCTCCTCCGCGTAAGGCTCCAGGTAACGGAGCATCGCCCGCATCAGCGCTCGGATTCGAAAGAATACTTCCGGGTGCTCCAGCATGAATTCCAGAGCGTTCCTTGCGAAGTTGCCCAGCTCGAGGCTGGACGCAATGTGGTCCATGAACAGACGCAGAGCAGTCAGAAGAAGGTCTTCGAGCTTGGCGATCCCACTCAAGTGGTTCGCTTGCTGCTGCTGCTCAGCTGCCTGGAGGAGCTGATTGAGCGCCGCCTGGGCCTGTTGCTGGCCTACCTCACTCATCAGCTTGACAAAGGCTAGCTCGGCATCGGTCGCGCTTGTCTGAGATGCGGCGCTTAACTCCCCCAGCAGGTAAATCATCTCGCAAATGCTGATGCTGCTGGAGGGAGGTTCGATGCGAGGAGCGCCAGGCGGGGGCGGCCCGGTCAGTGACGGTCCCCGGACTCGGAAGCTCTGGGTCAGACCCGGGGGCGGTAACGCGGCCGCAAGTTGCGTGGGCTTACCCTCCTGGGTGAGAAAGAGCGACCCCGGGTGAAGGGCCTGCGCCGGGAGAAGAAATCCGAGCTCCTCTTCCCGGACGAGCTGCCCCTGCGTATCGCGCAGCTCGCGTGTCACCTGGACCACACGGTAAACCTGGTTCAGGAGAACGCCGTCGGCCAGCGTCAAGCCTGTAGGGGGAGCCGGGTCCAGTCTGGCCTGAGCGGGCGCAAAGAAGGGCTCCGCAGCCGTGTTGATGGCTTCCTGCACGGCTTCATCCTCGAGCAGCTCTCCGATGGTCCAGGTTGCGAGCCGCGGAGCTAGAAGGCTGACGAGGGCGCTGGTATCGACCGGCGGAAGGGGATCGTCGAGCCGGGTCCTCAGGATGCCCGGGACCAGTGACATGAGGCCCTTCGCGGTGTTCTGCGCGTCGAAGAGAAGGCTCTGGCCGGGCTCGGCGATGCTGAGGGCTCGGATGTTTCCAAGGCTGTCCAGGAGCACCTGGAGTTGGCGCGCAATTCCTGATGTTGTCGTCGTGAAGAGCCCGTCCCGGACCCGGGCGGCTGCTCCGAATGGCGACCAGACCTGGAACGGGCTGTTCCCGAGCTGCGAGAGCTCCACGCGTCCTGTGAGGGTGGTCGCGAGGGGGCTGGGAAGCGCGGGCGCGGTCGCCGGCAGCTCGGCGGGGGGGTCATTGCCCCCGCAGCTTGCTGCGAGAAGGCCCGCCGTAACCGTTAGAAAGGTCCGTCGAGAGAGCATCTGGCGGAAGTTCGAAGGGTTTCGCCCGCAACCTCCCCCGGCGGCGAACGTCAAGGCACGGGACTTCGTACGACCTGACCGAGCAGGCTTACAGGCCGTCGAGCGACACTGACTCCGGATCGCCGCCGCCGGCGGCCTGGTAGCTGTTGGGGTCGGGCACCAGGATCTCGATGTGACCGGGCGTGAACAGGAAGATCTGGTCGGCCACCTTCTGGCTGTGGCCGCCGATGGCGTAGGAGATGCCCGACAGGAAGTCGATGATGCGGCGGGCCAATTCCTTGTCGGTCTTGCGCATATTGAGCAGAATGCTCTTCTTGACTTTGAGCGCCTCGGCGATCTCGCGCGCATCGGCAAAGGAGGCCGGCTCGAGCACCACGATCTCTTCCTTGCGCGTCGAGGGTAGTCCCACCACGTTGTTGTTACGCCGCGGCTGGGCCAGGGCGCCGGCGGGGGGGGCGGGGTTGGCTCTCGCCGCCGGCTGGGCCGAGGCTGCCGAGCCGGAAGTCGAGACCGACTCGGAGTTCAATACATCCGAGGAGAAGCTGTCCTCCTCCAGGGTGAAGAATCTGCGGATGCTTTCCATGATGCGAGCTCCCACGACGGGCCCACCTCCGACCAATACCTGATTGAGAAGTATTCAACAAGCCGGGGAGGTCCCCTCTTTGTGAGGAAAAATCTTTCTGGCCGGACTGAGGAGCCTTCAGGGCACTGTGCGGGGTCCGAAGATGGCGGTACCCAATCGCAACAGGGTGGCCCCTTCCTCGATGGCGGTCACATAATCGGCGCTCATCCCCATGGAGAGCTCCGACCCGTTGAAAGAAGCCTGGTTTTGCTCGAGCAGCTCGCGCAGGCGTCGAAAGTGCGGTCGACTCTGCTCAGGGTTGTCAGGTGGAGGAGGAACGGTCATCAGGCCGACCAGCTTCAAGCGGGTGGGCGGGTTCTCGGCCACTCTGGCGAGCAGGGGCGCGAGCTGCTCGGGCTCGATGCCATTTTTGCTCACCTCGCCGCCGAGTCGAATCTGGATCAGTCCGGAGAGGCTCTGGCCGCGCTCGTGGCAGCGCTCTTCCACCCGGCGGATCAGCTCGATGGAGTCCAGCGTGTGGATCATCTGGAAGAGTTGGACCGCAAGATGCACCTTGTTCTTTTGCAGATGGCCGATCAGGTGCCACTTGGCGCCGGGTATCTGGGTGGCTTTCTGGCGAGCTTCCTGCACATAGTTCTCGCCCAGGTCCTCCAACCCGGCTTCCACGGCAGGTTTGATCTCCTGGGCGGTGTGCAGTTTGGTCACGCCGATCAGGCGCACCGACCGGGGATCGCGCCCCACTTTCACACAGGTGCGGGCGATGGTCTCCTTGATCTCGGCCAGGCGCCCACGCACGCCATCCACCGGGGCCACCACCGGCTCCGGCTCGGCGAAGGGGTCGCCAAAGCTGGCAAAACCGAAGGCCACGCGCTAGTGCCTACCCCACTTCGGATCGATGCCGATCTGGTTCAAGACTCAGAGCCAGTTCATCAATGTGTCTTCGGTCATGGAGGCGGCCGGCACCGGGATTCCAGACTCGGACGGCCGGGTATCAGCCGGTTGCTCGGCGTGATAGGCAGCTTCTTCCTTGCTGATCAGTCCGGCCTCGTAGAGCCGACCCAGGGCCTGGGTCAGGGTCTGCATTCCATCGGCCGCGCCCTGAGCCTGGAATTGGCCAATCTGGTGGGTCTGACCCTCGAGGATGTGGGAGGCGACCATGCTGGTTCCGATCAGGACCTCTACCGCCAGCACGCGCCCCTGACCGTCGGCTCGATTCAGGAGCCGCTGGCCGAGCACGCCCCGCAGAGAGGTCGCCAGCATCTGGCGAACCTGGCGCTGGGCCTCGCCGGCGGCAAAGGCATTGAGAATCCGGTCTACGGCGCTGACCGCGCTGAAGGAGGACATCCCTGCCAGCACCAGCCTTCCGGTGGAGGCGGCCACGATCGCGGCCCGCACCGACTCGCTGTCGCGCAAATCGCCTACAACGATGACGTTGGGATCCTGGCGCAGGGCCTGCCAAACGCCCTCGGCGAAGCTGGGCACGTCGCTGCCCACCTCGCGCTGGGTCACCATGGACAGCTTGTCGGTGTGGTAGAACTCGACCGTCTCCTCGATGGTGAGCACATGCACCTTGCGGTTGTTGTTGATGTAGTCCACCAGGGCCGTCAGCGTGGTCGACTTGCCCGAGCCGGTGGGCCCGGCGACGAGCACCAGCCCGTTCGCCAGGGTCGCCAGGCGCTTGGCCACCGCCGGCAGGCCGAGCTCGTCCAGGCTGGGCATCTCTCCTCGCAGGGCGCGCAGGGCGGCGCTCACGTTGCCGCGCTCGAAGAAGGCATTGATGCGGAAGCGAATTCCGGACAGCGAGAAGGGATAATCGATCTGGCGGGACTCCACCAGCCGGCTGCGCTGGTTCTGGGTCATGCTGGAGTAGACCAGGCGTCGGCAGTCGACCTCGTTGAGCACCCGTTCGCCCACCGGGATGAGCTCGCCGTCGAGGCGCACCATGGGCGGCATGCCCACCTTGAGGTGCAGGTCGGTGGCGTTGTGCTTGATCATGACCTGAAGCAGGTCCCCCACCTCAAAGCCCAGGTCTTCCGTGCCACCGGCCTCGGCGGGATCAAAGACGTCTTCGCCGCCGCCCCCACTTGCGCCGCCGACTCGGGCATGGGCGCCCCGGGCCTTCTGGTCGAGCTCTTCCACCAGGCGGATGGCCAGGTTGACGGTCTGCATCTGCTTCTCGGCCACCGAGGCGGCCTGGCTGACTCGTTCGGAGATGGCGTTGTAACGGCTTTCCAGGCTACCGACCGCATCCAGTGCGGCGCGAGCTCGTTGAGCCAGACCATCCGCGTCGCCCACGCTCGACTGCAGGTCGCTCATGGCCCGGCGCACCTCGTCCAGGCTGCGGGCCGTGTGCTCGCGCTCTTGCTCGAGGGCGCGACGCATCTCGGAAACCACCGCTTCGGATGGGCCCGCCTCAATCATGGTGCGCAGCTCGGTGATAGCCACCTCGAGCTCACTGGTCAGCGACTGCAGGCGTTGGTCGACATCGGTCAGGCGGGCCATCTGGCCCAGCTCCTGGCCCAGCCGCTCGGTCAACTCCTCGAACTCCTGGGCCACGGCCGCGTGCATTTCGTCAAAGCGCCCGCCCAGCTCGGCTCGCGCGCCCTCGAGGCGCGACTCCATCTGGCTGACCGACCGGCCTACCAGGTCGTTGATCTCGGCCGGAGCCACTCGGCCCGAGGAAAGCTCGTCGCGCATGGCCCCGGCGTGGGCCATCAGCTCGCTCAGACGGGCGTCATATACGCCAAAGCGAGAGTCGAGCTCCTCGCCCACCCGGGTCATCAGCTGCTCCAGGGCCAGGGCTGCTTCGGCTCGCAGCTCTTCGACTTTCAGGTGAGCTGACTCGACCTGCGCCCCTACCGACCCCAGGAACTCGCCCGACTCGAGGCGGACAGCCAGCTGGCCCAGCTGTTGGGAAACGTGGGCCTGGGTCTGGGCCAGAGCGGCCATCTGACGCTCGAGCTTCTCGACGTCCTCGACCAGCTCATCGTCTTCCGGCGTCTCCAGGGACAGGTCTTTGAGCTCACGATGAAACTGCTCCATGCGGGCCCGCATGCCCTGGGTGTCCTTGGACTGGACCTCGGCCAGCAGTTCCACCTCGCGGACTCGTGCTTCCAGGCTGGAGAGCACGTTATCCAGCTCGTCGTCCTCGTCGGACCCGAGCTCATCGCCACCGTCGAGGAGGTTCTCCTGGCTTTCCCCGATCCTCGTGCGCCTGCGCCGTCTGGCCAAATGCGTGACTCTCCTTGTCGGCCCCTTCGTCCGTCCGCTGCCCGCGCAAAACATCCCAGGGCTTGATTTGGCGCGCTCTTCGGCGCGTCATAAACGGGTTCCTACTCCTGTCAGGGCAAGGGGCCGACCTTGGCCTCCACCCGACCCAGCGGTTCCCCGTTGCGAATGAGGTCGCGAGCGGTTGCCAGGTCCTCGGCCAGCACCCGGTCGTTCTCGAGCGCGGGGACGCGTTCTCGCAGGCAGCTCAAGGCGGCCTCAGTGCCTGGCCCAAAGGTGAGGGGGCGGTGGAATTCCAGTGCCTGGGCGGCGCAGATCCACTCACAGGCCAGAATCTGCTCGAGGTTATCGACCAGGCGCTCCAGCGCGAAGGCCGCGGTGGGTCCCATGCTGTTGTGGTCCTCCTGGCCGGCCGAGGTGGGGATGGAGTCGAGGCTGGCCGGGTGGCCAAGAACTTTGTTCTCGTTGGCCAGAGCGGCGGCTGCGTACTGGACCAGCATGAGCCCCGAGTGCAGGCCGCCCTGGCGGGTCAAGAAGGGCGGCAGACCGCTGGTATCGGGATTGAGGAGCCGTTCCGAGCGCCGCTCGGAGATGGTTCCCAGGTAGGCCAGGGCCACCTTGGCGCAGTCCAGAGCCAGGGCCACCGGAGCGCCGTGGAAGTTGCCGCCGCTCAGCACCTGGCTCCCTTCCGGAAAGACCAGCGGGTTGTCGGTGGCCGAGTTGATCTCGCGCTCGAGGATGCCGACCGCAAAGGCATGCCCGTCGCGCGCGGCTCCGTGCACCTGGGGCATACAGCGCAGGGAGTAGGCGTCTTGAACTCGAGTGCAATCCTTGTGCGAGGCCACCAGGGCCGATTCGGCCAGCAGGATGCGCAGGGTCTGAGCCGACTGGCTCTGTCCCGGGTGGGGGCGAACTTGATGGATGTCCGGCGAGAAGGCGGTGTCGGTGCCCATCAGCGCCTCCAGGCTCATCGCGCCCAGAATGTCGGCGATGCGCAGCAGCCTTCCGGCGCGGGCCAGCGCCAGACCGCCAACCGCGGTCATCATCTGGGTGCCGTTGATCAGCGCCAGGCCTTCCTTGGCCTCCAGGCAGATCGGCTCCAGGCCGACCGCGGCCAAGCCTTCGGGGGCAGGCAGGCGGCGCCCCTGATAACGGCACCACCCCTCTCCCATCAAGCCCAGGGCGATGTGCGACAGGGGCGCCAGGTCGCCCGAGGAGCCGACCGACCCGCGCGAGGGCACCTCGGGCGTCAGTCCGGCGGCCAGCCAGTCGAGCAGTCGCTCCAGAACCAGCAGTCGCACTCCGCTGTAGCCTCGGGCCAGCGCATTGACTCGCAGGCCGATCATCACTCGCACAGCCGCTTCCGGTAAAGGGTCGCCCACGCCGGCGCTGTGGCTGCGCACGAGATTGCGCTGCAACTGTTGGATGTCGGAGCGGTCGATTCTCTGGGTCACCATGCGACCGAAACCGGTGTTCAGGCCGTAGACCACCTCGCCCCGGGCTACCAAATCGTCCACCACGGCTCGCGAGGCGCGCACCCGCTCGCCCACTTCGGGATCGAGTCGGACGGTGACCTGTGGCCGGGACATGGCTTCCAGGTCGGTGAGGGTGAGCGAGCGTCCGTCCAGGACAACTTGGCGAGAACGGGTTTCGGTGGTCATAAAGGGCGTCAGAGCTTCTTGATCATTTGTTTGCGCTCCTCCAGGTAACCAAGCTCCTCGTAGAAGCGCACGGCCCGCTGGTTGGCGCTGGTCACCCCCAGACCGATGCGGCTCAGTCCGCGTTCGGCCACGAAATGCTCCGCGGCGGCCACCAGCGTGCGACCGACGCCTTTGCCCCAGCAGTCGTGGCGCACGGAGACGTCGAAGATCCAGCCCTGAGCCTCCCCCGTGCTGGAGTCGATCTGGCCGGCCAGCACCACGATGTGTCCTAACAGCGAGCCGTCAGGGGCTTCGGCGACCAGCACCCGGGCCCGGTCGAGTTGGAGGGCGTCCTGCAGGGTCCGCAGGTCTTCGCGGCGGTAGACGCGCACCATTTCGGGCGTGGAGTCGCGATAGGGGGATAGAGAGTGGACCACCATCTGCACCGCCAGTTCGACGATGTCCGGCAGATCGTCGGCGCTGGCCGGACGCAGCCGGAAGGCGATCTCAGGCCGGGGAGCCGGGGACATCTCGAGTCAGCGCAACGATCAGCTCAGCCCCGCACCCAGGGCAGGCGCAGCCTCCGTGCACAGCAACCTGGCAGAGTAAACAGAAGATCGAGCCTTCGACCGACCAAGTCACGGGCCACACCTCCCGAGCGATGATCCAGGGTTTGCGCTGCCATGGTCTGGCTCCTCCCAGGTGACCCCCCAGACTCGCCCCAGCTCCCGGGCCAGTTGCTCGGGTTGAAGCTCGGCCAGACCCAGGGCCTCAAGGTCGATGACCTGCTGGCTCTCGCCCCATAACCGCCGGAGACTTTCCCGGTCCAGCCGGCGTGGCAGGGAGCCGTGCTGGAGCAGGGCGTTCCCGCGCCGTACCTGGGCGCTGCCGGCCAGCTTGCGGCCTCGCGCCGAAAGCTCTCCCAGGCGGGTGACGGCCATGCAGGAGGGATTTTCACGCCCCGGGGGGATGCTGTCGGCTGCACATGTCTCCACCTCGCTTGCTCCCAGCGCTCGCAGGGCCGCCGCCAGCCCGCGGGTCACTCCGCAGAAGGCCTCCCGCACCGAGAGCCGGCCACTTTCGGGCAGGACCAGCGCGTAGGTGATCTCGTCGGCGTGCCAGAGGGCGCGCCCGCCCGAGGGGCGGCGCACGCAGGGCCAGCCGGGAAAGGTGTCCTTCTGGAAGCAGCCCAGCGACAGGGTGGGCTCTTGCCAGGAATAGAGGCGAAGCACTGGCACCGGGCTTCCCAGCAGAGCTTCATCGCGCTCCATATTGGTCCGGGCCGGCAAGGGGGGGTCCAGCACCAGCTCCCAGCGCTCGGGCCGAGTGGCCAGATAGTCGGCGAAGGTCAATCGCGCGACTTGGCCAGGAAGACGCGGGTGCCCTGACCGGGTCGGGAATCGATCTCGACCCGATCCATCAGGTTCTTCATCAAAAAGATCCCTCGTCCGCGCTCGGAGAACAGGTCCGGGACTTCCTCGCCCCGACCGGTCGGCTCGAAGCCGACCCCGAAATCCTGCACTTCCACCGAGATCTCGGTGGGAGCGAAGCGATAGATCACGTCGATGCCCCGCTCTGAGCCCCCGTGCTCGATGGCGTTGTCGCACACTTCGCCCACGGCCGTCACGATGTCATAGATCTCTTCGTCAGTAAAGCCGCTGCGTCGAGCGATGGCCTCGGCCTGCAGCCGCACGGTGGCGGCGAACTCGTTCTCGCACGGAATCTTGAGGCGGATCTCGGAGGCAGAGCGCACCACCTCCTCCCACTTGAGAAGGGCCTTCTCCTGGCTTTCGATCACGTCTCGAGCGCTCTTGACGTAGGCCGAGGAGACCTCCACAAAAAACTGGTCCATCAGCCCGTTGAGGCGGCGCTCGAGTCGGAAGAGGTCCTCTGAGACCACGGGGCGGGGGAGCTTCTGGGCCAGCGTGCGCCAGGTCTCCTCATTGAGAAAGTAGAGGCCATACATCAAGTCGGTGAAGTCGATCTGCATCTTGACCCGGCGGGCCGCGATGCCTTCCTCGAAGCTGACCAGCTCGTTGTGCCAGCGGCCCGCTTCGTCCGAGGTGGAGGCGGTGCTGGTCTGGCGCAGATGCCCGATCATGAAGCTAACCAGTCGCTCGACCGTGCGCCGCGACTCCTCGCGAGCCATCACATCGGGCTTATAGGAGGGAAGCTCGGCAAAGCAGCGGTCGGAAACCCGTTCGGCCAGGCTCTGCAGATTCTCCTCGAGAACGGCGGCGGCCTGGCTGAAGATGGTCCCCGTGTCGACGTCGCTACTTACGGCCCTTCCCCCTCCCAGCGCAAAATCGGCTTACGGGCCGCACGAGCTTCATCGGCCCGACCCACGGGCGTGTTGTGGGGCGCGGTGGTGACCAGAGCCACATCTTCCTGTGCGATCTTCAGCAGCGCCTCGGCAAAGGAGTCAAGGGTTTCCAAAGCCTCGGTCTCGGTGGGCTCGATCATCAAAGCCTCTTCCACGCACAGCGGGAAGTAGACCGTGGGAGCGTGGAAGCCGTAGTCGAGCAAGCGTTTGGCCACGTCCATGGCCCGCACGCCTTTCTTCTCCTTCATGGTCCTGGCTGAGAGCACGAACTCATGCATGCAGAGCCGGTCGTAGGGCATGTCGAAGGCGTCCTTCACACGCGCGCGCAGGTAGTTGGCGGCCATGACCGCCCCCTCGGCCACCTCTCGCAGCCCATCGGGGCCGTGGTGGCGGATGTAGGTATAGGCTCGCACCAGCACCAGGAAGTTGCCCCAGAACATGCGCACCCGGCCGATGCTCTTGGAGGGGGTCTCGAAGGCGAACCCCTCCCCCTGGCGCGCTGAGCGCGGACCCGGCAGGTAATCCACCAGGGCTCCGCGCGCGCCCACCGGGCCGGCCCCCGGGCCGCCACCGCCATGGGGGGTGCTCATGGTCTTGTGCAGGTTGAGGTGCACCAGGTCAAAGCCCATGTCCCCGGGACGGGCCACACCCAGGAGGGCGTTCATGTTGGCCCCGTCATAGTAGAGCAGGCCGCCGGCCTCGTGCACCAGGTGGGCCACTTCCACGATCTGCTGCTCGAAAAGGCCCAGGGTGCTGGGGTTGGTCAGCATCAGGCAAGCGACCTCGTCGTTGAGGTGCTGCTTGAGCTGCTCGAGGTCCACGTCTCCCACCGCGTTGGTGGGGATGGTGATCACCTCGAAGCCCGCCAGGGCCGCGCTGGCCGGGTTGGTACCGTGAGAGGAGTCGGGCACCACCACCTTGGTGCGCTTCTCGCCCCGGTCGCGGAAGTAGGCCGCGGCCATGAAGAGGGCTGTCAGCTCGCCGTGGGCTCCGGCGGCCGGCTGGAGGGTGAAGCCGTCCATGCCGGTGATCTCCTGCAGGTCGTTTTGCAGGTCGTGCATCAGCTCCAGGGCGCCCTGCACGGCTTCCACCGGCTGCATGGGGTGAAGGCGGGCAAAGCCGGGCATCCGGGCAGTGACCTCGTTCACGCGCGGGTTGTACTTCATCGTACAGGAGCCCAGCGGATAGAAGTTGGTGTCGATGGAGAAGTTCAGCTGCGACAACCGCATGAAGTGGCGCAGGACCTGCAGCTCGCCCAACTCGGGCAGACCAGGAGGGGCCTCGCGCACCAGCTCGGCGCCCAGCACGGCCACCGGGTCGACCATGGCCACGCCACCCGAGGGAGGATGGCAGCCGCGCCGCCCGGGCGAGCTCTTTTCGAACAGGGTGGGCTCGAGTCTATCCACGGGCGGCCTCCAGGGTGCGGCCCAGCGCGGCCAGGTCGGAGAGCAGATTGTCCAGCTCAGCGGCTCCGTTCACCTCGGTAAAACAAAGCAGCATGGCGTTCTTGAGCTCGGGGAACTCGCCCGCCAGGGGATAGCCCCCCAGAATGCCCCGCTCGGCCAGCTTGCGATTGAGCTCGACCGGGTCCACCGGGCACTCCACCGCCACCTCATGGAAGCTGGGCGAGCTGAACAGCACCCTGTAACCTGGGATCTCGGCCACCCGCCGCTTAAAGCTCTCGGCCAGGCTCAGACAGGTCAGGGCCGCCTCGCGCAGCCCCTGGGGACCCACCAGGGCCAGGTAGGATGTGACCGCCAGGGCACACAGGCCCTGGTTGGTGCAGATGTTGGAGGCGGCCTTCTCGCGCCGGATGTGCTGCTCGCGGGCCTGTAAGGTGAGGCAGAAAACGCGCCGGCCGGCGCTGTCCACCGTCAGGCCGGCCAGTCGGCCGGGCAGTCGACGCAGATACTGCTTCTTGCAGGCCATGAACCCGACGTAGGGCCCTCCGTACGAGGGGGGCAATCCGAGCGGAGCCGCTTCGCCTGCCGCGATGTCGGCTCCGCAGGCGCCCGGAGGCTTGAGCAGGGCCAGGCTGACCGGATCGGCCACGCTCACGATGCCCAGCGCCCCGGCAGCGCGAGCCTTCTCCATCAGGGCCGGGGTGTCTTCCACCAGGCCCAGGAAGTTGGGGTTCTGGATCAGCACCGCGGCCGCATCATCCCCCACCTTCGCCAGCACGGTGCGGCCATCTTCCAGGGGCAGCTCCTCCACGGTGACGGCGTGGGCCGCCAGGTAGGTCTTGAGCACCTCGCGGGTGTGCGGGTGGACACCCCGGGAAACCAGCACGCGAGTGCGGTTGGTTGTGTTGAGGGCCATCAGAACCGATTCCACGGTGGCGTTGGAGCCATCGTAGACCGAGGCGTTGGCCGCGTCCATCCCGGTCAGCTCGCAGATCATGGTCTGAAACTCGAAGATGGCCTGCAGGGTGCCCTGGCTCACCTCGGGCTGATAGGGAGTGTAAGCCGTGAGGAACTCCGAGCGCGAGATGACCGTATCCACCACCGAGGGGCTGTAGTGATGGTAGGCACCGGCTCCCAGGAACGAGCCCCGGGTGGCCAGCTTGTTCTTGGAGGCCAGGTTCTCGAGGTGGCGGATCAGCTCGTGCTCGCTCAGCCCGGGGGCCAGCGCCAGGGGCCGCCCCAGTTTGACCGCGTCCGGCAGGTAGCTGAACAGGTCGGCCGGCGTCGAGAGGCCGACGGCCTGCAGCATCTTCTGCTGATCCTGGGCGGTGTGTGGAATGTAGTTCATCGACTCAGCTCTTGGCGAGCTCGCCGTAAGCTCGGGCATCGAGCAGGGCAGTGACCTCGTCGGGGTTGTCCACTTTGACCTTGATCATCCAGCCCCCCCCGTAAGGGTCCTGATTGATCAGCTCGGGCTGGAAGTCGTCTCCATCGGAGTTGAGGCGCGTGTTGATGGCGACCACCTCGCCGTTGCAGGGGGCAAAGAGGTCGGAGACGGTCTTGACCGACTCCACCGTGCCGAAGCGCTTGTTGGCCTCGAGCCGGGTGCCCACGGGGGGCAGCTCGACGAAGACGATGTCGCCGAGCTGGTCTTGAGCAAAGTGCGTGATCCCGACTTCACCCACCCCGTTGGACAGCCGAACCCACTCGTGCTCTTTGGTGTAGCGAAGATCCTCTGGAATCATGCGGATGCTCTCTCCTTATTAACCTGTTCCCCCCTCGTAGCTGCGCTCAGTTTCGGCGAACGCTCCCGGCCACGAAGGGAGGCTTGACGACGCGAGCGTTTTCGGCACGTCCTCGCACGTCCACCTGAAGATTCGTGCCCTCAGGGCGGCAGGTGCTTTCCACGGACGCCAGGGCGATCCCTTTGCTCAGCGAAGGGGAGTAGGTTCCACTGGTGACGCGGCCTACGTCCTGTCCGTCGCGCAAAACTCGATAGCCCTCGCGGGGGATGGCCCGCCCCTCCATCAAAAGCCCCACTACGGTGCGTTTGACGCCCGCCTGCTTTTGCTCGACCAGGGCCTCGCGTCCCACGAACCCCGACTTGTCGAGCTTCACCACCCACCCCAACCCGGCTTCCAGGGGGCTGGTCTGTTCGTCGATTTCGTGGCCGTAGAGCGAGTAGCCCGACTCCAGGCGCAGGGTGTCGCGCGCTCCCAGGCCGATGGGGGGAACGCCCGCTCCTCGCAGGGCCTTCCAGATGGCCTCGGCGTCGCCAGCCTGGCAGTAGATCTCGAAGCCGTCGTCCCCCGTGTAGCCGGTGCGCGATACCAGCGCCAGCTTGCCGGCCACGGCCGCCTCGCCCTGGTGGAAGTGGTAGTAGCGGATCGTCTCCAGGTCGAGAGAGCAGAAGGGCTGAAGCTTCTCCTGGGCGTGGGGGCCCTGGATGGCGATCAGAGCGGTCGCCATGGAGAGGTCCTTGAGCTCCACGCCCTGAGCAGGGCGATGAGCCTGCATCCAGCCGACGATCTTCTCGCGGTTGGAGGCGTTCACCACCAGGATGAAGCGCTCGTCCGAGAAGCGATAGGTGATCAGGTCATCGAGCACCCGGCCGCTCTCGTTGCACATCGTGCTGTACTGGCACTGCATGGCAGCGCAGCGGGTCAGGTCGTTGGTGATGAGCCCCTGGATGAAGTCCAGTGCGCCCGGACCGACCACCTCGATCTCGCCCATGTGGGACAGATCGAACAATCCCGCATCCTGGCGCACCGAGAGGTGCTCTTGCTTGATGCCGGTGTATTCGATGGGCATCTCCCAGCCGGCAAAATCGACCATCTTGGCGCCTTCCTGGCGGTGAACCTCACAAAGCGGGGTGCGGAGCGTGGCGGTCGACATCGATTCAGCCTTTCTTGGGCCAGCGGCAGCAGTTCGCCGAGGCCAGGTACTGATTGACCTTCGCTCCCGGAACCTGAGCCGCGAAGGTGAGGCCGGCCTGGTCGCAGAGGCTGCGAATCAGTCCCAGCAGGCGATGCTGATACTCTTCGCAGGGCTCGGTATCCTGCCAAGAGAGCGAAGCGAGCAGGTGGGTGGCCCCCCGTTCCCGGGCCCGACGGATCAAGCTTTCCAGCTCGAAAAGATCGTCCTCCTGGCCCACCACCAGGTCCTCCAGGCGCAGGGTCCAGGGTCTGACCAGCTCGAGATCCTCCCAGGGAGCCCGCCAGCTTAGCTCGACCTGGCGGACCAGCCCGAGCCAGGCCTGCACCTCGGCAGTCGGTCGCTGGCGCAAGACGATGGTCAGGCCCTCCACCGGCGGCTCGAGCCGGGTCGGGTCGGTCAGGATGCTGGCGGGGTCGAAGCGACAACCGCCCTTGCGGGGCGGGTCGGGGCAACTCTCCTCAGGCACCGAAGAACTGCAGGGCCTGCTCTCGATCGCGGGCGATCTGCTCGCGCAGGGACTCCAGGCCGTCGAAGCGCCGCTCTTCGCGCAGGCGGCCCAGGAAACGCACGGTCAGCTCGCGGTCGTAGAGGTCGCCCTCGAAGTCCAGCAGGTGCACCTCCAGCAAGGGGGCCGTGCTCTGGCCGAAAGTAGGGCGTATCCCCAGGTTGGCCACCGCGTTGTAGACGCTCCCCTCCAGCTCGGCCTGCATCACGTAGACGCCCAGGGCCGGCACCACTTTCCCCTCCGGGAGGGGCAGATTGGCCGTGGGGGTGCCCAGCTCTCGCCCCCGCTGCTGGCCGCGAGCCACGGTCTGGCGCCAGCTGTAGGGGCGGCCCATGCAGTTGGCCGCTTCTGAGGCGCGTCCGCGCGTGAGCAGCTGGCGGATGCCGGTGCTGGAGATGACCTGGCCCCACTGCTCGACCGGATCCACCAGGGTGATCTCGAAGCCGAGCTCGCGCAACAGCTCGGGCGTGCCGGCGGCGCGGTGGCCGAAGCGGTAATTGGGCCCCATCACCAGGCGTTCGGCTTGCAGCTGCCCTCGCAACACCTCGCGGGCGAACCGATCGGGCGCCATCGAGGCAAAATCTCGGTCGAACTCGCGATAGACGACCGTGCGGCCCATGGACTCGATGATCTGGCCGCGCTCGGCGAAGGTGGTCAGGAGCGGTGGGGCGGAATCGGGGCGGAGCACCGTCTCTGGGTGGTTGGAGAAGGTGAAGGCCACCTCGGCCCGCGAGAGCAGGGCCTGGTGCCCCCGGTGGACCCCATCGAAGAACCCCAGCGCCACCGAAGTCGGGCCGGTGGGCTGGAACTGCCCCAGCTCGATCACGACGAGCGGCGGTCGACGATGAAGGTGCTCCGGCCAGCGTTGCGGCTCTTGGCGGCGTGCTTCATCTCGGCCGCGATCTCAGATACCTGCAGGGCGCTGGTGAAGGTTCGCCGCACGTTGGTGGCCACTCCGATGGAAAGGGACATCAGGGGGAACTTCTGGACCTGGTTCTGGCGGTTGATGACCTCGATGAATCCGGCCTGGCGGTCCTCTTCGGAATACTGGGAAGGGACCAGGCCGTCGAAGCGCTCGATCACCTGCGTGCAGATGGCGTCGACCTGGTCGGGATTGGTGATGTAGATGAAGTCGTCGCCTCCGATGTGGCCCACGAAGTCATCCGCGCGGCCCACCTCCTCGGCGGCCCCCACCAGCACCCGGGCCACCAGCTGGATGCATTCGTCCCCTTTTTCGAAGCCGTACTTGTCGTTGTAGGCCTTGAAGTTGTCCAGATCGACGTAGCAGCAGGCCATGCGCTCGTTGCGCAAGATGCGCCGCGTGATCTCCTGCTCGATCGAGAAGTTGCCTGGCAGGCCGGTCAGCGGGTTGGAGGCGCGCGTCTGGCGGAAGCGCAGCACCAGGCCTTCGATGCGGGCCTCCAGCTCGACCGGGTCGAACGGTTTCTGGAGATAGTCGTCTACCCCGGTGCGCAGGGCGTCGAGTCGGTGGCCCTGGCCCGAAGCGGTCAGCATCACCACCGGGATGAGGTAGGTGAGGCGGTTCTGGCGCAGGCGGCGGCACACCTCGATGCCGTCCATCTCGGGCATCATCAGGTCGAGCAGGATCAGGTCGGGGACCTCTGCTCGAGCCACCTCGATGGCTTCCGCGCCCGACCCGGCGGTGAGCACCTCGTACTCGCGGTTGGAGCAAGTCAGCAAGGTCTTGACCATCCGCAGCAGGCTGGGATCGTCATCCACCACCAGAATTTTGACCGAACGCGCCCAGCTGCGTTCGGTCTCGGGTAGTTCGGAGCTCAGCGACACAATCCTCAGGGGTTGACGACGAAAGCGTCGATTCCCTGCTCACGCAGCTTTTCAAGCTGCGATTTGGCCTCTTCCTCACCCGTGAAGCCACCTCCGCGCACGCGATAGACCGTGCCGTTGTCGGTGGGAACGGCTTCCAGGCGGGCGTTCTGCCCCTGTTTGGACAACTCGTCGATCAGCTGCTTGGCGTTCTCTTCGCTCGAGAAGGATCCAAACTGCAGCTCGACGGCGTCCGAAGCGGGGGCGGCCGGAGTCGGAGTGGGCTCGGCCGGCGTCTCGCTCTGCTCCGGAGTGGGGGCAACCGACACGTCGGCCGGGGTGGCCTCGGGAGCCGGAGGCTCGGCGGTGGCGGCCGGTTTGGGTGTGGAGGTGGCGGTGGCCTTGGCGTCCGGGGGGACCGGCGAGGCGGTTACGACCTCCTGGGGCTGCGGGCGGGGCTTCTCGCCGGTGAGGCGGGCCCGCTGGCGCTCAACCTCTTCCTGCAATTTGGGGTCGACCTTCTGCCAGGGGCGAGGGCGGGCGCCACGCATCAAGTCTTGCTTGAACTCGGTGGGCTCGGTCTCTTTGCCCGACAACATGCCGATTGCATAGTTACCCAGCCAGTTGCCGGCCACCAGTGAGACCCAGATGACGACGATGGTGGCCACCATCACCTTGGGCCAGAATCCGTCTTGTGAACGCTCTCTCCTCGACATCGCGCAAAACCTGCCTCAAACTGCTCGCCCCTGGGGCGGGCCCACTATAGCACAGGGCTCAAGAATGTGCCAGAGATTGAATTCTCTTCAGCACCCAAGATCCCTCTCCCAGAAGTCGGCCACCTCGCGAGCGGCTTGAGAGGCATGTCGGGTAAGCCGGAGTGGATCTTCCAGAGCCTGGCGTTGGGCCTGGCTCAGGGGCTCGAGCAGCTCGGGTCCCAGCAAGCTGAGCAGGGGCACGCGCTCCTTCTGGGCCTGCAGGCTGAGGCGGCGGACCGTCTCGTGGGCGTCGGCGATTCCCAGCCAGCTGAACAGGGTCTGGGCGGGTCCTGAGATGATCTGGCCGGTCAGTCCAAGATTGTGCTGCATCTGCTGGCGGTCGACATAGAGGCCCGCAAGGCCCCGGGCCGAGCGGCGGGCGGCCACCGAGAGCCCCAATACCAGCCGGGGCAGAAAGCGAGCCGAGGCTGAGTTGGAAAGATCGCGCTGGTGCTCGGAGATCTGATCCAGGTAGCAGGTCATGATCTGGGGCATGAAGACCTTCCAGAGGCTCTTGACGTTCTCCCAGGTGATCGGGTTGCGCTTGTGGGGCATGGCCGAGGAGCCCACCTGGGATCCCTCGCGATAGGCCTCGGCCACCTCGGCCAGCTCGGTGCGCTGCAGGTGGCGCAGGTCGTCGGCCAGGTTGGCCAGCACCCCGAAGGCCGCCGTCAGGTGGTGGAAGACCGCCAGGGCCGGCTCGGGGTGGGTGATCTGGGTGGAGTTGCGAGCCGGCGCAAGGTCGGCCAGGGCCAGCACCTCTCTCTCGACCTCGCGCGGATCCTCAAAGAGCAGCCCCAGCGTGTTGTAAGCTCCCACCGCTCCGCTGAACTTGCCTCGAAGCTCGCTCAGCGAGCGCTTGAGCGACTGGATGCAGAAGCCCAGACGATCCAGGTAGACCGCCATCGCGTGCCCGAAGGTCACGGGCTCGGCATGCTGGCCGTGAGTGCGGCCCACCTGGTGGGTCTCGGCTTCCTGGCGGGCCAGCCGGATCAGCTCGCGGGCCACCGCCTCCAGAGCTGGCAAAGCGATCTCGCGGCACCCGTCACGCAATCTCAGAAGATGGGCGTTGCTGAGGATGTCATAGGAGGTTGCCCCCAGGTGCACGTAGGGCCGCAGCTCCTCGGGGCAGTAGCGGGTCATCACGTTGACCACGGCTTTCAGGTCGTGGTGGACGCGGGCCTCCTCCTCGGCGATCTCCTGAATGCCGATGTCGGCGCAGCGCTCCTCGGCTTCATCCACCAGGTTCTCGGCAAAGCGGCCGTGGCGAGCGAGCACTCGCAGCCAGTTCAGCTCCAGCCGCACGCAGTAGTCGAGATAGAGAGCCTGGTCGGAGAGCAAGCGGCGGGCGGGCTCGAGCAGCTTCTCTGGCTCGAGGTAGCGGGCCACCAGGGGGTCGGGAAAGTCTAGCATAGCCTGTCAGGCTATCGCCTCGGCAGGGCAGGATTCCTTTCGGCTCCGGGCGCACAAAGCGGCATGTCCGTTTACCAGGCCAATCACATGCAGGTCGAGGTGGCCGCCGGCCACGTGGCCGCCAGTTGGGACCCCAGCTATCTCCAGCGGGTCAATTACGCCGACGAGGACCTGGTCCTCCGAGTACTCGAGCAGAGCCAGCTCAAGCACGCTTTCCGGGTCAATTACCTGACCCAGAAGGAGCTTTTTCTGGAGCCAGGCTCCTTTCGAATCGAGCTGGCCCGGACGTTTCGCCCCGAGGTCGAGGTGCGCACCACCCACGACCAGGTGCCGGGCGTGGTCTGGCTGCAAGACAGTCCAGGCAGCCAGGTGATCCTATGGCCCGGGCTGGATTGGGCCGCCATCGAGCACGAGGTCTCCTCGCTCCACCACCTGCACTGGGACACCCAGGCCCAGGTGGCCCTGCGGGTCACCTGGGTGGACGGCACGGTCACCTGGTTCGAAGTTCCCGAGCGCGACCACCTCTACCTCGAGGGGCGCATCCGCCACGTGGAGCTTTGCGTCCGCCGGCCCGACGAGACGGCGCCGCTCAAGACGCTCTTCCTGGCTCGACGCCCACCGGTCGAGCCGCTCGAGGTGCTGGCCGCGGTGGACTTTACCGTCAGCCCCCCGGCGCCCTCGCTCAGCTTGATTCGCCAGATCGTGGAGACGGATACCCTGCAGCTGAAGGCGGTGTGGTCGCTGCCTGAGGCCCCCAGGGGGCTCAAGCTCCAACTGGAAAAGGACGGCCAGACCTATCGAGACCACGAGGACCGCCCCGTCGAGGCTTCCGGCGACTGGTTCTTCTGGGGCCTGGAGCCGGGCCGTTACGTGGCCCGCCTGGTGGCTCGCAAGAAGACGGTGCTGGTGTCGCGCCCGCTGACCCTGCCCTGGCGGCCCAACCGGGTGGTGTTGATGCCAAACTCCGAGGAGTGGCTTTACTGCTACTGGCACGTTGAGGCGTCCAGCTGGCAGACCCTGACCGACAAGCACGGCGACCTGCTCGGCCGGGTGCGCTGCCAGCTCAAGGTATTCCACGAGTGGGGCGGAGGGATGCACCACCAGCCCGAGCACGACCGCGAGGTCAACCTCGACGCGGCCCGCGATTACTACCTGCAGCTCCCGCCCGATCGCGTCTATCGGGTGCAGCTGGTGGCCTGGATCGACGGCTGGAAGGAAGAACCGCTGACCGAGCTCTCCAACCCCGCTCAGACCGGGCGCTTGAGCCACGGAACCAATCCCATATCTTACTCCCGTGTGGAGATGCGTGGAGATCACCCCACCATCCGGCCTCTGGAAAGCCCGCGGGGAACCTCGCACTACTCGCTGGGCTACCTGTTGCTGCATTTGCACGCCCATCTGCCCTTCATTCCCGACCCCGTGAACTTCGGCCAGGGCGACAAGTGGCGCCCCGAGGGCTATCCTCAAGAGTGGTATGCCGAGGCGGTGCGCGAGACGTACCTGCCTTTGCTCGAGATCATGGATGCCCTGACCAATGAGGGTGTGGACTTCAAGCTCTCCATCGACATCTCGCCCCCGCTGGCGGCCATGATGAAGAGTCCGCGCCACCAGGCCGACGTGGTCGAGACGTTGGACCGACTCTCGCGCCTGGCTCGCCTGGAGGTAGCCCGAACCACCCGCGAAGAGCCCCACTACGCCACCGCTGCCCGCATGCACCGGCGGCACCTGGCCCGCTGCCGGGACGTCTACCTGGGCTGGGGATGCGATTTGACCCGTGCTTTCAGTTACTTCCAGGAGCGCGGCAAGCTGGAGATCTGCACCTGCGTGGGCACCCATCCCATGTTGCCCCTGTGGCAGATGGTGCCCAGCGCCATCCGAGGCCATTGCCTGGCGGCCGCCGAATTCCATGAGCAGACCTTCGGGCGGGCCTCGCGGGGCGTCTGGCTGCCTGAGTGCGCTTACGCGCCCGGCGTGGAGCGCTTCCTGGAGGAGGCGGGTTTTGCCTACTTCTTCAGCGAGGGCAGCACCGTCACTCGGGCGGACTCGCCGGTCGAGTTCGGACTCAACGCCCCCGTCTTCGTGCGCGGCTCGCGCGTGGCCGTGCTGCCGCGCGACCCCGAGACGAGCGAACAGGTGTGGAGCGGAGAGATGGGCTATCCGGGCGATCCGGACTACCTCGACTTCCACATCCGGGGCGGCCCGTTCAAGTACAACCGGATCACCGACCGCGCAGGAGGCCCCAAGCAGCCCTATAATCCCGAATGGGCCTCCGGCAAGGCCTTCAGCCAGGCCGAGCACTTCATCACCTGTCGCAATGCCCGCTTCCGCTGGCTCAGCGGCCAGATGTGGAAGAAGCCTCTGATCGTGGCTCCCTACGACGCCGAGCTGTTCGGCCATCACTGGTATGAGGGTCCCCAGTTCCTTTACAACCTCTTCAAGAAGCTGCACTACGACCAGAACCAGACCGAGTTGACCACTCCCTCGGCCTATCTCGCCGAGAATCCCACCGCTCAGGAGATCCATCCCAACGTTTCCAGTTGGGGCGACAAGGCCACCTTCGAGAAGTGGATGTCGGGGGCCACCTCCTGGATGTACCGCCACGCTCACGAGGCGGCCGAGGAGATGGGCCGGATGGCGGCCCTGCAGCCGCCCGATGGGCCAATCCGGCGCATCCTGTGCCAGGCCGCCCGCCAACTGATGGTGGCGATGTCCAGCGACCTGCCTTTCGTGATCTCCAACGGCCACTTCGTGGACCGCATGAAGGGTCAGTTCTTCGGGGCACTGGCAGATTTCTGGCGCCTGTCGGAGATGTTCTGGCTGGCCCACGAGGGCCAGGAAGTCGAGCTTGAGTTCGTGCGCCACCTGGAGCTGGTCAACTGCATCTTCCCGAGAGTCAACCCCGATTGGTTCCGTGGCTGACTGGGAGCCAACTTTCGCCGACCTCCGCCTGCTCTTGCGAGAATGCTCGCGGGTGCGGTTCTCTCCAGGTGAGCTCTTGTGCCGTGAGGGAGCCCCGGGCGACTGCGTCTATCTGATTCGCCGGGGCTCAGTGGCCGTGAGTAAGACCACCCGAGGCAAGCTGCACGCGCTGGCCACCCGCAGCCGGGGAGACGTGGTGGGCGAGATGGCGCTACTCGTTCCCGCCCGGCGCAGCGCCACCATGACGGCAGAGACTGAGGTGCTGGCGTATCGGCTCAACCGCTGCCAGTTCGAGCAGGTGCTCGAGGGCTCGCCTCGCCTGGCGCTGGAGCTGCTGGAGACGCTGGCGGGCCGCTTCCGGCGCTTGCAGGAAGCGCTGGTGGAGGATCTCACCCGCAAGATGGAAGAGCTCGAGCAGTACAACATGCAACTCGAGCAGCGGGTCGAGGAGCGCACCGAGGAATTGCAGGAGGCCAACGAGCGGCTGGCCGACCTGGCCGTGCGCGATTACCTGACCGGCTGCTACAATCGGCGCTATTTCCAGGAGTCACTGGACGAGCTCCACCAGCGCGCCTCGCTCGAAGGTCTGGGGTATTGCATCTTTCTGTTTGATGTGGACCATTTCAAGCATTATAACGATTCCAACGGTCACCAGTTGGGAGATGCCTTACTGCAGGGCCTGGCCCGCCTGGCTCAGAGCCAGATCCGCTCCGACGACCTGGTGCTGGCTCGCTACGGCGGCGAGGAGTTCGTGATTCTCCTGCCCCGGGCCGGACGCGAGGCCGCTGAGCGCGTGGCTGACCGACTGCGGGCGGCCATCGCCGCCCAGACCTTTGCCAACTCGGACTCCCAGCCTCTGGGCAAGATCAGCATCAGCGGGGGGGTCGGGGTCTTCCCGGAGGACGGTGAGCAGGCTGCCCAGGTGCTCAAGAAGGCCGACGAGCGGTTGTATCGCGCCAAGGCGAGCGGCCGCGACCGAGTTCTGGCCGATTGACCCCTCCCCTCTGACAGGCCTTCGGGGGGGGTGTATCGAATACGCTTCGGCTGGAAGACGGGTCAGGCTCGTCTTCCCCGCCGGCCCTTTAGCGGCCGAACAGGAAGGGGTGCCCAGATGGAGCGCAAATTCGAATATCGAGGAAGAACCTTTTTACGGGTTGGCGAGCAGTGGCTCGACCGAGACCGCTTGATCGTTTCCGACCAGCTGGCCTCAAAGCTGTGCACGGAGTTTGGCATACAGAACGTGCCCGAGGAGTCCAAGGCCAAGACCAAGGCCAAGGCGAAAGCCAAGGAGAAGGCAGAAAAGGCCGAGGCAAAGGCAGCTAAGGCGTCCAAGGCGGCCGCCACCAAAGCGGCCAGCGCGGCCAAAGCTCCCGCCAAGCCCAGGCGCAAGAAAGCCGATCAGGTCGAGGCTGCCGAGTCGGCCTGAGGCCGCACAACCGGAAGGCCGGCCTGTTGCCAGGCCGCGATCCCGCCCATCAGGTCGGTGACGCAGGCGCGTCCGTGCAGAGCCAGCACCGAGGCCGCCATCGAGCTACGATACCCGCTGGCGCAATGCACCACCACGGGTTGCTCGGCGGGGATCTCGTCGAGGCGCTGGTTCAGTTCGGTCAGAGGAATGTGGCGTGCCCCCTCGAGGTGGGCTGAGCGCCATTCCTCGTTGCTGCGCACGTCCAGAACGAAGGGTGGCTCTGGTCCGGCCAGTTGCTCGGCCAGTTGCTGAGGCGATGTGCGGGCCTGGCTGGAGCGGTGCTCCGGGGGGACGAAGCAGGCCCCTCCCTCCAGGTAGCCGGCCACGTTCTCGAAACCAACCCGGCCAAGCCGGGTGATGGTTTCGACTTCGCGTCCCACGGGGGCGATCACCACCAGCGGACGCTCCGGGTCGAGCAGAGAGCCGGCAAACTGGGCGAAGCGACCGTCCAGCCCCACGTTAACGGCGTTCTTGAGGTGGTGCTCGGCGAAGTCGTCCGGCATGCGCGCGTCCAGCACTTGAGCGCCGGCCTGCTGCAGCTCGAGCACCTTTGCGAAGCTGAGGGGCACGTTGGCATCGCGTACCGTGTCGCCCAGATCGGCGCGCTCACTTCGGTTGAGCCGGGCGTCGCGGGCAAAGTAGGGGGGCAGCTCCGGCAGGTCCTGGCTGATGGCCCGGACGAAGGTGGCCTTATCCGCAGGCTGCAGCATCGGGTTCTCGGCCCGTTCCCGACCGATGGTCGAGGAGCGCCCACTCGTGCTTCCCGAGCCGCACAGCGACCCGGGTCCGTGGGCGGGGTAGACCAGGGTGTCGTCCGGCAACCGCATCAGCTTGCCGTGCAGCGAGTCGAAGAGCTGACCGGCCAGCTCTTCGGGAGGAATTCCCTCGGAGACGGCCAGATCGGGCCTTCCCACGTCGCCCGCAAAGAGCGTGTCCCCTGTCAGGACGGCCTTCGGGACATCGCCCTCATAAGCCACCAGCGAAATGGCCTCACTCGTGTGGCCGGGCGTTTCCAGGACCTCCAGGCGCGTGTTGCCGCAGGTGATGACATCCCCCTCGCGACGAGGCACGAAATCATACTCGGCCCTTGCCTTCTCTCCCAGGGAGATGGGGGCCCCGGTTCGTTTCTGCAACTCGAGGTGACCCGAGACGAAGTCGGCGTGAAAGTGGGTCAGCACGACCTCTTTGATGGTCACGCCCATGGCCGCGGCGTCCTGGAGATACTCGTCCACGTCTCGCTGGGGATCGACCACGATGGCGCTCCTGGTGGCCTGGTCGGTCACCATGTAGCTGGCGTGGGAGAGACAGCCGAGATAATACTGCTTGATTTCCATTCCGGAGTGATTCTAGCGCGGTTGTTGCCGGGAAAGGGTTGCCGGAAGGTAAATCCTCCGCCCCGTTCACGATCTGGCAAC
This sequence comes from Candidatus Xenobia bacterium, assembly GCA_045863235.1. GTDB lineage: Bacteria > Vulcanimicrobiota > Xenobia > Xenobiales > QWHO01 > QWHO01. The sequence goes on along the minus strand of BTUM01000009.1, from coordinate 7,379 downwards.
AAATCGCGCCGACAAGTCGCACAATGACCAGCTGGCCGGGCAGTTCGGTCACGACTGTTCATATCCCGGAAACAAGTTCACAGACTCTTAGCGCTTCGGTAACTTTTTGTTCATCTGGGGCGGGTATGATGGTCAACGGACCGGTCCGTCCCCTTTTCCGAGGCTGCACACAGAGAAAGCCCCGGCGTCATTACGTTCTGGAGAGGTGATCGGACCCATGGCCACTGGCGTGCATTCCCGCCTGCAGACCGGGCGGACGAATCCCAAACCCCCTCAATCTCCCTGGTATCTCGAGCTGCCCCGCCGCGCCTGGACGGCGTTGACCCCTCGCAGGCGACTTGCTCTCGTCGGCGGCTTGCTGGCGCTGGTTAGCGGAGTCTTGCTGCTGGGTCAGGCCCGCGCTGCCAACGCTCCCCGCGAGCTCTACTCGTTTGCAGTCGCCCCGGTCGAGCTGCGCGACATGGCCCGCGAGCTTTCGCTGGTGGGCATCAGTCACGAGTTGACCGCCGAGCAGGACAACCTTCTGGTGGCGCCGTCCGATCATCGGCGCGCCCTGCAGCACCTGCGCCAGTGCGGCTTGCCGCGGGCTCGGGTCGAGCTGGTGGACATCCCTCCGGGTCCCTTCGAGCAACCATCTGAGGAAGATCGTCTGGCCCGGCTGCAAGAGCGTCTGCGGGTCGACCTGCGCCAGTTCCCGGGCGTGGCCGACGCTTCGGTGCAGCTGGCCCTGCCGCCCAGCGATTACTTTCCGGGCGATCACGCTCCCCCCACCGCTTGCGTGAAGGTGGAGATGCAACTCGGCCAGACGCTCAATCGCGCCCTGGTGGACGGCATGGTGGCCGTGGTGGCTGCCAGTGTCAGCAACCTCAAGCCCGAGAACGTGACCGTGGTGGACCAGAACGGGCGGGTGCTGACGGCCAGCGCGGCCAATGCCGAGCACGAGTTGCTCGGCTCGCTGCAGGCCAGCCTGGAGCTGAGCCTCAATCAGCGCGCCCAGAGCCTGCTCGACCGTTGCCTGGGGCCGGGTCACGCCTTTACCAGCGTGACGGTCCAATTGGATAGCTCCGAGATCGAGATTCGCAAGCAGGACGTGGGCGGCCCCGAGCACTACGTGGTGCTGCAGTCGCGCAAGGAGAGCGAGGAATATGGAGCTTCCTCGGACGATGAGGAAGCCACCCAGCTCACTACTGGCCGGGATGGCCGCAAGTACAGCAAGATCTGCGAGATCACCAGGCGCGAGCACGACCTCAACTACTTCGTGAAGGTGGATCGCTTGCCGCGTATCGCCCGCCTGAGCTGCGCCGTAGCTTTGGACCGCGAGGCCCAGGCGGCGCAAGTGCGCGAGCTGGTCAAAGGCGCCATCGGTCTGGACGAGACCCGGGGCGACTTTCTGACCGTGCAGACCATCACCGCGCCCCTTACGCCGGCGGTGGTCGCGTCCGGATCCGAGCCGCCCTCAGTGGCGGCTGCGCCCACCTCGCAGCTCTCGCTGGCCTCGCTAGCGGCTGGTTTCCTACTGGCCGGGCTGGTGGCCCTGGCCGCCAGCGCCGTGGGCGGCGCGCGTCCTCGCCTGCAGCTCGGGATGGAGAGCCGACAAGGTCCGAGCGGCATCAACGAGCTGGGTCAGACGCAGGTTTTCCCCGAGACCAGCATTCGCCAGACCCGGCGCGTGGAGGAGCTGGTGCGTGAGGTGCCCAACCGGGCCGCGGCCACTCTCAAGGAGCTGTGGCTGCAATGAAGCTCTAGAACCCCGAAATCAGCGCTGAGGCAGCTCGTCGGTGACCTGGTCGAAGTCGATCGGCTCGAACTGGCGGGCGGTGCGGCCCGCCAGATGCCCGACCGCGTCCACCATGGACTCGGGGGCGCGGTCCTTGTCGAAGATGTAGTGGAAGATGGGCTGAGAGATTTCGCGCACGTGGGGTCGGCAGGCCTCCACCAGCTCCTCGCAGTCGAACAGCTTGCCGTCCTCGAGCCCGCCGGGAGGGCGCACCAGCTCCACCAGGTCGGTCTCGGGCAGAACGATGGGACCGAGACCCTTCCAGGTGGCCACTCGCAGCACTCGCCCATCGCTCTTGCGCAGCAAGAGGCGAATGGGGGGCACCTGCATGCCGTTCTTGGCGTAGCGGCGCCGCATCTCGGGGTAGAGCGTCATGTACTCCCAGGAGTCTTCCAGCGCCTCGGGCGAGCAGAAAGCGGGAGGATGGCCGTCCTCGGTCAGCTCCTCGATGGACTGGCGGTTGCCGTCCTGCCAGGCCACCAGCAAAGACTCCACGGTGGGCACGAAGGGACGCGTGGGGGGGCGCGGCTCGAGCACCTGCACGTGGGCGCGCAGCTCGCGGGCGACCGAGACGGCCAGCGGCAGGGCTTCCAGGGCAAAAAAGCGCGGAGTGGGCTGGAGCATCTCGAAATCGAGCCCGATGTCGCCGGCCTCGTGCGGCTCGTAGCTGACGAAGCGGCAGTGCACGCCGGTGTCCGGGTTCTGGTAGTAGTGGCTGCGCTCTCCCTGGGTCTTGGAGGGGCGCGAGGTCAGCGGGCCGCTCAACTCGAGCGCTCGCTCAACCTCGCGAAGACCGACCGGTCGGCGGTCGGTCGTGGTGACGTAACGGAGCAGAAAGGCCATATTATTGAACCGCGTTGGGCTTCGCCGGGCTGGCTCGAGGACCCTTTGAGGTCGTGGCAGGCGGATGCAAAACTGGTTGTGGTGTCGAAGCAAAGCTCCGCCACCACAAGATCATGGAGGGGCGCAGGATGATGCAAAAGCCCTCTTCGGGGACTTTTGCATCACTCTGCTAGGGGACTTCCGGCTCGAGGGTGGGCGGAGGGGGCGGATCCTTTTCCAGCAGGTAGAGCCGCACCTGATAGGGAGACAGCTGCAGCTTCAGGGCCCCGCCCGGCAGAGGAGGCCCGTTGGGCAGCTCGCGCACGCTGCCCACCTTGCCCAGCGAGAGCTCGCCGGTGGTGTTGCGGTCGGAGACGTTCACCACCGAAAGCAGAGCCCGTCCTTTGGGATCGCGGAAGATGGCCGCGTCCACCGGGCCCTCGAGCTCGACTCCCACCGGGCCCTCGCCCGTGAGATAAGGCTCCAGGGCGCTGATCTCGGTGGCCTGGCGGCGCACCGCTTCGGCCAGGGGGCTGTCCAAGAGCTTCCAATCGCCCTCCTCGAGGAAAGCGTAGAGGATCCCCTTGGCGCCGTGGTTGAGGGCCAGCCAGTCCATGCAGCGCAGCTGCTCGAAGGAGGGCGGGCGGCTCCAGGTGGGAGGCTGCACGAAGGCCTGGTTGACGAACCAGAGCGAGCGGCCGGCCGGCAGGGTCAACCGGGCCTGGTCGAGCCAGGTGGCCACGGTGCTGACCGGAGAGGGCAGGTCGCTGAGGGGGAACGGGTCCAGGGCCACGATGTCGGCGCTCTGGCCCAACAGGCCCAGGCTGGCGGGGTTGTGGTTGGATTGGAAGACGGGACGGGCGTCGGCCTGGTGCAGGGCCACGTACATCCGGTCGACCAGGGGGATGTACTCGGGCCGCTGGTCGGGCTGCTCCACCAGGCTCCAGGCCAGGAAGGGCAGGCTGCCCAGCTGTCCGGCCCGGGCCGCGGCGGCGGCCGGGAAGTCTTTCTGCTCGGCGGTCAGCCCGGCCGGCAGCACCACCTGGATGCCCAGCTTGCCCGCCTGGGTCACGAAGGCGGCCGGATCGGCCAGCTTCTGGGCCTGGACCAGGTTCAGGCCCAGCGACTGCACCTGGCGCAGCTTGTCAGGAGTTGCCTCGCGCAGCACGACTCCCACTGGAAAGAAGGTGCGGCCCTCGCTCTGCAGCACGCCGTCCTCGCGAATCGTGATGGTTCGGCGGGCGGGACCGTTCTGAACGACGGGCTCGGGTCCCAACCGGGTATCCCCGCCGGCGTGGATGACCTGGCCCTGCTCGTCCACCACCCGCCAGCGCAGCAACCCCGGCTGGAGAGGCTCGCGGAAGAAGACCGTGGTCTGGGGCGTGAGCCCCATGGGCAGGTACTGAAGCCAGGTCAGGGCCACCTGGCTCTGCTCGGTCTGGTGCTCGGTGACCACGGCCAGCGGCTCGGTGGGTCCCAGGGCGGCCTCCTGCCAGCGAGGAGTGGGCACCAGGCGGAACTCCATCTTCAGGCCTTTGGGCACTTCCCCGGCCACGTGCACCAGCACCCCTACCAGCGTGCCCTGGCCCTCGCCGGCGGCCACCACCAGCTGGGGGACGGTTTGCACCCGGATGCGGAAAGCGGTGCGCACGATGGTCAGCCCGCGGATCTCGAGCGTGCCCTGGCGGCTCTTGAGCGCCATGGCCACCCCGCTCGGCCCCAGCGGTCCGGGGGCCTCGGCGGTGAGCGAGTGCGGGGTCCACTCCGGGGTGGCGGTGAAATCGAGGCGGGCCGGCCCGAAGCGGGCCGAGGCCGCCCTCCTCGCGTCGGAGCGGGCCTCGAAGCGCAGCGTGAAGCTGCCCGCCGCCATTCCCACCGGGGCGTAGGCCAGGGCCGTGGGGGCGCCGCCCGGGTTGGTCAGCACCAGTCCGTCGGAGGTGCGCTGCAGGGTGGGCAACTTGCTCAGGTCGAGCTGGTAGCGCTGGGCGATGCGGGCGTTGACGGCGGCATCCTTGGAGGGCTGCCAGTCCATCAGCTGAAAGTCGAGCTCCACCGCTCGGGCCGGCGCCATGAAGAGAATCGCTGTCAACCAGAGTGCGGCGATGCGCGTCGCAAGCATGGCGGGCGCTTCGACGGGCGCTGAGCCGGGCCTGCGCCCGGACATCCAAACCGAGGGGACGGGCCTCCATCGCACCGGGTGATTCCGACCCCTTTAACGTGCTCCCAGTTCCCCGAGGACCGGGACGAACGGTGCGTAGATAAGATGGGTGGTCACCGGCTGCGCATGACTCCCAGCTACTTGACCAGTCTGACTAGTCCGATTACAATCTTAGAATGAGCAAATCCAGCTACTCCACTTATGAGGCGAAGGCCCATCTTTCCGAACTCCTGCGGAAAGTACGCGCGGGACAGATTGTCACGATCACGCACCGCGGCGAGCCAATCGCGGAGGTAAGGCCGGTTGCGGGGTCCGATTCCGCCCTGGAGAACCGGCTTCGGCGTTTGGCCGAGGAGCGTATCTTGGAGCATGCCGAGTCGCCCCCAAGGAGATTGGAGCGCGTCGTCAAGAAGCCAGGCGCTTTGAAACGCTTCCTGGCTGAAAGGGATTAGACAATGAGGCTCGCCTACGTGGACACCTCGTGCTACGTTGCCATCGCTTTCGGCGAGCCTGGATGGAATGAAATGGCGGAACGCTTGCTAGAGTTTGACGAACTGATTTCCGCCAACCTCTTGGAGGCCGAGCTGCGAGCAGCGTTCTCCCGTGAGGCCGTGCTGTTCGACCCGAGCTTTCTGGCTGGCCTCAGCTGGATCTTCCCGGATCGCTCTCTCGGCCGAGAGATTGCCTCAGTTCTCGGCGCCGGTTATATAAGGGGAGCCGACCTGTGGCACCTGGCGGCCGCGCTCTACGTGGCAGAGGCGCCGGCTCGGATCTGGTTCTTGACCCTGGACGAGCGCCAACGCGAGGTAGCCGAGCTTCTGGGCTTTCAGACGAATTTGGATTGAGCCCTGTGGATCGGTTCGGACTGTCCGGTTTGGTCCGCGAGGACCGCGGGAGCATAGAGATTTGAAGCTCGCCCCGAGTGAGCGTCTCACAATCGCAAGATCCTGGATTCTTGAGAGAGCCTCTGCTGTATCGCCAGGCGAGACCCGGAGCCTTACCACCTGAGTGTCCTCTTTCAGGCTGAACTAGATATGGTCTTTGCGGTAGAGGTCTCGCAGCCGCAGGCGAGCCCCGATAGAGGGAAGCTCGATGCACGCATCCAGACCCTCATGCTTGGTGTACAACCAGGAGTCGTCCGGGTGGCGCTGATATCGCTTGCGTATCTCCCGCATACCCTTCGCTGGGGGGAGCGGAACGATTCAAGCGCGCCCTGGCGGCTCGAGGCTCTTGAGCCCAATGGCACGATGCGGGATGCGGGCGTTGACGGCCTGGAGGGCCGCCAGTCCATCAGCCGAAAGCCGAGCTCACCGGGCGCCATGAATCGAATCGCTGTCAACAGGAGTGCGGCGATGCGCGTCGCAAGTATGGCGGGCGCTGGGCCAGGCCTGCGCCCGGTCGCGATTCTCGGCAGAACACGATCCGCTCTCTTGATGGCGAGATTACGCTAGTGTAGCTTTGGAGGGCATAAAGTCGAAGAGTCCATGTATCAAAGTGGGATACAGAACTTCCTAACTGGTCAAGGATCCCACCTCCCGTCGACATCGCTGAGCCGTTTTGACATTCCGGAGGTCCCATGAATCCTTCCATTTGCACGAAGCTAGCGATAGTCTCCCTTTTTGTTGTCCTTCTTTCTCTGTTTTATCCGCGTAAAGTCGGTGGTCAGGAACCGAGGGTTTATGAGCCATTGGTCAGGACAGCCGAGTTTAATGAGGCGATGAGACTGAAAAGGAGTCTCTATTTCTCAAAGGCTCTTGACGAGTTCTCTGGGATCGTGACTAGAAGTCCTGGAACGACGATTGCCGCCGAGAGCTTGTTTCAGATCGCACTCATCCATTTCCTGGCATTCAACGACCAGGCAAGCGGGCTAGCGGTCTATCAAGATGTCATCGCCAAGTTTCCGGGCTCTCGCTTCGAGGTGCGGGCTCGCCGTTATACTCTCGATCATACTATCGGTTGGCGGCGTCAACCGGAGCAGTGGCTCCAGGGTCAAAGTGAGATCGTCCGCTCCTATGGAGCGCCAACCATTACCGAGATTACCCGGTCCGCTAACCATGACTCTCTGACCGAGCGCGTTCACGCCTTACCTCTTGAGATTCAAGTTGGGGTCATGAGCATTTATACGCATTGCGAGGTCCTCTTTGCGTTCGAAACTGGTAGGTATGATGAGGCCATTGCTCTGGGGAGCTTCAACAGGCAGACCTTCGTGGCCGATGCTTTCTCTGAATACTCTCCGCTTGCGTCTCGATTTCTTCAATATGCATTAGTAGCAAAGCACCTGGGGCCTGGGGAATGGAACTCGGCGCCAGTGTTGGACCCAGTAATCGAGCGTCGCGAACCCAAGACGGGCCACAAGACCGGTAACCGTCGCCCCAAGATCTCGGTGGAAATCACTGCGGGGGACTACCTCCAGCCTCAAGTCGACTTCTCCAAGCTCGAGTTCTCTATGTCGGGCCTGGATCTGAAGCCCTACGCAAGGGTCGACAGCCAAATCGATAGAAAGCCAGGGAAGGGGAAGGTCTACGAACGCTTGCGGTTGACCGCGCGTCCTCCGCAGCCTCTGGCAGACGGCATTTCTGATGCGTGTCAAGAGAGAGACTGCGGAGGCCGTAACCACGCGAG
>BTUM01000008.1:0-136766 GCA_045863235.1 Candidatus Xenobia bacterium | reverse complement strand
GGCCCAACCAGCCGCCGGCCAACTCGGCTCCCAGGCCCAACCAGCCGCCGGCCAACTCGGCCCCCAGGCCCAACCAGCCGCCGGCCAACTCGGCTCCCAGGGCCAATGAGCCGCCGGTCAACTCGGCTCCCAAAGCCAATGAACCGCCGGCCAACTCGGCTCCCAAAGCCAATGAGCCGCCGGCCAACTCGGCTCCCAAGGCCAATGAGCCGCCGGCCAACTCAGCTCCCAAAACCAAGGCCCCGCCCGCTCAGACCGACAAGATGTGGGACGTCTGGTTTGACCACACCGCCGGTCAAAAGACCGAGCAAAAGTCTCCCATCGTGCTGGACCTGAACCAGAATGGTCGGCCTGACATCACCGGCGCCAACATCACGGGAAACGGGAAGATCGATGGAGCCACCACCATGTTTGACATCGATCCCACCCAGAGTAGCTGGTCGGAAAAGAGCATGTCCAAAGGGATGAAAGCAAAGATGGGCCTGACCGACAAGCTGCCCGAGGGCGAGCTGAAGGCGGATGGGATGTGGCACTACGGTCGCCAGGAAACGCGCGAGAAGACCGAGTGGCTGGCCAAGGACGGGGGCGACGGGCTGCTGGCCTGGGACGTCAACGGCGACGGCAAGATCAATTCGGGCAAGGAGTTGTTCGGCAACTTCGATGTGGACGGCAGCAAGAAGTTTGAGGATGGCTACCAGAAGCTGGCTCAGCACTTCGACAAGAACAAGGACGGCGTGGTGAACGGGCAGGAGCTGCAGGGGCTGTCGGTCTGGAAGGACGGCAACGCTGACGGCGTCACTCAGGAAGGCGAGCTCAAGGGGGTGGCTGACTACGGCATCACTTCCCTGAACGTCAGCCAGATCAATCGCCAGGACATGAGCTCGAGTTTTCAGCGGATCTAGCCCCCAGGGCCCGCGCGACGGGCCCTGGGATGATTTCGACCTGGCATACCTGAAATTGAGGAGGACTCGATGCGCGGCCTGAGCTGGATGGATTTTTCCCCGGCCCGAGGGGGCGAGACCGAACGAGCCCGGCGGTATGGCTCGAGACACAACGCCCCATCCTGTGAGCGAAATTGGCATGGCGGGCAGCGGGGCCCGGACCTGCGCTTGATGCTGGCCGACCGGCTTGGGCAGCTCTTCGCCCGGCTGGCGGGCCGGCAAGAAAGCCATCAGGGAGGGGAAGAGTGCCCGCGCCTGTCCTGGCTGGAGGGACTCTGCCCCCGCGGGCAGGGCTCTCATGCCACCATGCAGGGGCCGAGCAAGCCCGCCTCCGCCAAGTGTCCACCCTCCGAGCGACCCACGCCGGCTCCTCCGGTCGCGGGCCCGGCCGAGCGTCCCCCCGTGACTCCGCCCGCCGAGCGACCCACGCCGGCTCCTCCGGTCGCGGGCCCGGCCGAGCGTCCGCCCGTGACTCCGCCCGCCGAGCGACCCACGCCGGCTCCTCCGGTTGCGGGCCCGGCCGAGCGTCCCCCCGTGACTCCGCCCGCCGAGCGACCCACACCGGCTCCTCCGGTCGCGGGCCCGGCCGAGCCCGGCCCAATCGTGCCCGACTCCACGCCTGCAAGCCTGGATCAGCAGTATCGCGCCAACGTGGTGCGAGCAGCCGAAGAGGCAGGGGATGGCTGGGCCTTCGAGTCCAGCCCCACCCCGCGCTTGCTGGGGCCGAGCGATTCCTGGCAGATGGGCACCCGAGAGCTGGACGGGCAGCAGCACAGCGTGCTCGAGCTCAAGCCGGGCGCCGACCCCACTCGGGCCGTCCAGGACCTCTTTGTCAACCGCCAGAACTACGCCTTCGACTGCGCCACCGCCGTGCGAGCCGTCGGACTGAAGGCCGAGCTCGATACGGTGGGCGCCGATACGTTCAGCCAGTCCCATTCCGACCTGTTCTTGTTCGGTCACTACGACAGCGTGGATGGCAACCAGGACAGCGGCGCCTGGCGCATCAGCGCGGGCCCCTCGGTCGATTATGGGGCCGGGCCCGAGCTGGGGGCCTTCGACCCGACCAGCGACCGCCTGCAACCGGGCGAGCTGCGCTATTTCGAGAACCCCGGCGACACCACCAGCGAGAATCAGGGCTGGAACGTCATCTATCTGGGCCAGGATGCCTGGGGCCAGGACCGCTTCTGGCGCACCGGCGGCGAGTTTACCGGAGGAATTGAGGGGCAGTACCTGTCCGACCTGCGCGGCACGCCAGACCTTGATCAATTGAGCGCAGCCTGAGTCCTCGGAGCGCTTGAGCCTTTCAGCTTTGCTTCAGTCAGACTGCCTAGAATGGATCCGATACAAATAGAGAGATAAGCCGTTCTAGAGAGGGTATCCAACTCATGATTCTCACCGCTACCTCCAGCGCCGCCGCGGGCTGGACACGCCAAACCGCGGCCAATCAAGCCACTGACGAAGCGAGCGCTCCCATCCCGGCCGACCAGGTGACCGGTCAGGTCGAAGCCCCGCCGGCGAAGGCCGACCCCAATGCCTGGATGAAGGAGGCCAAAGATCTTGGCAAGTCGGCCCTGCCGTGGGCCATCGGCGCGGGGTTGGCGCTGGGCGCTGCCGGCGCTGCTCTGGGCACCATGGGGGGACCGGTGGGTACGGTGGTCGGCTGGCTGGCCGGCAAGACGGTGGCAACGGTGGTCACTCTGGGCGCGGCAGCTCTGGCGGGCGCCTACACCTACCATCGCCACGGACCGGGTTCAGGGCAGATCTTTTACACCGCCGTCGCCACGCTGGGCGGCCTGGTCGGGGGAGCGCTCTTGAGCGGCTTCGCAGCTCCGCTGGTGGGGGCCCATATGGCCTCCAGTGGTGGAGTCACGGGCGCCATCGCCGGGTTGCTGGCGGGAGCTCCCACCGGCGCGCTGGTGGGTGGCAAGCTGAAGATCGGCTACGAACTGGTCAAGCATCCGGAGAAGTACCCGGAGATCTCCAAAGGAATCTCCGAATCGAGTCGGCGTCGCGAGGCATCTGGGAGCTGACCTTCTGAGCTTCGTCGCATCGCCCGCGTAACAGCGCTTTGGGTCGGGCGGGGTAGACTCGCCCGGCCTCCGGTCGGTCGGAGCAAGTCCACCAGGACGGCTCCCGGCAGGACGTGGTCCTGGAAGAATTGTGTGACCGTTTCCTGAAAGAGCGGGTTCCAAAATCCTCCCGGCCGGGTCTCAGTCCGCCCGAACGTCCTGGTGGCCCCGACGGGGTGCGGGGCGCACGATCCGGTCGTAGAGCGTGCTCTGGGGGCTCAGGATGAAGCGCTGCAAGACCTCCGGCCAGGACGGGTGGGCGTAGAGCCGGTCATAGTGCACGGAGGCGATGGCCCGCACCTGGGGCAATCGGCACCAGGGAACCTGCATGAAATCGTGATGCTCGTTATGGTAGCCCACGTTGAAACTCAGGCGGTTGAGCGGCCCGTAGTAGGAGTAGGTCTCTTGATGCCCGTGGCGCAGGTAGTGCTCTGCGATCCAGCGCCCTCCCAGCGGATGCAGGCCGATGCTGAACACGAACGACGCGCACAGGTAGAGGACGGCTCCCCAGCCGGCCAGTTGGACGTAGTAGCTGAGAAAGAGCAACTGGCTGATGATGTTGGCCACGAACCAACCGTCCCAGAGTCGGACGCGAGTCAGTTGGGCCGGCCGGATGGTTCCCTGGATGAAGGAGAAGAACAGCATCAGGAGCGCCTTGCGAACCGTGCTGTTGCCGACCCAGCGCGCCTCGTCGGCGGTGGCCAGGTCGCCGTCCAGGTCTTGCTCTCCCTGGTGGGCGTGGTGCAGAAGGTGATACTTGCAGAAGGGGATGCCTCCGGGCACGACCTGGGGCCAGTTGGCCAGCAGGCAGAGCAGCCGGTTCCCCACGGCTCCGCGAAAAACCAGCCGGTGGGCGCACTCGTGAATCACCACCCAGAGCGCGTGATTGGCCACCGCGCCGATCAGGTAGGCGGCCAGCACAATGACCCAGAGGGGTCGGTTGGCCAGAATGGCGCCCAGGGCCAGTTGCCCGGCCACCAGAGACACGGTCCATTTTGCGATGCGGGCATCGGGGCCGAAAAGCTGCTTGATCTCGGGATGCGACCGCAGAATCTCTTTCATCCGAATGAAGTGCGGTTGCTCGTAGTCGACTCGTTCGAAGTCCGTTCGAGGGCAGTCGGTGCCAGGCTGGTCAGTTCCAGGGTTCGACAGAGGCTCCATCACCCGGGTTTCCCCGGGGTGGGCCGACACCCTGCTCAGGGCGGCGTGAGCCGCTCCAGCACCCCGACCAGGCCCTCGCAGTCGGCCAGCAGGCCGTCCGCCACGCCCTTCAGCTCGCCGAGATCGCCGGCCTTGCCCAGCTCCTCCACCCGTTTGGCAGCGGCCACCAGGTCGTCGGCGCCGAACACCGCCACCACGCCCTTGATGGCGTGAGCCGCCCGGGCGGCCGCGGCCCCGTCGCCCGCCTCCACCGCCTTCACCAGCTCGGCGGCCATCTGGCCGCGGGTGTCGCGGAACTGACCGATCAGCGTTTCGGCCAGCTTCCAGTTGTTGGCGCAGCGCTTCAAGAACGCGTCCCGGTCGATGCTCACGGCGGCCGACGCTGGCCCGAGCTCTGCCGCTGCCACGACCTCCGGCTCAGCCGCCCGCTCTTGAGCCGGTTGGGCCCCGACCAGTACCTTGCCCTGGGTGACCACGGCAATCTCTTTGGCGAGCAGCTCCGGGTCGAGCGGCTTGGACACGTAGCCCGTCATCCCCGAGGCCAGGCATCGCTCGCGGTCGCCCTTGAGGGCATGGGCGGTGAGGGCGATGATGGGGATGCGCTGGGAGCCTCCCTGCTCCGACTCGCGGATGGCGGCCACGGCCTGAAATCCGTCCATATCGGGCATCTGCAGGTCCATCAAGATGAGGTCGAACGGCTCGTTGCCGTAGAGCTCGATGGCCTCGCGCCCGTTGCTGGCCACCTTCACGCTGTGGCCCATCTGCTCGAGGGTGATGATGGCCAGGGTCTGGTTGACCTTGTTGTCCTCGGCCAGCAGCACGTGCAGGGCTGGCTGGTCGGTGCGGACCACCGGGGCCGGGCCCAACTGGCCGGTCTTGCCGGTGCGGCCCCGCAGATGGGTGGCCATGGCGCGCAGCAGCTCGTTCTCGCTGACCGGCTTGGTCATGGTGGCCACGATCCCCTCGGCCCGGCCCCGCTCGGCGTCGCCCTTGAGGTTGGACGAGTTCAGCATCATGACGACCGAGGCCGACAGCTTCTCGTCGAGGTGAATCTCGTGGGCCAGCTCCAGGCCGTCCATCTCGGGCATGTGCATGTCCAGCAGCACCAGGTCGAAGGGCTCGTTCTGGCGCACCGCCAGTCGCATGGCCTCGAGAGCCTCGGGCCCGCTCTTGGCGGCCACCGGCCGGGCCTGCCAGCCGCGCAAGAGATCCATCATCACCCGCAGGTTGGTGGCGTTGTCGTCCACGACCAGCAGGCGCAGGCCCTTGAGGGGCTCGGCCGAGACCTCCACCGGGGTCTCCTCACTGATGCCGGCCTTGAGCGTGAAGTGGAAGGTGGAGCCCTTGCCCGGCTCGCTCTCGGCCCAGATCTTGCCGCCCATCATCTCGACCAGCTTGACGGTGATAGAAAGGCCCAGTCCGGTGCCGCCGTACTTGCGGGTGGTGGAAACGTCGGCCTGGGCGAAGGCGGCGAAGATAGAGTCGATCTTGTCCTTGGGAATGCCTACCCCGGTATCCGAGACAGTCAGGTGCAGACGAACCTCGTCCTTTGTCTCCTCCTCCAGCTTGACCCGGATGACCACCTCGCCCTGCTCGGTGAACTTGACGGCGTTGCCCACCAGGTTGAGCAGAACCTGCTGCAGGCGGGTGGAGTCGCTGACGATGGTGGGGCGCAGGCGCGGGTCCACCTCGGTGACCAGCTCCAGCCCCTTCTCGTGGGCCCGCACGGCCATCAGCTTGGCCACCGTGCTGATCAGCTCGCGGATAGAGAAGGGGTGGGGGTCGAAGTCCAGCATGCCGGCTTCGATCTTGGAGAAGTCCAGGATGTCGTTGAGGATCTGCAGCAGGGTGTCGGCCGAGCGCGAGACCATGCTCAGATACTCGCGCTGCACCGGGGTCAGCTCGCTCTGCAGGGCCAGCCGGGTCAGCCCGATGATGCCGTTCATGGGGGTGCGGATCTCGTGCGACATGTTGGCCAGGAAGCTGCTCTTGGCGCTGGATGCCTCCAGGGCGTGATCGCGGGCCACTGCCAGCTCGGCGTTGACCACCTCGATCTGGCTCAGCATGGAGTTGAACGAGTCGATCAGGAATCCGGTCTCGTCGTTGCCCTGCTTGACGGCCCGCAGCGAATAGTTGTGCTGGGCGCTGACCTGACGGGCGGTCTCGGCCAGGCTCAGGATCGGGCCGGAGATCACGCCCTGCAAGCGGATGGCCACCAGGGTTGCGACCAGGGAGGTGAGCACGAAGATCAAGAGCGAGACCAGGGTCGAGGTCGTGATCTGCTTCCAGTACTCCGTCAGGTCGGTCTCCACCACCAGGGTTCCCACCGGTTCGCCCCCCGGCTCGGTGATCCGGGTCGTGGCCCGATAGCGCCCGTTGACGAATCCCACCGGAGGCGGGGCGCTGGGGATCTCGGAAGCGTCCACGTCCAACCGACGGTAGGTGGCGTAGACCTTGACCTCAGGCGGCCTGGTATAGACACCAGCCCAGGTGACCGCGCCCTTGGCCCGCAGCGAGCCGAGCACTTCCTGGGCCTCCTTCTCATAGCCCTCCCCGAACATGAGCATCGGTTGGCAGTTCTTGCCCACCACCTCGGCCAGGGTGCGGGTGTTCTCGGCCAGGGTGCCGCGCACGCTGAAGTGGCTGTAAATGGCGTAGGCCAGGCTAGAGAGAGCCAGGGCCAGGCTGGCGACCAGCAGCGCGAACAAGACCAGCTTGCGCGAGATGGAGAGGTCGCGGAAGCGTTTCACGTCAGCTGTAGAGCTCTTGCAGCCGGCCCGAGTCGATCAGAGAGCTGAGCGCGTCCACCACCTCGGGATTGTGCTTGCCAGCGTGGCTGGAGTAGAAGTCGCGGGTTTTCTCCTCCAGAGGGCCGGGGTGCTCGCTGAAGAGCTCGTCCAGTTCCTCGGCCAGGGCCAGGATCCAGGCTTCCATGGCCACGGGCTTGCTGGCCGGGTAGGTCTGGTGGTGATTCTCGACCAGGGGTGAGAGCAGGCGCAGGGCTTCGGTCTGCTCCAGAAAGCCCGCCCCTGCCTCGCTGTGGCCGGCTAGCTGCTCCTCATAAGACTGGTGCTGCAGCAGCAGCCAGCCCACGTCGTGGAAGTGGGCCGCGTCCCACAGGTCCTGGCGGGCCTGGGGGGAGAGGTCGAGCATGGAGCCGAGCTCCAGGGCCAGGCGGGCCACCCGGGCCACGTGGCCGGTGCTGCCCGGCGCAACTCGATCCACGGCGGCGGTCAACAGACCCTGCAGAGCGGCCAGGCAGGTGGCCGCCTCCTCGCGGATACGCACTGGCTCGAACATCAGCCCGGCTGCTCCGGCCAGCTCTCCCAGCCGTCCCTGGGCGGCGCTCAGCACCCCGATCAGCGAGCCGAAGCGGGTCACCGGCCAGGCGCTTCCCTCGGGCGTCTCCACCGGCTCGCAGTAAAGGGCGCAGGTCCCCTGCAAGGTAGAGGGGTCCACTTTCAACCGCTCGTGGCCGCGCACCAGCTGGGCGGCATCCATTTCGTACAGGTGGAAGCGGACCTCCCGGGCCCCCAGCTCCTGAGCCAGCCTCTCCACCGTTTCGGTGAACTGGGCCGCGGTGCGGTTGAGCGACAGCTCGCCCAGCAAACGGGGCCAATCCAGTATGTGCTCGCTCGTCGCCATGGGAAGCGGCGACTTTCTCGTCCGGGTCGAGCCGCTCCTTCCCTCGGGCAGGAGCACCCGGCTGCCTGAGCGTAGCTAGCAGCCTCCAATGGCCACCACCACCCGCCTCGACTGGCTGCACTACCTGGGAGAGCTCTCCCTGAGCCGGACCATGCCTCAGTTCGTGGCCGCGGTGGAGGAATCGGCCCTCAGGGTGCAGGCCTCTGAGAGCCGTTTTTTTCTCTATCGCTTCTCTCAGAACGTGCTGGTGCGGCCCGGTCAGTGCGAGCAGACCCGGGTGCTCGAGGGGGTGGTGCCCCAGAACCGCGAGGAGGTCGATTCCCCCATCTTGCGTCGCACACCGGTGGACGAGTCTTCGCTGGTTGGCCGCTGCGCGCTCTATTGCGAGGAGCTGGCCGAAGGCCAGGAGCGGGCTTTCCCGGTGACCCGATTCGGTTCGCTGGTGGGGGTCTTGAAAGCTACCGGGGGTGATCTCGAGCTGCTCAGAGAGCTGGGGGTGCTTGTAGGGCTGGTGCATGAGATGGTCAAGGCCCGGGAAGAGGAGCAGTCGCTCCTGTCGGGCACCCTGGACCTGTTGGTGGGGGCCACCGACCGCATAGTGCCCGAAGGCCCAGGCCATGTCGAGCGGGTGGCCCGGTTGTCGACCAAGCTGGCCAGCATGCTCGATCTCTCGGCCCAGTCTCGTCAGGAGGTCTGGGACGCCTCGTTTTACCACGATATCGGCTGTCTCTTGCTGGCCGGGCAACCCTTCGACGAGGTGCTGCGCGAGCATTCGAGGGTGGGAGCCGAGTTTCTGGTGAGCACCGGGGCTCTCCGCCACCTGGCGCCGCTCGTGGCGGCCCACCATGACGTCTTCGAGCCCGGCAGCAACACGCCCATCGAGGCCTGGGTGCTGGCCATGGCCGAGGATGTGGACCGCTATTTCAGCCTGCACCGCCATGAAGACTATCAGGAGAACACGCGCGCCTTCTATGCCGAGCGCATCTCCCGCCATCACCCCGAGACCATCGACGCCCTCAGCGGGCTGATCGACTCGGGCAAGTTGGCGCGTCTTTACCGCTAACTTTAAGCGGGCTGCAAGAAGCGCACCCAGCTGCCGAACTCGCTGCGATAGATGAACTCCTGGGCCCGGTCGATCAGCTCGGGGTCGGCCGCCACCACGGTGGGCGTATAAAGGCCCCGGGTTCCGCAGCTGATGGCGTCGTAGATCTGCGGGTCGGAGGGGTCCTTGACGGCCACGGTGATCTCCGAGGCTCCGATGCGCCGCACCGCCACGCCGCCGATGGCGCGCGAGACGGTTTCCGGCAACAGTCGCCCCACCTCGCGCTCGAAGTCCATCCTGGCCAGGTCGACCCGGGGCACCCGGGCCTGGGCCGATGGCCCGGCAGCCTTCTTCTTGCCGAAGAGGAGTTGCCACATGGACGGCTTGCGGGGCACCGCCGGGGCGGGCTGCTCGGGCAAAGCGGCCAGGCTCTCCGGCACGGAGATCTCCTCCACCGCGGCGGCCGGCAGGGTCGGCCCGGCCGATAGCCACTGCAGCACCTCGGTCACTGACTGCGGGCGCGCTTTGGAGTCGGCCGTGGTCAGCTTGTCGATGGTCGCGGCCAGGTCGGCCGGAAACTCAGGCCCGGGCGAAGGCAGAGGGCTGTTGGAACTGAAGCGCTTCATCGCCTCGGGCGGGGCGGTGCCGGTGGCCAGGAAGTAGAGCATGGCCCCCACCGCGTAGAGGTCGTTGCGGGGATGGCTGGTATCGCCCAGCAGCTGCTCCGGGGCGGCATAGCGTGGATGCCCGTGGGCTTTGAAGGCGGTGCGAGCTCCGCCCTGGCTTTCCTGGCCCAGCTTGGCCAGTCCGAACTCGGCCACTTTGAGCACCCCGTGTCGGCTGACCAGAACCGTCTCGGGACGAAGGTCGCGGTGCACGATGGGGGGCGTCTGGCCGTGCAAGTAGTCCAGCACCGACAGGAACTGCTTGAGATAGCGGCGGATCAGCTCGGGCTGCAGGGGGCCCTCTTTCTCCACCGTGGCCTGTAAGGTCATACCGGTGACGTCCTCGAGCACAACGTAGATGTGGCCCTGGTCCTCGACCACGTCCAGGACGCGGGGCAGGTTGCGGTGGCGCAGGCGGTGCAGCGTGCGCCCCTCGCGCAGAGTCTGCAGCCGCGCCTCGCGGCTCTTGTCCGGGTCTTCCAGGTGGCGCAGCACCAGCGAGCTGCCGGTGGCCCGGTCGTGTGCCCTGTAGAGGGTGGAGAAGCGGCATGAGAGCAGCTGCTGATCCACCACGTAGCGTCCTGCCACCTGGGCTCCCGGGCCCAGTGCCTGGCCCTCGCTCGGGCCCACCTGGCCGATCGCCAGGCTTAACTCGCTGGCCCCGGCCAGCAGGCGGGCCGAAAGATCGGGTGGCGGGGGGGTGGCCGGCTGGTCAGCGTACAGCAGCAGGGCTACCCGACCGCGGTGATCGAGCACCGGCAAGCACCAGCAGCCTTCGGCGCGATGCAAGGCTTTGGCCGAGAAGGCCTCGTCGATGAGGTCGTTGACCGATTCGTCTTGCCAGGCCGCGGCCGGGTCGAGTCCGACCGCGTGAACCGGTTGCAGGGTCGCTCCGGTGGCTGAGCGCACCACGTCCACCACCAGGGCCCGGCCCCAGCCCAGCTCCTGACAGGCAAAGTCGGTGGCTCGTTGCCAGATTTCAGACACCTCGGCTCCTCCTCGCGAGAAAGTCGGCTGAGATTCTCTCACCCCTGGCGTTGACCTTCCGGACGGCAGGAACCTGTCCTCGAGCGGCAGAATCGCGGCTCGCTGTGAAAGGCATCGTCGCTTTCTTGCTCGGTTTGCTGCTTCTCTCTGTGCCTGGTGCGGCCCAGCAGGGTTGCGCCACCTGCGGCAAGGGAAGTCAGAACGCCCAGGGGTCGGACGACCTGCTGGACCTCGACCTGGAGCAGCTGATGATGCTGGACGTGGTCCAGGTCACTGTTCCTGGCGCCCACTGGCACTGGGAGGGCGACTGGATGGTGGGCCTGTCCCAGATGCACCTCGAGCAAGACGGCAACCTGGTGGGCACCACCTCGGTCAGCAACGCCCAGGTTCTGGGCCAGTTCCCTACCATCCACACCTCCATGCAGATGGACATGACGATGCTGATGGTCATGTACGGCGTCACCGACGACGTGACCTTGAACCTGATGATCCCCTACACCAGCATGTCGATGCCCCACCTCAACCGCGCCGGGCAGTCCTTCACCACCTACTCGGATGGACTGGGAGACATCAGCCTCACGGCCATCACTCCGCTCTTCGACGACTATCCGCATCGCATCCAGGTCGAAGGCGGGCTGAGCTTTCCCACCGGCCAGATCGACGTGCGCTACCCAACGCCCACCAATCCCAACCAGCTACTGGAGTATCCCATGCAACTCGGCTCGGGCACGGTCGACCTGATCGGGGCCGTGACCTACCTGGGGAACACCGACAGCATGAACTGGGGCTGCCAGGTGCGCGGGCTGGTTCATCCCTACCGCAACTCGCGCGGATGGTCTCCCCCGGACAATTTGTCCGTGACCGGCTGGGTCTCTCCCCGGGTCAGCGATTCGTTCAGTCCCTCTGTGCGTCTGCGCGGCTCGACCTGGGGAAACGTTCGGGGCCGGGACCCGGAGCTCAATCCGGCCGCCAACCCGAACTCCGATCCCACCTTGCAGGCCGGCACCCGGCTGGACGCATTGCTGGGCGTGAACTTCGCTCTGGGAGTCGATGACGAGGGCCATGGTCATCGCTTCTCGGTGGAAGGAGGCGTGCCCATTTACCAGAATCTCTCAGGACCCCAGTTACGGACACGCTGGATGTTGAGTGGAGCGTGGAATTGGACCTTCTGAGCCGTCGTCTGCCCGCCCTGGTTCTGTTGGCGCTGTTGCTGGTGCCTGCCGTGGCGCAGCCGCGCGAGTATCAGATCAAGAGCGCTTTCGTGCTCAACTTCCTCAAGTTCGTGGAGTGGCCCAGCGAGAAAGAGACCGTGGTCGTCGGGGTGCTCGGCGAGCACGCCATCAGCGGCGAGCTGAAGGCTCTGGAAGCCAAGACGGTTCGAGGGAAGAAGGTCTCCGTCGTGCCCCTCAAGAGCGTGGGCGATGCCCGGAGCTGTGCCGCCGTGTTCGTGGCCGAGACCGAGGCTGCCAAGGTGGAGGCCATCGTGACGGGGCTGAAGGGCCTCTCCGTGCTGACCATCAGCGACATTCCCGGCTTCACCGAAAAGGGCGGCGCCATCGGCCTCGTGACCGAGCGCAACCGGGTTCGCTTCGCGATCAACTCCAAGGCCCTCGACGCCGCCGGGCTGAAAGCCAGCTCCAAGCTGCTGCAACTGGCCGTTGCCGTGCGCTGATCAGCTCCCCTGAGAGGCGGCCTCCTGGGGCAGCTCGAGCAGACGGCGTACTTCGTAGAGCAAGTCTTCGGCCTCGAAAGGCTTTCGCAGGAAAGAGTTGGCCCCCGAAACCCCCACCGAGTCGGCCAGACTCTGCTCGGTGATGGAGCTGAAGATCAGGATGGGGATGTGCTGGTAGTCCTCGTGGTACTTGAGCAGACGGGCCACCGCCAAGCCATGGAGGCTGGGCAGGATCAGATCGAGCAGCAGCAGGTCGGGCGGGTTGAGCAGCACCTCCTGGTAAGCCGCCAGGCCATCGTTGAAGAAACGCACCTGGCAATCGGGAATGAGCTGGAGGATCTTGCCCACCCGCAGGGCCTGGGTGGGCGAATCCTCGGTGACGTAGATGCGCTTCATCGGGCTAGAAAGCCGCCGAGAGGTTCAGGAAGGGCAGCCCCATGCACACGATGAGCCCGCCCAGCGCGATGCCCACGAAGATCATCAGGATCGGCTCCACCAGCGAGCTCAGTGCCTTGAGGGCAAGCTCGACCCGGGTCTCATAAAAGTCAGCGATCTTGGTCAGCATGACGTCCATGGTCCCGGTGGCCTCACCCGAGCGCAAGAGGCCGAGCGTGAGCGGGGTGAAGAAACCCGAGGCACGCAGACACTGCGACAGGCCCTGGCCCTGGGTGATCGGCTCGATGGCCTCCTTGACAGCTTGCTCGAGGACGCGACTGCCAGTGGTGGTGGAGATCAGCTCCAGCGAGTCGATCATGCCCAGGCCGGCCGAGAACACGGTGGAGAAGTTGCGAGCAAAACGGGCGATAGCCAGGTGCCTGAAGAGCTCTCCCAGCACAGGCAGGCTGAGCTTCCAGCGGTCGAACCACAGGCTGCCCTTGTCGGTGTTGAGGGTTTTTACGATGAACCAGATTCCGCCCGGGACGACCAGGGCCCACAGGAACCAGGTCTTACCCAGGAGATGGCTGATCGAGATCATGAAACGGGTAGGCCATGGCAAGGTGCCACCCAGTGAGCTGTAGATTCCCTCCAGCATGGGCATGCCCACCGTCATGATGACGAAGCTGAGCAGGGCCGAAAAGGCCAGGATGATCCCGGGGTAATAGAATGCGCCCCGAACCTTGGCGGCCAGAATCTCCGAGTTCTCGATCTGGTGGGCCAGGCGGTCGAGCACCACGGCCAGCGTGCCCGAGGTTTCCCCCGCGGCCACCAGGCTGGAGTAGTAGCGCGGAAAGGCTTCCGGATGCTCGCGCATGGCCTCGGAGAGGGTGCCGCCCCCTTCTACGTGGCGGGAAACCTTCTCCACGATCTGCTGCAACTTGGGGTTGTGAGTGTCCTCCGAGAGGAGATCGAGTCCCGCCTTCAGGGTCACGCCCGCTCCCACCACGGCTGCCAGCTCCTGGGTGAAGCCGAGCAGGTCCTCGGTCTTGACCCGCTGACCCAGAAACCGGCGCACCATCATCGCCAGCCCCCCCGCCCCGGCCTCCTTGAGGGTGGTGACCATCTCATAGTGAGAGGACAGAGTGTTCAGGGCGGCGCCTTGATCGGACGCCTCCAGAGTGCCTTTGTGCACCTGGCCTTCCTTGTCGACAGCTGCATAGCGAAAGCGGGGCATCAGTCCTCCATCACGATGGTGAGAGCTTCTTCCAAACTGGTAATTCCCTGCTCCAGCTTCTCGCCGGCATTTCGAGCCATGGAGAGGAAGCTGTTGTCCTGACGGGCCAGAGCCACGATGGCCTCGGGCGTGATCCGGGCCACGTCCATGGCCCGAATGGAGGGGGTCAGCTCGAGCAGCTCGTACACGGCCACCCGACCTTTGTAGCCGAGTTGATGGCATTCGGTGCAGCCGCCGGGGCGATACAGGGTGGCTCCGGGTGAGACTTCCAGCCCCTCGTGCGTGCAGGGGCGCTCGTCCACCACCTTACAGCGGTCGCACAGCCGCCGAACCAGGCGCTGGGCCAGCACTCCGTTGAGCGAGGCCATGACCTGGTAGGGAGCCACCCCCATGTCGACCAGGCGCGTGATGGCCTGGGGAGCATTGTTGGTATGCAGGGTGGAGTACAGCTGGTGGCCGGTCAGGGCGGCTCGAATGGCGATCTCAGACGACTCCAGGTCGCGCATCTCGCCCACCAGCACGATGTCGGGGTCGTGGCGCAAGATGGCCTTGAGCCCGGAAGCGAAGGTGTAACCGATCTCCGGCTGGATCTGGATCTGGGTCACGCCCTCGAGCTGGTACTCGACGGGGTCTTCCAGGGTGATGACCTTCTTCTCCAGCGTGGTGACGCGCTTGAGGGTGGAGTAGAGGGTGGTGGACTTGCCCGAGCCGGTGGGCCCGGTTACCAGCACGATGCCGTAGGGCTTGGAGATGAGGCGCTCGTAGCGCTCCAGCAACTGCCGGGAGAAACCCAGCGCCTCCAGGTCGAGCTTGAGGGCGTAGGGGTTGAGGATGCGGATCACCACCCCCTCGCCGTGCAGGTTGGGGATGACCGAGACGCGCAGGTCGTACTTGCGCCCGTCCACGACCAGCGAACTGCGCCCGTCCTGGGGCAGACGGCGCTCGGAGATGTCCAGGCCGGACGTGATCTTGATGCGCGAGACGACCCCGGCGTAGATGCTCTTGGGGGGCGAAGGGTACTCGTGCAGCACGCCGTCGATGCGATAGCGCAAGAGGGTGCGGGTTTCGAAGGCCTCCAGGTGCACGTCGCTGGCCCCCAGGCGGATGGCCTGGCTGAGCATGTGGTCGACCAGCTTGATGATGGGCGCTTCGCGGTCCTCGAGCAGGCCCGCCTCGGTGCTGCCGTCCACCGCGCGGGGCTGGGCGGCAGAAGCGATCTCCTGAATGAACTGACCGGCGCGGTCGGCGGTCAGCAACCAGCGATTGAGGGCCTGCTCGAGCTCCTCGGGCAGGACCAGCACCGGCTCTACCACCATGCCCGTCAGTTTGGCTACGAAATCCTGGGTGCGCAGGTCTTCCGGATCGGAAATGGCCAGGTAGAGGTGGTCCTTGACCTGGAAGAGAGGGAGAACCTTCAGCTTGCGAGCCTGCTCCTCGCTCAGCAGGCCCACCGAATCGGGATGGGGCACGTAGCGGCTTAGCTCCAGGGAGGGAACCTTGTAGTAGCGCGAGCGGGCCACCTGGAGCTGCCCGACCGTGGCCAGGCCTGCATCGAGCAGGCAGCGGTAGGGGGTGCCCGAGCGGCGCGCCTCCTCGAGAGCTTCGGTAGGGACCGAATCCAGGCACTCCAGCCAGTCGCTCATTCGTGCAGAGCCAGTCCGAGCGCCAGATCGTAATGAACCAGCGAGTCATCGACCTCAGCCGCAATCGAGCTGTGCCGCACGCGATTCCAGGCGTCCGTGCTGACGGGCAGCCCCAGGTGCTCCTGCAGGCGGCTTTCGAGGCCCATAAATGCGGCCGTTCCACCGGTCAGCAGCAGGCGGCCGACTGCGAGCGCCTCGTCCTGTTTCCGGGCCTGGTCAAGCGAGCGTTTGACTTCGTCCATCCACCGCACCAGGAAGGGCTCGAGATGATAGCTGCGTTCCTGGCGCAGATCACTTTTGTGTTTGAGCTCCTCAGCCCGTTGCCAACTGACCTGCACGGCCATCTGGAAGGCGTAGGTGAAGTCGGCGCCGCCCAGCCGGAAATCGCGCGCGAAGTAAGGCACGCCCTGCAGCAGCACGAATACGCTGGTGAGCGAGTGGCCGGCTACCACAACCGCCATAGGCTCGGTCAGGTCGCCGTGGTTGCGCACCAGAGCCCGGATCAGGGCCAGCAGGGCCGGCTCGGCTGACTTGACCTCCAGACCCAGGGAGGTGAGCAGTGCGACTCTCGCCTGCATGGGCCCTCGCGGAACCGCCACGAAGAAGATCCCCGTGCCGCCTTTGCCCTTCAAGACCGGCACTCGCATGTTGAAGAGCTCCACCTCGGAGAGCGGGTAGGGGATCTGCTTGGCGATGGCGGACGGAATGGCAGTTTGAAGCTCCTGCGGGGCCAGGGGCGGAAGCGCGAGGTAGCCTCCCACGCAGCCCGGGTCCTCGAGCGACAGGTTGACATGGCGCGACCAGTGACTGCTGCGCTGCTCGCAAACCTTCAAGATGGCCTGCACCCGGCTCTGCAACTCCTCGCCCTCGAGCCGGTCCTCCCTGGACTCGCGGTTCGGCAACAGCACCTCACTCCAGATCGAGCACGACTGTCTTTTGCTGTCGAGAACACAGCATTTGAGGGCATAGCTGCCCAGGTCGAGGCCGATACGAGGTTTCTTGGTCCAGAACACCAACGAGCGGCTTCGCGGGCTCGGGCGGAGACCCTCTCCGGGCTGAAGAGGACTCCCCCTCACCGGGGCCAGAATCAAGCAGTGTGAAGAACGCTACCGCCAAGCCCAGTGTGGTATCAATGCTGGTCGAGCATCCCGCTCGTCTGCTGCTGGTTGGCCCGGGGTTGGATCCCCTGAAAGGCCAGCTGGTCGCCATGGGCTTTGAGGTCGAGGGGGCGCCCACCGTCGCTCGAGCTTTGAGCCTGGCGCAGACCTGGTTCCCCCTGCTCTTCGTGCTCAGCAGCCAACTGGGACCGGATGCCTGTCGAAAGTTGCGCCAGGATGAAAGCCTGGTTCACGTTCCGACCATCTTCTACAGTCCCCGACCTCTGTCCGAGGAGGCTTTGATTCAGGGATTGGAGGCCGGCGCCAACGATTTCGTGGTCGAGCCTTGCTCGCCGGCGCTGCTCACAGCACGCATCGGGGCCCAGTTGACCATTTATCGCAGCCATATCGCCCTGCGTGATCGCATGGTGCGCGACGAGCTGACTGGAGTCTTTTCGCGTCGCTATTTGTTCGAGTCGATGCGTCAGCACGTGTCGCGTTTCTCTCGCCCAGGTCCCCCGGTTCTGGCTTGCCTGATGCTGGACGTGGACCACTTCAAGGCCGTCAATGACCGTTTGGGCCATCTTGAAGGCGATCGAATCCTGCGCGACGTCGCCTCGCTGATCTACTCGATGACCCGAAAGGGCGACGTCGTGGCTCGATTTGGGGGAGAGGAGTTCGTGGTCATCTTGCCTTCCACCAGCCCCAATGGTGCCGCCCAGGTTGCCGAAAAGCTGCGTCGGGCGGTGGAGCGAGAGTGCCGGCAGGAAAAAGTCACCGTGAGCATCGGGGTGTCCTGGTATCAGTCTCGCCCGAGCAACGATGATTGGGGTCACTCCCCGGGCGACGAAGAGGTGATCAACTGGCTGCTCGCAAGGGCTGACGAAGCCCTCTATCGTGCCAAATCGGCGGGGCGAAACCGGGTCAGTCTTCAGTCCGAGTTCCTGGGAGAGGAACGGCGCAACTTCCCGCGCCTGGGGCTGACCGTCGGAGTGTCGCTGGGCTCGCCTACAGGCCAGGTCCTGCACCGCATCGCCGAAGTCTCCGCCGGGGGAATGGCCATTCCTGACGTAGACCTGCGGGTGGGGGACAGCCTGGAGGTCACTATGGGCTTCGACCCGCCCGTGCGGGCGGTGGGCCACGTGGTCTGGTCACGGGTTGGAGAAGGCTGCGGGTTGGTCTTCGATGGCTTTGGTGAGGGGGGCCGCGAGCACTTGATTCGGCTGCTGGGTCACCGCACTCGAATTCGGCGGCGGAAGAAATAAGGTTGCCCCGGTTTGCGACCGTATGGTCATCTTGCCGTCAGATGGGGGTTTCGTGAGATTTGCTTGCCTTGGGCTCTTGCTGTGCACAACCCTGGCCAGTCCCTCGCTGGCTCAGACCCACAACCTGCGGGACCCGTTCGTGCCGGTTCGGCCGCGAACTCCCGCTCAGGGTCGGCTCGATCTCAATCTGACCGGGGTGCTCGAGTCAGATGGTGCTTGCACCGCCATCGTCTGCTACGGAGGGAAGAGCCGCATCCTGCATGTGGGCGATTTCTTCGAAGGCACTCGGGTTTTGCGCATCACCCCCGAAGGGTTGACCCTGGTTACGGCCGGACAAGAGAAACGCCTTTCGATGGGCGAAAGTGAGATCACTCTGAGCTTTCAGTATGCGTGGAGCTACTCTCTGGAGCCGGACGCGGGCTACGCGACGGCCAGATGGAAGTGAGGATCAACAGCCCGATTCCAGTCGAGATGCCGATGTCGGCCACGTTGAAGACAGGCCATGTGACCAGAGGTCGAAAATTGAGGTCGATGAAGTCGACCACGTAGCCGAGGCGGAGCCGATCCAGCAGATTGCCCAGCGCGCCGCCCATGATCAGCCCGTAAGCGACTGCGCTGGCCCAGTCGAGGCTGCGGGTGCGCGGTAAGGTCCACAGCAAGACCGCGATGACGCCGACCCCGGTGCCGAGAAAGAGCAAGCTGGCCCCGGGAAACAGGCCGAATGCCCCTCCCCGGTTGTGCACGTGGGTCCAGAGCAGCCAGTCGCCCGGGGTCGTCTGGCTTTCGTGCAGCTTCAAGTGGCTCTGGACGAGCCACTTGCTGCCTTGATCGGCCAGCAGCCAGCCCAGGGCAAGTAGAACCACGAAACTGCGGCGAAAGGAGGGAGTGGGGTCGGGGACCGTGTCGATCAGCTCAAGCCTCGCCCCAGCGGCGCACCTGGCTCTTGAGACTGGCCATGATGCCTTCTTTGATCGAGTCGCGACGCTCGGGGTCGAGCTGGTTGAAGAGATAGTACAGCAGCAGCGAGCTGACTGCGCCCAAGACGGCCACGCCGATCAGGCGCTCGGGAGAGAATGGGTCGGGCCCGCCTTCGTCGTCGAGATCGAGAACCTCAACTTCGCTGCGATCAAGAGCTTCCATGGCGTCCTCCAGATTCAGTCTGTGGGCTGGTCTTCCACGTCAGTGGCGCGAATCCCGCGAGGCTTGAGTCGTCGCAGGCGCACGAAGCCCGGGTAGTGCCGCTCGAGGTCTTGCAGGGCCCGGACCGTGGTTTCCAGCAGAAGGTCCCAGGCCGAGTCGTGCCAGCGGGCCGGACGCCGGACGACAAACAGCCCGTCACCGGCTTGCAGGGAAACCGGCAATCGGGCCACCTCGGTCAGCCCCAATCCCAGGGCGCCCAGAACGGCCGAAACACCTGCGCAGACCAGATCCTGGCCCGGCTGTGAGAAACGAGCGTGGCCACGACAGGCCAGCTCCTGCACCCGGCCCGAGGCGTCGCGCCGCAGGCTGACGCGAATCAATTACAGGTTGATGGACTTGATGCGCAGCGCTGTGTAGGGCTGGCGATGGCCGTTCTTGACGCGATAGCGCTTGCGCTTCTTGTATTTGAAGACGATCACCTTACGGCCCTTGTCGTGAGCGAGAATCTCGGCCTCGACGCGAGCGCCGGCCAGGTAGGGATCACCCACCCTGGTATCGCTTCCGACGCCACCCGACAGAACCTTCTCCAGCGAAATCGAGGAGCCCGGCTCTCCGAGCAACTTCTCGACTCGCACGGTCTGACCGGCCGTCACTCGATACTGCTTTCCTCCGGTCTCCACCACGGCATACATTGTCTTGATTCCTCCGCCTGAACTATGGAAGCTTGCCAAATTCTGTCGGCCGCTCCCGTCGTCGCTAATTCCGTCGACCGCTCCTGTCGCCGCTAACTCCGTCGACCGCTCCTGTCGTCGCTGAATTGGCTTCTGCGCCGCACGATAAAATACAGCCGGGGTATGCTAGCACAAGCCCCGGTCGCTGTCAACGAGGAGTCGCGGGCCCGCTCCAAGAAACCCAGAGCGCGGATCGTCGGGCTTTTTCTTCTGGCCTGGAAGGAAATTCAAGAGCCGGCCCGAACCAATTAGGCCAACACCGCAAGTAAGCGTGCAGCGAGCTTGCCAGCTACACCAGAGACTACCCTTTGAGGGGTGCAAGTATGCCCAGGATGGAAGTTCTTACCGCCGTCGACATCGGCACGAGCAAAGTGGCTTGCGTGATCGCAGAGCTCGATGCCGGTGGCGAGCTGGAGGTCGTTTCGCACGGAGTCAGCCCCTGCCTTGGTCTGCGCAAAGGCGCCCTGGTCGACCCCGAAGAAACGGTTCGCTCGATTGAAGAGGCCGTGGGCGATGCTGAGAAGCAGGCCGGTTATCCTGTCGGTCCGGTCTACCTGAGTCTCTCCAGTGAGTATCTGCGCTCTTTGCCCGCTCAGGGCGTGTGGGCGATTTCCAGCCCCGAGGGCGAGGTGACCAGTTCCGACGTGCGGCGCGTGATCGATGCCGCACGCATGGTGGGCATTCCTTCGGACCGCGAGATTCTTCACATCGTGCCTCGTGGCTTTACGGTCGATGGCCAGAGCGGCATCCGCAATCCGGTTGGCCTATCTGGTATTCGGTTGGAGGTGAACACCCATGTGGTGGCTGCCGCCTCGGCCTTCTTGCAGAATATGCGCAAGTGCGTCCAGAAAGCTGGCCTGGAGGTCGAGAATGACGGTATGGTGGCCTCTTCCATCGCTTCGGCCCTGGCCGTGATGACCGAGGAAGAGCGCAAGCTGGGCACGGCAATGATCGATATCGGGGCCGGTACGGTCGACCTGGCCGTTTACTGTGACGGAGAGATCGGCCATTCGGGGGTGCTTCCGGTGGCGGGCGACTTCCTGACCCACGATCTTGCCCGTTTCTTCCGGATTCCCCCGGCCGAGGCTGAGCGGCTCAAGCTCGAGCGTGGGGTCGCTTCGCCCGACTATCACGAGGGTGACGACGAGATGCTGGAGGCCTTGAGCCTGGCCGGAGATCAGAAGGTTCCCGTCTCCCGCATCCAACTGGCCGAAGTGCTCGAGGCTCGTCTGCTGGATGTCTTCGACTGGGTGGGCAAGCAGATCCAGCTGGCTGAGCGAATGGGTTTGGTCGTCACCAACCTGGTCATTACCGGGGGCACGGCCCAGTTGCCGGGGATCGCTCATCTGGCTCACCGCGAGTTGAGCCTTCCGGCCCGCATCGCGACGCCCTGCTATCCCCCGGGCTTGATGGACTCGCTGGCTTCGCCCATTTATTCCTCAGCCGTGGGCCTGATTTTGCACGCCGCTGTCCGGCGAGCCGTGCGCAGCGCGGATTCTCTCGAGGATGAGGGTGGCCCGTCCAAGGTCAAGGTCATGTTGACCCGGGTCGGTCGCTGGCTGAGCGAGGTGTTCTGACCTGCGTTGTCCGTATTGTGAGCACCTGCAAACCAAAGTTGTCGATTCGCGGGTGACCGAGGACGATCAGTCCATTCGTCGCCGTCGCGAGTGCGAGGCTTGCGGGCGGCGATTTACGACTTACGAGCGCTTCGAGGAAACTCTGCTGATGGTGGTCAAGAAGGATCGCCGCCGGGAGAAGTTCGACCGCAGCAAGGTTTTGAACGGAGTCCTGCGAGCCTGTCAAAAGCGCCCCGTCAGCTTCGAGCAGATGGAGCAGGCCGTCAATCAGATCGAGCAGACCCTGCGTTATCGGGGTGAATCCGAGATCTCGGGTCAGGAGATCGGGGAGATGGTCATGAACACCCTGCGCGACCTGGATGAGGTTGCCTATGTGCGCTTCGCTTCGGTTTACAAGGAATTCAAGGATGTCAGTCGCTTCGCGGAAGAGCTCAAGGTGCTCGAAAAATTCCGCCCTACCCTCGAGCAGGCCGAGTAAAGAAAAGCGCCCGCGGCGGGGAAGAAGGGAAAAACCTCTAGGAGTGTTGGAAACACGTCCCCCGCCGTGAGCAAGATCATGATAGACGATTTGCTCCAACAGGTAAAGAGGGCCGAGGCGGAAAACGGGGCTCATCAGGCGCCGGCCTTTGCACGGTTGGCAGCGCAGAGCCTGGGAACGAGAATGGAAAGGACGACACGATTTCTTGGTCGACGACTACGATAAGATTCAGGCAGCTGTGGAGCAGGTTCGCAAACGCGTGGGGGACTTCAAGCCCGAAGTCGCCCTGATTCTTGGCTCTGGCCTGGGGAAGCTGGCTGATGACGTGGCCAGCGCGCAGCGGATCCCCTACGAAGAGATTCCTTGTCTGCCCCGTTCCACCGTGGTCGGGCATCAGGGTGAACTGGTGTTGGGCCAGTTGGAAGACACTCCAGTGGCCGTCATGCGGGGGCGGGTGCACTATTACGAAGGCTATGGCCTGCAGGAGGTCACCTTTGGGGTGCGCTTGCTGGGCGCGCTGGGCGCCCATACGTTGATCGTCACCAATGCCAGCGGGGGCGTGCGTTCCGATCTGGTGCCCGGTGACCTGATGCTGCTCACCGATCACATCAACTTGATGGGGGCCAACCCTTTGCGAGGGCCGAATGACGAGCGGCTGGGACCGCGCTTTCCTCCCATGTCGCGCGCTTACGATCTGGAGTTGCGAGAGTTGGCTCACAAGGTGGCTTCCAGTCAGGGGTTCCGCATCAAAGACGGAGTGTATCTGGGATTGGCCGGCCCGAGTTTCGAGACCCCGGCCGAAATTCACTTTTTTGGGATGATCGGAGCCGACACCATCGGAATGTCTACCGTGCCCGAGGTGATCGTGGCACGGCACCAGGGGATGCGGGTCCTGGGAATCTCCTGTGTGACCAATGTTTTGCATCGAGGTCCCTCGGAAGATACTCATGAGGACGTGCTGGCTACCGCTGCCGAGGCCGGGCCCCGGTTCATCAACCTGGTTCGGGGAGTCGTCAAGGCCATGCCGGGCGTGCCGGCCCGATGAGGGTCTACGACCTGATCCGACGCAAGCGCGACGGAGAGGCCCACAGCGCCGAGGAAATCCGCTTCTTGATCAGCGAGTTCGTGGCTGGCCGCATGGAGAGCTACCAGATGTCGGCCTGGATGATGGCAGTCTTTCTTCGGGGCATGACCGACGAGGAGACTGGCTGGCTCACCGAGGCGATGGTGGCATCGGGGGACACGGTCGACCTTTCCAGTATCCCCGGCGTCAAGGTCGACAAGCACTCCACCGGAGGGGTGGGGGATACGACCACGCTGGTTCTAGCACCACTGGCTGCCGCCGCAGGGGCCCGGGTGGCCAAGATGTCGGGGCGGGGTCTGGGCCACACCGGAGGCACGCTGGACAAAATGGAGTCTGTGCCCGGGCTGCGCGTCAACCTGTCAGCCGAGGAGTTTCTCGAGCAGGTGCGCCGCATCGGTGTGGCCGTCATCAGCCAGACCGGGAGCCTGGTGCCGGCCGATGGCAAGATGTACGCCCTGCGCGATGTGACCGCCACGGTGGATTCCATCCCCCTGATCGCCAGCTCGATCATGAGCAAGAAGCTCGCCTGTGGCGCCGATGCGATCCTGCTGGACGTCAAGTTTGGTCACGGGGCGTTCATGAAGAATCTGGAAGACGCCCGTCGCCTGGCTCGCTCGATGGTGGCCATTGGCAAGCGCCTGGGTCGCAAGGTTCGCGCCGCCCTGTCGGATATGGAGCAACCCTTGGGAACGCACATCGGCAACGCGCTCGAGTTTCGTGAGGCCATTGAGATTCTCCAGGGTCAGCGGGCAGATTCGGCGCTGGCTCAGGTGGCCCGCGAGTTGGCCGCTCATCTGCTGGAAATGGCCGGTTTGCAGTCGGACCTTTCGGCTGCGCGCGCCGAGGCTGGCCGATTGATACAGTCCGGCGCGGCCGCCGAGAAGTTGCGTGAACTCATCAGTGCCCAGGGAGGGGACGCTCGGGTGGTGGACGACCCGGGACTCTTGCCCACCGCGTCTCACCTGGAGGACTATCCGGCCCCTGAGTCGGGCTTTGTGGCAAGTCTGCAGGCAGAGACCCTGGGCCGCGCGGCGATGGTGCTGGGGGCAGGTCGACTGCGCAAGGACGACCCCATCGATCACGCCGTCGGACTTGTCCTCCACAAACGCCTGGGCGATCGGGTCGAAGCCGGAGAGCCTTTGCTGACGTTCCACGTCAACGACCGTTCCCAACTCCAGACCTCTCGGGCTCTGATCGGCGAAGCTATCTCGATTGCAGCCACCCCAACCAGCCCGCGGCCATTGATCGAAGAGGTCGTTTCCTGAGGCCATTCCTGGCCGGAGAGGAAACTTGGCTTCTTCCCCGAAACAACTCAATGTCGGGTAGCCGTTGCGATGACAGCGTGGAAAGCAGGCCACTTTCCCCTCCAGGCCGCCGGGTTAACCTACCCCGACATCCCCAGGGTCCGATGCCCTGATACCGAAGGGGAATGCTCCGACGCGAGCAACCGATGGCGACAAAGAGAGAGCCGATTCGGCGCAAACTGAATAGTGAAACGTCAGGTATCGTGGAACCACGTTCACCGGCCTTTGTCGCGCCATCCTTTCTGCGAGACGAAAGGTCGCAGACACTGAGACGATCGCGAGCATCCTCCCCGAGTGGCACGGCCGGCGCCCACCATTATCGAAGGGACTTCGTCGGCGCGCAAGCCATGCGCCCGGTCCCTCATCCGCGGAGGTTTGTGAATCATGTCTGTCCGAGCGGTGCGTGGCACCCGTGATCTACTACCGGAAGAGACATCCCGCTGGCAACTGATCGAGAGTCAGGCCCGGTTACTCAGTCAGCAATACGGTTATCTCGAGATTCGAACCCCTCTGTTCGAAAAGGCGGAGCTTTTCGTGAGGGGGATGGGAGTCCTGGCCGGGCTCGTCGAGCGCGAGCTCTGGACCTTCCACGACAAGTTTGGCCAGAAGCTGGCCTTGCGAGCCGATGTCACCGCTTCGGTGGTACGCGCTTACTATGAGAACAACCTCAACGAGAAGAACCAGGGCGTCAGCAAGTTCTACTACCTGGCCCCCGTCTTCCTGATCGGCCGGGAGACCGAGGAAGGCAGCCGACAGAGCCACCAGTTCGGGGTCGAAGCTCTGGGTTCGCCCCACCCGGCCCAGGATGCCGAGGTGATCGCCCTGGCCTGGGCGTTCCTCAAGCGCATCGGCTTGAGCGACGTGGTCTTCGAGCTCAACTCGTTGGGATGCGACAAGTGTCGCCCGGCTTACCATGAGGTTCTCAAGGAGTACTTCTCGTCCCATTCCAACGAGCTTTGTGGAACTTGCAAGCGCAAGCACAAGACTCATCCGCTCTGGACGCTGGGTTGCAACGAGAAGAGTTGCGCTGAGCTCGGGCAGGTGGCCCCCACCATGTTCGGCCTGCTCTGCCCGGCCTGTAAGCAGCATTTCAGTCAGCTCAAGGCCTATCTGGCCGAGATGAAGATTCCTCACGACCTGAATCCGCGCGTGGTGCGCGACCTGGAGTATTACAACCGCACAATCTTCCAGGTTCGACACGGCGAATCGGTGCTGGGCACCGGTGGTCGTTATGATGGCCTGGTGGAGACCCTGGGTGGACCGGATACCCCGGCCGTCGGCTTTGCCCTCCAACTGGAAGCGATTCTGGAAGCTGTGCCCGGCGAGTTCACGCGGCCCTCTCCATCGGTTTACCTGCAGCCGGAAGGCGAGGAAGCCACCCGTCTTCTGATGCCGGTTCTGAATGTGCTGCGCGAGGCTGGGATTTACGCTGAAATGGCGCTGGGCGGAGAGGAAGCTCCCGAGGCTCCTCGTTTCCTCGTTCTGTTGAGCGAGAAGGACGCTATCCGGGGCGTGGCCCAGGTTCACGACCGTCACAGCGACCACAAGGATCGCTACAACCTGAGCGAACTGGCCCACCGGCTGGCCAGTCGACTCGGCATGGGAGGCGCGGTGGCTCCGGCCGAGCGCGCTCCACGAGAGAAGGAGAGCCGCTCTGGGCGTGGCGGCACCCGGCGAAACGGAGCTCTGCGCGGGCGCCACTTCAACGTGGAGTCAGACCTCGAGGTGCACTACGACCAGCAGCAAGAGCCTGCGACCGCTTCCGAGCGGGGGGACGGGCGCTCCAAGCGCCGCCGTCGCCGTCGGCGAGGTCAGGAGGACGATGCTCCTCCGGTCGAGACCCGCCACGTCTCGACTCACGAGCCCGAAGAGGAGCGCACTTCCAGTCGCTCGCGTCGGCGCCGTCGCAGTCGGCGTGATTCCGAAGCAGAGAGCCGCACCTCGACTTCCGAGCGAGCGGCTGCTTACCCGCCCGACGATCGATACGAGGAGAGCTCGACTCGCCGCTACTATGACGACTACGAGCGAGAAGACTATTCGCCCCGCTATGAGCGAGAGGATTATCGTGACGAGCCGCCCGCTTATCGCGAGCGGGAGGAGTACAGTCGCGAGGAGGCCCCTCGCTCGGGTCGAGGACGCGACGACCGGTACCGCTCTGCGCGCGAATCGAGCGTGGAAACCGGAGCCTACGAAAGCTCGGGCCGCGGGCGGCGCGGTCGCAGTAGCGCCAGCACAAGCGGGGGTGGGAGCGGGAGCCGGAGCGGTAGCAGGAGCGCGCCACCCTCTTACGAGGACGATTACCGCCGCAGCGAGCCAGCCCCTCGTTATCACGACGAGGACTACTATGACGAGCCGCGTGGCCGTCGGACTCGAGACGACGACGATGAGCCAGCCCCGGTCGATTCCAAGCTGGCTTTGCTCGAGTCGAGTCGGGCCGCTGCTTCGCGCTACCGGGCTTCGGATGGCGATTCGGACAGCTCTCGTCGGCGCCGCCGCTCGAGCGGCTCAGGTGGCTCGGGTGGCTCGGGTGGCGGCGGGCAACGTTCCGCCTCCTCGAGCAGCGGAGGAGGACGTCGCCGGCGCTCTTCCTCGTCTTCCCGACGTTCGTAACAGCGTCTTCGAGAGGCCCTCTACTCCAGACAGGTGCAGGCGGGCGGTCCCTGGCGGGGCGTAGGGCTCCTCCGCGGACCCCGGATTTTCTTGACATTCTCGCTGGATTTTGGCATGTTGAGGCGACTGTTGTGGCGGGGGTCGCAGATCGTCATGCCTGGGAGCAGGTGGGATACTCGCTCCTCAGCGAGAGGTGAGCGGATTGAAGGAACATCTCGAATTAGCCCGGGCTCTGGCTCGGGTGGCCCGGGAAGAAGGTCTGGCCGAGATCGATTATCGCAACGAGAACGCGCGTATCCACCTGATCGTGGATACGGGGGAGGCTCAACCGGTAGCGGTCCCCGTCCAGACGCCGCTGGCGGTGGCGGCCAGACGCTCTCCGGTCCGGCCTGCTACGGCCGCTCCCGAGCCTGCCAACGAGAACTTGAGACCAGTGGTCTCGCCTCTGGCGGGTGTTTTCTATCGCTCCCCCAACCCGGGGGCTCCGCCCTTCGTGCAGGTGGGCGACCATGTGAGCGTGGGCCAGACTCTCTGCATCATTGAAGCCATGAAGCTGATGAACGAGATCACCGCTGAGATGCCCGGTCGCGTTGCCGGCATCCTCGTCGAGAACGCCGCCGTGGTCGAGTCCGGGCAAAAGATCTTCTTGCTCGAGCCGCTGGGGTAAGCAGGTGGGCGCGGTTCAATCCATGCGGATTCTAGGCCGCATTCTGGGCTATCTGCGACCCTACTGGAAGTATGTCCTGGGCGGTTTGATCATGACCTGCCTGGGTACTGTCACGCAACTGGTCCAGCCCCTTTTCGTCGGAAGGTTGTTCGGGCTGATGACCGAGGAGAACTTCAATTACCAGGGCCGCGACCCGCTGATCGAGCTGAACCTCATTTGCGGCGGATTCATGCTTGTGATGCTGGCTGGCGGCGTGGTGGGCTACTTGATGCGCTACCTGGTGGACATGGCCGGTCAACTGGCCGTGCGCGACTTTCGCAACGCGATTTTCCGCCATCTCCAGCGCATGAGCGTCCCCTATTTCGACCGCAACAACCAGGGTGACCTCATCTCCCGCCTCTCCAATGACATTCAGACCAGCACCAGCGTGTATCCGTTGCTGGCTGACTTCGGTAAGAACCTGTTGATGGTGGCCGGGGCATTCAGCCTGATGGTTTACTTCGACTGGCAGATGACGCTGATGGTTTTGACTCTGAGCCCTCTGCTGGGGATCACCATCTCGCGTATCGGGCAGAGAATCAACACTGTGACCGAACGCATCCAGGTCAGGCTGGCCGACCTCATCGCCATCCTGCACGAAAGCCTGGGCAACATCAAGGTCGTCAAGGCTTACACCCGGGAGAATCTTGAGATTGAGCGTTTCGAGCGCAAGAACGAAGAGAACTTCGCAGCTCAGCTCAAGTTGATCCAGATCTCCTCGTTCCAGTTGCCCCTCACCGACATCCTGTGCGCACTGGCCATCGTGGCCATCATCTGGTTCGGCGCTCTGCGCATTCTGCAGGGCACGGTCACGTTCACGGCCGTTATCCAGTACTGGATGCTGATGATCATGACCTCCAATCCCATCAACAAGCTGGCCGACAGCTATGCCCGGTTCCAGGTCGCCACCGCTGCCGGTAAGCGGCTCTTCGAGGTGCTCGACGAGGCACCTGATATCGCCGACGCGCCCGACGCCCGCGAGCTGCCTCCGATCCGGGGCGAGATTCGCCTGGAGGGCGTGGGCTTCGAGTACCAGCCGGGTAAGCCGATCTTGAGCGATCTGACGCTCACCATCGCGCCCGGTGAAGTGGTGGCCATCGTGGGCCCGAACGGGGCGGGCAAGACCAGCCTGGTCAACTTGATCCCCCGTTTCTACGACCCCACCGCCGGAGTGGTGCGGGTGGACGGGCACGACATCCGCCAGGTGACGGCCTCCAGCCTCCGCCGGCAGGTCGGGGTGGTGATCCAGGAGTCTTCCCTGTTTACCGGGACCATCGCCGAGAACATCGCCTGCGGGTTCGTGGCTACCCCCGAGCAGCTCGAGCAAGCGGCGCGGCTGGCCAACGCCCACGATTTCATCACCCGCTTGCCGGACGGCTATGCCACCCAGGTGGGCGAGCGC
The DNA here is from genome assembly GCA_045863235.1 of Candidatus Xenobia bacterium. Lineage (GTDB taxonomy): Bacteria > Vulcanimicrobiota > Xenobia > Xenobiales > QWHO01 > QWHO01. The sequence goes on along the minus strand of BTUM01000008.1, from coordinate 107,935 downwards.
GGCGCCCGCTTGAGTGGCGGCCAGCGCCAGCGGATCGCCATCGCCCGAGCCATGCTGCGCGACCCGAAAGTGCTTATTTTAGACGAGTTCACCTCCTCCATCGACTCCGAGTCGGAGGCCCAGATCACCGAGGCCATCGAGCGCGCCATGCGCGGGCGCACCTGCCTGGTCATCGCCCATCGTCTCAACACCATCCGCCATGCCCACCGCATTCTGGTGCTCGAGGGCGGTCAGGTGGTGGAAGAGGGTGAGCACGCCACCCTGCTCGAGCGGGGTGGTTTCTACTCGCGCATCTACGAATCGCAATTGAGGCCGCCCGTGCTGTTGCCAGAAAGGCGGGGAGCGTGAAGATCGTTACCGTGGTGGGGGCCCGCCCCCAGTTTATCAAGCTGGCCCCTCTGATCGAGCCCATGGCAGGCCGATTTGAAAGCGTGCTGGTGCATACCGGCCAGCACTACGATGAGGGGATGTCCGACCAGTTCTTCCACGAGCTGCGGCTGCCTCGCCCTCAGCACCACCTGGGGGTGGGCTCGGCTCCCCACGGAGCCCAGACCGGGCGCATGTTGGAGCGCGTGGAGGAGATCCTGCTCGCCGAGTCGCCCGACGTGCTGCTGGTTTTCGGCGACACCAACAGCACCCTGGCGGGGGCTCTCGCGGCCGCCAAGCTGCACATACCGGTGGCCCACGTCGAGGCGGGGATGCGCTGCTTCGACATGCGCGTTCCGGAAGAGGTGAATCGGGTGCTGACCGACCATCTGGCCCGCTGGAATTTCGCCTCCTGCCAGACTGCGGTGGACAACCTGGCCCGGGAGAACATCACCGGCGGCGTGCACCTGGTGGGCGACATCATGGTGGACTCCCTGCGCCGCACTCTGGCCGGCCCGCCCGCCGAGCCGGCCCCCGAAGGCCCCTACCTGCTGCTGACCATGCACCGGGCCGAGATGACTCCTGAGGGCCTGGAAGTCATTTTGACGGTGTTGCGCGAGCACGGCCAGCCGGTGCTCTTCCCCTGTCACCCTCGCACCCTGCAGATCCTGCGCCAGACCGGCTTGGACCGGCTGCTCGAGGACGGGCCCGTGCGTCTGTTGCCGCCTGCCGGCCACCGCCAGATTCTGGCCTGGCTCGAGCGGGCCAGCCTGGTGCTGACCGACTCGGGAGGGCTGCAGAAGGAAGCCTATCTGCTCAAGACCCCCTGCCTGACCTTGCGCGAAGAGACCGAGTGGGTGGAGACGGTGGCCGCCGGCTGGAACACGCTGGTGGGGCACGACCGGGCCCGCATCCTGGCGGGGCTAACAACCCGTCCCCCGGCCGCCCACCCCGAGCTTTATGGAGACGGCCTCACGGCCGAACGAATTCTGGACGTCCTCGCCCACGAAGCCGTCCCGAGCAAAAGAGCAAAGGAGACCGTATGATCCCGATCTTAGAGCTGGCCAGCCAGTACAAGAATATCGGCCAGGAGCTGGAAGAGGCCGTCCTGCGCGCACTGCGTGGCACCCACTACATTCTGGGCCCCGAGGTCCAGGCCTTCGAGAACGAGTTTGCAGCATACAACCAGGCCGCTCACGGCATCGGCGTGGCCAACGGCACCGACGCCCTGCACCTGGCGGTGCGGGCCCTCGACATCGCCCCTGGCGACGAGGTGATCTGTCCCTCGTTCACCTTCATGGCCACGGCCGGAGCGGTGGCACTGGCGGGAGCCAGGCCGGTCTTTGCCGACATCGACCCGGTGACTTACTGCCTCGACCCGGCCAGCGTGGAGCGGGCCATCACCCCCCGCACGCGGGCCCTCGTGGTGGTCCACCTCTACGGCAATGCCGCTCCGATGGACGAGCTGATGGCCCTGGCCTCGCGCCACAAGCTCGCCGTCATCGAAGATTGCGCCCAGGCCGCCGGCTGCACTTACAACGGCCGCAAAGTGGGGACCATCGGCGACTTCGGTTGCTTCTCGTTCTTCCCGTCCAAGAACCTGGGCGGGATCGGGGACGGCGGAATGGTGCTGAGCAACCGCCCCGAGCTGGCCGAGAAGGTGCGCAAGCTGCGCGGCCACGGCAGCGCCAAGAAGTATCACCACGAAATTCTGGGCACCAACAGCCGCCTGGACGAGATCCAGGCCGCCGCCCTGCGTGTCAAGCTGAAGTATCTCGATCAGTGGAACACCTGCCGTCGCCAGGTGGCCGAGCGCTACCACAAGCTCTTGAGCGACGTGGTGACGGTGCCTCAGGCGACCCCGGGCGCGTACCACGTCTATCATCAGTACACGGTTCGCACCGCCCGGCGCAAGGAGCTGCAGGCCTACCTCAATGACCACGGCGTAGGCAGCGTGGTTTACTATCCCGTCTGCCTGCACCAGCAGCCCCTTTTCGCCGATCTGCAGATTCCGGCGGGAAGCCTGCCCGAAAGCGAGAAGGCCCAGCACGAAGTGCTTTCTCTCCCCATGTTCCCCGAGTTGACCGAGGACCAGACGGCCACCGTCTCCAAAGTGGTCCATCAGTTCTTTGGCGCGCCCGTGGGCGCCGTCTGAAGGCGGTTTGTTCAAGGGTCTGAAGAAGCGCGTCAAGACTCTGCTGGGCCACCAGGAAGACCTGGAGGCGCGGCTCTCAGAGCATGTGCACGAGCGCCTTCCGCTCACGCTCGAGGAGCCTGACCTCTACTTTCAGCTCAGTCCGCTCACCGCGGCGCTGGAGGAAGCTCGGGCCGCTGCCCGGGCCCAGCGCCTGCATGAGGCTTCCGAGCACCTGCTCGAGCACTTCCACGACCGGATCCGTCCGCTATTCTTCTTGCACTTCACCGAGTGCGATATGCTGCGGCCGGCTCTGGCCGAGCGGCGCGAAGAGGCCAACCGGCTTCTGAGCGAGGTCGAGCGGGCGCTGCACCACACCTTTGGCCCTCTGGGGGTGGAGGAGCAGAGCTTTCAGGGAGCCATCGACTGGTTCTCCGACTTCAAGGGCGGCTCGTGGATGTACGGCTCGCTGGAGGACCTCGAGGAGCAGCTGGCGGGGACGAGTCCCGAGGCGGCCATCCAGGTGACCTGGGAATTCAACCGTCACGGTCACTTCGTGGACATGGGGCGGGCTTACTGGCTGACCGGCCATGAGCGCTTCGCCAGCGAGTTCATCGTGCAGATGGTGGACTGGAGCGAGCGCAATCCGCCTCTCTTCGGGGTCAACTGGATGGACCCCGAGATGGTGGCCCACCGCACCCTGAACTGGCTGCTGGCCATGCACTACTTCCTCAAGTCGGCCCAGTTGACGGCCGATGTGCTGGGCCGTGTACTGCGCACGCTGCTGTTACACGGTCTGGCTCTGTCGCGCAGCTTGCACGAGCACCCCCGCCTCTGCACGGCCTCGGCGCTGCAGGTGCTGGCCCTGACCCTGCCCGAGCTGGTGCTCAGCAAGAAGTGGCTGCGCCAGTCATCGGCGGCTTTCCCGATCTGTGTCCAGAACGAGTTGGGCCAGGACGGACTGCACAAGAGCGGTTCCGCGGCAGCCCAGCGCCAGGCTTGCGAGTGGCTGTTGCTGCCAGCAGCTCTGCACCGCCTGAACCAGATGCACACCGGTGATGTCCTGGCAGCTCGGGCCCAGGAGGCTCTGGAGGCCCTCTGCCATCTGCGCCCGCCCAACGCGCTCGTGCCCGAGATCGGACGTGGCCAGGGTCCGGGCCTGTTGGGCCGCTGTTGTGGCCCCTCCGAGCACACCCAGCGCTTGCTCGCTTTCGGGGCTCTGGCCCTGGGGCACGGGGCGCTGGCGCGACTGGCGGGGGAGATGCCGATGGAGATGCTCTGGTGGTTCGGCCCCTCGGCCCAGTCGCGCTATGACTCGTTGAGCGATACCGCTCTGCCCCCGGTGGGAGGATATTATCCCGAGGCCGGGCTGGTGACCGTGCGCGACGGCTGGGAGTCGCGCTCGAGCTGGTGCCTGCTGCGGGGCTTGCCGCTGGAGGCACCCCCCGAGTCCAGGTTCCCGCCCCCCCTTGCCCACGACGATCTGCTCAGCCTGGTCCTGACCCTGGAGGGCGAGCCCGTCCTGGTCGAGCCGGGAGGGCCGGCAGCTCCAGGCTCGGTGGCTCAGGCCTTCGCCTCCCTTTCCTGCCACTCAGCCCCGCGCGTGGCCGGAGAGCTCGAGCCCCTGCAGCTCAGCGGGGAGGGACATCGCCTGGCCGTGGAGCAGCGCCGCGAAGGCCTCTCCATGGCCGGCGGCCGCGACGTCTGGATGGGCTCCGAGCGACCCTTCCGTCTGCGTCGTGAGCTCTTGTTCCAGCCCGAGAAGAAGCGCCTGGCCGTGCGCGACAGCCTGGAGGGCGAGGGGGAAGTGCAACTCGAGGAGGTCTTGCTGCTCGCCCCTCACATCGACGTGATGATGCGAGGCGACATGGGTTGCCTGCTCCGGGGGCGCCGCCTGCAGGCCCGCATCCATCCGGTTTTTCCGACTCGCTTTCGCTACGAGATGCATAAGGGTCGTACCCAGCCCTTCGCCGGCTGGGTCTGGTCAGAGAACGGCCGGCCGGTGGCCACCCAGCGGTTGCGCTACTACTGCAGAGTCACTCTGCCAGCTGTGGTCTATCTCTGGTTTGGCTGGGAGCCAGGCGATCCCGCCGTCCCCCGGGCCGAGGAGCTCGAACGGCAGTTCAGTCGCTGACCCGTCGTTTCTTGAGCCGGCTGCCTCCGAAAGTCGTGGAGGTGGAATCCTCCCGAATCATGGTGGGCGCTCGGCCGGCGTTCGGCTGCCCGCCGAGCAGGCCATTGAGGTCGAGGATCTCCAGAGCGACCACCTGCATGGCCTGAGTCAGGCTCTGGCCGCTGGCCAGCAGCTCTTCCAGCCGCCGATAGCCCTTCAGGGTATCCTCCAAGACGTGCTCCGAGCCCTGAGCCTGTACCAGGGTCAGCAGGCGATCCACCCACTCGAAGCGCTGATTGAGGTTGGGCCCGTGTGACTGCACCTCCTGATACAGGGCCAGCACCGCCTGCGGATCGAGCAGCCGGGTGGCCACCGGGGTCACGGCCGGGTAGTAGGTCTGCAGTGCGGTCACCAGGGGCACGCCGTCGCGTCCCATGCTGGCGGCGATCTGCAGCGTCTCCTCGCGCTTTGCCTCGCGCTCGGCGGCCGGCAGCTTCAGGTTGCGCTCGAGCAGGCGGTTACGCAGGCGCGCGACAGCGTAGCGCACCCCTTCGACGGGCACGGAGTTCCAGTCTCGCAGCAGGGTCTTGCTGTCGGCCAGGAGGTGATCGGCCAGGATCTGATCGCGCTGGGCCAGATGCTCGAGGATCTGGATGGCCGCCCCGGCCTTGGGATTCTCGGGTCCGGCGGCAAACTGGTCCAGCATTTCGGCCACGTGCTGGCGGCCCGCCTTGACGCTCAGGCTGAGGGACCCGTCCTGAACGGGGGCCACGGTGGGCACCGGATCCTGGCCATAGATTCCGTGCCAGAGGTGCTTCTCCAACTGCTCGGTCAGCCCCCCCGCCCAGCCGTTCTCGAGGTGGTGCCACTGGCGGTCGGCGTGGGCCCACTTGGACTCCACCAGCAGCTCCACCATCTGGCGCAAGCGTGGAAAGCTCTCTTCCATGCGCCAGTTGCCCTGCAAGGCGCTGGAGCAGGCACTGGCATTCAGAACCAGCAGGCGGGTCAGCAGCTCGGCCTGATTCGGGTCGCTGTGAGGCCGGCGGAATTCGTCTTCCAGAACGGCCCCCAGCGGGCCCATCACGGACCGGTCGTCGGCCTGGGCCACCAGCACACCGAACACCCGTAGACCCCGCTCGGAGAGCCCGGCCAGGCTTCCGGCCGACTTCAGCTCGCTGCCAAGCTCAGAGAGCAGAGCCTGGCTGATTTCCGGGTCGGGAAAGATCCGCTGGTAGACAAGGCTGGCAAGTCCCGAAGCCTTGCCGGCTTCGCTAAAGAGCGCCAAGCTGGGATCGGCCATCACCCGCTCCAGCAAGCGCCGGGCCAGCTGCTTGTCCTCCACGAATGGCGTCAGCGCTTGCAGTTGCTGGCGATGGGCCTCCAGCTCGGGGTCGGGCAGCGCCTGGCCCAGGGGGTGCTCGGCCAGCCGGGTCAGCGACTGCTCCACCCGGGCCTGCAGGTGAGCACGCAACTCGGCTCCCGGCCGACTCCAACGGGTGAACTGCTGTTCCAGCAGGGTGCCCATTTCCTGGCCGATCGGTCGCTCCAGGGTCAGCAGAGGAGCCAACCTTTGATTACGGTCGTAAGGGCCTGCCACTTCCCACAAGGTCTGCAGGGCTCGGGTCGCTTCCGAGCTCTCGCCCACCCGGGGCCACAACTCGCGCTGCGCGAAACCGGTGTCGGGCAGGTGCTTCTCCTCCAGCAGCTTGAGATTGAAGGCCATGTTGCCCGTGCTCCAGATCTGCTGCCGGTGCGGCTCGAGCAAACGTTTCAAAGGCTCATCGCCTTTGGCCGCCGTCAGCACGGCTCGCAGGCGCGCCAGACCTTCGGCTCGCCCTTTCAGGAGGCCGAGCAGCTCGCTCTGGGCACGCTCCGGCTCGCACATGGCCCATTGCCTCAGCTCGGCCACCGTTGGCAGACGGGCCGGCCGCTGTTCGGCCGCTGCCTGCACAGGAGCCTGAGCGTCGGCAGCGACCTGGGGCCGCAGCGCCGGGGAAAAGGTCAATCCGGTGGGCGGGATCTGCACTGGAGGGTAGATTCGGCGTCCAGGCCTCGAGTTACTCCGAGGAGGAACCGGGCGAGCCGAATCGCAAGCCAGTGAAATGCCGGAGCTACCCGACGTGGTCGTCTACCTGGAGGCACTCGAAGAGCGAATCGGTGGCGCGGTGCTGGAGAATCTCGAACTGGGCAGCCCCTTTCTGCTGCGCAGCGTGGAGCCGCCCGTGTCCGAGTTGATCGGGCGCAGAGTGGTGGGTTTCGCCCGTCTGGGAAAGCGCCTGGTCTTTGAGTTCGAGGGCGAGCTGTTCAGCGTGTTGCACCTCATGATCGCAGGCCGCCTGCGCTGGCGACAGGCCAGCCAGAAGGGTCCGGCCCTCAGGCCGATGGCCATCTTCACCTTCTCCACCGGGCTCCTCTACCTGACCGAGGCTGGCACCAGGAGGCGCGCTTCCCTGCACCTGGTGCGCGGCCGAGAGCAGCTGGCAGCGTTCGATCCGGGCGGCCTGGAGGTGCTGGAGGCGAACCTTGCCGCCTTCCGGGCCACGCTGCAGCGTGAGAACCACACTCTCAAGCGCAGCCTTACCGACCCCCACCTCTTCTCGGGCATCGGCAACGCTTACTCCGACGAGATTCTGCATCGGGCCCGGCTGTCGCCGGTGAAGCTCACTCAGAAGCTGACCGCCGAGGAGGTGGAGCGGCTCTATCAGGCCACCCGGGCCACCCTGAGCGAATGGGTGGAGAAGCTGCGGCGCGAGGCGAAGGAGGGGTTCCCCGAGAAGGTGACCGCGTTTCGTGAGGACATGGCAGTGCACGGTCGCTACCGGTTGCCCTGCCCCGATTGCGGCACGCCGGTGCAGCGCATTCGCTACGCCGAGAACGAGACCAACTACTGCCCAACCTGCCAGACTCAGGGCAAGCTGCTGGCCGACCGATCTCTGTCGCGTCTGTTACGCCAGGATTGGCCCCGCACCCTGGAGGAGCTGGAGCAGAGAATGCGGAGGACTTGACATGACGAGATGGGCAATCTGCCTTTTGTTCTTGACCGGGCTGGCGCTGGCCGCCCCCGGCGGCGAGATGGTGCAGTTCAAAGCGGGCGACGAAACGGTGAGCGGCTACCTGGCTCTGCCCACGGGCAAGGGGCCCTTTCCGGCCGTGATCCTGATTCACGAATGGTGGGGTCTCAACGACTGGACCAGGGAGCAGGCCGACGCGTGTGCTCGCAAGGGTTACGTGGCCCTGGCCGTCGACCTGTATCGGGGCAAGGTGACCGGTGATCGCGACCTGGCCCACGAGCTCTCGCGCGGTTTGCCGGCCGATCGCGCCCTGTCCGACCTGGAGGCCGTGCTGGCTTATCTCAAGGGTCGCAAGGACGTCAGGAAGGACCGGATCGGTTGCATCGGCTGGTGCATGGGCGGCGGGTACGCCCTGGAGCTGGCTCTGCACAAGCCCCTGCAGGCCACGGTGGTGGCCTACGGTCAGGTCAAGACGCGTGCCGATGGGGTGAAGAGCCTGCAAGGGCCTGTTCTGGGCATCTTTGGCGAGACCGACCGGGGCATTCCCCTGGATACTGTGAAGGCTTTCGAGAAGGCCCTCAGCGAGGCGGGTAAGCAGCACAAAATTGTGGTCTTCCCCAAAGTGGGTCACGCCTTCATGAACCCCAACAACCAGGCCGGCTACGACAAGACTCAGGCCCAGGCGGCCTGGGCGGCCATCTGGTCCTTCTTCGAGAGCAACCTCAAGCGCTGAGGGTCAGTCCTCTTCGTCCGGCTCGTCGTGCAGACTTTCCAGGAAATCTTGCAGCATGCTGGCCATCTCGTCGAGAACCAGCAGCATGGTGGCGCTCTGGGCCTTGTAGAGCAGGGACATCCCCTGGGCGAATTGGCGCACGCTCACCGGCTTGTCGGCATCGCCCTTTTCGAGCGACTTGAGGTACTTCTGAAGAGCCCGGTCGGCCTTTTTGAAAGCTTCCTCGCTGTCTTCCTCGTATTCGTGTTCTTCGGGCTCGGCACGCTTGGCCATGGCGACCTCCTCTGTTTCGGTTGCTGAAGGCTTGGCCTTCGGCCCCGTCCGGTAGGGTCCTCGCGACCGGGCCACGAAAGAGCGCGACCTGGCTTTGACACTCGATCTCCACGACCAGGCCCGGGGACGCAAGGTGCCCGTCTGCCTCTATCCCGCACGCGGCCCGCTGGTGCTGTTCTCTCCCGGCTATGGCGGCGCGTGCAACGGCTATGCCTACCTGGCCCGGGACTGGGCCGAGCAGGGGATGGCGGTGGCCGTGGTGGAGCACGTCGGCAGCAACCACGAGGCTCTGGCCCGACTCAAGTCCGAGGTGGGGCGCGACTTTGCCGCCCGGATCGAACATCTGGTGGAGCAAGACCACCAGGAGTTCCGTCATCGGGTGGAGGATCTACGCTTTGCTCGGGGTCAACTGCTGGCGCTTCACCCCGAGCTGGCCGGGGCGCCGGTCGGATTGGCCGGGCACTCCTATGGGTCGGCCACGGTGGCCGCCCTGGCTGCTCAGGAGGGCTGTGAGGGCCTGCTGCTCATGTCTCCCCCCTTCCCGGGCAGCCTCAGCGATGAGGCCTTGGTGGCTCTCCAGGCGCCCACCCTCATGCTCACCGGTACCCGTGACCACTCGCTCACCGCCACCAGGACCTACGAGCAGCGTTTGGAGATTTTTCCCAGACTGCGGGCTAGACCTCGCTATCTGGCCGTTTTCGAGGAGGCCGAGCACCTTACGTTCGCCGGGCTGGGGATGCGGCTCGAGCGCTGGCTGCCTTCCATCGCCCGCTTGACCCGTCGATTCTGGATGAATTGTCTGCAGGGTCGAGAAGACCTGACCCCGGAAGACCTGGATGTCATCAGCCGCTGGGAGGCCGCATGAAAACCGAGGAGTTCGCAATTCAACTGCAGGAGGCCCTGCAGCAGAGAGGCTACCAGAACATCAAATCGCGGGCCACCGAGGCTCCAGGCGTCTCGATGGAGTGCTCGTTCGACGGCGTGCCTGTGCAGTTTGATCTGGACGTGGGCGGCAAGGCCATCTTGCGGGTGCCCGTGCCCCAGCCGTTCCAGCTCAGCCTCTCGCCCGAAAGCACCGTCACCCGCATTCTGGATGAGGTGGGCCAATCGCGCGAGGTCAAGACGGGCTTTGCCCAGTTCGACGAAAACTATCTGGTGCAACTGCACCCGCCCACCTTCCCCCTCTTCACCAGCGACTCCCTGCCGGCGATCGCTGGCCTGGAGCCCTTCATCGAGTTGACCGGCGGTCGTTCGGGCCTGGAAGTGAGCAAGACCTGGGAGGTGGGCAGCTTTGGCCCGGAGGATGCCGCGCGCAGCGTGGACAGCCTGCTGGTGCTGTTTCATCTGGCTCAGTTGGCGGCGCGAAGCTAAAGTGCAAGACCGGCTCGCCCCGGACTTTAAGAACGCACCGTCGAGCCGACGCTGCTCCAGTTCCGGCGGGGGCGCAGGCGGGCCACGAAGATCATCTCCTGGCCCAGCCCGCTGTAGCGCTCGCCGAAGTAGCCCCCCAGCAACTGCTCCACCTTGAAGCCACTGCGAGAGAGCAGGTGAACCATCTCCCAGCGGAAGAACCATCGCTGGCTGAGGCGCACGAAGCGCCGTTCCAGGATCTGGCCTCCGGGGCCGATGGTTTCGTAGAAGCGCTCCTCGAACAGGCACTGCTGCTCGGGATCGTAGCGCGAGGCCGAACTGAGCAACACCTGGCGGCCTTGCTCATCCAAGTAATCCCCTCCAGGCTGGCGGTAGAGCACCGGGTCGGCCGCCTGGCGGCTGTGCACCAGGGTGACCAGGTCCACGTCGTAGACGTTGATCAGCAGGCGTCCATCGCTGCGCAGGTGCCGCCTGATGGCGTGCAGACATGCAAGCTGCTGGTCCACCCGGGTCAGGTGCATGAACTCGCGGAACGGCAGGTAGATGAGCCCGAACTTGCGGTTGAGCCGGAAGGAGGTCATGTCCTGCTCGACCAGGGTCACCCGCTGGCGGGTTTCGAGCGGTCGGGAGCTCAGCTTGGCCCGGGCTCGCTCGAGCATGGCCGAGCAACTGTCCAGGCCCCACATCTCGACCCCATTGTCGGCCAGGGGCAGCAAGATGCGCCCGGTCCCACAGCCCAGCTCGAGAGCCGGGGGATGGGCCTTTTGGGCCCACTCGAGATAGAAGGCTACGTCATCGTCGTAGCCAGCATACTCGGCGTCGTAAATGGCGGCGTAGTCGCTGTAATCCATCCGTACAGACAAAAAGGACGGGGCTTGCCCGTCCATTTCGCGACCTGACGACCGGTTTCCCTCAGCAGAGGAACTGACGGGGCCCGTGGCAGTGACAGGGCGGGATCGGCGGGCGAGGCGGCGGGCACTGAGGGGGCTGCCCGCAACAGTGCTGCTGGCCCTGCTGGGCGGACATCTGGCCCATCATGAACCCCATCATGAAGATCATCTGCGGGTCCATCTGGCCCGGCATCCCCATCGGCATCCCCATTTGAGGCATCCCGTACGGAGGGCCGTACTGGCCGGGCAGCATGGGCATCTGGGTCATCGGCATCCCGAACTGGGGCATCATCGCGTTGGTCATGCCGAACTGCTGATTGTTCTGCATCATCATCTGCTGCATGAAGGCCTGCTGCTGCTGAGCGGCCTGATGCTGCATGAACATCATGCTGGCGCCCGAGCCGAGCTGTCCGCCCAGGCCTGCACCCAGCATCGCCCCGATGGGTCCGCCCAGGGCGAAGCCGAGCAGGCCGCCACCGACGGTACCAAGCAATCCAGCCAGCATTGGGTTGCCCAGGATGCCTTTGGCAATGTTGCCAACCAGTTTGAGGGGGGCGGTCGCGATGTTGACGACCCCTTTGACCACTCCGCCTACGGCCCGGGCCACTCCCCCGACGACTCGTCCAATGGCGCGTCCTACACCACCCATCTCGATATCCTCCTCAACAACGTCTTGTCTTCTCTGTCTTGCCTTCCTATACCGCACCGGGTTTTTCCCGTCTAGGGCGTGTCCATCCGGTTACATCGTGGTAACATCGCCAGCCTTCAGCGCATCGGCTGCTGGCGGTAATTGCCGGCCCGAGCGTAGCGACCGCTCATGAACTGCACCAGTCCTCCGGCCAGACGCTCGGCGATCAACTGACGCACCTGCGGCTGGACCAGCCGCGAGGAATCGTGTGGATGACTCAAGTAGGCGGTCTCCACCAGCACGGCCGGCATGCTGGTGTGGCGCAGCACGTAGAACGAGTCGCGTCGCAGCCCCTGGTTGCCCACCCCGATGGCCTCGCCCAGCATGGGCTCGAGGTTGCGAGCGAATTCGTAGTCTTCTTCTTTGTACCAGTGGATGGAGGTGCCGTTCCCCTGGCCACTGGCGCTGGCATTGCAGTGGATGCTGATGAAGAGGTCCGCACCCACGTCGTTGGCCACATCGCAGCGAGCCTGCAGCTCCATCTTGTCGGGCGAGCCGGCGTAGGTCACGTCTCGGTCGGTCTCGCGGGTCATCAGCACTTTCCAGCCCTGACGCTCGAGCACGGTCTTGAGCCGGCGGGCGATGTCCAGGGTGATGTCCTTCTCGTAGACCCCGTGGTGGCGGCTGTAGCAGCCCGGGTCGCCGCCGCCATGACCGGCGTCGATGACCACCACCCCGCGGCCACCCGCGGCCACGTAGCCCCGGGTCGCGGCAGTTCCTTTGTTTTCCAGCCGTGTCAGGCTGGTTTCGGGTGCCAGTCGCAGCACCAGCGACCCGCGCGCGTTCTCGATCTCGAAGAACTCATAGGCATAGCCGGGGGCTACCTGGCCGGTGAAGCGCAGCACCGGGATGCCGTCCGCGTCGAGTTGCTCGAAGCGTCCGGCCGACAGGGGTGCGCCGGGAGCCTCCAGGGGATTCGGGGGAGCGTCCATCGTGACACCGGGGAACTCCATGATCAGCACGCGGCTGGTGGGGTCGAACTCCCAGCTGAAGCGAACCGGATCCTCAGCGTAGAAAATGACCAGATCGTCCCCGTCCACCCGTCGGTAGTCGATGCGCTGCAGGCCTACCGGAGGACCGGCTCCCACCAACTGGGAGCTGGGGACCGTGGTGATGGCCAGCTCGTTCTTGAAGGTGCCCGGCTTGAGTTGCCCGTCCCACGCGGGGGGAAGCTGCAAGCGCACTTCCAGCGGCTCTCCGGGGAGACTGCCCCCGATCACTTCGGCCTTCAGGCTTCCCTGGGAAAAGTTGCGGCCCTCGCCGGCCCAGATCAGGTCGCTGAACTTGAGCACCACCAGTCCGGCTTCCGGCTTCTCGACGGTGTAAGTGAGTGGCGCCGAAGCCCGGATGGTCACGGTCGGGTAGGCTTCCTTGGAGATCGAGACTGACTGCAGCATGGGCAGGAGCTGGGTGGGGCCACCCGCAGTGGATGGCACGGCGCGCAAGCAGAGCGCGTAGATCAGGGCGGCGGGCTCGATCATGGTGGTGACCTGGTCGCCGAACATACGCCCGGGTGCCGTGATCTCTTGTCCGTTGACCGTGACAGTGGGCGAGTTAAAGGTCCAGAAGCTCTCGCGCCCCGGTGCATAGACGAATAGCGTCTGACCGGTGGTGGACCAGTGCAGCCGGGCCGAGGAGAGGTCGACCAGGCGGCGCACCATGGGGTCTTGCAGGTTGACCAGGGCCCGAGGACCTTGCTGGGATATGGCCGGGGTCAGCTCCTGATTTTGAAAAATCATCCGGTCGTAGATAGTCTGGCCAAAGGCCTGTGAAGTCAGGCACCACAACAAAAGGGCCAGGATTTTAGCGGATCGATTGGACACCACAATCACCCCAAACAAAGCGTTCTGACTTGAAATTTATTCCAAAAGCGGTGAAAATCCTAAGTTCCCCGGAGACACTCCGGGTTCCTGCCCCGCAGGGACGGGCCTGTTCACCGCGTAGGGGCGATAAACTTTTATTTAAGAACGAAATTCCACGACTGGGTGAGGCCATCCCAAGCATCGTCGCCGAGTTTGGGCACACCTGCGGCGTCGAGCTCGACGGGCGGGGGCATGGCCAGCACCAGTTCGTCGAGAATGGTCTCGAAGGCGTCGATGAGCACGGGGCTGAAGAATTTCCCCACCAGCTGGCGCATCTCGTTCATGGCCACGCCGGGAGCCAGCGCCTTGCGGTAAGGTCGGTTCGTGGTGAGTGCGTCGTAGAAGTCGGCCACCCCGATGATCTGAGCGGTGTATGGGATGTCTTCCCCGGCCAGGCCATGCGGATAGCCTGTGCCATCCCATTTTTCGTGGTGATGCAGCACCATGGGGATGACGTCCCAGGGGATCCGGTAGATGACCTCCTTGCCCTCAACCTCTTCCGGGAACACCTGGCGGAGGATCTCGGCCCCGATCTCGGGATGCCGTTGGATCAGCTTGCGCTCCTCGTCGGTGAGCTTGCCGGCCTTATTCAAGACCTCGTCACGAATGCCGATTTTGCCGATGTCGTGCAGCCAGCCCCCGATCATGATCTCCTTGAGCTTGTCGTCGGGGAGCCCGAGCTGCTGTGCCAGGCGGGTGCCAATGTAGGCGACCTGCTTGGAGTGGAAGCGGGTATAGGGGTCTTTGGCGTCCAGGGCGGAGGAGATGGCCTGCACGAAGCGGATGAACACCTCTTCCTGAGCCAGGGCAAATTTCTGCAGCTCGCGGCCCTGCTGGGCCAGGTTCAAGCCCACGGTGGCCTGCAGCTGGAGCACGGCGAAGAGCTGCAGGTCGGCCTCGGTGTCGGGCCGGAGCTCGGTCGCCTTCTTGTATTCCTCGATGGCGTGATCGTATTGCCGGTTGTAAGAGTGGAAGGCGCCCTGGGTAAAGTAGCGCAGCGCGCTGTTGGGATGCAGGTTGGCCGCGTTCTGGTAGGCCTCGATGGCCAGGTCGTAAGCGTGCTGCTTGAAGTGCACCACCCCGAGGAAGTACTGGGCCTCGGCGTCGCGCGGATTGGCCTCGACCACCTTCTCGAACTGACGCCGGGCCAGGGCATGTTGCCCTTTCTGGAAGTAGGCCATGCCGAGAGCAGTGCGCGACTGGCTGTCGCGTTCGTTCTGCTCGAGCGCCTGGCGGAAGGCCTCGATGGCTTCGTCCACCTGATCGCACTTGAGAAGTGCCTTGCCCAGCGCATAGTGGGCGTAGGAGTGGCGAGGCTGGATGCGGAGCGCCTTCTGATACTGGGGCACGGCTTCGGCATAGCGGTTCAGGGCGCTCAAGATCACCCCGGCCAGGTAGTAGGCCTCGGCTTCATTCGGGTCGAGCTCGATGACCCGCTTGAGATACTGCAGAGCCTGCACGTGCTTGCCCAGGTTCTTGAGCAAGAAGCCCAGGCTCAGAGCGGCTTCCTTGTAAGTGGGGCGGATCTCGAGGGCTTTCTCGTAGGCCTCCACCGCCTCGTCCATGAGATACTGCTTCTCCAGGCAACGGGCCAGCTCGAAGTGGGCCTGGAACAGGTTGGGCTGTACGTTCAGGGCCTTGCGAAAGCACTCGGTGGCCTGGTCGAATTGCATCATGTTGGCGTAGGCGGTGCCCATTTTGACATGCAGCTTGACGTAGACCGGTCGCTCTTGCAGGGCCCGGTTGAAGGCCTGCAGGGCCTGGGGGGTGCGCCCGAGCTCCACCAGACAGGCCCCGGCGAAGTAGAGCGAGTTGAAGTCTCGAGGGCGCGACTCGAGTTGGGCCATGAACTCCTGGCCCGCCTCCATGAACTTGCCCAACCGGTGCTGCGCCCGGCCGCGATAGTAGCGGACCCGATTGAAATTCTGGTTGAAGGCCACCACCTTGTCGAAGTCGCTCATAGCCTGCTGGGGCCGGCCAAGCACCAGGGCCGCGATTCCCAGATAGTAAAACTTGAAGATGTCGTCGGGTGCCGACGCCCGATAGCGATCCCACTCTTGCAGGGCCCCGGCGATGTCTTGACCGCGCGAGTAGTCGATGTCGTCCAGGTTCAAGTCCTGGTCGTGGTCGGTCATCTTCTCCCACTCGCGGATGGCCGATTCGTAATTGCGCAGGCGCGTGTAACAGATGCCCAGCTCGAAGCTGGCCCGGGTCATGCGCGGATCGAGCGTGGCCGCCTTCTCCAGCGATCGTTGGGCGCGGACCCACTCGCCCTGCTTGAAAAAGTAATGCCCGAATTCGTAGTGAAGCGAGGGGTCGTTGGGGCGCTCCACCAGGGCCCGCTCGAGACGGGCTATGAAGAACTCGCTTTTCAAGACCTAACCATTATAGCATTCACCAGGGATGGCTCTCAACACGGTGAGCGGCATCTTGAGATCTTCGCCGCCCGCGCCCTGGATACTCTTTCAGCAAGAAGGCCAGGCTCAAATGTGAGCCTGGCCCCGGGCGGAACCCTCCCTTGAAACCGTCAGGCTTCGGCCGCCTTCTCGTCGCTGGCCGAGTTGGGTGTGCGGCGGGCCCGTCGCCAGATGGCCGGCAGGTCCATCCAACCGTTGCGTCGCTTGTCTTCGGCCACGGGGCGGGGATCAGCGGTGGGCTTGCGCTCCAGTCGTTCGATGGAACGCTCGTTGAAGGCAAACCCCTTCTCCACCAGCCCGGGGCGCAGGCGACGCTCGGTCAACCCGACCTCGGGCGAGGGAGCCGCCGCGGCCGTTGCACCAACCGGCAGCAACTCAGGCTGCTGCAACTGGAACTCGAACTCGGTGGCTCCAGCCAGGAAGCCGGGCTGCCCGACCACCTCGGCGTTGGCCTGAACCTGGGTGGCCACCACCGTGGCTCGGACCCGGCCCTGCATGGACGGGTCTTGCACCAGGCCGCACAGGATGAGGGCTCGAGGCGAAGCAGCTTCTTGCAGCATGGCGCAGGCTCTGGAATAGTCTTGAATGGACAGGTCGGGACCTGCGGTGATGTTCAGCAGTGCTCCGGCCGAGCCGTCCGGCGAGCCCCCCACCAGCGGATTCTTGAGGGCTTGCTCGACAGCCGCCGTGGCGGTGGGCGCCGTGGCCATTCCAAACAATCCGCGTCCGCCGTTCTGGAGCACGGCCCGCACGTCGGCAAAGTCGAGGTTGATGACGCCGGGGGTCGTGACCAGCTCGGTCATCCCGCGCACCGCGTCGCAGAGCACCTGATCCACGATACCGAAGCTCTCGTGCAGGGGGCAAACACCGGCTCCGATGGAGAGCAGCTTCTGGTTCGGCAGCACCAGCAGGGTATCCACCTCGGCTTCCAGGGCGGCGATGCCCGCCTCGGCGATTCGATTGCGGCGAGTGCCCTCGAACTCGAAGGGGGTGGTGACGACGGCCACTACAAGCGCCCCCGCCTTGCGAGCTTCGCGGGCCGCCACGGGAGCAGAGCCGGTGCCGGTTCCGCCGCCCATCCCGGCCGTCAAGAAGACCAGGTCTCCTCCCTGGAAGAGCTCGCGCATCTTGCCCACCGAGTTCTCGGCAGCCAGCCGGCCCAGCTCGTGGTTGGCTCCGGCCCCCAGGCCTTTGGTGGAGCCTTCTCCCAGATGCAGCATGGTGGGGCCGCGACGTGAGGAGTGCAGGGCCTGGGCGTCGGTGTTGGCCAGCACCAGGTTGACCCCGGCGGGAGGGTTCTCGGCCAGACGGTTGACCAGGTTGCACCCGGCTCCACCCATTCCGACGACGAAGATCCGGGCGGGATACAGACTATTGGAAGGCGACGGCATCAGCGGCTTCCACCTTTCTTGAAGGAGATTCCTACAGTCGCAAGCTCGAGGCTTGCAGCTCATGGATCAGGCAGGTCTTGATAAAAATTCTTCAAGTACTGCGGGGCTCCTTTCGAACAGGTTGTTCGATTTTGAAATTTTCTCCGAGTTTCGGGCCAGGGAAACCGGACCGTGAAAGACCAGCGCTGCCACGGTCAGGTCGTCCTGCTGCCTGGCTCAAGAAGAATCCAAAGTTTGTAAAGAAAGTACAAGCCCATTCCGCCAGGGATCGGGGGTTGGTCGACGAGAACTTTCCAGCGATGAGCAACCGTGGGCGCATTCTGGTGGTGGACGACGAAGAGGAGATCCGCGACATCCTGCGGCGCTTTCTCGAGCGCGACGGCTTCGAGGTGGTGCTGGCCCGCGACGGCCACGAGGCGCTCAAGCTGGTGAAGAGCCCCGTCGACCTGCTCATTCAAGACCTCATGATTCCGGGACCGGACGGGCTGGAGGTCACCCGCGAGGTGCGCAAGACCAGCCATGTTCCCATTCTCATCCTGACCGCCAGAGGCGAGGAGGCCGACCGGGTGGCCGGGCTGGAGCTGGGGGCCGACGACTACCTGACCAAGCCCTTCTCCTCGCGCGAGCTGCTGGCCCGGGTGAAGGCTCTGCTGCGCCGGGCCCGTTTGCCGGCCGCAGCGGCAGTGGGCACCCGCCCTTCGGGTCCGGTGCGCGTCGACGAGGAGTCCCGCCGCGCCTTCCTCGACGACGAGCCGCTCGAGCTCACTCCCCGCGAATATGACCTGTTGCGGGTCCTGTCCGGGGCGCCGGGCAAGAATTTCACGCGCGACGAGTTGCTCGACCGGGTCTGGGGCCCGGAGTATACCGGCGACACGCGCCGGGTGGACGTTCATATCAGCAACCTGCGCGACAAGCTGCGCAAGCCGGGCTGGGCCGGGCCCATTCGCTCTATCTGGGGCGTGGGCTACCGCTACGAGGTTTAGGTGCGCCTGAGGCTTCGTCTGGCCCTCTCCTACCTGATGGTCATCGGTCTGTTCCTGGTGACCCTGGCGGTGGCCCACGCGCTGTTGACCATCCCCGCCGCTAACCACTTCCGCGACGAGGCGATCTCCCACTGGAAGGGCCAGTGGCAGGCCCGGCTGGATCGGGCCTATTCCTCCGGAGGCTGGGAGGCGGTCGTGGAGGAGGCCGAGTCGATGCCGCTCCCCCCGGGTGTGGACCTCATCCTGGAGGTGCCCGGCCAGGGCCCCCGAGCGCTCCGTCCCCAGCCTCCCGCTCGCCTGCAGCCCGGTCCCCCGCTCGACCAGCGGGTGGCCGTGGCCCCTCCTCCCGGAGCCGGCGGTCCCAGGCCGGTGTTCGGTCTGGTCATGCGCTTTCCGGCCGATCAGGAGCTGACAGTGGGGGAGGGAGGCGCCCTCAAGGTGCGGATGCGTCCTCTGCCTCCCCACGAGCGGCTGCCGGCCGACGCCCGCTCTCAGCTCTTGCGCGGGGTGGTTCTCTCGGGTCTGGCCGGGGCGCTGGTGGCCTTCGCGGCCGGTCTCTGGCTCAGCTCCTCCATCTCCGGACCGGTGCAGAAGCTGGCCGCGGCCACCCGGGACCTGGGCGATCTCGAGCTATCGCGCCGGGTGGAGGTGACAGGCTCGGGCGAGCTGGCAGAGCTGGGCAAGAGCTTCAACGAGATGGCTTCACGGCTTCAGGAAACTGTGCGTCACCTGTCCGAGGAAAAACGTCGGGTCGAGCGGCTCGAGCAGAACCAGCGTCAGTTCCTGGCCGACGTCTCCCACAACCTGCGCACCCCGCTTGCGGCCGTATTGGGCTGGACCGAAGCCCTGCAAGAGGGCATGGCCCAGGGGGACGAGTTGGAGAAGATCTCCCGCGAGGTGCTCTACGTCTCTCAGACCTTGCAGCGGTTGGTGGACCTCTCGCGCTGGGAGTCCAGCGAGCCTCATCTGCAGAAAGTCGCCTTCGACCTGCGCGAGCCGCTGGGGCTGGTGGTGGACACCCTGGCGCCGGCGGCCGAGTCCCGCCAGGTCAGCCTGCGGTTGGAGGGGACCGACCAGAGCGTCCGGGTGGTGGGCGATCCGGTTCGCCTGCGCGAGCTCCTGCAGATCTTGCTTGAGAATGCCGTCTATCACGCCGGAGCCGGCACCAGCGTCTGCCTGCGCCTGCAACCGATCGGCCAGCGCCTGGAGGTGTCGGTTTCTGACGACGGTTGCGGCTTCGACCCGAGCGCCACCCGGGGACTGGGCCTGCCCATCGCCAGGCGCCTGGCCCGGGCTCACGGAGGCGAGCTGGAGCTGGGCGCCTCGCCCGGTCAGGGCACTCGGGCTGTCTTTACAGTTTCTTTGGAAACCTCTCAGGTTTGCTGACCTCTACCGGCTAGACTCGAGTCATCTTCATCCTCGGAGGAACACGATGCGAAAGCCGATTCTGGCACTCTCCCTGGTCGCCCTCATGGCGGGCGGCGCGGCCGCTCAGACTGAAGAGCTCAGGGAGGCTCTCAAGAACTCCACCCCCACCCGTCGCCTGGCCGCCCGCGAGCTGCTGCACGAGCGTTACGCGAACGTGCCCGAAGCCATCGCAGCTCACCTCGATGAGCGCTATCCCAACTACGAGGTGCGGGGAGCCCGGGCTCTGCTGAGCTTGCGCCAGAAATATCCGGGGCTCCCTTTCGCAATTGCCCGCCACCTGCTCGAGGACCTGGGCGACGAGCCGGCCCAGGCCTTCCTGGACGTGCAGGAAGCCGTGTTGGCCCGCTATCCCGACTTTCCCGCCCGTATGGCCCGGCTGCGTCAGCAGCACCGACCCAGGCTGGCCGTAGCCGAGGCTGTGGAGACGCGCCATCCTGGTTTCCGCACCGCCTTCTTGCAACTGCTTGGTCGCAACCGGGCCGACAGTCCCAGGGGCCTGGCCTGGCAGACCCTGCGCGAGAAGCACCCGGGGCTGGCCCTGCGCTTGCTGGGCGACCTGTCCGAGCTGGCTGATCGCGAGCAGCCCGGACTGGTGGGGGAGCTGATGCGGGCTCGTCGGCGCGGCGAGCGCCCCCTGCTGTGGCTGGCTGAGAACCACCCGGGCTTTCTTGCCCGGGCGGCCCGCGAGCTGCACGCGCGCCATAAGACCGAGCTGCGCTCGGCCGCCCTGGACGTGCTCAAAGCACTCGAGAGCCGTCCCCCGGGCACCAGCGCCGAGGCGGTGCTGGGCCTGATCGAGCAGGACTACCCCGAGTTGCCCGCCACGGTGCGCACGGCCCGGCGCCAGGCTCGCCAGAGCTTCCGTCAGGCGGTGCTGGCCGAGTTCCCCGAGCTGCCCTCGGTGGTGGCCCGCACCCTGGAAGAGAAGCACCCTCGCCTGCTCAGCCGGGCTCTGGAAAGCCTGGAGAGCCACTACCCCGAGCTACGCCAGGACGCCCTTTCGGCCCTCGAGACGGAGCTGCCTGGCTTGAAGGACGACCTGCAGGGCTTTGTGAAGGCCAACTACCCCAACCTGGTGGCTGACCTGACCGGAGCGCTGCAGGGCGGACGCTGACCAGGTTCGAATGCCTTGCCCTCCATGGGCCAGGCTCAAGCGCTTCACGACCGCATCCATGCCAACCTCGAGAAGGTGATTCGGGGCAAGTCAGAATCGCTGCACCTGCTTGTGGTCGCTCTCCTGGCCGGGGGCAACATCCTGATGGAGGACGTGCCCGGGGTGGGCAAGACCACCCTGGCCAAGGCCCTGGCTCAGACCGTCCAGGGTGACTTCAAGCGGGTGCAGTTCACGCCCGATCTCCTGCCCACCGACATCGTGGGCTCGTCCATCTATAACCCTCGCGAGGGCTCGTTCGACTTTCGCCGGGGGCCGGTCTTCACCAACATCCTGCTGGCCGACGAGATCAACCGCGCCTCGCCGCGTACGCAGTCTAGCCTGCTGGAGGCCATGTCCGAGCGCCAGGTGACCATCGAGGGCAACTGTTATCGCCTCCCCGACCCGTTCCTGGTGCTGGCCACTCAGAATCCGGTCGAGTTCCACGGCACCTATCCCCTGCCCGAGGCCCAGCTGGATCGCTTCTCGGTCAAGCTCGAGCTCGGCTACCCCGCTCCTGATCACGAGTTGGAGATGCTCGAAGGCCAGCGCACCCGCCATCCCCTCGAGAGCCTCGAGCCGGTAGCCGAGCTTTCCGAGGTGGTCGCAGCTCAAGAAGAGGTGCGCAAAGTGCGCGTGGAGCGACCCGTGGCCCAGTACATCCTGGCCCTGGTGCAGGCCAGCCGCCTCGAGCCGCGCCTCAAGCTCGGCTCCAGCCCGCGCGGAGCCATCGCTCTCTACCGGGTCTCCCAGGCCCTGGCCCTGTGCGTCGGGCGCGACTACGTGCTGCCCGACGACGTCAAGCGACTGGCCGCCCCGGTGCTGGCCCACCGGCTCTGCCTGGACACCAAGTCCAAGTACGGCGGAACCTCCAAGGAAAGCATCGTGACCGACCTGCTCGAGCAGGTCAAAGTGCCGACCTAGTGGCCGAGCCTCCCAAGATCCACCTGGGAGAGAGCTTCATCATCCGGTGGATGCGCCATCTGTTGCGCGACCGCCTGACCCCCACTGGCCGCGTGGTCTTCTGGATGATGCTGCTGGCCAACGGCACCGGGGGGTATTCCTTCGTCATCAAGATCTACTTCGTCATCTGCATTCTCTTCGGATTGCTCTTCGTCTCGGTAGTGCTGGCCCGACTGGCCCGCGTCAGGCTGAAGGTGCGCCCCTCCTGGCCCGACCGGGCCACTTGCGGTCATCCCCTGCGGGTGGGCCTGCTGGTCGAGAATCTCTCCCGCCGTCCCGGGCTCGACCTGGCCCTGCGGGTGGCCTATCCCCCGGTTCCGCTGGACCACCAGCCCGAATGGGGGCTGCAAATCCCGCGCCTGGAGCCAGGCGAGCAACTCAGAACCCACCTCGACCTCTCCTTCGACCAGCGGGGAGCTTACGTGCTCAAGGGCTTGCGCCAGGAGACCACCTTCCCGTGGGGTCTGTGGCGCGATCTGGTCTACCACCTCGAGCCCCACACCCTGCTGGTGTATCCGAACTTCCAGCCTATCTTGTCGCTGGACATCCCGGTGGGGCGCAAGTACCAACCCGGTGGGATCGCGCTCACCTCCTTCCTGGGCGATTCCACCGAGTTCTTGTCCACCCGAGAGTTTCGCGAGGGGGATCCACTGCGCTCCATCCACTGGCGTTCCTGGGCTCGCACCGGAAAGCCCGTGGTGAAGGAGTTCCAGGAGGAGTACTTCTGCCGCATCGCACTTCTGCTGGATACCTTCCTGCCGCCTCCTCGCAGGAAGGGGAAGGTGGACCGGCGCGCCTTCGAGGCGGCCGTCTCCCTTTCGGCGGCGGTGGCCGACCGGCTCGCCCGCGAAGAGTATGTCATCGACCTGTTCGCGGCCGGACCGGAGATCTACCACTTTCAGGCCGGCCGCAGCCTGGCCTATCTCGAGAATGTGATGGACATCCTCTCCTGCATCGAGCCCTGCCATGAGCCGCCCTTCGAGAAGATCGAGCCAGTCATGCTCGAGTATCTGGAGAACATCACCACCACCGTGGTGGTCCTGCTCGATTGGGACGAGCGGCGCGAGCGCATGGTGCGGGTCATCCGCGACCGCGGCTCGGAGGTCAAAGTGCTGCTGGTACGCTCGGCCCCCGCTTCGACCGATCCCAGCGCGGGCTTGGACCTGGCCGGTGACATCACGGTGCTCACCCCCGAGGATGTGGAGCGGGGTGTGGAGTCGCTGTGAGAGAGCGCCTGCCTCATACGGGTTTGCTGGCCGTGCTGGTGTCCTACGCGGCCCTCTACTCGGTCGGCGGAGCCGACCCCCTGATCGTGTTGCTGTGCGCCTTGGCCCTGATCGCCTGCTGGTTTCACGGCCAGCTGGCCATCCCCCAGCGGGCCTTGCTGCCGCTGGCCTTTCCGGCGATGGTGGTGTTGCTTTACCCGCCCAACGTCACCCCGATGAACAGCTCGTTCGTGGGACCCGGCAGCTTCCGGGTGGCCACCATCGTGGCTGCCTACCTCCTGCTCTTGATTGTGCGCAGGCATGATTTCAACGGCAAGCTGATCCTGGCGGGCGGCTCGATCACGCTCCTGATCGCCTGCGGCATGCGGGCCGACGGAGAGATCGCCTATGGGGTCCTGTGCCTGCTGGAGGCCGTCTTCTTGGCCCTCTACTTACGTCAGCTCGGCCCCCCCGTGCCCCGCAAGAACTGGCTGGGAACCGTCCTGGCCTTCGTGCCGGTCATCGGGGTTGCAGTGGTGATCGCCCTTGCGGCCCGTTTCTCCGAGACGCGGCTGGGAACGCTGCTCAACCTCTTCAGCACCACTCCGGTATCCATGCAATTCGCCACCCGTAGCCCGCTGGACGGCATGCAGCGGAGCTCCGGGCAGGATCAACTGGTGCTGCGCCTGTTCTCGCAGGCGCCCTCCAACTACCTGGTGGCCCGCTCCTACGGCCTGTTCACCAGGGGGGAAGTGTGGGACAGTCCGCCCGGCGAGTCCAGGGCCCTGCCCCGGGCCAGCCAGCGGCTGGAAGGCCAGAATACTTTCTTGCTGGCCCCCCCTCGCAGTCTGGATCTGGTCGACCGCGTCGAGTTCTTGACCGCGGCCGGCGGGCAACTGCTCTCGACGCGCGATGCCTGGTTGCTGGCTGCCGAGCTCGAGAGCATCGAGCGCACTGCCTCCACGGGTCTCCACTTCAAGGGCGCGCCGGGCTTTCCCGGCCGGTTCTGGCTGGGTCGCGGAGGAACTCCTCCGGTGGACAGCAAGGTCCCGCCCTACTACCTCGAGGTTCCCCCCGATCTCCCCCCGGTAGTGGCCCGCCTGGGGGCCGAGCTGACCGCCTCGGCGCCTACCCCGCTGGCCAAAGCAGCCGCCATCGAGGCCTATCTGCAGGACAACTTCCAGTATGGCTTCGGCTACCCGTTCCAGAAGGGCAGCTCGGCCCTGGAGCAGTTCCTGGAAAAGCGCCCCCCGGCCCACTGCGAGTTCTTTGCCACGGCCATGGTCATGATGCTGCGAACCCAGAAGGTCCCCGCACGCTACGTGGTGGGCTTCATCGTGGACCCGACCGACTTCAATGACCTGGGCGGCTTTTACGCGGTCCGGGCCCAGCACGCTCACGCCTGGGTAGAGGTGTTCCTGGAGGGCTCGGGCTGGGTGACCTACGACCCCACCCCACCCGAGGCACGCATTCCTCAGCGCTCCTGGTGGCGGCGCTGGTTCTCGCAGGTGGGCGACCTGGCGATGTTCTTGTTCATGCAGGCGCGCAACTTCTTCCGGCTCAGTCCGGCCGAGATGCTCCGCTCCCTGCTGGCCTTCATCAGCCATCCCATCACGCTGGCTGCCCTGGTGCTGTTGGTGACCCTCTACTACGGCCTGCGGCTGAGATGGCAGAGGGGGGGCAAGAGGCGTCGGGGTCGCGAGCGCGCCGAGGGCAGGCTGGGTGAGCTTCTCGAGCGCTTCGAGCGCCGGCTGCGCCAGCACCAGCTCGAGCGGCCCGAGCATTGGACCTTACTCGAATGGGCAGCTCAGCTGGAGCACCCGGAGCTGAGCCAGCCGGCTCGCCAGTTCCTGGAGGCTTATTGCCGGGCCCGCTACGGCGCGCTGGCGGCCGAGGACGAGCTCTCGCGTTTGCTCGCTCAGGTGGAAGCGATCAAGCCGGCCCGTCCCCGCTGAAGTTCTCCAGGGTGTTGATGGTGGCCTGGCCGAGCTCGCCGGCCATGGCCCGATCGATGAAGCGCTCGACCCGCAGGCGTGCCTCGCTGCCGATCTCGATGAACTCGACCCCGATCAAGAACTGCCCGAAGGCATTCTCCTTCTGCCATTGCACCCGGGCGGTTACCTCGATGGGATCCTGATCATACTCGAGCAGGATGCGGAAATGGATCTCCACGTCTTCCGGCAGCGGAAACTCGTGGGTGATGCGCATGCCGGAGGCCGACAGGTCCAGTGTGAAGACCCCGAACTTCTGGCGCGTCGAGCCCAGGACCATCTCCACCACGAGGATGCGGTCGAGCCGGTAGCTGCGGCGCCGGTTCTCGGGTGAGTACTTGTCCAGGAAGTGCTGGATCTGGGTGGACTGTTCCCGGGTCAGGTCGGTGAACTTCAACCCCAGAACATGCATGCCGCCGATCAGCTCTTTCTGCCAGACCACCTCGACCTGCACCTCGAGGGGCTCGTCCAGAGCCATGCGAACCGGGAAGACCTCGCCATCTTGAAGCGAGAAGTCGGAGTGGATGCGCATGCCGCTTTCGTGCAGGTCGTAGATGTGCACGAAGCAGTTCTTGCTGACCCCGTCGGGGCGCGTGAACTCAGCGGCGAAGATCTTCTTGACCTTGATCTTGCGCCGTGCCAGCTGCCTTCGTTCGGCGGCGAGGTCGCGCTCGACCTCTGCCGCACCCCCTTCGATCATGGGCACCCTCCGCTCACGGCCAAGGTTCGGTTGCACGCGGCTGGAACCCTACCACCAGCTGAAGATTCCCTGGAACCAGAAGCGCATCCCCCCCAGGTCGTCCATGGCCACCCGGGTCAGCAGGTTGGGCTGAAAGCGCCACTCCAGCCCGTAGAGACTCTCGGCAAGACCATTGCCGTACAGGATGCGGGTCAGCGTCAGCAGAACGCGGTCGTAGGAGTCGAGCGCCTTGGCCAGTTTGACCACGTACGTGGCCGGCAGCTGGTAGTCGAAGCTGACCTCCGACAAGAAGAGCACCTTGCTGATCTGCTGGGTGATCGGGCTGGCGATCAATCCCGAGAGCACCGCCAACCCCTGGGCCTGCAGGAAGTTGTCCATCGGGATGCTGGTCGAGCCCACCTCGCTGCCTCCGCCGGGCAGGCCGCTGACAGCCACCATCCGCAGCAGCTGGTTCTGGGCCAGGGGCGGGTTGGAGAACAGGTCCAGCTTCAGGTTGGGATACTGGCCGTCGATGCGGGCCATGATCTGGTAGCCGCCGATGGTGGTATCCGCTTCCACGTTCTCGAGCGTCGGGATCAGGCTGCGATCCCAGTAAGCCCAACCCTGGCGAATGTTGAAGCTCACGTTGTAGAAGGGGATCTGCAACAGGCCCCGAGACAAAAAGGCCTGTCCCGAGAGCACGGGTGCCCGGGTGACCGAGTCGGGCTGCAGCTTCAGGTTGCCCTGGGCGCGCACGCGCGAGTCGCCCACGTGCACCCAGAAGTTGTCCCCCAGAACCAGGTCCACGTCGTAGCGCAGGGGCAGTCGGTAGGTGCTCAGCTCCTGCTGGGCATCGCTGAGCTGCAAGGTGAGATCGCCGGATGGCAGGTTGACTTGCCCCGTGACCACCGGGATGAGACTCAGGTTGGGATTCTCCCGGGTCCGGCCGGGGCGGGCCTCCAGGGTGAGGGCCACGTCGGCGGTGCCCTGGAAGCGCTCCTGCTGCAGGGGGATACCCTGGCCGGTCAGGCCCAGGTTGAGGAAGGTGGGCTCGAAGCCGGCCAACTCGGCCTTGCCGGTCACCTGGAACGGATGGCCGCCGATCAGGCCGTCGAAGCGGTCAATGGAGTAGCGGCTGCGGAACATCCCCTGATAGCTCTCGCCGCCAGCCACCACCTCGGCCTCTTCAGGACGGATCTGCTCGAATCGTGTCTGCACGTTCAGGTTGGTAATCGGCTGGGGGAACAGGCTGGTTGAGAGACTGGCGTTCTCGATGCTCAGCCCTCCCTGCACCTTGGGAAGCTCCAGGGTGCCGGTCAGGTCGAGTCGCCCCTGCACCTTGCCCGAGGCCTGGGATACCTGGGGCAGGATTGTGTCCAGAAGCTGCATGTTCTGGTCCTCGATGTGGGCCGAGAGGCTCATTTCCCCGTCGCTACGCAGGCGCAGCCCGTCCCAGGCCCAGTTGAGCCGGTCCGGCAGGTTGGCCGCTTCGCGCACCCAGCGCAGGGGGACCTGGCCTCCCAGTGTCAGGTGCTCGGCCGCTCGCACGGCGGAGCCGATGGTGAGAATGGCCCCAGGCGAGCCGAAGTCGACCAGGTAGCTGCCGTTGCTCTGGGGGCGGCCGCTCACCTGGCCGGCCAGAGAGAGCTCGACGCCCTTGACCAGTTCGCTCTCGCGCACCGCTCGGAAAGAAACATCCAGATCGGGCGTGGGCAGGAGGCCCTGCAGCTTCAGGTCGAGCTGCTCCACGTGGCCCCGCACCGTGGCCGCGGTGGGATACAACCAGGCCAGGGCTTCCAGGGGCATGTCCCGCACCGTCGCGGTCAGGCTGCTGTCCTTGTTGCCTGCCAGCACCAGCTGGCCCATCGCCTCCAGGAACCCGCCGTTGGCCTTGAGGCGGGTCGGGCTCAGGCTCAGCACGGCATTGGGTCCCTCGCGCCCGAAGCTCAGGGTGGCCGGACCGTCCAGACTCAGAGCCAGCCGCCTCTCCTGGAGCTGGCGAGCCAGCTCCAGCGAGCGCACCTCGAAGCCGTACTGGGGCAGCCGACTGACACCCAGGGTCTCCAGGTCGCGGTACCACTGGCCTTCCAGGCTGACCGTGCCGCTCAGCTGGCCCTCCAGGTCGGTGGTCAGGCCGAGCAGGCCAGCCAGCTGGCTCATGGTAAAATTCTCCATGCGGGCCTGGAATGGCCCCGTGCCCAGTGGCCCGAAATCGGGCCCGGCGGGCGACTTGAACCAGTCGGAGAGCCGGTCGTCGGGCTTTAGCGGCTGGAAGCTGACCGAGCCCTGGGCCGTGAAGCTGGCTCCGTCCGTCTGGAAACCGAGCGAGTCGGGTGGAATGTCCAGGGTGGCGCGGGTGCCGCTCCAGGCCAGCTCGATCCCGTGGCCCGAGCCCGTGGAGAGGGTGCCATCGGCGTTGCGCTGCAGGCCGCCCAGACGCACCTGGTCGAGCAGCATGGAGTTGCCCGGCAGTCCTGTCAGGGCTGACGGGCTCCAGGCGAGCTGGTCGGACTCCAGGCCCAGGTAGGCGACCGGCTGCCGGCCCCGGGTCTGCAGCCGCAAGGTCAGGTCGGCGCTGCCGCTCAGGGCCGTGAAGGGTGCGCCCAGGCCGTGGAAGTAGCTCATCGGCACGTCGTGCGAGTAGAGCTGGGCCACGTAGTCGCCCGAGGCGGTACGGTTCCCGCTGCCCAGCATGCGCAACTGGCCGGACTCGAGCTCCAGGCGCGAGATGGCGAACTCGCCTGCCTGGCTCTTGAAGTCGACGAGCAGGCTGTCGAGCGGGAAGATTCGATCCTGCAGCGGCAGACCTCCGCGGCGCATCTGCAACTGACCGGCCATGGCCGGTCGCGACAGGGGGCCGGTCAGGCGCAGCCGATCGAAGGAGACCTGTCCGTAGAGGCGACCAAAGGGCGTTGAGAATCGCTCGGGCAGGAGAGCCACCGCCCGGGGCGCATCAAAGCCACGGGTGCTGAACGTGAGCTCGGAGGGCGCTTTCGAGTCGAAGGCCACCCGCCCGCGCACCTCCATCAGGTCTTCCCCGGGCCCACGGCCCAGGCGGGAATCGAAGGGGTGGGCGCTCACCCAGAGGGGCTCGAAGGCCATCTGGCGGCGGTTGCCGCTCAGTCGCCCGCGGGCCGAGTAGACCTGCCCGCCCTCCAGGGCCATCCAGGGTAGATCAACCTGACCCGTGACCGTGGGGATGGCGAAGGAGCCGCGTACCGTGCCGGTGGCGTCGCCCACGCCGGCAGCCACGTGATGGTCCAGAGCCTGGTTCAGGGTGCGCCGCCTGTCCAGCCAGGGGCGAGAGGCCAGCCAGCCCAGCTCGATGTCTTGAGCCTTGTAGCGCAGATCCACCTGGCGGGCAGCCAGGTCGATGGTGCCGCGCAAGCTCAGCAGGCCCCAGGTGGGGGTGGAGAATTCCCCCAGGCTGACCTTGTGCAGCGGGGGGGCGAAGATCGGGCCGGGGAAGGGGTAGGCCTGGCCGTGCACGCCGGTGGTGGCCACCGAGCGGGTGGGGGGATAATCCCAGGCGAGATAACCCTGCTCGAGCTTCAGCACGGTGCCCTGGCGCTTTCCCCAGGTGTTCAGCTCGACCGGGCTGGTCAGGCCCAGTTGGGGGCCCGCCAACTCGCCGCTGGCGATGAAGGAGAAGGCTCGGGCCGGGCCTTCCAATCCGACCAGTCCGGTGAACTCCTCGGCCACCCGGTGGAAGGCCGGCATACCCAGCACGCGCAGGTCGACCTGATCGGCCCAGACCATCGCCTCAAGCGATTCATCCTGACGCCGCACGCCTTCAGTGGCCAGCCGGCCCTCATGGTTGCCGGCCACGGCTTCGAACCAGTCCGGCCCGGTGTCGACGTAGAGGAGCCGGGCCTGGATCGGGGAGGTGAAGGTGAGCGGCAGGGCCAGCAGGTCGTGCAAGATTCGTCCCGGCAGGTCGGTGCCGTGCATGGCCAGGCGACTGTCCTGGCCCTTGAGGCCATAGCTGCCAGCCACTTCCACCTGGCCCTGCTCGATGCGTCCGTTCAGGTGAGGGAAATAGAGCCGCCCGCCGGACAGGAGGAAGGCGCCGGCCAGGTCGCTCAGCTCGTGGCCGCTCATGGCCAGGCTCGAGCCGCGCAGCGTCCCTCGAGCAGTCAGCTCGGAAGGCTTGTTCCAGAGCCCCCAGAGCATTCCCTTGCCGCTCAGGCTGCCGGTCAGCTTGCGCCCCCGAATGGTCAGGGGCGGGAAGGCCACCTGCTCGGCTTCCACCCCGGCGGCGAGGTAGCCGTCCTTGAAGTCGAGGTAAGCGCCCGGAAGGCGGATCTCGGTGCCGCCTCGGGCCACCGTGGCCGAGCGCAAAAGCAGCGTATCCGCGCCGAAGAAGAAGTTGGTGTGGGCCGAGTCGAGCACCTGGCCCAGCCCCTGGAAGGCCAGCACCTCAGCTGAGCCCTGGACCATTGGCTCGGCCAGGGTTCCCAGCACCGAGGCCTGGAAGCTGGCCTGGCCTTTCAGGTCAGGGGATAGCTCCTGGAGAGAGGCGTGATCGCCGCCCAGCTCGAGCAGCAAGGCCTTCTGATCGAGGAATACGAACCCGCTGCCCCAGAGCTGCCCTCCAGCCGCCCTGGCGCTGGCCTGCTCCACCTCCAGCAGGCGCTCGGAGAGGCGGAAGCTGAGATCGAGATCGTGCAGCTCTTGCTCTCCGTTGCCAAGGTGGGCCGAGCGAACCGTGCCTCGTAGCTCGGGATTGCGACTCGAGCCCTCGAGGGAAAGCTCGAGTCGGGCTTCGCCTTTCAGCTCCGGAGCCCGGGGGATCAGCTCACGCAGACGGTGGGCCTGGATTCTGGGGAAGTCGGCTTGCAGATCGAGCCACAGTCGGGGAGGTAGGAAAACGTCGCCGCGCACCTGGAATGGCGTGCCGTCGGCTTGCCCCCGGAAGGATTCCAGGTGCAACGCGTTGCCCATCAGGGTTGCCTGACCGTTCAGTTGCTCGAGCGGCCAGGGAAGGGCATTGGCGCTGAGCGCGCCGCTCGCCAGTCGGAGGCTGCCCGACCAGGAGAGAGCCCTGGGAAGGCCGGCGAAACTGCTCGCGCGGCCGGCTACCTGGAGGTCGCCGTCGAGCTGGCCCCCGGAAAGGCTGGCCAGGCCCTGCAGGCCCGGGTATCCGGAGAAGGGCTTCAGCTCGAGGTTCTCCACGAGGAGGCGCAGAGCGAGGACGGGAGCCTCCCGGCCCAGGGAACCGGTCAGCTTGAGCTCTCCCGGCAGCTGCTGGACCGGTTGCACGGTCAGCTCGAGGGTTGCCATTGGATTCGACCCGGCCGTCTGCAGCAAACCTTGGAAGCCCGCCTGGTAGACGAACAGGTTACGCCGCTCATCACGGTAAAAGCTGGTGCCGTCCGTGACCTGGATGCGACCCCGGTAGCGCGCCAGCCAGGGACGACCGGGGGGACGGGGGCGGAACAGCCGGCTGAGGTTGAGTACCCCATCAGAGTCGACGCGCAGGGTCAGCACCGGCTTGTGGACGCGGATGTCGCCTACCAGGGCGGCCCCGTCACCGCTGGAGAGGTAGGCCAGGGGGTGCAGGCCGACCTGCAAGCTGGAGGCCTCCAGCACCAGGCCGTCTTGCCTGGACTCGACTCGCAGGTTGTCCAGCACGATCTCGCCCAGACCAGGCCGGGCCCGGTCGAAGACGAGACGGCCGTCCAGTTCTCGCGTCAGTGGGCCCAGAGCCATGCGCACCAAAGGCGTGAAGAAGAGGAAAAGCAGCAGCAGGGCCACGACTCCCAGAGCCAGTCCGAGGGTCAGGGCCCGGAGAACGAACCTTCGTAGCCGCGCGGCATGAGGACGCATGATCGGGCGAATCCGCAGAGGAATTCTGGTTGCCCTTCCCTTACAGTGGGCGCGAGTCCTGCATTTGTCAGGGTTTCTGGCAAAAAAATTGAATGCGGCTCAGGATCCGCCGTACGCTCATATCAGGTTCTCCGGTAGAGTCGTCGGTGAACTCTTCCTGCAGGTCAGCTGGCTCGGCGGCGGACCAGTACCCCGCCTACGAAGGCCCGGCCGGCCAGCTCGCCGACCTGGCCACCACCGGCACCGTCGCGGCTCTCGCGGCAGAGGTAGCCGGCATAGGACCGGTCGTCGTCGAGCTCGCTCAGCTTCTCCAGGCTGCCCCGGACGCACTTGATCCGCCCCGCCGGGTCGTTGCCATCGGCGCCGTCGTGGATGGGGCTGAGGAACAGGTGCACGTCATCCACCAGCTTCTGGGTGCCAGGAGCCATGCCGTAGAAGGGGGTGACGGCCCGGGCGATGGCCTCCATCACGGGGTTCTGCTCGCTCCTGGTCAGGGGTGCGGCCAGGCGGGCGGCCAGGGTGGCGGGTTTGAGGCCGGGCTCTTGCAGGGCCGAGAAGGCTGCCTTGCAGAGAGCCAGAGCCAGCGGACCGGCGCCGCCCGCCGCCACCACGGCCGAAAGGGTCACGTGCACGAGCTTGCTCAACTGCTCATCTGAGGTCTGGCCCAGCGACTTCAGGGCCGCCAGAGCGCGGGGGAGATCTTCGGGGGATTCCAGGGAGGAAAAGGTCTCCTGGATGAGTTTCCCTTCCGGTGGCGAGTAGCTCGCCCCCGGGCGGGTCATCGGCAAATGAGACGCCACCCCGATACTGGCCATCTGCATGACCAGATGTTAGCAAAGCAGCCTGAAGCTGGTCTGAAAAGGACGACCCCCTGCCGGAGGGGAATCGGCTGGCATGCTCCCCGACGACCCGCCTCCGGAGGCCACTGTCGTTCAGGCTCCCGATCAGCTCGAGCAGGCCCGTACCGAATCGGGGGAAACGCCGGCTACGCCGCCGGGCTATCGGCTGGAGTGTCGGCTGGGCGTAGGCTCGTTCGGTGAGGTGTGGGCAGCGGTGCAGCTGCGCACCGGTCAACACGTGGCGATCAAGTTCTTTCGACGCTCCGGCCTGGATTTTGATTACCTCAGGCTGGAGGTCGCCCGTTTGCGCGAGGTGGCCAGTCATCCCTTCGTGGTCAGCTTGTTGGATGCCGACCTGGAGCATGATCCTCCCTTCTACGTCATGCCACTGCTCGCGCGCTCTCTCGATAACGAGCTGCGCCCCCCGCTCAAGACGGCCGTCAGCTGGATCCAGCAGCTGGCCACCGCCCTTCGCTACCTGCACGACAAGGGCGTGTTGCACTGTGACTTGAAGCCGTCCAATGTTTTGCTCGACGAAGAGCAAAGGGTTCGCCTGTCCGATTTTGGCCAGTCGCGCAGCCAGAGCGAGAGGAGCGCGGCCTTTGGAACCCTCGGCTTCATGCCTCCTGAGCAGGTGCGAGCCGAGGCGGTGCCTGACGTTTCCTGGGACGTCTACAGCTTCGGGGCGACTTGTTACGCGCTCTTGACCGAGCGCTACCCGCGGTTGTCAGAGGAAGACCAGGCCTCGCTGCGCTCCAGCGCCAACACTCTGGAGCAACTGGACCTCTACAAGAAGCTGCTCACCTCCAGGTCTCTTACGCCGGTGCGCGAGCTTCGCCCGGAGGTCGACCCGGAGCTGGCCTGCATCCTCGAATGCTGCCTTCGGGTCGATCCCATCTCGCGCACCCCCTCGATGCACGAGGTGGTGGACGACCTGCAACGCTGGCAGGCTCGCGAGCCGCTGCTCTGCCGGCGGCCCTGGACCCGACGCTACCGCCTGGAGCGCTTCCTGGCCCGACCCCTGGTAGCCTTGAGCCTCTTGCTGCTGGCTTTTTTTCCGCTCTTCGTGAACACTTATCTGACCCTGAAGACGCGTACCCTACTGGCCGTGGAGGTCAAGCACCGCGTCCAGCAGGTGTGCCAGATGGCCCGCAGCGAGCTGCTTCGCGAGCTCTCACCCTACCGCGAAGCGCTCAATCGCCTGGCGCAGAGCCAGGCTCCTCTCGAGGCGGTCGAGGGTTTCGAGAACCTGTTGCTGCTCGACAGCTCGGGGAACGTGCTCCAGTCGCTCACACCCTGGAGCGCTCCGCTGGGCGCTCCCAGCGGGAAGGTGCTGATGCCCCCCGGAGATCATTTCCTGCTGGTCGCTGCCAGGCCCGACCCGAATCGCTTTTTGGCCGGGGTCCTTCCTCGCTCCAGGCTGGAAGATCGGCTGGCAGAGGGTTTCCGGCTAACTCTGCCCGGCCGGGAGGAGTTGCCCGCCGTCAGCCGCTATGTCAACGAGGCAGGTCAGGATGTGGTGGGAGCCAACCTGCCGGTGGACGGCTTTTTGCTTGTCTACGAGGTGCCGGCTGACACCGCCCTGGCCGCTGCCGACGAGATCCTGGTCAAGAATCGCTGGCTGAACCTGCTGGTTGCCTGCGCGCTCTTTCTGTTCGTTCTGGTGGCCAGCAGCCGCCAGCCGGGGGGAGCAGGAATCTGAGGGTAATTCAAGAACCGCTGTCCACTCGGGCTGACCAGAGGCGTCGAGCCCCCTCCCTCAAAGGATCTTCCTTTGGCTTCACAGACCCACTCGGGGATATTCCCCCTCTCTGGTCGAATCCAATCAAGAGGTGAACCATGCTCGCACCTGACCAGGAGGAGTTCTACCCTTACTACGAGGACACGGTGACCGAGTCCGACTGGCATGTGGTGGCCATTCACTACCTTTTGGGAGCTTTGCGGGCCCACTTCGCCGAGCGGCCCGATGCCTGGGCTTTCTCCAACATGTTCGTGTATGATCAGCCCGGCAATCGCGACCGCAAGGTATCACCGGACGTTTTCGTCGCCTTCGGGTGCAGCCACGAGAAACGACGCGTCTTCCGAACCTGGCTCGACGGTGGGCCTCCGGTGGCGGTCTTCGAGGTCACCTCGCGTACCTCGCGCAAGACTGATCAACACGCCAAGCGGATTCGTTACTCCGAGATGGGCGTGCAGGAATACTTTTTGTTCGACCCGCTGGGCGAGTATTTGCCGGGCCAGTTTCGGGTCTACCGCCGGGAAGGCCAGGAATTGGTCCCCGTGGTGACTCAGGGGAGCTATCGAAGCGAGCTTCTCGGGCTCGATATCGTCGTGGAGCGAGAGTTCTTGCGTCTGGTGAACCTCACCACGGGGGCTCCCTACCTGTCGATCGAGGAGGCGAGGTCGATTGTCATGGCCGAGCGAGAGCGGGCCGAAGCCGAGCGAGAGCGGGCCGAAGCCGAGCGAGAGCGGGCCGATGCCGAGCGAGAGCGGGCCGATGCCGAGCGAGAGCGGGCTGTGGCCGAGCGAGAACGGACCGACGCCGAGCGCCTCCGAGCCGAGGCCCTGGAGGAGCAGGTCCGTCAGCTGCAGCAGCGCCTGGACCAACTCGGCGGCTGACTATCCCGAGGCCAGTCGACAGGCTCCCAGGGCCACGCAGTCCTCGGGCTGGTCGGCCACCCGCACCTTGACGCCCAGGAGCCGCTCCAGCATCGTGTCCAGCCCTACCAACCGGGCCGCTCCACCGGTGAGCACGATCCCCCTCTCGTAGACGTCTCCCGAGAGCTCGGGAGGGGTGCGTTCGAGCACCTGACGCAGACCCGCCACGATCTCGCCCAGGGGCTGCTCGAGCGCCTCGCGGACCTCGGATTCACTCACCGTGACCGTGCGGGGCAGGCCGTCCACCAGGTCTTGCCCGTTCACGTCCATGGTGCGCTGGCTGGGCTGGGGAAATGCGGTGCCCAGTTGGAGCTTGAGTTGCTCGGCGGTGGCTTCGCCGATCATCACGCTGTGGACCCGGCGCAGCATGCGCTGGATGGCTTCATCCAGTTGCTGGCCGCCCAGGCGCACGGTGCCGGCCACCACCAGCGACTGCATCGAGAGGATGCCCACATCCGTGCAGCCTCCCCCCAGATCCACGATCATGTGGCCTTCCGGCTCGCTCAGATCGAGGCGGGCTCCCAGGGCGGCCGCCAGGGGACAGGGAACAGGCTCAGCGCGGCGCGCTCCGGCCTTGAGGGCGGCCTCTACAACGGCTCTCCGCTCGACCTTGGTGACTTCGGCCGGAACGCCGATGGACACGGTCGGGCGCCAGACGCGATAGCGATTGGCGCGCTTGAAGATGTGGTGGAGCAGCGCGTCGGCAGCTTCCAGGCTGGCGACCACTCCCTCGCGTACCGGGCGCAGCGCCACCAGGCTGCCCGCCGTGGGGCTCTGCGATTGCAGCAAGCGAGCCGCCTTCTCCCCGGTCTCGACGATCTTCCCCGAGTTCCGCTCGACGGCGACCAGGGTGGGCTCGCGCAGAATGACCCCGCGGGAGGTGGTGGCTACCTTGACCCAGGTCGTGCCCAGGTCGACGCCGAGGTGCACGAGGGGTCAGGCGACCTGAGGCAGGGGGCCCTGCACGCGTACGATATCGGCCCCCAGTGCCGACAGGCGCTGCTCGAGGTCCTGGTAGCCGCGGTCGACAAACTCCACGCCCGAAATCACGGTCTCACCCTCGGCCACCAGGGCCGCCAGCACCAGGCCGCCTCCGGCGCGGATGTCGGGGGCGTCCACGGGGGCGCCGCTGAGCTTGTTGACCCCCTTGATGACGACGTGGCGATCCTCGGCCTTGACCTTGGCACCCAGACGCACCAGCTCCATCACATACATGAACCGACCTGAGAAGATGTTTTCCTGCAGCGTGCTGGTGCCTTCCGCCAGGCAGAGCAGGGAGACCAGCTGGGGGTGGAGGTCGGTCGGGAAGCCGGGGTAGGGGGCGGTCGAGACATCCAGGGCCCGGATGGGACGTCTTCCCTGGACTCGCACCCAGCGATCGCCCACGCTGACCTCCTGGCCTGCCTCGCGCAGGTGGTCGAGCAGGGCGGCCACGTGCTCGGGCTCGCACTCGGTCAAAGTGACATCGCCTCCGGTCACAGCTCCGCCGATCAGGTAGGTGCCTGTCTCGATGCGGTCGGCCACGATCGTGTGGCTCGCTCCGTGCAGGCGCTCGACCCCGTGGACCCGCAGGCGAGAGGTTCCGATGCCTTCGATGCGGGCCCCCATCTTGACCAGGAAGTCGGCCAGATCGCCGATCTCGGGCTCGCGGGCGCAGTTCTCGAGCAGCGTCACGCCCTCGGCCATGGTGGCCGCCATCAAGCAGTTCTTGGTGGCACCCACGCTGACCTTGGGAAAGCGGATGTGGGCCCCTTGCAGCCGGCCAGCCACCCGCACATGGGCAAAGCCGCCCTCGCTGAGGATCTCGGCCCCCAGCTTCTTGAAGCCTTCCAGATGGAGGTCCACGGGCCGCGGGCCGAGCCGACAGCCTCCGGGCAGCGAGACGCGAGCTTCTCCATAGCAGGCCAGAAGAGGCCCGGCCACATCGAAAGAGGCATTCATCTTGCGCACCAGGTCGTCGGGTGCGGTGGTGGTGAAGACGTTGCGTGAGTCGAGCAGCATGCGTCCCTTGCCCTCGAACTCGACCTTGACCCCGATGGCCCGAAGGATGTCGGACATCACCCAGACATCGGAGATGTCGGGTACGCGCTCGAGCACCACTTCGCCCTTCGCCAGAATGGCGGCGGCGATGATCGGCAGGGCGGCATTCTTGGCCCCGCAGGCCGGGATGCTTCCCTGGAGAGGTTTTCCACCCTGCACCACCAGCCTGGCCAAACGATCCGCCTCCTTTACTTGTGGCCCGCGACTTCCAACCGGGCCCGAGCTGCCTTCAGCTCGTCGCGCAGTGCTTCGCGCTCGGCCGAGGTCGCTCCCAGGTCCTGCAGCTTCTTCTGCACCTCATCGAGGTTCTTTTTAGCACGGTCGAGGTCGACCTCCTCCGGTCGCTCGGCAAAGTCGACCAGGCAGACCGCCTTGTTCTCGGCGACCTGCACGAAGCCCGCCCCGGCAGCCAGCCGACTGACCTTGCCGTTGGCATCGGTGTAGGCCATCGGACCGGGCTGCAGCATCGCCAGCAGCGGAGCGTGCTGGGCCAGAATGCCCATCTGGCCCATCACCCCGCTGACGACAACCTGACGCAGCTGACCGGCGAACTTGACCTCGGTGGGGGTCACGATTTCCATGTGAAACGTATTCATGACCTAGGCCTTCGCACCCACCTCGGCGCCCAGCTTCTGGGCCTGCTCGAGCACTTCCTCGATGGGGCCTACCATGTAGAAGGCCTGCTCGGGGAGGTGGTCGAGCTCGCCGTTGACCACGCGCTTGAAGCCCTTGACCGTGTCAGCCAGCTTGACATATTTTCCACTTCTGCCCGTAAAGCCCTCTGCCACGAAGAAGGGCTGGGACAAAAATCGCTGGATTTTGCGGGCCCGGGCCACCACGGTGCGGTCTTCCTCGGACAGCTCCTCAACGCCCAGGATGGCGATGATGTCCTGCAGGTCCTTGTAGCGCTGCAGGATTTCCTGCGTCTGACGGGCCACCTGGTAATGCTCGTCGCCCAGGAAGCGGGGCTCGAGCAGGCGCGAGGTGGAGGCCAGCGGATCCACGGCCGGGTAGATGCCCTGCTCCACGATGGCTCGCGAGAGCACCGTGGTGGCATCCAGGTGGGTGAACGTGGTGGCCACGGCCGGGTCGGTGATGTCGTCGGCCGGCACGTAGATGGCCTGCACCGAGGTGATCGAGCCCTTACTGGTGGTGGTGATGCGCTCTTCCAACTGACCCATCTCGGTTGACAGGGTAGGCTGGTAGCCCACCGCGCTCGGCATGCGGCCCAGCAGAGCGGATACCTCGCAGCCGGCCAGCACGAACCGGAAGATGTTGTCCACGAAGAAGAGCACGTCTTGCTTGAGCTCGTCGCGGAAGTACTCGGCGATGGTCACCCCGGTGAAGGCGATGCGGAAGCGCACTCCCGGCGGCTCGTCCATCTGGCCGAAAACCAGGGCCGTATTCTCGATCACCCTGGACTCTTTCATTTCGAGCCAGAGGTCGTTGCCCTCGCGGGTGCGCTCGCCTACACCGGCGAACACCGAGTAGCCGCCGTGCTCTTTGGCGATGTTGCGGATCAGCTCCTGAATGAGCACCGTCTTGCCCACCCCGGCGCCGCCGAAGAGGCCGGTCTTCCCGCCGCGCGAGTAAGGGGCGAGCAGGTCCACCACCTTGATGCCCGTCTCGCGAATCTGGGCGGTCGGCTCCTGGTCGGCCAGCGGAGGGGCGCTGCGGTGGATGGGGTAACGCTCCTTGACATCCACCTTGCCCATGCCATCGATGGGATCGCCCAGCACGTTGAACATGCGACCCAGCGTCTCTTTGCCCACCGGAACCGAGATGGGACCGCCGGTGTCCTCGCCCTCCATGCCGCGGCGCAGGCCGTCGGTGGTGCCCATGGCCAGGGTGCGCACCCGGTTGTTGCCAAGCTCACCCATCACTTCCAGGGTCAGAGTCTTGATGTCCTCGGGCAACTCGGCCCCGGGCTCGTAGCCGCGGAAAACCTCGCGGGGCACCCGGATGGCGTTGTACAGGTTGGGCAACTGGCCCGGAAGAAACTCCAGGTCCACCACCGAGCCCAGGATCTGCACGATTTTTCCTTTACCAGCCATCTTTCGTTCCTCCAAGTTCTAATCCGCTGAGCACTTAACGGGCCTTGAGCGCCTCGGCGCCGCCGGAGATTTCCAAAATTTCCTTGGTGATGTTGTCTTGCCGGATCCGGTAGAACAACAAAGTCAGCTCACCAGCCAGCTTATCGGCATTGTCGGTGGCGTTGGTCATCGATTTGAGCCGCGAGCCCAGCTCGGCCACCCGGCTCTCCATCAACACCCGGAACATCAGGGTCTGGAGGTAGCGCGGCAGCAAAATTCCGAGCGACTGCTCGGCGCTGGGCTCGAAATCGTAGGGGAGGGGGCTCTGCTCCCCCTCCTTCTTCTCGGCCTTGAGCGGCAGCAAGGTCTCCAAGACCGGCTTCTGATTCATGGCGCTGATGGACTGGGTGTAGAAGCACAGCACCTGGTCGACCTCGCCGGAGGTGTACCAGTGGCTCAGCTCCTGGGCCAGCTCCTGGGCCAGGGGGTATTCGGGGTTCCACTTGACTCGCTCGACGGCGATGGCACGCCGGCGGCGGGTCAGGAACTTGACGCCCTTGGAGCCCACCGCCATCAGCTTGACGGTCTTGCTGCGCAGGGTAGTCTCGAGGTAGTTGAAGGCCAGCTTGAGCAGATTGTTATTGTAGGCGCCGCAGAGGCCTTTGTCCGAGGTCACGATGACCACCCCGACCTTCTCCACCGGTCGAGCTTCCATCAAGGGATGGAGTGCCCCCTCGAGCTGCGAGCAGAGCTCGGTGACGACCTCTTGCAGCTTGAGCGCATAAGGCTTGGAAGCCTTGAGCCGGTTTTCGGCCTTCTTGATGCGGGCCGCTGCCACCATCTTCATGGCTTTGGTGATCTGCTGGACATTGCGGCACGACTTGATGCGCCGCTTGATATCGCGTTCGCTGGCCATGACAGCTCCTTAACCGGCGGTCGCCCGGAAAGCCTTCTTGAACTCTTCCACGGCGGTCTCCAGGGCAGACTTGACGTCGTCGGTTACGGCTTTCTTGTCGCGCAGCATGGTGAAGACCTGGGGGAACTTCTCCTTGAGGAAAGCCAGGAATCCAGCCTCGAAGCGCTGGGCCTCGTGGGCCGGGAAGCTGTCGATGTGGCCGTTGGTGGCAGCCCAGATACTGGCTACCTGCTCTTCGACGGTCACAGGAGCAAACTGGGGCTGCTTGAGCACGTTGGTGATGCGCTCGCCGCGTGCGAGCTGCTTGCGGGAGGCATCGTCCAACTCGTCCGCTGACAGCTTGGTGTAAGCGGCCAGATTGCGGTACTGGGCCAGGTCGAGACGCAGAGGACCGGCCACCTGCTTCATGGCTTTGATCTGGGCGGCGCCGCCCACCCGCGACACCGACAGACCCACGTCCACCGCAGGGCGGATTCCCTGGTAGAAGAGGTCCGTATCCAGGTAGATCTGCCCGTCGGTGATCGAGATGACGTTGGTGGGGATGTAGGCCGACACGTCGCCGAGCTGGGTTTCGATGATGGGCAGCGCCGTCATGGAGCCGCCGCCCTTCTCTTTGGAAAGCTTGGCAGCTCGCTCGAGCAGCCGCGAATGCAAGAAGAAGACGTCGCCCGGATAAGCTTCGCGTCCCGGGGGACGACGCAGCAGCAGCGAGATCTCGCGGTAGGCCTTGGCGTGCTTGGTGAGGTCATCGTACACGATGAGCAC
The DNA here is from genome assembly GCA_045863235.1 of Candidatus Xenobia bacterium. GTDB lineage: Bacteria > Vulcanimicrobiota > Xenobia > Xenobiales > QWHO01 > QWHO01. The sequence continues at coordinate 67,207 of BTUM01000008.1, read as the reverse complement.
GTGCTTGCCGCTGTACATCAGGTCTTCGGCGATGGCGCAGCCGGTGTAAGGGGCAAGATACAAGAGCGAGGGGGGCTCGTTGGCGTTGGCGGCCACCACCACAGTATGCTTCATGGCGTTGTGCTTCTTGAGCATGTCCACCACGGCGGCTACGTTGTTGGTTTTCTGGCCCACGGCCACGTAGACGCAGACCACGTCGCCGTCGGTCTGGTTGATGATGGCGTCCACGGCGATGGCCGTCTTGCCGGTCTGGCGGTCTCCGATAATCAGCTCGCGCTGGCCGCGCCCGATGGGAATCAGCGCGTCGATGGCCTTCAGTCCGGTCTGGAGGGGCTCGTGCACCGGCTGGCGCTCGGGCACCGTGGGTGCTGTGAACTCGACGGTGCGCTTGCGCTTGGAGGCGATGGCTGGACCACCGTCGATGGCTTCACCGAGGGCGTTGACCACCCGACCGATCATCTCCTCGCCCACCGGGACCTCGACGATGCGCCCGGTGCTCTCGACCCGGTCGCCTTCCTTGATGTCCAGGTCGGAGCCCATGACCACGCAGCCGATGGTGTCCTCTTCCAGGTTCATCACCATGCCCATTTTGTTGTTGGGGAAGCTCAACAGCTCGCCCGAACGGGCCTGCTTCAGGCCGTAGATGGTGGCGATTCCGTCACCCACCTGGATGACGGTGCCGTAATTGAGCTCCTCGACGTCGGGCTCGTAACTCTCGATCTCGCGCTTGAGAATATCGGAGATTTCCTGAGAGCGAATGGCCATGAGATCCTCCTTAGTAGACAACCGCTCGCTCGAGTCGAGCGAAGCGTTTTCGAATATTGGTCAACTGGCTGCTGAAACTTCCGTCGATGAGGCGGTCCCCCACAGTGAGAATGGCCCCGGCCAACAGCTCTGGCCGCTCCACAACCTCCAGCTCCACCTTCATTTTGGTGGCTTTGGCGATCTGCTCGATCAGGCGGGCTTTCATTTCCTCGTCCAGAGGCGAGGCCACCTCGGCGCGACACTTCACCACGCCCTCGTCACGCCGCAAGAACTCGCGGAACGAGTCCACCACGGCCCGAACGTAGAGCTCGCGGCTCTTGTCCACGAGCAAGTAGAAGAAGTGCAACGTTCGAGGGCTGAGCTTCTCCTTCTTGAGCACGTCGCGCAGGATGTTCCTCTTGACCGCGGGGGGAATGGTTGGCGACTGGACGGCGCGTCCCAGGGCCCGCGAGTTGGCGATCACGGCGCTGACCTGCTCGAGCTCTTTGAGCTGTTGCTTGGCCTTGCCCTCGGCCTTGGCCATCCCGTAGAGAGCTTCTGCGTAACGATTTGCGACCGTTTCAAGAAGCATGCTTGGTGGTGCCTACCCGTTCTACGAAGTTGGCCAGGATCGCTTTCTTGTCGCCGGCGGCCAGATTGGCTTCCAGCAACTGCCTGGCCCGCGTCACCGATTGCTCGGAAGCCAGGTCCTGCAGCTCGAGAGTCGCCTGACGACGAAGGATCTCCGCTTCCGAGGAGGCGCGCTGCCGCACCCAGTCGGCCTCGCGCACGGCCTCTTCTTCGAAGTATTCCCTGATTCGCTGGGCTTCTTCCTGAGCGTGCCTGGCGATCTGCTCTTTTTCAGCTGATAGCCCGGTCAGGAGCTTCTCATACTCGGCCTTGTGCTTCACAGCATCCTGGTAGAGACTTTCGGCCTCATCCAGATTGTTCTTGGCGCGGGTCTCGCGGTCCTTAGCGGCCTGAATCATCGGTTTGATCAAAATCATGTCAAACAGGACGTAAAGGATGGCGAAGTTGATCAGGGTGATGATCCAGCTGAAGATGTTCTCGCCGTGCATATCAGGAAGCGCTCCGAATCTTGCTCAAAAGCTTGTCCTTGTCGGCACCCTTCAAAGCAGGCGACACCAGTCGATCGATGATGGAAGTCGACAATTCCTTGATGTCCGCCTGCAGGCTCGCCAGGGCAGCCTGTCGTTCGGCATCAACTTTCAGCTGGGTCTCCTCGACCACTTTGCGAGCTTCCTCGCGGGCCTCGGCCACCCGGGCCTCCTTGTGGGTCTTGCCTTCGTGGTCGGCCTGGGCCAGGACGGCCTGGGCCTCCAGTCTGGCCGACCGAATCGCCTCATCGTAGTCGTTCTTCAGTTGCCGGGCGGCTGCCGCCACTTGCTCGGCCTCCTTCAGTCGACCTGAAACTTTTCCGTCTCGTTCCAGACGCACCCGCATCAAAGGTCCGTAGAGCAGTCCCTTGAGCGTGTAGTGGAACACGAAGAACATGACGAATTGAAACCAGAATAAGACTGGATCAAAACTCAGACTCTTCAGAACCGAAGCGATCGTTTCCATAGTTCCTCAAATAGCGCGCCTGGCCGGGAGCCCCTGACGAGGCTCCCGGTGGGAACAGGCGAGGTTTCTTACTGGGCGCCCTGGAGAATGAAGGCGATGACCAGCGCGTAGATCGAGAGGGCCTCGATGAATGCCAGACCGATCAGCATGACGTTCCGGATGGTGCCGGCCGCTTCGGGGTTCCGCCCGATGGCTTCCATCGCTTTCCCCACACCGCTGCCAAGGCCGATGCCCGGGCCGATGGTTCCCAGCCCGATGGCCAGACCCGCGGCCAGCAACGCTGCATACCGCGGGGAAGGGGCTGCTCCACCATCTTGAGCGAAGGCGCAGGCCGTCATGCTGAGGAGAATGCCTACCAGCATCGGCAGCGCTTTACGCATCTTGAAAAACATTTCCATGTACCTCCTATGCCTGGTTACCCAAGTTGCTGATCCTCAGTGTTCGTCGGCCACGGCGTGGCCGATGTAGCTGAGAGTCAAAACCGAAAAAATCATGGCCTGGATGAATCCCGCCAGGCCGCCAAGACAGGTTGCGAAGATGGACGCACCCCACAGCACCACCACCATCACGCCCATTCCGAGCCCGCCCAGGTTGCCCTGAGCCAGCGAGGTCAGCGCGACGTTGAAGAAGTTCCACATGGTGGCCATCAGGTTGTGGTGCACGCTGGACTCGCCAAAAATGTTGCCGTAGAGTCGAATCGACAGCGACATGATGCGGGCGAACTCTTCCACGATGTTGAGCAAGATGAAGAGGACGCAGAGCACCGGCACCAGCGTGTAACGCATGGCACCTTCCATCGAAGCCCACAACTGAGGAGTTGGCTGCCAGAAGTGGGCAATCCAGACGCCCAGACCGGCCAGTCCGCCGGGATTGTGGTGGTGCGGGACCGGGTGGCCGGGCACCTCGGGCTCGTGCTCGGCGTGGCCCACGTGCGATTGCTCCTCTTCCTTGGGCGGAAAGATCCGCTTCTGCAAGCCGAACAGGTTGAAGGAGCCAAAGGAGATCAGGGCCAGTGCCAGGGTGGTGTTGAACGAGGTCGAGGGGGGAATGTAGCTGATGGCATCATGCCCCTCCCCGAAAGTCGGCCAGGGCAACAGTCCCGACCAGTTCGACACCAAAACGAAGAGAAAGATCGACATGGCGAAGGGCACGTACTTGCGACCTTCAGGGCCCATCAGATCCTGGGCCAGGCCGTCGAGCCAGTCGAAGATGTGCTCGTAGACGGCGCCCCAACCCCGAGGGATGATGCCGATGCCGCTGCGGGCCATGGAGGCCGTGACGAAGATGATCAGGTAAACGAACAGCGTCGAACCGATGGGGATGTAGTACATACTGTAATCGCCAGCGGCGTGAGCGCCGTGGGCGCCATGTGCTTCGACCTCCTGAGCCAACCACAGCATCATCTCAGACCCTGCTTTCCCTGGGCATTGGAATCATCATCAGGCTGATGCGATAGGCGTACAGGGCGACCAGCAGTCCAATTCCCAGTCCCAGCGCCGAAACGCCCGAATGCACCATTGCGTAGCCAGCCGAGGCGGTCATCAGAAAGCGCATGGCGCTGAGCATGAAAGCTACCCAGCGCGCGGCCGTGGGGCGGCGAATGGAGCAGGCCAGGCTCACCCCGCGGTGAAACAGGGCCAGATGGGCCGCTCCCAACAATAGTCCCGCCAAGATGCCCGTAGGCATTTCCCTTCAGTCCTCCAGCAATGGCTTGATCAGCCGGTAGCCCACAAACACCCCCAGGCCAAGACCCACCAGCACCATCACCGGAGTGAAGAACTGCGAGTGGTAGCGCTGATCGAGCCAGTGTCCGCAGAGGTAGCCGCCATAGAGAGCGCCCACCACCGCGAAGCCCAGCGAGAAGACCAGTGCCATTCCTCGCCCCAGAGTCAGGTCACCCTTACGGGGTTCCTTTAACTCACGAATCTTCTGTTCTACTTCCTCGAGCGAGCGGGAGGGGCGTCCGCCGGACTCCTCTTCATCGCTCATTTGAGGGTAGCTCCGAGCTCCGAGCCAGAAGGCGCATAGACAAAGTCTGGCGGCCGTTCTGGTAGATGGCCAAACCGGTGTAACACGGCCTGGACGATCCGCTCGGAGGCCCGGCCGTCTCCATACGGGTTGGCGACCTGGCTCATCTTCCGGTATTCCTCCGGGTCGGTCAGAAGCCGGGAAGCCTCTTCGACGATGAGCGCGGGGTCGGTTCCCACCAGACGGGAGACTCCAGCCTCGATGCCTTCCGGGCGTTCAGTGGTCCGCCTGAGAACCAGCACCGGCTTACCGAGAGCGGGAGCCTCTTCCTGAATTCCCCCCGAGTCGGTCAGGATAAGGGTTGACTCTCTCATCAACCGGAGCAGAACCGGGTAATCAACCGGTTCCAGCAGGTAGGTCCGCTCCAGCCCTTCTAGAGCCGGGAAGACGACTTCCCGTACCTGCGGATTCTTATGGACACTGAACACCAGGACGGTGTTTGTGAACTTTTTCACGAGCGTTCGCAGGGCCTCACAGATATCCTGCATGGGCTTGCCGAGATTTTCGCGACGATGCGTTTCTACAAGCAGGATGCGGCTTTCCGCCGAGATGCCCTGGAGATCGCCCGGCAGGCCGGGGGGGGTCTCGGCCAGGATTCGATGCAGGGCGTCGATGACCGTGTTGCCGGTCAAATGGATGCGCGATTGACACACGTCGAGGTTGCGCAGGATCGAGTAGGAGGTGTGAGTGGGGGGGAAGTGCATCTCGCACAGGGTGGTCAGGAGTCGCCGATTGATCTCCTCGGGAAAGGGGTCGTAGCGATCGTCGGTGCGCAGGCCGGCTTCTACGTGGCCGACCGGAATCTTATGATAGAAAGCCGCCAGCCCGGCGGCGAAGGCGGTGGTGGTGTCTCCCTGAACCAGCACCACGTCGGGTTGGTGCTGCCTTAGCACCGGTTCGAGTCCCTCCAGGGTGCGCGTGGTGATGGCCGAAAGGGTCTGGCCGGGTTGCATGATGTTCAGGTCGACGTCAGGCGAGATGCCAAACAGTTGCATCACCTGATCGAGCATCTCGCGGTGCTGGCCGGTGACGACGTTGGTCACGCGTACGCGCGGATCAGCCGCCAGGGCCAGCACCACAGGAGCCATCTTGATCGCCTCCGGGCGCGTCCCGAAGACTGTCATCACGTGCACTTTATTTGGCGGCGTAGGCAATGGCGAGTCCGGCCAGACCGAAGAGGATGTTGATGAAGTAAATCCACATCACGGCCTGGCGCTGGGACAAGCCCAATCCGAGCAGTCGATGGTGCAGGTGCCCCTTGTCGGGTTGAAAGATGGGGCGCCGCGCCAGGCTGCGACGGACGATCGCAAACGAGGTGTCCAGGATGGGCACCCCGAGAATGCACACCGGGATGGCCAGCGCAAAGGCGGCCGTGACCTTGAGGGTTCCGATGACGGAGAAACCAGCGAACATCAGCCCGAAGAAGAGGCTGCCCGTGTCGCCAAGAAAGATTTGGGCGGGATTGAAGTTGTAACGAAGAAAGCCAAGGGCGCAGCCGGCAATGGTGGCCATCATCAGCACGGTGACCCACTGGCCCTGTCCGCTGGCGCTGGCGACGACGGCGAAGATGACCGCCGAGATGAGAGAAACGCCTGAAAGAAGGCCGTCCAATCCGTCGAGCAGGTTGATGGCGTTGGTGATGCCCACGATCCAGAACATGGTCAATCCGATGGCCTGCCAGGGCTCGAGGAAGACCAATCCGTGGAACGGGATGGACAGGTAGTCGATGCGGATCCCGAAGGAGATCATGATGCAGGCCACCAGAATCTGCAAGGCCAGTTTGACGGTGGCCTTCATGCCGAAGCGGTCGTCGACCATGCCCACCGCCACGATCACAGACCCCCCGATGAGCATGCCCAGGAGGTGGTTGACCATGCGCTCGGTCAGGCTCTCGCGCAGGGGCCACAGCACCAGCGCCATGGCGCTTACGCAGGCCAGAAAAACGCCCAGCCCACCCCAGAGCGGGATGGGTACTTTATGCACTTTGCGCGGGTCGGGCTTGTCCATGGCGCCGGCCCGGCGGGCCAGGGCCTGGACTGCCGGGGTCAGGGCCAGCGTGAGCACGAAACCAAGCCCGAAAGCCCAAACATAGGGAGCCGTCATACTCCGACCTCCGGCCCTAATCTAGCATACCTGACCATGGGCGTCTACTCCTCATTGTGGTCGGTTGCGAGCGCGTCCCACGAGGTGGGAGCGTCAGTTCTGGGTCGTTCGCTGGCGCTGGCCTCGGGGAGGCTGGTCTCCACCCCCCCGCTGGAGGCGATCTTCACCCGATTGCTGCCCTCGCTCTTGGCCCACATCAAAGCTCCTCGGGCGGCTTCCACCAGGGTCGGCGGCTCGAGGCCGTTCTCGGGAAAGATGGCCACTCCCACGTTGAGCGCCACTCGGAAGCGGTCGCTTTTGAGTCCCTCGGCGGCGGGCGCCCCGGGCACCTGGCCCAGGAACCAGTGGCGCTCGACGCGGCTGCGTAGTCTCTCGCCGGCAATCAGGGCCCCTTCGCGTCCGGTCTCGGGCAGGAAGGCGAGAAACACTTCTCCATCAAAGCGGGAGGCCAGGTCGACGTTGCGCAGGGTGGAGATCACGATGGGACCGAGCTGCTTGAACAGGGTGTAACCCATGGACCAGCGCACGTCCACATCGGGGTGGAAGTAAGCGTAGTCGAGCTCGAGAGCCAGTACCGACAGGGGACGCCGGTAGCGGGCGCAGCGCTTCACCTCGAGGTCGAGTTGCTCGAGGAAGTACTTCTTTTGATAGAGCCCGGTCAGTTTGTCCAGCAAGAATCGTAACCCCCTGAAAGCGGGAAGCAAAAGTTAGTTCGTAAGAATTGAATTTTTTCCTGCCCCCCGGAGGGATCAGCCCACGATCCAGTTGGAGTTCTTGAAGTTCTCGTAGTTGTCCACGAAGGTCGCGATGAGACTGCGCACCTGGCTCTCGGCCTGATCCGATAGCGGATTGACTCCACCCAGGCGTTGAGGGCTCAGGATGCCTTGCTTTTCGAGGAAGGCGATCTCCCCGCTGTCGGGGTCCTTGATCACCCGGAGCTCGAATTCGGTGGGACAGGCCAGCGTGAACTGTAAGAACTCCAGGTTCTTGGGGATGTGAGGGGTGTGGCACTCATTGCGATAGCGCTGGATCAGCTCTTGCAGCAGCGGATCGAGCACCTCGGTCTTGAGCCGGTGGGCAGCGGCCTCGAAATCCTGGCCCGGGTCGACTCCCGGCAAGTAGACCTGAATGTTGGCCAGGTTGCGCAGTCGATCGGCGAAGTCCTGGGCGCGGGCAATGCGGTCTTCGGGCCAGGTGCCCAGCGAGTCGTAAATGATGCGGGCCAACTCGGCGTCAACCTGCACGCCCAGGTCTTCGAAAGCTGGAAAATCGAAATCCTGCGGCTTGCGCCCGCTCAAGAGCTCGTGCATGGTGGCCCCCAGCGCGTAGAGATCCGAGCTCGGCTCGGGCTGGTTTGCCTGCTGCTCGGCCGGGGCGTAGCCCGGCGTGCCGATCCAGAACCCTTCGCCCGGGCCGGTCACGCGGGCGATCCCGAAGTCGATCAGTCGCACCCGATCGTCTCGACCGAGCAGGATGTTGGAGGGCTTGATGTCGCGATGGGTGACGGGGGGATCTTGCCCGTGGGCGTAGATCAGGGCATCAAGCACCTGCAGGGCCCAGGTCACCACCCGGTGGGCATCCAGTCCGGGGGAGCCCTGCTCCTTGAGCACCTGTCCCAGATCCACCCCTTCGATGAACTCCATCACGAAGAAGAAAGAGTTCTCGTGAATGAACTGGGCCGTGATGCGGGGGATGTTGGGGTGCCGCAGGGCTTGCATCACCTGGATCTCGGAGATGAAGCGGTCGCGGGCAGCCAGGCGCTCGGCCGGGTCGCTGTTGAGGTCGGTCATCTCCTTGAGGGCGAAGATGCGGTCGTTGAGCAGTCGGTCGGAGACTTCATAGACGGCGCCCATGCCTCCGGCCTTGATCATGCGCACAACCTTGAAGCGCCCATCGAGCAAAGTGCCGCTGGCCAGACGCTCCTTGCCCGACGACCGCTTGGGGGTCGACGGCTGGGGAGCCTCCTCGCGCGTGAAGGCTTTGTGCAGGGCCTCGTCGTTCGGATCGTAGTCGCTCACGGCTCTGTTGGGGAGAATACCACGGAAGGTCAACCCGGACCACGGGGGGAACCGGCCTCCAGCATGGAGCGCAAAGTGGCGCTGGTAACCGGGGCTGGAGTGCGGCTGGGGCAGGCCGTGGCTGCCGCTCTGGCCCGCGAGGGCTACGACCTGCTGTTACACGTGCATCGCTCCGATCCCGAGCCGCTGGCCGGGCGGGTGGAGACCGTCCGGGCCGATCTGAGCCGCCGTGAGGGGGTGCAGCAGCTGGTGCAGGAGGCCCTCTCGCGATTCGGGCGGCTGGATCTGCTGGTCAACAACGCGGCCCTCTTTGGCCCCAGCCCGTTGGAGCGGGCGCTGGACGACTGGGATCGTTTCCGCGGGCTCAACCTGGAGGCTCCTCTGGGCCTGGCGGTTGGCCTGGCACCGCGTCTGCGCGCCTCATTTGGCGCCATCGTTAACCTGGCCGACATCTATGGCGAGCGTCCTCTCAAAGGCCATCTCCCCTACTGCCTGAGCAAGGCAGGAGTGGTCATGCTGACTCGCTGCCTGGCTCTGGAGCTGGCTCCCGAGGTGCGCTGCAACGCCGTTGCGCCCGGGGCCGCCCTGCCTCCGGCAGAGGCCGACCCCGAGCACGAGCGCCGCCTGGTCGAAAGGATCCCGCTCGAACGTCTGGGCGGGGCCGAGTCCATCGCCGAGGCCGTGGTCTTTCTGGCCCGGGCCGATTTCGTGACGGGGCAGGTTCTGCAGGTCGATGGGGGGCGCACGCTGGTTTGATCTTCCTCGATCTGGGCTCGAACCTGCAGCGCGAGCAGAGCCTGCGCTCGGCTCTGTCGGCCCTCGAGCGCTCCTTCAAGGTCAAGCGCCGCAGCGCCGTCTATGAGAGCCCGCCCTACCCACCAGGCTCGCAACAACCGTGTTTTTTCAACCTGGCCGTGGAGATCGAGACCGCTCTCCCCCCGGCTCAGCTGCGCGGGCGCCTGCGCGAGCTGGAGGCCGAGCTGGGCCGACGTCGCAGCGCGGACAAGCTCGCCGCCCGCACCATCGACCTGGATCTGACCCTGTATCACGACCGGGTCGAGCGTCATGAAGACTGGGAGCTGCCCCATCCCCAGGTGGCCAGCCAGTGCTTCGTGCTGGTTCCGCTTGTCGAGTTGGAGCCGGAGCTGGTCCATCCCGTGCTCCAAGTTCCCCTGCGCGAGCTGCTCGAGCGGGTGGCGCACGGGCCCGAGCACATCTGGAGGTCAGACTTTCGACCCTGAGGCGAGCAGGCGCGCGATGGCGCCCGCCGACTCGATGGGCACCACTCGCAGGACTTCGGCCAGCGAAGTCTCGCCCGCGGCCACCTTGGTCATTCCATCGTGCAAGAGGGTCGAGAAGCCTTCCTTGAACGCGGTCTGGGAGATCCTGTCCTGGCTGGTGCCCGCGTAGATCTGCTCGCGCAGGCTGTCGGTCATCGGCAAGATCTCGTACAGCCCCACCCGACCTCTGAAACCGGTCTTGCCGCACTGGTCGCAGCCGGCTCCTTCCCAGAAGGTGGCGGGCAGCTCTCGCTGGGAAGCCAGCTCGACGAATTTGAGGGTGCCCTCGTCGGGTCGCATCTCCCGCTTGCAGGCCGGGCAGATGCGGCGCACCAGGCGCTGGGCCACCACCGCCAGCAGCGAGGAGGCCACCAGGAACGGCTCCACCCCCATGTGGGAGAGGCGGATGATGGTGGCGGGCGAGGAGTTGGTGTGCAGGGTGGAGAGCACGAAGTGGCCTGTCTGAGCAGCCTGGAAGGCGATTTCGGCTGTTTCCAGGTCACGGATCTCGCCCACCATGATGATGTCCGGGTCCTGGCGCAAGATGGACCGCAGAGCCGAGGCGAACGTCACGCCGGCTTTGGGATTCATCTGGATCTGGGTGATGCCGGCCAGTTGGTACTCGATCGGGTCCTCCACCGTCACCAGGTTGTCGGCGGTGCGGTTGCGCACGTTGAGGCTGGCGTAAAGAGTGGTGGTCTTGCCCGAGCCGGTGGGACCGGTCAGGAGTACCATTCCCTGCGGGCTCTCCAGGACTCGGGAGTAGACCTGATAGACCTCGTCCGACATTCCCAGGCTGTCGAGGCGGAGCAGGCCCACGCTCTTGTCCAGGATGCGCAGCACCACCTTCTCGCCGTAGTAGGAAGGGGTGGCGCTGACGCGCAGGTCGACCCATCTACGCCCTACCCGGGCCTGGCTGCGGCCGTCCTGAGGCCTGCGATGCTCGGAGATGTCCATCCCAGAGGCCAGTTTGATGCGGGAAATCACGGCGTTCTGGACCTTCTTGGGCAGCTCGCCGAAGATTCTCAGAACGCCGTCGATGCGGTAGCGGATGCGCAGGCAGTTTTCCTGGGGCTCGACGTGGATGTCCGAGGCCTTGAGCTGGATGGCGTCGGAGATCAAGGCTGCCACCAGGTCGATGATGGGGGCGTCATGCTCGTGGAACTCGTCCGTCGGTACGGCCGCCTCGGTTTCGTCGCGGTCGGCGAAGAATTCCACCTCCTGATGAGGCGAGTGGGCCACGAAGCCCTCGATGGCCTGAGACATTCCCCCCTTGGGCCCCTGAAGGGCTCGCAGGATGTCGCTGCGCCGAGCGACCACCCGGCGCAGCTTGAGATGGGTGAGCCCACGAATGATGTCTTCGGTGGCCACGTCCAGCGGGTCGGCTACCGCGATGGTCAACTCGTCGTCCTCCATCCGGTAGGGAACGACGGCCGCGTCCTGCATCAGAGATCGGGGCAGCAGCTGCAGAAGCTCGGGACGGAGATCGTCGAGCACGACATAATCGAGGTGGAACAGTCTGGCCAGGAAGTCAGCCAGCTCGCCCTCTTTGATCAGCTTGCCCTCGACCAGCGCCCGGGTAACCGGCATGCGCTGGAAGCGAGGATCGGCCAGCACCACCCGGGCTGCCTCTTCCATGACAAGGCCGGCCTCATCCAGACTCTTAACCAGGTCGATTTTTTCCATGTTGGCCTCCTGGAGGGCGCATCAGTGCACCACGGTCAACCCCCGCGCGGGCTCGGGTAAAGACAGCTCCTGAAGCAGATCCAGGGACTCGGCGTCAAGAATCAAGAGGGCGTTCGTGGTGGCCAGCCAGAGCCGGGGTCCCGCCCGGACGGCATCCACCGGGGTTCCCCAGGCCCTGGAGCTGGCCAGCACTCTGTCGCTCATCAAATCCAGCCGGCTGACCTGGCCGTCCTCGTGCACGGCCCAGAGTCTGCCCCGGGCCTCATCCTGGAGCAATCGCACCACCGTCCTCCCGGGCAGGGCCAGGCGGTCCTCCACCTCGAGGCTGCGGGGAGCCAGCCTTACCAGCTCGCCGGGACGAGCCAGCAAGAGCGTCTTGCCTCCGGAGGAGAGGCTCAGGGCGGTGAAGGGCTCCAGTTTGACCTTGGCCAGCAGGCGCCGATCCTCGGCCTGGTAGCAGGCCAGGCGACCCCGGGTCGGGTCTCCCACCACCACCAGGGTGCCGCTTTCGTCGTGGGCCGTCGCCACCAGGTCGCGGCCGCTGCCCGCGAACATGGCCGTGGGAATCAGGGGAGGATTGCGGTTGGTCCACTGCTCGCGCGGGCGAAGGGCGTGGCTGATCGCCGTTCGTGAGCCTGGCTCCACCACGACCAGATGGGTGCCGTCCCAGTCCATCTCGATCGTCCCGGGCTCGCGCTCCATCAGGCCGCCCACCCGCCAGCGGCCCTGGCGCAGGTCATACACCAGCAGTTGGCGGACGGGGCCTGCCGAGGCCACCAGCAGGCCGTCCTCCGAGCCTGCCACATCGACGATCTCTGCGGGGGCGGGGATGCGGTCCAGCAGGTTTCGTCCCACCGAGGAGTAGATCAGCAGGGTGCGAGGAAGGGCCACCACCACCGCGTCTTCCAGCACGGGTTGGTAGACTTGCTCGCGCCCCAGCTGCCAAAGACCCCAGAGCGCGGCCATCACGACCAGGGCGACCAGCACTCGGGCTATCTTGCTTCGCGGCTTGCGCTTACGATGGATCACCGGCGGCAGCCGTCGCTCGTCCGGGTGGGGTCGCGCGGCCGTGTGCCTGCGGGCCAGAGATTCAGTGAACTCGGAGAAACTTCGGAAGGAGCGCTCGGGGTCGCCGGAGAGAGCGCGCTGCAAAGTCCAGTCGAGGTTCAGCGGGAGCTGCTCATGCATCCCGCCCGCCCCTGGCCGGGTGAGCAGGCGGGTCAGGCCGGCTGCCAGCTCGGCGAGCAGGGCGCTGAGCCGGGGACGTGCCTCCCCGCCTAACAAGCGGGCCAGGCGCAGGTGACCGGCCGGGTCTTCTCCCAGCTCGATGGAGCGGGGGAGCTCGTAGCCGCTCTCGTGCCAGAGCCGGTCCAGGGCCGGGCCCAGTCGCCCGATCTGCTCCAGCATCCTCTCCCGGTCGGGAGCGGCACAGGGAGGCTCGAACCACTCGACCGGGAGGTAGCGACCGCCCTCGAGTGGCACGGGGAGAGCCACCCGGGGCAAGACCTCGTCCCGGATATGGGCGAGTTGCTCGAATCGCTCATCGCCCAGGTCGCTCGGCACGGGCTCGAGCCTCCATTGCCCCCGGTCGGGGCCCTCAGCTTTCAGGGACCCGTCGGGCAGGGTTTCCAGCACCCGATAGTCGGCAACCACGGTGGTCAACTCACAACCTCTGCCAGGACATCACCTGGACGCTGCCGCCTCCTCCACCAAACCAGGCCTCGAAACCAGGCACTCTCAGGTCCGGATTTCGAGAGGCGTCGACGCTTGCATTGGCCTGGACCTGCTTCCAGTCTCCATAGCAGATCACATACCCCTCCACCTCGAACTGGGCCTTGGCTTCAACGATGCCGTGGCTGTAGACCAGGCCACGGATCACCGTGTTGGCTCCGAAGGTGACCGTGGCTTTACCAAACTCGCCCGGCTCCGGAGCTTCCTTATCCAGCGCGATCACATTCATTTCCAGGTTCAGCGGGATGTTGAACGTGGCCGAATTGCCGTTGCCCACCACGATGGTGCCCGGTCCCTCGACCTTGCTCCCGGAGTCCATCGTCAGCCCGTTGGGGAAGAAGTGGATCTTGCCGTTAAGCTGCAGGGTCTTGATTTTTCCGAACGGATAGCTTGATTCGTTGTGTTGCACGTAGCCACCGGGAGCGAGCAAGACCGAGCGGTCGGGGTCGGGCAGAGTGTCGTTGAAGGTGGGACCAAAGGGCAGAGTGTCCGAGCTCGTGTCGTAGGGATGGGCTGCTCCGGGGGGATCGACTTTGGCGACGCTGTCGATCAGGTATCGCGCCCGCACATCCTGGCCGGGCTCGACATCGAGACCAGAGCCGATGAAGATGTTTCCCAGCGGCTTTCCATCAGGGCCAATCGTCGGATTGCCATTCTCGTCGGGGAGGTAGGCTGCGATCACTCGGCCAGAGCCCTGGTCGGGGATGATGTTGATGCTACCCTTGAAGGAGATGTCGCCGTTGGACTTGATGCTCCCGCGGATGTCTCCGTGGCCGGAGAGGTCGATGTTGCCACCCGAAGCGATGACGTAGCGAAAGGCTCCGCCGCCGGCCGTCAGCATGACCGCCACCCGGCGAGGTTGGACCCCCTGGCACGTTCCGGTGGCGAGAAGATAGACGCATCCTGCGGGCACCTCGGTCCCGTCAGGTGCCGTCATGACCCCTCCGCCCAGGTTGTTGTTGGTGACGCTGACCGAATAGCGAGGGTCCCACTCGCCCTGGAGGTCGACATTCTGGAAGCCGGCCGACCAGCCCGGGTTTGCCTTCAGCTCGACCAGGGCAGCAGCGATGCCGGCTTCGGCGGCGTAGACCGCAGTGGTGCTTCGGAGGTTGGATTTGACCAGATTGAGGTGTTGCGACCCCAGGATGCCGACTGCAACCACCATCACGACCAGGACGACCAGGACCATCAGCGCGATGGCCAGAGAGTTCGCGGCTTGTTTCTTGGCAGACATACGGGCCTCCGGTTCTACTCGCCCTGCGGGCGGAAGCTGCATCCAAGCGTGACATTGACGCTCGCAAGACCCCTCAGATCGTTGCTCGCGGTGATGGTGACCGATTCTCCGGCAAATGCGCCCGAGGAGGTCAGGCCGGTGATGTCCGTGGCGACGATACGCGCGGGCAGGTTCTGGTCGTTGATCAGGGTGTTGACGTCGGGTGCCACGACCGGCGGGGTCGCGGTGGGAGTGAAGGTCAGCTCCTTGCGCAGGAGCTTGTTGTCGGCGTCTCGGTAGTAGAGGACCCACTTTTGCCACAGCACCCGACCCGAGTTGTCATACGCGATCCGGCCGGTCGGAGCCACGCTCGAGAGCATGAGGAGCCAGTCCGACCCGGTGGACACCGAGCTCTTGGGGGACCGCGAAAGCTCGTTGGCGACCTCGCTGGCCGATTTCATCGCCTCCATCTGCAAGAGGGCGAAGTTACGCGTGTTCTGGTAGACCTGGAGCACCATCATCAAGGTTGAGTAGACCATGGCCAGCAGCAAGATGGCGACGATCGCGTAGATCAGGACCTCGGCAAGGGTAAATGCTTTCCGCTCAGTAGTCTGCGACATAGGTGCTCAACTCCAGACTGCGGGGTCGCTCGCGGGTCCAGCTGACCAGAATTCGAATGCGCTTGAGCTCTGGATTCAGGCTGTCGATGTCCACCTCGACAGTATAGCTTGCGTCCGCGGTGGTCCCCCGGTTTGTGGTTTGGACGGTGACCTCGCGAGGAGACACGTCGTCGATATCCTCAAACGCGAGGCCTCGGACCGTCTCGATCTCCTGCTCGGCCAGGAAGGAAGCGGTGAGATACTCGTTGGCCTGGCGGATGGCCCGGGTGGCCGTGGGGAAGACACCCAGGAGAAGGAGAAAGGCGGTCGCGAATACCCCCACCGCCACCACCAGTTCCAGTAGACTTAATGCTTTAGGTCTCATCGTATCCAGAGGATAGCGCCTCTGGGTGGCGGGTAATATGATCCAGGTCAGGGGGTCAGAGTTGTGCTGCGACGCCGGGCGCGTTGCTGAGCCAGGGTTGCCAGGGTCTCGAAATCTGGCAGGAAGAAGCTTTCGACCAGGTGCTCCTTCTCCCCGTCGGACAGGTGCAGGCGGGCCCGCCAGCTCGCGCGATGGGAGCGAGTGCAGATCAACCGGTCCCACGAGAAGTGCAGGCGCGCACCCCGCTGCTTGACGATCAAACCGTATGCCTGAAGCTCATATTCCAGACCGGCGTGGGCCCAGGCAATGGACCCCAGTGAGCCGAAGATCAGCCCTACCAGAACGACCAGGGGGAGGGCCATTCCCAGCCGCCCCTCCACGGCCGCGGGCCAGACCCGCCAGAGCCACCACAGGAGATAGAGGCAATAGCCTCCCAGCAGGCTCCCCGGTAGAGCGAACCACCGGAGAAAGCGCCCCAGGCTGACGCGAAAAACGTGAGCGGGCGAAGAGGTCTCCACTCAAGCATGATAAGGGCCGAGAGCGCCTGGGAGGAATGACCTTCGTCAGTGAAGGCGGTCCTTGTCTATGAACCGCGGGGTCGCACGATGCGAACGGCGACCGACTCGGCTCCCCGCAACGCGCCTGGCTTGGCCAGTTGCAGGCGCACTCTCTGGACGGGGAACTCGCGCAGGATCAGGGCCGCCAGGCGCTCGGCCAGGGTTTCGATGAGCTGGAACTCGGAGTCGGCAATGAAGGCCTGGACGCGCTTGGAGAGGCTGCGGGTATTGAGAACCCCCTCCACAACCTTGTCGTGCTGAGCCGCCAGGCCGACCTGGCAGTCCAGCCACAGGTCCAGCGAGACGGTCTGGCGCACCATGCGCTCCCAATCGGCCAGACCGATGATGCAGTCCGCCTTCAATCCCCGGATGACGATCTGATCAGCCATCGGCATTCTTTCCGTAAAAGAACTGGCGACACTCGTCCATCAAGCAGACGAACTGGTCTTCGTCGGAACAGGTGGCGGCGGCGCGGAAGTCGGCCAGCGCGCTGCTCAGGGCCTGGTAGACCCCACCTGTGTGCTGATTGAGGAACTGGATCTGGTGGTAGAGAGAGGGATTCTCGCCCGCCACCTGGGCGGTGGTCTGGATCTGACGGGCGAAGGTGCTCGAGGCGAGTCGTCCCAACTGCTCCAGAGGCAAGCCGAAGCGGGCCAGGGTGAGCGCGAAGACCAGGTTGATCGCGTGACTCATCCCGAGCACCACGCTCATCACCCGGTCGTGCTCTTCGAGGGGCAGGTCGCAGAGACTGAGAGCGCTGTGCGAAAAGAGAGCGCGCGCCTGACGCGTGGCCTCGGCGTGGCCCGCGTCGCAGACCAGCAGGGTCTGCCCCGATAGCAGCGCCGGCCCGGGACCGAACATCGGGTGCAGGCTGGTGACCCGATGGCCCTGGCCGGCCGCCTCACGCAGAATCGGGATGAGCTCGCCCTTGAGGCTGCAGATGTCGAACACGAGCGGGCGCTGGGGAAGCGCGAGCACTTCCCGAAGGACCGGGGGGGTGGCGGAGAGGGGGGTGGCAAGCGCCACCACTTCGGCCTCGGCCACCCCCTCTCGCAGCGGCAGGCTGTTCTGCCAGCTCGGGTCGGTCACAGCCACCTGATGGCCCTGGTCGGCGAAGAACTGCCCCAGCCAGCGGCCCATGCGGCCGCCTCCTCCCACGATGAGAACCCGCTGCTGGCGCTCGGAGGGGGTCATGTTGTGCTGGGTCTGGGTGCTGACCGATGCTTCGATCAGCTCGCGAAGCACCCGCTGGGCAAGCTCTTCGTCAAACCCTTTCTGCCGGGCTGCCCGGCGGGCGCGGGCCAGCACCTCCACTTCCACCTGGAAGTTGCGCACAGGGATCCTCCCGCTGCGCTTGGCCTCAGCCACGGCTACCGCGGTTTCGAGTCGCTCGCCAATCAGGCTCAAGATCTGCTCGTCGATCTCGGCGATGCGCTCGCGCAGGGCGGATAACTCGACCTCGCCCACCTACAGCTTGACTCCCGGCAACACCAACAGGCGTGAGGGGATACGGGTTTCCTCGGGATCGTTGTCAAAAGTGATGGCGACGTCGTAGTTGCGTTCCTTGATGTGGCGAACGGCCAGCCCGGCAGCTCGATTGCCGGGAGCGATGTCTTTCATGATGAGCTTGGGTGGGGGAAAACCACCCCGCAACATCCACAGCTGGCTGGCTCCAAAGGTGCGCTTGTCATAGGACTGGGAGCCCAGCAAGAGGAGTAAGCCTTCTCCTGGAATGTACTGCATGTCAGCCAGGAAATACGGAGTGTTGGTGGTCGGATCGGTCTCTGGTTTGAGGTCGGTCTTCAGTTCTTTGAGCTCAAAGCCTTTGTCACGGGCCAGGAACTTGTCCAGCTTGCCTTCATAGACCAGAATGGTTTCCTGGCTGGACATCGGTTGCGAGCAGCCGAAAAAGATGCGCTTGTTCTTGGTGTCCACCGCCAGGCCCTGGAGCTCGAGCGGCGTGCGGGGGGACTCGCCGAAATTGCCGGTGGCGCGCAGGGCCCGGTCGGGCTCGAGGTTCACCTCGCCGCACCAGCGAGCCAGCTCTTCCCCTTCCAGGCCAACCCGGAAAACCACGCTGCGGGCGCTGACGTAACGCACGTGGTTCTTCTCGTGATGGTGGGAGCCGGCGGTCAGGTAGCTGGTCTCGTCCAGCGGCGTAAGGCAGGAGAACTGGGCGATCGGGACGGAGCGGACCGGATAGGAGAGGAACTTGTAGCGCCGGCCCGTCAGGTCGAAGATGTGGAAGTCGTTGAAGCGCCGGTCACAGACCAGGACGCGGTCGTTGCCAAGCCAGACGGCGCCGGTGGGTTTGAGGTCCATCAGCAGGCCCTCGTCGCCGCGCAGGTCCACCGGGCCTGTCTGGGCTCGGGCCGTCAGCAGCGTGGACAGGGCAATCAGGACGATCAAGATACGGTGCATGGAGCCTCCTGGCGGCGTGGTCCATGGCGGCTTTGCCCCGCCCCCTGCCGGCCCCTGCCCGGAGCAGGGGATTCTCCCGGCCCTGGTCAGGAAACCCTGGCGAAGTTCGGTCCGAAGATCGAGCCGAGCTGGTCTGCTGGTCCCCGCACTTTGGGAACCGCATGGCTCGCGGCGGGCGGGCGGGAGAACCTCGCTCAGCAGGCGTCAACAGACCCCGACCAGGGCCATTCCTGGCAGGTCTCGGCTCACCGATGTCGCGATGGCAAGCTCAAACGAGCTCTTCGGCCGGCCGATCCTCCTGATCCAGGGCCACCCCCACCCTCCCGCGCACCACCAGCACGTTGCAGGCCGCCTGGCTCATCACCTGCCCCGAAACGCTGCCCAGAAACAAGCGGGCCGGGGCGGACAACTCGCGGCTTCCCACCACCACCAGCTCGGCCCCCAGCTCGCTGGCAGCCTTCAGAATGGCCGCTGTGGCCTGGCCTGTCTCCAGGCGGGGCTGGCAACGGACAGTCCAGTCCTCGAGGCGCCGGCTGACCTCGGCGAGCACCTCGCGACGAAGCGCTTCCTTGGACGGCTCGCCACAGACGGCCACAGGAGTAAAGGTGACGCCATCCTTGGGCCAGGGGAACTGGGAGAGGAAGTCCAGGCATCGGTTGGCTGTCTCGATCTGGTTGACGGCCAGAACCACGTTGCGGATGGGGCGGCCGGTGCGGGCGATGCCCACGGGGCACTGACAGCTCTGCACCAGCCTGGCGGCCAGCCCGCCCGACTGGTCACCGGTTGAAGACACGCCCAGGACGACCAGGTCGGCGGGCAATTCGACGGCCATCTTCAGGATCGATCGGGCTGGATCTCCCGTAAGGGTGAGGGTGGAGGCCTCCACGCCCGGTCGGCGCTGCCGCTCGGCCACATTTTTGAGTCGTTTGCGCACGTCACCCGAGGCCGGACCTCCGGCAGCAGCCACAACCGCCACGTAGCTCGGGTCAGGCAGGCTCAGATTTTGCAGCAGCTCTTCGGCCAGCCCGACTTCGTCCACGGCCAGGAGGACGTTCATGGGGAAATCTTCGTGGCCTCCCTGCAGGATACCCTCCCGCACTGGCTGGAAGCCATGAACTCACGGAGGGATGACTCTGGAACCAGGTCACGTCTTGCTCGATCGCTTTGTGATCGTCCGCCCCCTCGGTCGGGGGGGCATGGGCGCGGTCTATCTTTGCGAAGACCGTCGCCTGTCTGGCAAGCTGTGGGCCATCAAAGAGATGGTTTGTTACGACCCGGTACTGCTCAAGGAGGCGACTGAGAACTTCAATCGCGAGGCTCACATGCTGGCCGGACTGCGGCACAAGAGCCTGCCCATGATCGTGGACCACTTCGAAGACCAGGGCAAGAACTACCTGGTCATGGAGTTCGTCGAAGGCCAGAATCTGGCCAAGGTGGTCGAGGTCGAGGGCCCCTTGAGCGAGTTGCAGGCCATGCGCTGGGCCCTGGAGATCGCTCAGGTGCTGGGCTACCTTCATCAGCAGAATCCACCCGTGATCTTCCGCGACCTCAAGCCCGAGAACGTGATGATCACCACCTCCATGAGCGGTCCGGCCGGCGAGGGCCGCGTGGTCAAGCTGATCGATTTTGGCCTGGCGCGCCATTTCGACCCGAAGAAGCGTCGCGACACCCAGGCTTCGGGCTCGGTCGGCTACGCCGCTCCCGAGCAGTGGGAGGACTCGCGCCAGACGGATGGCCGCAGCGACATCTACTCCCTGGGTGGCACGCTCTACTACGTCCTGACCGGCAAGCCCCCGTCCCCTATTTACGGCAGCCACCGCATTCGACCCCACCGCAAGGATATCGGTACCGACACCGAGGCGCTGGTGCTGCGCTGTTTGCAGCCTGACCCGGGCCAGCGCTACTCGGATACCAGCGAATTGGTGCGAGACCTGCTCTTGATCCTGGCCCGCCTGGGAGACAAGCGTCCAGAGGCTCCGGCCCGACGTCGCGTGGCACGGCCCCATTCCGAACCCTCTCCCCTGGCCGCTCCGAGGCTGAGGCCCGGGTCCGGCGCTCCCCGTTGGCTGGGGGCCCTGATGGTGTCGGCCACGATCTTCTTTCTGACCGCCGCTCTGGTCGGCCTGGTGCGGCCAGGCGGTGCAAAGCCATCCTTTCGTAGCCTGGATAGCCTCACCCGCACCGGCCTCTCGGAGAAAAATCGGGCCAGGCAGCTGATGGAGCAAGGCTCACCGGCCAAAGCCATCGAGCTGATGGATGGCCTGGTCACGCGCAACCCGGCCGACGCCGAGGCCCACATACTCAAACAGAACGCGCTGGCTCTGCTGCTCGGGAAGCCTCCGGTGCGCGTGCCCGTGTTGACCTCCATGTCCGGACGCGAGGGGAACGAAGGCGTCAGCCTGCTCTATGGCCTGGCTCTGGCCCAGGCCGAGGTGAACCAGTTGGGGGGGCGGCCCCTGGTACTCGACCTCTACAATGACGAATCTTCGCTCCCTCTGGCCTTGCAGCTCTCCAAGGAGGCTATCTGCCCGCGGCCCGACTACCTTGTGGAGATCGGACCCTTCAACTCCCAGCACACCCTGGCCGTGGCTGCGGTCTACAACGACGCGGGCCTGGCCATGGTGGCGCCGGTGGCCTCCGACCCGCGCATCTGGGAGGCCGGTCCTTACTGCTTCACCGGCTCGGATTCCAATCTCGAGCGGTTGGACGCTCTGGCCGCTCACTTCACCGGGCTGGGATTAAAGCGGGGAGCCATCCTCTACGACCCGGGACTGACTCTGTCCAACACCATGGCCGGCGAGTTCAGCTCGATTTTGCTCAAGCGGGGTGGGGAGGTCGTCTTTGAGCAGCCCTACGGCGAGAGCAACCTGCCGATGCTGATCAAGTCCCGACCCCAGTTCGTCTTTCTGGCTGACTATCGGGCCCAGGTGCTCGTCGACCTGATGCGCCAGTTGCGCCAGGCTGGCCTCCAGGTGCCCACCGCCAGTCAAGCCCGTCTCTTCGGCAGCGAGCTGGTGCGTACCGGAGGTAAGGACGTGGAAGGACTGCTGCTTTCGGCCTATTTTCACCCGGACGTGAGCCGCCCCGAGGTGGCCGACTTCAAGCGCAAGTTTCAGCAGATGTTCGGCGATCTCGATCCCTCCCATCGCGAGGCCACTGCCTATGACGTGCTCAAGATGGTCTTGCCCGCGCTGGAAACGCCGGGAGCAACGCGGCGGTCAGTGCGCGACTACCTGGCCGGGCTTTCCGAGTATGTCGGGGTGACCGGCAGCTTTGCTCCCGGAAAGAAGCTCGATCGGCGCCGGGCCTACGTGGTCGAGGTGCGAAACGGAACTTACCAGCTGGTCAGCGAGCCTTCGGGGAGGGAGACGGGCTTGGAGCCAGCGGTGCCTCCATCGCCCCCACCGTCACCGTGACTGCGCTCAGGCCGGCCGACTCGATCGTGACCGTCCCGCCCTTCAGCTCGAAGGGAATTTCGAGCTGCAGGCTGCCATCGGTCGGAATCTGAAAGTCGGATTCGGCGCACCGGATAGGCACCGAGCCCACCGGGTTGCCCCACTCGT
Source organism: Candidatus Xenobia bacterium (assembly GCA_045863235.1). GTDB lineage: Bacteria > Vulcanimicrobiota > Xenobia > Xenobiales > QWHO01 > QWHO01. The sequence continues at coordinate 45,295 of BTUM01000008.1, read as the reverse complement.
CATCGACCTGCACCGCCACGACCGCCAGCTGGCCAGGAGCCTGGTAACGCTGGCGCACCAGGCCCGCCCGCAGGCGGCGCGGGCTGCCGGCCAGGTAGCGCAAGCTTTCCTCGGCTCGGGCTCCGCCGCACTCCACCCTGACCAGACCCGGTCCGGGCAAGCGCAGGGAGGTCAGCTCGACGCTGGCCCGACCGTCCTTGACGGTGGTGGCATAAGCAGAGAGCCTGGCCCGGTCGCCCAGGAAGCGAATGGGAGTGCCATCGGGCACGCTCTGCCCTCCGGGAGCGGTCACCTCGGCCACCACCCGGGTCGTGCTCGACCCGTCGGCCGGCAGGCTGGATTCCTCCACCTTGAGCTGGATGCGCTCGGGATAAGTGGCCGGGTGCTCGTCATGCACCAGCACGGCTGTGGCCACGGGCTTCTCGCGGGTGGTCGAGCCCGGTCCCGAGCCCACCACGTCGCCTCCGATGACCATGTCCACGCTGGCACCACCGTCCAGGTTCATGGCCTCCACCGCCCCGCGACGGATCAGGCGCGAAGCCAGTTCCTCCAGACGCAGGCCCTGAGTGTGAGTATCTCGCCAGCCGGCTGCGGTGGCCAGCAGCATGCGCCCGTCGCGGGTGGTGGCCAGCGCGGTACGGCCACACGAGCGGGTGATGTCATTGCCGCTGCGCCCCAGCGCTTCCTGGTCGGTCGTGAGGGCGATCGCTCCCCGGTGAACCAGCTGGGGACCCCCGCCCAGGGCCAACAGGACGTCGGTCCAGGTGTTGCCGTCCGTGGAGACGAGCTTCCCGCCGCGGGCAGCGATGCGGCTGAAGCTGACTTTGCGATCACGAGTCTGGGCCAGGGCGGTTCGCGGCGGCCGACGCCCAACGTGGGGGGCCAGAAGCTTGCCCTCTTTGACGACCAGCCCGAGGGGGCCGCCAGAGGTGGCGAAGTAGCCGCCATTGATCCCCACCCGCGCTCCCGTGCGGCGCACCATCGAGCTGACGGTCTCGCGGGCGTCCAGTCGATCCTGGGCCAGGCCTACGTCCAGGCGCACTTTGGGGTCGTCCAGAGAATAACTTACGTCGTTCCAGAGAAGGTAGCCCGTGGAGTTGGCTGCCTCGCGGCGGTTCCACTTGAGTCCCGAGCTGAGTGCGATGGTCTCTTCGCGAGCGTAATAGGGATCGATGTCCACCACCAGCCGGGGAGGATTGTCCAGCACTTCGGTCTTGATCTGCGAGGCAGGGATCCGCTCGCGTAGATTGAGCGTCCAGCGCACCCGGCTGAGGTTCTCTTGCTGCAGGTTGCTCGACAGGAGCCAGGGAGCGCGGGGAGTGGGCCGGCGCAGATTGTTGGGCAGTTCGGCCCCCACCAGGTCGATCACCAGCCGTTCTGGCTTGCTGCGCTGGTAGACCTGGCAGACAGGCGCCTGGTCCGTCTCCAGGACCAGGCGCAGCGTGTCCCCGTGCTGGCCGATGCGCACCAGGGTGACCCGGTTGAGGTCATCGGCCAGAACGGGGCACAGCAGCCCGAGGGCCAGCGACAGGCTGCATAGAAGACGAGCAATAGCTTTCGGCATGGCTACTGAAGTTTTTTCCAGCCGGGAGCGGAATCCTTCTGTTTACCTGGAGCTAGTCACCGGGCTGGGGATTTCCCAACTGTCCAGAGGCTCCATGACCTGGACCCGCGTGCTGAATCGGCTCTCAACCTCGCGTCGGAACTCCTCGGGGTCCTGGTTGATCGCCTCGAACGTGTTGTAGTGGATGGGGATGGCAAAGCGAGGCGAGACGAATTCGATAGCCTTGACGGCCTCGAAGACGTCCATGGTAAACGCTCCCCCGATGGGGAGAAACATGATCTCAGGCTTGTAGAGCTCGGCGATCAGCTTCATGTCCGAGAAGATGCAGGTGTCTCCGGCGTGATAGAAGACCCGTCCGCCGACTTCGAAGACCACGCCGGCCGGCGTGCCCATGTACTTGCCGTGGAAAGAGGAGGAATGCCATGCGGGCACCAGCTTGGACCAGCCCCAGGCGTGCTTGATGCGGCCGCCCAGGCCGCAGTGCACCACTTCGGCTCCCAGCTCGGCCAGCCGGTTGGCCAGCTCGAACATGGCCACCACGGGCGCGTTGTGCTTCTTGCTCAGCGCGACCGCATCGCCCACGTGGTCTTCGTGGCCGTGAGTGAGCAGAATGGTGGTCGGCTGGAGGTCGGCCGGGACCGTCTTGACCCATGGTCCCCCGGTCATGAAGGGGTCGACGACGACGGTGGTGTCCTGGTGCTCGACTGCTACAGCTGAGTGCCCCAAGTAACGGATTTTCATGGCGTTTCCTCCCGTGATGGTGATGGATAGTGTCGCAGCAGCGCGGTTGCCAGCGCCGCAATTCCTTCCGAGCGGCCGATGAAGCCGAGCCTCTCCATGGTGGTAGCCTTGATACCGATCTGCCAGGGCTCCAGTCCGAAGGCGCCGCCCATGCGCTCGCGCATGATGGCTACGTGAGGGGACAGCCGGGGTTTTTCGGCCATCACGGCCAGGTCCAGGTTCACGATGCTCCAGCCCGCCTCATGCACGGCCCAGGCTACCCGACGAGCCAGCTCGAGACTGTCGGCGCCTCGAAACTGCTCGTCGGTATCCGGAAAGAGATTGCCAATGTCGGGCAGGCCGGCCGCCCCGAGCACGGCGTCCATGGCGGCGTGCACGACGACATCAGCATCGGAATGCCCGAGCAGGCCGACGTCGCACTCAATCTCCACGCCTCCGAGAATCATCGGGCGTCCTTCGGCGAAGCGGTGGACGTCAAACCCCGAGCCCACGCGAAAGGCGGTTTCCTCACGGATAATTCGACGCAGGTCGGCCTCGGTCTGGCTCACGTTCGGCCTCGCTTTCCTCACAGGCTGGCAGGCGCGCTTTTGCGCGCAGCAAAGGCCGGTTCGCCTCGGGTCGGGGTTGCTCCCTCTCCCGGTTCTGGATAAACTGGTAATATTCTGGCAACCGCCTTGCCCCGGAATTGGATTATCCTGAAGCAGGGCGTCTTGTTTCAGTCTCTTTTGAGAGGCTCGCGGTAGGTTGAGGGGCGAGGGGCTGGTGGAAGGGAGGTGAGCTGATGGCGGTCAATCCGATGATTCCCGGGTTCGATCCAGGCATGACGGGGCGACCTGTCGCCAGCAACGGCAACCCGACCGTCACCAGCTCCGAGCCCGAGGACAAGGTTGGCGCGTCGGTCGATCCTTATGAGCGAATGGCCCAGATGCGCAAGCAGGGACTGGGCAGCACGGCCATGGGCCCCATCGTCGCCGGCCAGGTCTCCTTCGGCCAGGGTTCTCCGCTAACTCAGGCCGCTCCCGAGCAGCCGGTCGCCCCCCCGTCCACTCCCGAGCAGCCGGCTGTCGAGCCTCAACCCGCCCGACCCATCGTCGTCAAAGAGCCGGTTTCGGAAGAGATGCGCGAGATGATCGCCAACATGCGCCGGGCCGGCGTCGAGATCCCCGAGCCTCCTGGCCCGCCTCCGCCCGCTGCCGCGCCTGTCGTCGAGCAAGCCGCTTCCCCGCCAGCTCCCGAGCCGGTCGTTTCCGAGCAGGCCCCGCCTGAGGTTTCCGTTCAGTCCCAGGTTCCCCAGCCCGTAAGCCAGGATCCATGGGCCAGGCTGGAAGAGATGCGCCGCAAGGGCATGGGCAGTACACCGGTCTCGGGTTTTGCGTCTCAGCAGCTTGGCTTGCAGAGCCCCAGCACAGCCGAGCCCGTTCCGCCCATTGCGCCCCCGCAGCCAGCCCCGGAGCCTGCTGTCCAGAGTTCGGCGGCCGTCACTCAACCCCCCGAGACGGTGTCTGAGACAGTCGCGCCCCCGTCTCTTCAAGAAAATCGTGAGATTCCTCGGCCGCTCAAGGAGCCCGTCACCGGCGACATGGCCCAGATGCTCGAGGACATGCGGGCCAATGGAGTCCTGCCTCCCGAAACCACGCAGGAGCAGGTGAGCCAGGCGCCGTCGAGCCCCACGCCTGCTGACGCAGTGGCAGCTCCTGCTTCGCAGCCGGCCGCTTCCGAGCCCAAAGATCCCTATGTCCTGATGGAACAGATGCGCCAGCAGGGCCTCGGCTCCACCCAGGCTGGCTCCTTTGCGCGCACGCAGATCAATCTCGAGGAGTTCGACCGCCAGCATCCTGCCCCGCCTCCCCAGGAGTTCGAGATCGCCCCCCCTCCCCGAAGCGAGGAACCGGTCATCGCGCCCGGGGGGCAGAACCGCGTGTTCGACGGATTCCAGGTGCCTCCACCCTCCCCCAGGAGCGACTGGTGGGGCCAGTGGGGCGATTTCGGGAAAGCCTCTCAACCTGCACCCCAGGCGCCGCCGTCTTCCTCTCAGCCAGGGGACGGCTGGTTCGGTCAGTGGGGCGACTTTGGCTCCGCCCCGTCTCAGAGCGCTTCCGCAGCGACTCCCGCTCCCCCCCAGCCTTCCAGCAGCTGGTTTGGCCAGTGGGGCGACTTCGGTGCCGCCCCGGCGCAGACGGCTGCTCCGGGACCTGCTCCTGCCTCGCAGCAACCGGCTTCCAACCAGTGGTGGGGCCGTTGGGGTGACTTCGCGCCCGGCCCCGCCCCCACTCCTCCGGTTCAGCCGCAGAGCTATGCCGATGATTGGCAGCAGATGGGCGGATTCCAGGCGCATCAGCCCAATAGCCGACCCCAGCAGCAAGCTTACTACGACCCGCGGCAGGCTTATTACGACCCCTACCAGGGCTACTCGGGGATCCAGATGCCTTACCAGCCCCACCCTGGCAGCCTCCCTCCCTCGATGCAGTCCTACGGCCAGTTTCAGCAGCAGCCCTGGCAGCAGATGCAGATGCCGCCCATGGGGATGCCGCCCATGAACAATGCGCCGATGTGGTCGATGATGAGCCTGATGCCGGCCATCAGCATGATCAGCATGTTGCCGATGATGATGATGCCGATGATGATGATGCCCATGATGATGACCCCCTTCATGTTCGGGGGTTTCGGCTTCTGATCTGTCGAGCGTTCTTGCCCCTGCGCCGGACGCGCTCTGCCCAACCTTCATCACGACAGTCAGACTTCGCCCCCGGGCTCACGCCCTGGCTGCAGCCACGCTCCGGGGAGGATCTGAGCGCTCCGGCTTGAATTCTCATAAAGTCGTGCGGCCCAGGGCCGAGGCGGCCACTCAAGATTCGTGCGGAGAAGTCGCTTGATGGCGCTGCGGAATGCGTTCCTGATTCTTTCGATTCTTTGGCTCTGTTTGATCGCCCCCCTGTGGGCCCAGGACAGCTATGAGCTCGAGCCTCCCATGGTTGGCGTCTGGCTCTCTCCCGACTGGCTCTTGCCGGGCACGCGCCAGTACAACGAGTTCGAGGTGCGCCGGGTGGCCCGCCAGACGATGGCCCACCTGGCCAAGCAGGGTGTCACGTCCGTCTTCCTGGAGACCTTGCTGCGCGGCTACTCAATCTGCCCCGCAGTGGAGATCAAGAACCACACCGCCCGCGTGGTGCCTTACAAACCGGGTGAGGCCGGGGTTCCGGTCTACCCCCATCTGAGCTGGAACTTCCGAACCGAAGGAGACGAGGTGATCGACACCTTGCAGATCTTCATTCAGGAAGGCCGCAATCAGGGCATCGAGGTGCACGCCTGGTGCCACATGTTCTACTGGAAGATGGACAACACCACGGCCATGCTGCCGTGGCACAGCGGTCCCAGCCTGTGGAACGAGCTGATGTCTGATTATTTGCGACGCGAGGCGGCCCGTTTGGACGGACGGCCGGGCGCGGCCCCCGATACCGTGGCCATCATGCGCGAGACTGCCAGGCTGTTTGAGACCAGTTCCGAGGCCCGGGACATCTCCGCCATCCTGGCCCGTCACGGGGTGAACGATCAGGGAAGCCCTTTGGGAACCGTTCTCCGTCAGGCCATGCGGGCTGGGGCCCATCCACCTGATTTTCTTCTGATCGGCCCCCAGGAAGACCCCTTCCCCGCTCCTCGCCGCAAGCTGCTTCGCCCCATCTATGTCAATCCGGAGTCGGAGCAGGTGCGCAAGCGCTTGAAGGGCGCCCTTGCAGGCATCATTCAGGGCCATCCGGGGGTGGCTGGGCTGCACATGGACCACGTCCGCTTTCCGGTGGACGGGCAGGGCTTGCCCGAGTGGCTTGGCATCCGCGACGGGGCTTACAATTACTATGAAGCCTCCAACCCCACCCTGCGTGAGCAGTATGCGCGCTGTCACGAAATTCTTCGTCGCCGCGAGGAGAGCTTGCGACTCCTGGTGGACGATTTGCGACCGATGCTGGGGCCTCACCGGGCCCTGTCGGCAGCGGTTCTCCCCCTCTATTATCGAGATCGCGACAATGGTCGCTTTCGACTGTCGGGTTATGACTTTTGCTGTCAGGACTGGATGGGCTGGAAGGTCGACTTCGTGGTGCCCATGATGTACGAGTTCAATCCCTGGATCATCCGCAATCTGCTCCGCCAATTTGCGGCCGATCTCGAGCAGAGATTTGGAAGTCAGACGATCAAAGTCTATCCGGGCATCTCCAGTTGGAGAACGGCCGCCCGTGGAGACCTCGACACCCGGGCCTGGGTTTTCTTCGACCTCACGCTGGCCCGCGACGTCAAGCTCGAGAAGCAAGAGCCCGAGGACTTCAACTTCGGGCCCGAATGAAGCTGGTTGTAACCATTGCGACGGCCCACCAGGCCGACCCACCTCGGGCCGGGATGGGCATTACTCTGGAGAGCGACCAGCTCACCGTGCGCCGCATCAGTCAGGGAGCCGGCTCGGCTTCGGTCGAGCAGGCCCAACTGATGGCTCTGATCCGCAGTCTCGAAGAGGTAAATCGAAACCAACCTCAGCAGGTCATCATTCACACCGAGGCTGAGTGGCTGCGGGGCCATCTACTCGAGGCCCAGCCGTCCCCGGACGACCGAGCCCTGGCCGAGGGACTCTCTCGGGCTCGCAAGCAACTGCGCGAGCTCGCCTTTGAGTTTCGCTTCGAGCCGATTTTCCCTGACCACCCGGCCAGTCAACTGGCCCAACAGGCGCTGGCCAGCAGCCCCGGACAGTTTTCTAACTTCCTGGGAGGGCCGGTCCGGTTTGGCTCCGAGGGCGCCCAGTCGGCCACGGCTACACCCGAGGCGCTGCAAATGTCCGCCGGCGGCGTGGTCTTCAAGCGCGAGAAGAACAAATACAAGGTCTGTCTTGTCTCCAAGCGAGGAGGACGGATCTGGGCCCTGCCCAAAGGCCGGGTGGACAAGGGAGAGACTTACGAGCAAACGGCCGAGCGCGAGATACTCGAGGAGACTGGCCATCGCACTCAGGCGATCGACAAGCTGCACGAGATCGAATACTACTTCTTCCTCAAGGAAACCCAGACGCTCTATCACAAGTTCGTTTTCTTCTACCTGATGCAACTCGTCGAGGAGAACGCCACGCCGCGGGACGGTGAGGCAGACGAGGTGGCCTGGTTCGAGATCAGCGAGGCCTATCGCAAGCTTTCCTACATCAACGAGAAGAACGCCCTCAAGAAAGCCCAGAAGATCTTGCGCTGACCGGGCGTCTCCTGAGTAGGAGCGCAGCCGAAACCCCATCTTGTGGTGGCGGAGGCGGGGGGGGGGGCGAGAACGTAGCTCCCCGCGCGTTCTCATTCCGAGCAGGTCAAAACGGGAGTGTAGCAGGGAGGTCCGCTCAGGTGGTGTAATACCCGACGGCCATGGAAGAGCTGTTGTCAAGAAGCGAGTTAGAGCGCCCGCTGCGGCGGGCCCTGCGCCGTTTCGGTCAGGACGAGCTGAGCGAGGGTGTGCTGCAGAACCCGATTTTCACCGATCTGCTGGTGCAGGAAGTGCACGCTGAGCCCAATCTGGCCCCCGGCTTGCGCGCCGAGCTTTACGCCCGCCTGGCCGGGCCCGGTCCGGGGGGCATCCAGGCTCTGGGCTGGATGGTCAAGAGCGGGCTGGCCCGCGCCGAAGTGGTGTTGAGCTTTGTTTCCCGGCTGCCCATCGGTCCTCCCGACGAAGGGGCTTTGAAGGAAGCCGAGACTCTGGAGGTTGCCGAGTCCCTGCTCCCGCTGGAGGAGTTGCGCCGTCCGCTGCGGGTGGCGGTGGCTCTGCAATTGCTCAGTTGCAGTCTCCTCTCGCCGCGCGGTCGGGCGGCCCTGCTGCAGAAGTTGCTGACCGCTGCCTGGATGCACCCGGCCGACCGCCGCTCCGTCCTGTTGTGGGCCCTGGGAACGGAAGTCCCCGAAGAGGTGGCCGCCGTGTTCAGCCAGGTGCCCCCCCCGCCGTCAGAGCTTGTGCGGTCGGCTCTGGTGGGTTTGGTGGCCCAGGGCGAGGATGCTCCGGTAGTGCTTCGCATGGGCCTCGAGCGCCTGGCTGACTGGGAAGACCCGGTTCACGCGGTGCATGGCCTGTTGGACGTGCTGGAGTCGGCTGGTGGCTCGCTCCAGTCGCCCATCCGGCGTCAGGTGCTCGAGTTGGCCACGCGTCATGACCAGCCGACCATTCGGCGGAGGGCCTACGCGCTGGGTGAGAAGCTGGAGGGAGAGACGTACATGCGCCAGGCCGTCCGCGACAACGACTCCTCCATTCGGGCCTGGGCGGTCACTCGCGTCCACCCACGAGCTTCTACCTGAAGTCCCGGAACGGTCATGAGCCTCCCGCGAGGAAGATGGACGAATGTGCTCGTCTGACGAACGCGCCGGAACTGCGTTCCAGCGCGTTGTAAAGTGCAAGACCTAAGGCCTTGCACTTTAGAAGCGGGGGCGGAGCGCCAGAATCTGCAGTTGCATCATGGGGAGGTCGGGACTGAGCACGTTGCCGTTTGCCGGCGCAGCCTCGGCCTGATTGATGGGAGCGCTGGTGGTCATGGAGTGGAGCAGAATGCTGTTCATGTCGAGCTTCTGGCCTTCGTTGACCTGAACCGGAGCCTTGAACTGGGTGGGCACGGTCCACCGCTCTTCCTCGATCTCGGCCACGACGGCCGCCGGCTCGACAACCGGCTCACGGTCAAGATTGTAGATGCCGGCCACCCGCTCGGCCCATTCGATGGTCGCCAGTAACTCGGCCCAGTGGCGACGGGGGGGCTCCTCGGCCTTCTTCTCGTCCTTCTTGGGCGGAGCCGCCGAACCTCGCAGGAAGCGCTGCTGCTGAAACCCCTGCTTGCGCTGGCCTTTGTTGCCAGAGAGCACATCGTATGTGCGCCGTTCGCGATCTGCTAGGGACTGAGACATCTGGGCTCTCCTTCCTGCTGGTTGTGGCTTGAGAATACCGCCAGCAGCTGAAAAGCCCCTGAAACAGGGGCGGTGCAGGGCTCTCCGCGAAGGGGGGCGGGTGAAACTCGAGCTGAACGTCGAGCGGCAGACTTTGCGTCCGGGGGATGTGGTGGAAGGCGAAGTCGAGCTGGCCGATTATCCTAAGGGGGTCAAGGTCACCGTCTCCCTCCAGGGCGAGGAGATCGTGGGCGCCAATCACTTGTTTCGTTCTTATGTGCTGCCGCTGGTCGAGCAGGTGCACACCTTTACCTCCTCTGGCGAACGCACGCAGCGCGAGCCCTTTCGGTTTCAGCTACCCGAGCGCACGCCTCCCAGCTACGCGAGCTGGGACCTGCGCTGCCAGTATTTTTTGAAGGCGCGGGCTCGTCCCCGGATTCTCGAGGAGATCAACCGGCTGCACCTGACCGTGCTCCCTCCCGAAGACCCTTTCCCGGATTCGGCCAGTGCCGAGCTGGTGGTTGAGAACGACGGAATCAAGCTGACCGGGCTGCTGCATGCTTCCCACCTGTACACGGCCGAGAGTCTGCGCGGAGAGCTGGTGCTGGAGCGAGAGCAGTCCGAGTCCCACCTGCCTGACCGGATCAGCTTTCGGTTTGCGGCCATCGAGGAATCCAAGGTCAGCGACTATCGCAAGGTGCTGTGGGTTCAGAGCCACGACATCGAGCCCGCCCCCCAGGCCGAGTTGCCCCTTAACGGCTACTTCGAGTTCCCCATCGAGGAGACGGCACCATTCTCGGGCGAGTGGAGCCTGTTTCGGGTGCACTACGGCTTTCGGGTCGGCCTCACCCCAAAGGGCGGGGGGCGCGAGGAGCGGGTCTCTCTGCCCATCCAGGTCTACCGCGCTTACGAGCCACTCCCAGAGGAGCCCTCCAAGACTGGTACAGGCTTCTCTCCCTCTCCGCAAACGGAACTCTAACACGCGCGCAAACGGAACTCTAACGCGCCAGGGCAGGAAAGGTCTGCCATAAGCCATAATCTGTCGCCGTCTCCAATTAGAACGGCCTGGTTGAAGGGTCTTTGAACCCTGAGCCGGGACGAGGAGCCAATGACGAGGAGGAATCCCTGTGGCGACCAAAACTCTCACTATCAAGCCTCTGGCGGACCGCGTGGTGGTCCAGCCTGTCCCTCAGGACGAGAAGACTGCCGGCGGCGTCTACCTGCCGGACACCGCCAAGGAGAAGCCCATGAAGGGCAAAGTCGTGGCCGCTGGCCCGGGCCGGATGCTCAAAGATGGCAGCCTGGCCAAGATGGAAGTCGCGGTTGGCATGACCGTGCTCTACAGCAAGTTCTCGGGCAACGAGATCAAGCTCGAAGGCGAAGATTACGTGATTCTCCAGGAAAAAGACGTCCTGGGAATTTTTGAATAAGAAGACGGAGGAATCAGCAAATCATGGCTGCTAAAATGCTTAAGTATGATATGAGCGCCCGCAAGGCTCTCGAGCGTGGCACGGACATCCTGGCCAACGCGGTGAAGATCACCCTCGGCCCGCGCGGTCGCAACGTGGTGCTGGACAAGAAGTTCGGCTCTCCCACCATCACCAAGGACGGCGTCACCGTCGCCAAGGAGATCGAGGTCGAGGATCCGTTTGAGAACATGGGCGCCCAGCTGCTGCGCGAAGTCGCCTCCAAGACCAACGACGTGGCCGGCGACGGCACCACCACCGCCACCGTGCTGGCCCAGTCGATGATCAAAGCCGGCCTGAAGAACGTCACCGCCGGCGCCAACCCGATGTTCCTCAAGCGCGGTATGGAGAAAGCCGTCGAGAACATCGTCGAGACCATCAAGAAGATGAGCGTCAAGGTCGAGTCGCCTGAAGCCATCGCCCAGGTCGCGGCCATTTCGGCCAACAACGACATGGAGGTTGGCAAGCTGATTGCCGACGCCATGGACAAGGTGGGCAAGGACGGCGTCATCACGGTGGAAGAGTCCAAGACCCTGCACACCGAGCTCGATTTCGTCGAGGGCATGCAGTTCGACAAAGGCTACATCAGCCCGTACTTCGTGACCGACTCCGAGCGCATGGAAGCTGTGCTCAGCGAGCCGCTGATCCTCATCTCCGAGAAGAAGATCAGCGCTATCGCCGACATTCTGCCCCTGCTCGAGAAGGTCGTGCAGATGCAGAAGCCGCTCCTGATCGTGGCGGAGGACCTCGAGGGCGAGGCGCTGGCCACGCTGGTGGTCAACAAGCTGCGCGGCACTTTCCAGTGCGTGGCCGTCAAGGCCCCGGGCTTCGGCGACCGCCGCAAGGAGATGCTGAAGGACATCGCCATCCTGACCGGTGGCCAGGTCGTCAGCGAAGAGCTGGGAATCAAGCTCGACAAGGTAACCGTCGACATGCTGGGCAAGGCCGCCAAGGTGAAGATCACCAAGGACGAGACCACCATCGTCGAGGGTCGCGGCAAGGACAGCGACATCAAGGGCCGCATCGAGCAGATCAAGCGCCAGGTCGAAGACACCGACTCGGACTACGACCGTGAGAAGCTGCAAGAGCGCTTGGCCAAGCTGACCGGCGGCGTGGCCCTGATTCGCGTGGGCGCGGCCACCGAGACCGAGCTCAAAGAGAAGAAGCACCGCATCGAGGACGCCCTCTCGGCCACTCGCGCGGCTGTCGAGGAAGGCATCGTGGCCGGTGGCGGCACCGCCTTCATCAACGCCCTGGAAGCTCTGGACAAGGTGAAGCTGGAGGGCGACGAGCTGGTCGGCCTGCAGATCATCCGCACCGCCCTGCTCGAGCCGTTGCGCCAGATCGCCAACAACGCTGGCAAAGAGGGCTCGGTCATCGTCGAGAAGGTGAAGACCCTGAAGAAGGGCCACGGCTACGACGCTCTGAACGACGAGTACGTGGACATGATCAAGGCCGGCATCGTCGATCCGGTCAAGGTCACCCGCTCGGCCCTGCAGAACGCGGCCTCCATCGCGGCGATGGTGCTCACCACCGAGACGCTGGTCACCGAGAAGCCCAAGAAGGAGACCCCCGGCGGCGGTCACGCCCACGGCGGCGGGATGCCCGGCATGGGTGGTATGGGCGGCATGGACGACATGGACTTCTAAGTCCGGTCTGTACCGCACAAAAAGGCCCGAGGCAGCACGCCTCGGGCCTTTTTTCTCTGCGGGTCCCAGAGTGCCGATACCGGGCGGCCGGTTTTCTAAGACTTCCTGGTTCCGCTCATCGGTTTGATCGTGCCCTCGAGAATCCCCACCACCAGCCTGCGCACCTCGTCATACGTCGGCTCCGCCTTCTGGAAGGCATAGGTGCGGTGCTCGCCGGGTCCATAGTAATCCAGGTGCCAGTAGCGCTCGTTGGGGCCGAGCTCGCCAGACTCGCGACCGAACTGCGTGGTGGCGTCGTAGGAGCCGAGCGAGATGCGGTATTTCTCCTGGCCGTCCGGGCCCAGCACCGAGAAGATGTAGCGCACGGCCCGATCCCCCTCGAGCTGCCAGCTTTCGAAGGCCATGACCGACTCGCCCCCCACCTGGAACTGCTCGCGACAGAAGCTCTTCTGCTGGATGGCGGCGGGGTTCTTTCGCCAGAGGGCCATCAGCTCAGCTCGCTCTTGATCGCGGGCCTTGAGGTCGCCGGTCAGCTGGTAGGCCTGGATCAACTTGGCCAGGAGGCGCCAGTTCTCGGGCTCGAGCTTCTTGAGCTCTTGCCACAGGGCGATGGCGGTGGCTCCGTCGCCGGCCAGATAGGCGGCCAGCCCCCCGTTGAAGAGCAGGGCTGGCTCGGCGGGCGCATTCTTGAGCCCGGCCTGATAGTGCTCCAGGGCCTCGCGATACTGCTTTTTCTCCATGCAGGCGTTCCCGGCCTGAAACTCCTCCTCACCTGGCTCGGCCAGTGCAGCCAACTGCAGACAGAGAACCACCAAGAGCAGCGCCATCTTCCTCATGCCGATTCTGGTTCGGACCGGCACCGGGCCCAGCCTGCTCGAAAGGAATTCGAGCCCCGCGGGCCAACTCGAGTCAGGTGGCTGTGCGCGTCATTCTCGCCTTGCTGGTTCTGGTGGCTCTGGCTGCGGCTCAGGAGTATCCCGACAGCCTGCAGGTGCGCGAGCTGGGCAGCCTGACCCGCGAGCAGAACCCCCTGAGAAAGGGTTTTCTGACTGTGCGGGACGGGCAGTTTCGTTGGGCCGACGGCTCACGGGCCAAGTTTTGGGGCGTCAACATCGCCAATCGAAACCTGTGGATCCCGCGCCAAGAGATCGACCGGGTGGTGGACGCCTGGGCTCGCGCCGGAGTCAACATGGTGCGCTTCGAGGCCACCGATTCCAAGGGAGCCCTGCTCGACATTCCCGGGGTGCCCGGCTCGCGCCGGCTCAACCTCGAGCGGCTGCTCACGCTGCACTACTGGATCTCGCGGGTGCGCGAGAAGAAGATGCACTACTACCTGGACCTGATCGACTTTCGCACCTTCACGCCCGAGGACGGAGTGGCCAACGCCGCGGCTTTGCCTCGCGCGGCTCGCCCCTACGCCTGCTTCGACGAGCGGCTGATCGAGCTGCAGAAAGAGTATGCCAGCCAGTTTCTCACCGCCGTCAATCCCTATACCGGCCTCGCCCCGGTGGACGACCCCATGATGGCGCTGGTGGAAGTGTGCAACGAGAGCGGGTTTTTCCTCAACGCAAGCCACACCGACAAGCTCGTCGAGCCCTATCGCAGCAATCTGGGCCAGCGCTGGAACGCCTGGCTGCTGACCCGCTACCCGGACCGGGCCGGCCTGGCGGCCGCCTGGGGAACCGCCCTCAAGCCCGAGGAGGACCCGGTCGCCGGTACGGTGGCGCTGCCCCATCTCACCGGACCCCTCGATCCCCCTCCCCGTCAGCAGGACGGAGTGGACTTCTTCGTGGCCGTGCAGCGGGATTATTTCAAGACCATGAAAGGCCATTTGCGTCGCATCGGGGTCAAGGTGCCCATCACCGCCGTCGTCTCGGCCGACATCCCGCCTGACGTCTACTCGGTGGCGGCGGAGATGGATTTCGTCTCCGAGAACCACTATGTCGACCATCCCGCCTTTTCGGGACCGGATTGGCAGGGCAAGTTCTTCTACCAGAACACCAATACTCTGCGCGACCCGGGTCGCTTTGGCTTCGCGCCCTATACCGCAACCTTGCGCTGGCCCGATAAGCCGGTGGTGATCCGCGAGTGGGGCTGGGTCTGGCCCAATACTTATCGGGCCGCCAGTATGCCCGAGGCGCTGGCTTACGCTTGCCTGCAAGATTACGACGGTATGCTGCTCTTTAGCTACAAAACAGGCGAGGTCGCTCCCCGGCTGGTCGAGTTCGGTTACCAGAGCGACCCCTGTGTCTGGGGCCTGTTTTCCGCGGCGGGCCTGGCATTTCTGCGCCAGGACGTGGAGGTGGGCGAGGACCTGGCCGAGCTGATCTACCCGGTCGGTCCGGAATCGGCCCGGGTTGCCTACGCGCTGCGCACCCTCACACGCCTGGAACCCTCGGGCGACACCGAGGTGGTGCTGACCGCCGGGGGCAAAAGCCCCGAGGCGGCCCTGGGCCCGCTCTTTGCGGCCGGCACTTATACCAGCTCGACCGGCCAGATCGAGCGACGCACAAGCCAGGGTCTGCTTCGCATCCAGGCTCCCCGGTTGGTGGCGCTGGCTGGCGAGCTGCCCGACACGGCCCAGGTGGGTCCTCTGGAGTATGCCGGCACCTCGCCGGTGGGGGCTGTGCTGGCCATCTCGCTGGACGACGAGCCGCTGGAGAGCTCGCAGCGTTTCCTGATCAAGTTCGTCTCGGTGGCCGAGAATACCGGCCAGTCGCTCATCCCCGTGCAGGGCGGCCCGGCCCCCCTGATGCTGGAGCACAACGGCACGGCTCCGGTGCTGACCCGAGGCGCGCCCAGTCCTACCCCGACCCGCGTCAACTGGAATGGCCGGCCGCTCCTGAGCCTGTTCCAGATGAACGGCTGTTTCGAGCTCATGATTGAGGATGGGCGGGCGGTCTTCTGGACCGATACCCCCCAGGTGCGCTTTCAGATGGGGGAGACCGAGCTGGTCAGCAACGGCTCGGTCTACGACCTGCCCTTGACGAGAGCCCGGCAACCCGTTCAGAATGGGGCACCATGATCAAGTCAGCCCACCACGCCCAGATCGCAATTCCGGTAGGGGGTGAGGAGCGTGCCCGCGCCTTTTACGGCGAGCTGCTCGGCCTCACCGAGCTTCCCAAGCCCGAGCCGCTGGCTCAGCGGGGCGGCTGCTGGTTCGAGCTGCCGGGGTTTCATCTTCACCTGGGGATCGACCCGCGCTTCATGCCCGCGCGCAAAGCCCACGTGGCCTTCGAGGTGGACAATCTGGAGCTGATCCGGCGGCGATTGGAGCCCACCTGCGGTTCGCTCTCCACCGACAGCAGCTGGCCGGGCGTGCTTCGTTTCTACTGCCATGACCCGTTCGGCAATCGGCTTGAGTTCTTGCAGCAGGTCGGCGCCTGAGCACGACTCCACCACCCGGCGGAGTCTTTGGACAGTTTTTCAGTGAAGGTACGCTAAGATTCCAGGTGTATGAATCTCGGACCGATCGATCGCGTCGTCTTGTCCCGCCCGCTGCCGGCCGCGCGCACATCGCGACCCACTGCCAGCGCGGAACCGCAAGATAGCGTGCGTCTGGGCGAGACCCAGTCGGCCCCGCCGCCCGGGCTCGAGCTGCGGCCGGGCTGGACCTTCACCGGCCAGCTGAGCCAGCAGCGCATCGACGTGCCTTTCCCCTATCCAGGCTCGGCTCTGGAGTTGAACGAGTTGCCCACCCTGGTGACCGAGCTGCGGGCTCAGGGGCAGCCCCAGGCGGCCCGGGGACTGTTGGAGAACTTTCTCAGCCTGGGCGAGCGCTACGGCGTGCTGCCCGGCTCCAACCAGCTCAATGAGCTGGGTCGCTCCGGGATGCCCCGTTTCTCCGAGCTGGTGCTGCAAGAGCCGCACGACCCGGATTTCTTGCGCCGAGCCTACGACGTGATCGCATCTGATCATCGCAATTCCTGGAGCGATGGTTACTTCAAGCAGCTTCCCAATGGGCTCAACCGATTCTGCGATGTGGACTACTCGCCCGAGGCCACGCTGGAGGAGTCGGGTGGCTCCAAGAACGCCCACCGCTTCGAGAACGGCGACCCCATGGCCTACGCGCCGGTGGACCTGAACGCCTGGCTCTATCGCACCGAGAAGGACCTGGCCACCATGGCCACCCGGCTGGGACGCTCGGACGAGGCCGCCAGTTGGAACCAGAAGGCGGAGCTTCGCAAAGAGCGCATGCTGGCGACCATGTGGGACCCCGACAGCGAGACCTTCCGCGACCTCAAGGGCGACCGGCGCTCGCCGGTGGAGACCCTGGCCAGCCTGGCGGTGCTCCGGGCCGGCGTGCTCGAGGGCGACGACCCCCGCGCCCGCGCCATGCTGGCCAGCCTGGAACGGCTGCGTACGCCCGAGGGCCTGCTCTGGGATAGCGCGGGTCGTCAGCTGGCCTCACCCTCCGAGGTGCGCGACCTGCTCGGTCCGCGGCCTCCGGCGACCTCTTCTTACCAGGCCCCGATCAGCCCGCTGGGGGCTCATCGCCAGAAGCTGGTCGGCCTGGAGCCCACCTCCGGCCCCGGCGATCGGCGTATGCTGGAGTTGCACGAAAGCCTGTTCTCTCCCACGGCGATCTCGGCCGTGCAGGGACGCGGTCTGACCGGACTGGTCTACGGCAACGAGCCGCTCTCGCGCCAGGCCTCCCAGAAGTTGGAGGGTCCTTTCCGAGTGGGCCCCTTCTCCATCGAGCTGCCGGACGCCGAGTTGGCCGTGCTGGCGCCGGGCGTCTTCCAACTGCAGAAGGGCTCGGATTGCTTGCTGGTGGCCGCCCTGGGCGACAGCCTGCTGCTGGGTGACCGGCTCTACGCCCGCGAGGAGCTGCCCGCCTCGGGCCGGGTCAAGCTGCCCCAGAGCATTCTGGGAGCCTTCTTCCGTGCCGGCGGCAACCCGGCCCTGGAGCGTTTCTTCGACCATCAGCGCGACTGGCTCAACGAGCCGAGCGCGACCCCGGCGACCGGGTTGGGCCCGCTTTCCGGCCGCCCCGGTTGGAACCGCCTCTACGAGCGCGTCGCCACCGGCTGGGAGCCGCTCACCATCGAGCCTTCGGTGGTGACCAAAGATTCGGCCATGCCCATCTTTCACAAAGCGGCTGTGCCCAGCCTGGGCATCTTCAAGACCCAGTTCAACTGGGATACCCTGTTCATGGCGATGGGCATGCGCTGGCAGGGGGCCGGCCAGACGGTGGCCGGGATGGCTGACAACCTGCTCTTCTTGCTCGATTCCACCGGGCGCGTTCCCAACGCGGCGCGCTCGGTCTACCTCAACAAGTCCCAACCGCCTATCCTGCCACAGCTCGTGCGCATGAGCCACCCTCTGCGCGCTGCTCAGGAGGGCCAGGTCGAGGCCGACCTCTGGCTGGAGAAGGCCTACCAGGCAATGAGCGGTGACTACAGGGATTTCTGGTGCCAGGAGGGAGAGCGGGGAATCTCCCAGATCAACGGCCAGTCGGTGCGCCTGGCGCGTTGGGGCGGGCCCAACCACAAGTTTGCCATGGACGAATCGGGCTTCGACACCACCTCGCGTTTCTACGACCGCACTCTGGATCTGGTGCCGCCCGACCTGAACGCCTTCCTGTATCGCTACTCCAACGACATGGCCGCCATGGCGGACCAGTTGGGCAAGGGTCAGGAGGCCGCTCACTGGCGCCAGGAGGCCGCTCTGCGCAAGGAGTCGGTTCTGCGCCTGTGCTGGGACGAAGAGGACGGCATGTTCCGGGACTACCGCTTCCAGGGCCACGACAAGGGACTGTGCCGCGATCAGGACGCCCTGGCGGCTGCTGCCGGGCCGCTCTGGGCCGGGATGCTCGATCCTTCGGTGCCGGCCGAGAAGCGCATGATCGAGCGTAGCCTGGCCAGTTTGAGCCGTTTCGAGAAAGAGCATGGCCTGGCGGCCACGGCCGAGGACTACGGACATCCCGAGATGCAGTGGAACGGCCCTTCGGGTTGGGCCCCCCTGCACATGATGGCCATCGAGGGCGCCGTGCGTTATGGCGACTATGAGGCTGCCAGCCGCTGGATCGGCAAGTGGCTGGATACCATCGAGAAGGTCGAGGGCCGGGACGGAACCATCCTCGAGCGCTATGATGTGGTCTCGGGCGGGCCGCCCCCGGTGCAGAAGGGGCGCTACGAGGAGACCCAGGGCGAGGGCCCGGGGTTTGGCTGGACCAACGCCTCGCTTCCCTGGGGCCTGGTGGAGGTCGTGGCCGGGCTGCACAGCGAGCCCGGCAAGCTGAGCGTGGCTCCTCACATCCCGACCGCCCTGGAAGGCTCATCCATCCGCCTGGACCTGAAGGACCCGGCCGGCCGCGGAGAGTGGCAGGTAGAGCAGCGATACGACTCGGAGAGCTACCAGCTCTCGCTGAGTGGCACGCCGGTGGCAGTCGAGGTGCTCACCCCGCCTCTGCCGCCCGGGCGGGGGCCCGAGGAGGTACCCCAGAGCGATGGCCGGGTGCGCTACCGGCTGCGCCTGGAGCCGGGTGAGAGCCATCGGGTGGTGATCTGAGCACCCGGCAGCGCGGGCTCTGAGCTCGCCACGCCGGGCGCAGGTAGAGGTGCATTGGAGCTTCCACCGAACGCGGGCAGAACGTCCAGGGAGGGAGTTTTTCCTGATGAAGCGATTGGTCATCGCGCTGCTCTGCGTTCTGATGTTCGCTGGCTGCGGAGGCGACGAGAGTTCGGGGGGCGGCCCGCCCCAACCGCCCGCGCCGGTTCCCCCCATCGGGCGGTTGGTGATGTATCTGTTGGCCGCCAACAGCCCGGGCGACAGCATCGATATCTTCGAGGTCAGCGCCGCGGACGGCTCATTGGTCCGCACCGCCAACTCTCCTCTGGCCACCAACGCCGGTATCCTGTCGCTCGAGAACAGCCCCGGCAGCCCGTTCGTCTACGCGGGAAGCTTCACCAGCAACGAGATTCTTGGTTTCGCGATGGATGGCAACACGGGGCGCCTCACGCCTCTGGCTGGATTCCCGGTGACCAGCGAGCCGGAGAACAACATCATCCTGGATCGTACGGGCCAGTTTCTGTATTCCCTTGGAGAGGACGGAATCGATGGATTTCGAGTCGACCAGACCACCGGTGCCCTCACGCGGCTGACCGGATTCCCGATCCGGGGCCTCACCGAGCTGCGCAACGGCAGCTTTGATCTCGACAACAACTTCCTCTACGTGGCGGACTTTGGTGCCGATGAGATCGTGACCTACCAGTTGAATGGCCGGACCGGAGCCCTCACCGACGTGGCCCATACCCCCACCGGAGACCAGCCCTTCGCGTTGGAAGTGGAGCCCGCGAACAGCTTCGTCTACGTGTCCGTGGCGGATGGCTTCCTGAACGGCTTCCGGCGGAACGCCGATGGCAGCTTGAGCCAGCTGGCCGGGTTTCCGGTGAGCTACGCGCCCGCCGGAGCCGCCACGGCTCGTTTTGCCTTCCGCGACCAGGTTTTGTTCATCGGCGACCGCACCAGTCGCAGCCTGAGCGCCTTCTCGGTCGATCCGGCCACCGGGGGGGTGACCCTGCTCGCCGGTTATCCGAAGCCCGGTGGGGGCGCGGACATCGTGAGCTACCCGGTTCCCAACGCGCCGTTCCTTTACGCCGCGGATCGGCCGGCCAACCTGATCAACGGTTTCCAGATCGGGCCCAACGCTTCCACCACGTCGATTCCCGGCTCGCCTTTCCCGGCCGGCGGGGGGCCGAACGAATTACTGCCGGTTGTGTTTGCCTTCTAACTTGCCCATCAGGTCAATCTGACGTGACGTGCAAGACCAGTCTGTTTTTGCACAATCCCCTCAACCTGGGCCCGGTGGGCCGCCTCTTTGTCTCTCGGATTGCAGAGCACCATGCCGTTCTGATCCAGCGCGTGCAGGTCGCGCTTCACGCGTCGGTCGCGTCCCACTCAGGCCACCCCCTGCAACTCGCGCAGCTGCACCCGGCGGCGCACCCAGCGTTGCAGGCGAGCGGACTCGGAGCTATCCATGGCGCCGAAACACAGCCCGACGAGGAAGCCAGACCCCCGTCGCAGAGGCTTTTGCCAGGCCCGGGTGGCCACCAGGGTCACGTGTTCGGATCCGAGGCGCAGGGTCAGGTGCACCTCTCCTTCAGGCACGGCCTCGGTGGCCACCAGGCGTGCTCCCCCTTCGCTCACGTCCAGGATGGAGCTTCGGAGGAAGTTCCGCTGGTCGCAACGATACCAGGCCGGAAGGCATTCCTGAACCCGCTCCTGGAGGCGCTTCGTGGTCATCTTGAAACCAGCATAGTCGAGCAGCGGAAGGCAGGTTGTAGGGAAGCTCACAGCCAAGGTAACATTCTCGTTAACCTTTTGTTGCCGGGATGTGAACCAACGGGATGCACGAATTGTGGGAACTGGCTCGGAGCCTGCGTTCCAGGAGGCTGGTCGACCTGACCCAGACCTTCCGGCCCGGCATTCCGCATTATCCGGGCTACCTGGATGAGACCCGGCAAGATGCCCTGCAACTCGACCGATTCGGTTTCTGGGCCGTCTACCACACCCTGGTGGGCGCCTGGGGCACCCACGTGGACGCTCCCGCCCACATGTTCCGGGGCGGTCGCAAGGTGGAGGACCTGCGCCCGGAGGAGATGATCCTGCCCCTGGTCGTGCTCGACATTCGCTCTCGGGTCGAGCAGAACCCTGATACGGTGGTGGAGATGGCCGACGTGCAGGCCTGGGAGGCCCGCCACGGCACCATCCCCGAGGGGGCCTTCGTGGCCCTTTGCACGGGTTGGAGCCGACGCTGGCCCGACCCCGAGGCCATCGCCAACCAGGGCCGCACTCCCGGCTGGTCGCTGGAGGTGCTGCGTTATCTCTACGAGGTGTGCAAGATCACGGCCTCGGGCCACGAGACGGGAGACCCTGATCCGGGCTCGAGCACCGGCCGCCCCATCCCTCCCGACCGCCCCCTGCCCGAAGTGCTGCACGAGTGGTTTGCCTGCGAGGCCTACATTCTCAGCCAGGACCGCTACCAGATCGAGTTCCTGGCCAACCTCGACCTGGTGCCCGAAGTCGGCGCCATGGCCCTGGTGACCTTCCCCAAGGCCGGCGACGCTCCCAACTTTCCCGCCCGGGTGCTGGCGGTCTGCCCATGACGAAAGCGGTCCTGAGCACGCTGGCAGCGGTGGACGTGGTGCTGGCCATCCTCTGCCTCAAGCTCCGCCTGCTGGGAGCGGCCGTGCTGCTGGGCTTTGCGGCCCTCTGGCTGCTCCGTTTCTCCAGCCCGCGTCCGGCCGCCGGCCGAGACGCCGGCTACGCCGTGCTGCTCAACCTGCTGCTGGCTGCGGGTCTGGTCTGGCTGCGCCCGTCGCTGCTCGGCTTTGCCCTGGTTTACGGCTTGCTGGCCCTGGCCGCCCTGGTGGCCATTCGACGAGCAAAGGAGGCACGATCGTGAGTCTCAAGCCGGTGTTCGCCCGTTTTCTGGGCGTGATGTTGATGCTGCTCGACGGCATCCTGGGCTTCATCCTGGTCTGGTTTGACGGGCCGGTGCGTTTGCTCGGGATCGTCTTCCTGGCATCCGCTGCCTGTTTGTGGCTGATCTCGTTCTGGAAGGAGACGCCGGTGACCTTGACGCTGGCGCATTACGCATCCCTGGTCAACCTGACCGTGCCCGTGACCATGTGGGCGTTCGGCTTCATGGGCTGGGGCTGGGCGCTGTCGCTGGGAGGCTTGAGCTTCTTCGTCTATCGCTACGGACAGAAAGTGCAGGTGCCGTAGAGCACCAGCTCGTGGCCCTCGAGCCGGAAACCGGGCGGAGAAAGAGCCGAGAGATCGCCCGGACAACCCTCCACCTCGAACACCTTGCCGCAGGTGCGGCAGTGGAAATGATGGTGGTGGTGCTTGCCGGCCATCTCGAAGCGGGGCGCCTCGCCGGGTAGCTCGATGCGGGCGATCAGCGATTCCTCTTCCAGCCCCTTCAGGTTGCGGTAGACGGTAGCGATTCCAAGCCCCGGCGAGAACTCCTTGGCCGCCGCCAGCACTTCGGCCGGGCTGAGCGGCCGGTCGGCCTCGACGAGGGCTTTGCGAATGGCGTCGCGCTGGCGGGTGTTGCGTTCCACTGGGTCGGAAATTCTCTCCCCTCGGTCGGGTTTCCCCCCCCGCTCAAGGCAGCGGGCGCTCGAATTACGTTCCAGCCAGGGGCTTTGCCCGGAGCGCCACATCCACGATGCGGCCCTCGCTGGCGGGATTGAGCTGGCCGTTCTTGGCCACCATGTACTCCTCCAGGGCCTCCATCACGGTGTTGCCCACCTCGTGGTACTGGCCGCGGGCGAGCGCGTCGTAGCCCAGCTTGCCGGTAGCCAGGTAATCCTCCAGCGCGATGGTGTACTCACGCTCGGGCTCGAGCGGCTGGCCGCCCACCTCCACGCTCACGATCCGCTGCCCCTGGGGCTTGTTGCTGTCGTACTGGAACTTGAGCCCGGAGACCTGCAGGAAGCCGAGTTGCAGGCCGTGGTCTTCTTCCCACTCGAGCAACGAGTGCTCCAGCGCCTCCTGCACGTCGCTGCCTTTGATCTTGCCAACCTTGAGCTGCCCGCCATAAGGGGTGACGTCGTAGAGCTGGCCGCGTGTGACGGGGCCGGCCGGAAGGTCGGAGCGCAGCCCCTCGGCATTGGTGAAGGCGAGCTCGGCCCCGGCCATCTCGCGCATGGCGTCGCAAACCAGGTTGCCGACCCCGGAATCGGTGGTCCGGCTGCGGGTCAGCGTGGCCGGCAGGTGGGCCACCACCGCGCCCATGGCCACTCGGGCTCGCTGCTCGTAACTCTGCACCAGGCGCTCGATCTCGGGATCGGCCGGGATCTCTTCCGGGTTGACGGTGAGCAGCTTGAAGTCCGTCCCCACCACGCGTTTGGTGACCAGGTCGATCTCCAGGTCGAGTTGCCCGAGCTCCTTGCCCAGAGAGCCGGCCTGAACCAGGATGTTGCCGGCCACGTTGAGCGGCTTCTCGGTGCGATCGTGGCTGTGTCCGCCCAGGAAGACGAGGCCCTGTCCGGGGAACTGCTCGGCCATGCGGACGTCGGCCGGCAGGCCGCAGTGGCTGACCACCACCAGCACCTCGGCCCCGTCCCCGCGGGCCTCCGCGATTTGCTGACGCAAGGCGCTCTCGGCGGTCTGGAAGCGGGCCCCGCGCACCCGGTCGGCCCGCTGTTGGGTGCCCGTATCCTCGGTCACCAGACCGATAAAGGCCACCTTCAGGCCCCCCAGCTCGCGAATGACATAGGGAGAAGTGTTGGGCAGACGGCTGCCGTCGGTTTTCTCCACGTTGGCCAGCACGACCGGGTGGCGAGTGGCCTGCAGGCGCTCTTCCAGAACCGGAACGGTCCACTGGAAGTCGTGGTTGCCCAGGGTGGCCACGTCATAGCCCACCCGGTTCATGACGTCCACCATCGACCGGCCCTGGTCGAAGTCGGTGGTCAGGGCCCCGTGGACAGCGTCGCCGCAGTCGACGAGCGCGGTGTTGCCTGGGTTCTCGGCCTTCTTCTGCGAGACCAGGGTGGCCAGGTGGGCCGCGCCGCCCAGCTTGACCTTCTGGCCCAGCACCACCTTGTCTTCCACCGGCAGCACGAAGCCGTGCACGTCATTGGTGTGCAGCAACGTGAGTCGCACACTCGGATTGTTAGGCCCCCCTCCCACGCTCGGGGTTTGCATCGGGAATTTACTCTCCTTTGGCCTGGCGAACCGTGTATTCGGCGCTGGGCGCGATGCTGGCCAGCACCGCGCTGGTGGCGAAGTCCTGGCTGGCCTTGCCGTCCTGGCGCTCGACCAGCACCACCCGGTCGATCTCCTCGTAAGACCTCTTGGCCGCCACCACGTTCATCAGCGCTGCCTGCAGGGGCGACAGGCTGGGGTTGAAGGCAGCGTTTTCGATGTAAGAGCCGGTAAAGACCGAGCCGTCCTTGAGCTGGATGGCCACGCCCGAGGGGCTCTGGCTGTAGGGCGAGTAGGACTTGTTGGCGGCCTGGAGGGCCTGACCGGTCAGCTCGTCGGCCTCGGGCAGGCTCAGGCTGTGGGCCTGAGGAGAGAGCACGGCCGCCTTGACGCCCAGGTCCTGGGGGCCGAAGTCGCGGGGGAGCAGCTCCTTGAGTTGCACCTTGGGCTTTTCGGGGATCAGGATCTCGAGCTCTTTGGCTCCGGTCAATTCATTGAGGAACTGGCGGCAGTGTCCGCAGGGCTCGGCCGAAACGGCCAGGCTGGTCAGGCGCGCTTCCCCGGCGTGCATCGCGTTCTGAACCACGAACTGCTCGCCGTGGGTGGTCTGATTGAGGGCTTGCTTGCCGAACTCGAGGTTGACGCCGAGATAGAGGTTGCCGCTTTCGCCCCGGCCTACGGCGCCGACCAGATACTCGGACACGGGGGGGCGGGCCATCTCCTTGGCCACCGGGATCAGCTCGAGCATCAGCTGCTCGCCCGAGATGCCCAGCGTCTTGGCCAGCTCGGCCGCCCGGCCGGCTTCGATGACGAAGGGCTTGTCGGGAAGCAGCTCTTTCAGCTTCTGCGTGGTGGCCGGGTCGGGCTTACTCAGCACGGGCGACACCGGGATGCCGGTCAGCTGCTGGGCCACCGTCTCGGAGGCTACCCGGGCCTGCAGGGCCACCTTCAGGGGGCAGGGGCGGGTGATCCCTTTGGCCAGGCTCTTGGGGCAGACATCCGGAAGGCTGGTGGGATCGCCGAGTTGGGCCGAATCGCGGCTGTGGCTGCAACCGCCGTTGCAGGCGGTGGAGACGGTGCGCCCGGCGGACGGCGGCTGGAAACTCTGAGTCCCGATAATCATGGTATACCCTCCGGATGATAAAGCTCATGCGGATAGTAACCGTGCCGACTGAAAAAAACCTACCGGGCACCCTGGGGCACGCGCACATTGAGGTGCAGGATGTCCAGCTGGTCCTGGCTGACCTCCACCGGGGCTCCGGTCATGGGGTCTGCGGCGCTGGCATTCTTGGGGAAGGCGAGCACCTCGCGGATGGAGTCGCAGCCCACGCAGATCGCTACCAGGCGGTCGAGCCCGAGGGCGATACCGCCGTGGGGAGGGGCTCCGTACTCGAAAGCGTCGAGCAAGAAGCCAAACTTCTGGCGGGCATCCTCGAGCGAGAGCCCGATGCAGTTGAGCACCTTTTCCTGCATCTCGCGCTGGTGGATGCGGATACTTCCCGAGGCCACCTCGTTGCCGTTGAGCACCAGGTCGTAGGCCGCCGCCCGCACCTGGCGAGGGTCCGAGTCGAGCATGTGGGCGTCCTCGGGGTGGGGGGAGGTGAAGGGATGATGCTCGGGCACCAGCCGCCCCGTCTCCTCGTCGCAGGCAAAGAGGGGGAAGTCGACCACCCACAGGAACTCGAACTTGCCGGCGGGGATGAGCTCGTAGCGTTTGGCCAACTCCAGGCGCAAGCGGCCAAGCTGCCCGTTCAGGGTGGCCGCCGGCCCGGCGGCCATCACCACCAGGTCGCCTTCACCCGCGCCCAGGGCCTGCACGACCTGCTCGAGCCGCTCGGCGCCCAGCTTGGCCAGCAAGGACGACTTTAGCTCGCCCTGCTGGCGCGAGGCGTAGAAGGTCTTGAGGCCGGGGACGAGCGCTCCCACTTCGTCTTGCTCCTTGCGGCTGATACCGCCCTTGCCAGGCACCACGAGGGCTTTGACCGAGCCGCCCGAGGTCAGGGTCTGCTCGAAGGGGGTGAACTCGCTGCCGCGCACGATCTCATCCAGGCAGTGCAGCTCCAGCCCGAAGCGCAGGTCAGGCTTGTCGCTGCCGTAGCGTTCGGCCGCCTCCTTGTAGTGCATTCGCCGGATGGGGCGGGGGATCTGGTGCTCCATCACCGTGCTCCAGACATGGGCCACCAGGCCTTCGACCACACCGAACACGTCGTCTTGCCCCACGAAGGACATCTCCATGTCGATCTGGGTGAACTCGGGCTGGCGGTCGGCGCGCAGATCCTCATCGCGGAAGCAGCGCGCGATCTGGAAGTAGCGATCGAAGCCCGACACCATGAGCAGCTGTTTGAAGAGCTGGGGCGACTGGGGCAGGGCATAGAACGAGCCCGGGTGGACCCGGCTGGGCACCAGGTAGTCGCGCGCCCCTTCGGGAGTGGAGCGCACCAGCATCGGAGTCTCGATCTCCAGAAAGCCCACCGAGTCGAGGAAGTCGCGCACGGCCTTGGTGAAGCGGTGACGCAGCACGATGTTGCGGGTCATGCGCGGGCGACGGAGGTCGAGATAGCGATACTGCATCCGTTTGGACTCGTCCACGTTCTGCTCTTCGGCCACCATGATGGGCAGCTCGCGCGAGGGGTTGAGCAGGCGCAAGCGGTCCACGTGCACCTCCACCTCTCCGGTGGCCAGATTGGGGTTGACCGTCTGAGGCGAGCGTTGCAGCACCCGGCCCTCTACCGCCACGACATACTCCGAGCGCAGCCGCTCGGCCAGGGCGAAGGCCGACTTGCTCTCGGCCGAGTCGAACACGCACTGGGCCAGACCCTCGCGGTCACGCAGCTCGACGAAGATGAGCCCGCCCAGGTCGCGGCGGCGATGGACCCAGCCCATCAGCACGACCTCCTGGCCCACGTGCTCGGTACGCAGCTCGCCGCAGCGATGGGTGCGGCGAAGGCCCCCCAGCGGCTCGGTGCCGTCTTGCATAACCAACCCTCCTGGCGTGTAAATCGCTACAAAGAGGGGGCTCTTCTGGGGCTAGGAGGCTTTAGCCTGCTTCTTGACCCAGTTGTTCAGCCGATTCTGCACGTCGGGAGGTAGCTCGAAGTGGATTCCGGCCAGAGTGCTGCCATCGGCCATGGGGCGTTGCCAGATAAGGCGAGCCCGCGCCTGGAGACGCAGCTTGTCTTCCAGCTCGAACTCGAGCAACAGCCCGCCTTCGGGGTCGAGCGGAGCTGGCAGCATGATGCGAGCCCCGTTGCTGGAGAAGTTGAGCGTGCGGCTGCGCTGGAACTCTACCTCGCCGTCAGGACGATACCAGATGGGAAACTGGCGCGCCATGCGTCGGCTCTGGCGGCGGTTGTCAAGTCCGGGATCGGATCCGAACGTCCGCCCCCGGTAAGCAACCCGGACGTCGCCTCTGATTTTCTTGCGCTTGGCCATGTTGAAACAAATTATACATAAACCAGGCAAAGAATTCAAGCCCTGAACGGGAGGTCTACTTGAAGCGCAGCGCCTGGAAGACGGCGGGCGTGTTGATCAGACCCTTGAGGGTCTCCATGTCAGCGGCGATGTAGTAGACGAAGGCGTCGGCCACGTTGTCCTTGTGGTAGACGTTCAGCAGGCAGAGCCGGCCATCGCCCAGGGGCACGGCCGATGTCATGCCGGCGTCAGCGCCGAACTCGGCCTTGACGTTGGGCGGGCTGAAGGCCTGGTTGGGGATGCGGTCGGGCGAGACCCCGGCCAGATTGGCCCCCATCGCCAACAGCATGGTGGAGTACAGCTTGTTGGGGTCGGCTGCAACGGTCTGGCTGCCCGGCTCCTGGCTTTTCTGGTAAGCCTCTACCTGGGCCGCCAGCGGTCGGATGGCGTAGCGAAGCTCGCCGGTGCTCCCTTTGAGGGCGTAGTCGCAGCCTTCGGGCGGAGCAATAGGCTCGAATCCAGCCGGGGCCGTGAACGTCAGCGACAGGGGCTCGAGCAACTGGCGAAAGGAAGCTTCGTCGGTGGCCAGAGCCAGACCGGCCGCCAGCCCGACCCAGACCAGGAGAAGGACTCGTCTCACAGGGCTACGACGAAGCCCCGCAGCATCTCTTCCTGAAGCGTGCCTTTGACGCCCTCCATGCTGGTGGCTTGCACGTAAGCTTTGGCTACCAGATCGGGGTTGGCGCCCGCGCCCGACTTGAGTGCGGCCAGCAAGGCCGCCTGCTCGGCCGAATCCACCTCGACGACCGGCTCGGGCGCCTCGGCCTCACGCGTCTTGTCAACCTGGTCAGGGCTGCTGGTGGCGGTCAGGCTGCGCACTTGCGAGAGTTGCTCGCCGGCTTCCTTGGAGTTGCCCAGGGTGGCGGGAATCTCGACATCGGGTGCTGCGGTCTGGGCCTGGACGGCCTCTTCGCGGGCCACCTGGGCCTGCTCGCGGGCTTCCTCGCCCTGGCGCACCTGGCGGGTTGCGGTCTCCTGGGTCTGGCGGGTGGCCTGCACTTTGGCGACCTCGCGCCGGGCCTCGACCGGGGCCTGAGTGGCCATCGCGGGCTCGACCGGCTCGGACTTCTGCACCGTGTCGCGGGTGCGGGCCTGCTCGGCTTTGAGGGCTTCCTGGGCGGCCTTGACCTCTTTGAGCTTGGCGATCTTCTTGGGGTCGGTCAGCTGCAGCGTATCCTTGGGCACGCTCGAGCCACCGCATCCGGCGCTCTCTTGCACCACGGCCAGATCGCCGCGGCGGCTCTGGTCGGAATAGATCATCGCAGCCCAGGCCTCCATGGCCTCGTTGCGTTTGTCTCCGTTGCGGCGTCCGATTTCCTCGATGGCGTCTGACATTTCCTACATCCTATCACGCCTGGCCAGGCAGTTGTTAACGCTGAGTTATCTTTTTGAAGAGTAGGTTGTCGGGCTGAAAGGGCACTGAAATCAACCTGGCTCAGAAAAAGAAAAGAGGCGGGATTTCTCCCGCCTCGAGGGGGTCGGTCCGGACGCTTTCGTCAGGCTTTGACTTCGTAGTCGGCGTCGATCACGTCGCTGTCGGCCGGCTCGGCCTGAGGACCGGCCTGTTGCTGCTGGCCTCCGGCGCTCTGGTAAGCGGCCTGAGACCCCTCGTAGAGGGCGTTCTTGAGCTGCTCCATCGCGCTCTTGAGCTCGTCGGCATTCGGGCTGCTGGCCTCGGCGGCTTGCTTGAGGCGCTCGCGACCGGCCTGAATTCGGGCCTTCACGTCGCCGCTCAGTTTGTCCTCGAGGTCTTTGAGAGCCTTCTCGCTCTGATAGACCAGCGAATCGGCCTCGTTCTTCAGCTCGACCGCCTCGCGCCGGGCCTTGTCGGCGGCGGCGTTGGAGTCGGCCTCGCGCACCATGCGCTCGACCTCGTCCTTGCTCAGGCTGGTGGAAGCCGTGATCTTGATGTTCTGGGACTTGCCCGTGGCCTTGTCCTTGGCGGTCACGTTCAAGATGCCGTTGGAGTCGAGCTCGAAGGTGACCTCGATCTGCGGCAAGCCGCGCGGAGCGGGGCTGATTCCGCTCAGCTGGAACTGTCCCAGGGTCTTGTTGTCGCGGGCGAACTCTCGCTCGCCCTGGAGCACGTGGATGTCCACCGCCGGCTGGTTGTCGGCGGCCGTCGAGAAGGTCTCGGTCTTGGCGGTCGGAATGGCCGTGTTGCGAGGAATGAGCTTGGTCATCACGCCACCCAGTGTCTCCAGACCCAGCGTGAGCGGGGTCACGTCCACCAGGACCACGTCCTTGATCTCGCCCGACAACACCGCGCCCTGAACCGCAGCGCCCAGCGCCACCACCTCATCGGGGTTGACGTCGCGCGAGGGGTCCTTGCCGAAGGTCTTCTTGACCAGGTCGACCACCATCGGCATACGGGTGGATCCGCCCACCAGCAGCACGCGGTCGATTTCGTCGATCTTCAGCTTGGCGTCCTGCAGCGCCTGGCGGCAGGGGGCCGCGCAGCGCTCCAGGAGGTCGGCGGTCAGCTCCTCGAACTTGGCCCGCGACAGGGTGACGTCCAGGTGCTTGGGTCCAGAGGCATCAGCCGTCACGAAGGGCAGGTTGATGTTGGTCTGCATCACCTGGCTGAGCTCGATCTTGGCTTTCTCGGCCGAGTCTCGCAGGCGCTGCAGGGCCATCTTGTCCTGACGCAGGTCGATGCCGTGCTCCTTTTTGAACTGCTCGGCCACGTAGTCCACGATGCGCTGATCCCAGTCGTCGCCACCCAGGTGAGTGTCGCCGGCGGTGGACTTCACTTCGAAGACGCCATCACCGATCTCGAGCACGGACACATCGAAGGTGCCGCCGCCGAGGTCGAAGACGATGACCGTCAGGGTCTCGTGCTGCTTGTCCAGACCGTAGGCCAGGGCTGCCGCGGTGGGCTCGTTGACGATGCGAAGCACCTCGAGGCCGGCGATGGTGCCGGCATTCTTGGTGGCCTGGCGCTGGGCGTCGTTGAAGTAGGCGGGCACGGTGATGACCGCCTGCTTGATCTTCTCACCCAGGTATGTCTCGCCGTCCTGCTTCAGCTTCTGCAGGACCATCGCGCTGATCTCCTCGGGCGAGTACTGCTTGTCGTCGATCTTGACGCGATGGTTGGTACCCATGTGGCGCTTGATCGACTTGACGGTGCGGTCCGGGTTGCTGACGGCCTGGCGCTTGGCCAGCTCGCCTACCAACCGCTCGCCGCCCTTCGAGAACCCTACCACCGACGGGGTGGTGCGACTCCCCTCGGCGTTGGCGACGACGACGGGCTTGCCGCCCTCCATGATGGCCAGCACCGAGTTGGTGGTTCCCAGGTCGATGCCTACAACTTTGTTCATGAAGAAATCTCCTTTGATGTTACGCCCCGGAGGGCGAAATGCTTGAGGCTAGAATAGCAGGGGGCCTGTTGGGGTTGAGCTTGAAGATCGTTAGACCTTAGTTAGAGTCTGTCTGATGAGAGCGGCGAAAGGGAGCCGCCGGGCGGCTGCGAAAAGGGCCCTGGTGAAGCTCTACCGCGCCGCCCAGGGCCCCCAGGCCACCCGAGGGGCCCACTTCTGCGCCGACCTCGAGGTCGCCCGCGTCTACCTGTCGGGAGATAGGCAGTTATTCGTTTACGAGCTTGAGACCGAGCGCCGCCTGGACGCACGGGGGGGTCTCAAGCCGGTGGCGCTTGCCCTGGAGGTCATTCAGAGCCGCCCGGCCTGGCAGATCGAGGAGGAGTGGTGGTCGCTGAAGCTCAAGAGCGCGTTCGACCTGCTGGAGACCCAGCCCGGCGTGTGCGAGCTGCTGGCGGGGCATTTCGATTGGGTCTGCTACGATGAGGACTATCCCCCCGGGGCCGAGGGATGGCTCTATTTAGGGGGGATTCCCCTGGTAGGGATGAGTCTTTCTTGAGCCTGTCGAACCGATTGGCCTGATGAGCTGGAACTCCGGCTTTCAACTGCGGGTCATCGGGGGCAGTGAGCGCGATCGGGTCATTCCCCTGCTGTCCAAGGAGATCATCCTTGGACGGGCGGCTAACGCACGCGTTCCGAGCAAGGAGGGCCAGGTATTCTTTACCGATCCCACCGTTTCGCGGACCCACTGCACCCTGCGCTGGGACCACCGACGGAAGTGTTATCTGCTGACCCATCTCTCGCGTACCAATTCTACCAAGGTGGACGACGAGCGGGTCACCCAGGCCCCCCTCACTGTCGGCACCAAGATCCAGATGGGCCACGTACTGCTGGTGCTCGAGTCGAGTGCGGGCACCAGGCTGCCCGAGTCGGAGCCGGCCGAGGTGATCAGCCAGGGAGGATGGGAGATCCCCCTCGATCCCGTTCTTCCCAGTCAGGAGTCGGCCCCGGACTTCGAGCCCGAACCCTCCTTCGAATTCGAGCTGTTGCCCCCGCCCATCGCTCCGCCGCCCGAACTGCCCACCATGCCCCCGCCGCCCGAGCGTCAGCTCGAACGCCTGGTCGAGCGCCCCTCTCAGTTGCCGGCCAACATACCGCCCATCCCCAAGGTCACGCCCCCCAAGCCGCCTCCCCCGAGACGTCGCTCGGTGCCGCTCAGCGCGCCCTCCGAGGCGGCCCCGGTAGAGGCCCGGCCGTCCCGAGCCGGCTGGCGCATGCAGGTGCTGGAAGGCCCCGACAAGGGTGCCGTCATGCCTCTCAACGCCGCCGAGATGCTGCTGGGGCGCTCGATGGGGCTGGCCGATCCGCGCTTCGGCCACGCCGTGCTGATCGGGGATAGCTCTCTTCCTTACGAGCAGGCCCTGTTGCGCTGGGAAGAGGAGCAGGGCTCGTACGTCATCGAGGTCAACGCTCAGGGTCTGCCGGTCACCATCCACCGGGCGACCGGACAGGACCTCAGTCTAGACCCCGGCGATTCGATGATGCTCCAGATCGGCGACCGGGTTGCCGTGGGGAAGAGCGTGCTCGAGCTCGAGCAGGTCAAGCGGCGCGGCTGAGCCTCAGGAGCGCAGCCGGAAACGTTTTCCGGCTGCGGACGCCCAAGGTAGGGGCCCCCGAGAGCGTAGCTCCTCCGACACACATGGGATTCTAGCCGGGTTCGCTGGCAGCGCGACGCATCCAGTCGAGCGTCTCGCGCAACCCCTCGTCGAGTCCCACCGAGGGAGCGAAGCCGGACTGGCGCAGGCGGGTGACGTCGGCCAGCGAGTGGCGGATGTCACCGGGCCGCTCGGGTCCGTGCACGATCTCCGAGCTCGAGCCCATCAGGGCTACGATCTTGCGAGCCAGCTCCAGAATGGTCAGGCTCTCGCCCCGGGCCACGTTGTAGACCCCGGTCAGGTCGGGCCGGCTTGCCGCCAGCACGTTGGCGGCCACCACGTCGCGCACGTGGATGAAGTCGCGGGTCTGGCTGCCGTCCCCAAAGATGGTGATGCGTTCACACTGTCGGGCCCGTTGCACGAAGATGGGCACGGCCGCGGCATACTGGGAGGCCGGGTCCTGACCAGGTCCGTAGACGTTGAAATAGCGCAAGCTGACGGTGGGCACGCCCCACTCGGCAGCGGCCATGGCCAGGTAATACTCGCCGTCGAGCTTGGTGACGGCATAGGGAGTCTTGGGAGCGGGCCGCATCGATTCGTGCTTGGGCAGCTCGGGATCATCGCCGTAGACGGCTGCCGAACTGCTCAGCACCACCTTCTCCACCCCGTGACGACGGGCCGCCCTGAGCACGTTCAGGGTCCCCTGCACGTTGATGTCGACGCACTCATGGGGCTTCTCGAGCGACTCGGGCACGCTCACCAGGGCGGCGAGGTGGAAGACGTGTCGCACTCCGGCCATCAGGCGGTCGACCAGCTCGTAGTCGGTCACGCTGCCCCGGGTCAGGATGCTCTCGTCCACGTTGCACCGTCCCGAGCGCAGCGAGTCGAGCACCACCACCTCATGGCCCGTTTCCAGGAAGTAGCGGGCGATGTGACTCCCGATGAATCCGGCCCCGCCGGTAATCAGCACTTTCACCCGTTTCGCCTTCTTGGTCGCGGTCGGGCAACCTTTCGGTAACACCAAAGTCTGCCCTGCCTGCTACATTGGCTCTCGTGGTCACCGGCGACGTGCGCATCCATCACGGCTTCTCCTCGCAGGCTCTGGGCAACCGGCGCGATGTGCGGGTCTACTTGCCGCCCGGTTACGAGGAGAGCCCGGACAAGCACTATCCCGTGCTCTACGTGCACGACGGGCAGAATGTGTTCGACAGCCGCACCGCCGCCTTCGGCACCGAGTGGGGACTTGACGAGACGGCCGAGCACCTGATCCAGGAAGGTAAGCTGCCCGAGCTGATCATCGTGGCCGCCGACAACACCCCCGACCGGCTTTCGGAGTACTCTCCCCTGCCTGACCCCAAGCACGGAGGGGGGCGGGCCGAGGCCTACGCACGGTTCATGGTGGACGAGCTCAAGCCGTTCGTGGACCGTACCTACCGCACCCGAGCCGGGGCCGAGCACACGGGGGTGATGGGCTCCTCGATGGGCGGACTGGTCTCGCTCTACCTGGGCTTCCGTCACCCCGAGGTCTACGGTCTGGTGGGGGCACTCTCGCCCTCGCTCTGGTGGGCCGATCGGGAGGCCTCGCGGCAGCTCACGGCCACCGACTCCCCCGGGCCCCGACGCCTCTGGCTCGACGCTGGCGCCCGCGAAGGGCGCGACGCCGACGAAAACGGGGTGCCCGACCCCATCGACAACACCCGCGAGCTCGCAGGCCGCCTGGTGGAGACCGGCTTTACCCGGGAGAACTTCCTGTTCTACCGCGAGGTCTCCGACGGCGCTCACAACGAGGCCAGTTGGGCCGCTCGGACCGGCCAGGTGCTGCAAGCGCTCTACGGCCCCTCGCCCGAGTGAGCGTTCTGGAGCTGATCGGGCGCACCCCGATGGTGCGCCTGGAGCGCATCCACCCCCGAATTTACGCCAAGTGCGAGCACCTCAATCCGGGAGGCAGCGTCAAGGACCGGCTGGCTCTGGCCATCGTGCGAGCGGCCGAGGCGGACGGCCAGCTTCACCCCGGCTCGACCATGGTGGAGGCCACCGCTGGCAACACCGGGCTGGGCCTGGCCCTGCTGGCGGCGGTGCGAGGCTACCGACTTGTCTGCGTGCTGCCCGAGAAGATGTGCGAGGATAAGCGGGTGGCCCTGCGGGCGGCCGGGGCCGAAGTGGTGGTCACCCCCAATGCGCCTCTGGACAGCCCGGAGAACTTCCGCAACGTGGCTGCCCGGCTGGCCCGGGAGAAGGGCTGGTTTCTGACCGACCAGTTCGCCCACCCGGCCAACCCGCGCATCCACGAGCAGACCACCGGGCCCGAGGTGCTCGAGCAGGTTCCCGAGGTGGCGGCCTTCGTGGCCGGGGCCGGGACGGGGGGCACCCTGACCGGAGTGGGCCGTTTCTTTCGCCGCGTCCGCCCCGGCTTGCGCATGGTGCTGGCCGACCCGGTGGGCTCGGGCCTGGCTCACTGGCTCGAGACGGGCGTTCCCGGTCCGGACGGCGCCTACCAGCTGGAGGGCATCGGATCTTCCCAGCCTCCCCCCAACCTCGACCGGGATTCTCTGGATGAGGTCGAAGTGGTCTCTGACCAGGAGAGTTTCGCCATGACCCGCCGGCTGATCCGCGAGGAGGGCCTGCTGGTGGGGGGCTCCAGCGGTACGGCTGTGGCTGCCGCCTGCCGCGTGGTGGAGCGGGTGGAAGGCCCGGTGGTGGCCCTCCTGGCCGATTCCTGGGACCGCTACTTGAGCCGCGGTTGGCTCGTCGAGGGAGATTGATGCGTAGAATCCTCATCCTGCTGGTGCTCTTGCTGGCCCCGGTGCTGGCCCGCTCGATCGATCAGGACGTAGCTCGCCTGAGCAAGGAGCTCGAGCAGATCCGCGGCCTGAAGTTCACCAAACCGGTGCCCAGCCAGGCTCTGCCCCAGGCCGAGGTGGCCCGCTACCTGCAGGGGCTGTTCGACCAGGAGGCAGCCCGGCTGCCCTTCGCGGTGCGCCAGGTGTTCATGCACCAGGTGGGACTGCTGGCCCCCGGGGTGGACTACCGCAAGAGCCTGCGCGACCTTTACAGCCAGCAGGTTCAAGGGCTGTACGACCCCTACAAGAAGCGCTTCCTGGTGGCCACCGGGGGCAGCCCGGAGGCCGACCCCATGGCCGGGATACTGGCATCGCAGGGGTTCAACATGCAGGACATGCTGACGATCCACGAGCTCGACCACGCCCTGCAAGATCAGCACTTCAACCTGCTCAAGATTGACAAAGACACCGCTGCCAACTTCGATCAGGCCTTCGCCGCCCAGTGCCTGATCGAGGGAGACGCCACCCTGGTGATGATCGACTACGTGGCCGTCAGCATGGGCCTGGACCCGTCCATGATGGACGGCATGATGGACAACGACAGCATGCTCACCGGCGCCCAGCCCGGCATGGGGAACGCTCCGCCCTTCATTCAGAAGCTGGTGGGCGACCCCTACTTTCGCGGCATGAGTTTCTGTAAAGCGCTGCGTCGCACCGGGGGCTGGAAGAAGGTGGATCAGGCCTACCGGCGCCTGCCCGCATCCAGCGAGCAGGTCCTCCATCCCGAGCGTTACCTGAGAAACGACCGGCCGGCGAGCCTCAGCTTCAATCTTCCAGACCCGCCCGCGGGTTGGAAGTATCTCGGTTGTGACGTGGCCGGCGAATACTGCGTTCGCAATGCGGGCGAGAATCTGGTGGGGGCCGAACTGGCCGCTCGGGCGGCCGAAGGCTGGGGGGGCGATCTTTATTGCAGCTACCTCAAAGGCAGCCAGGAGGGACTGGTCTGGCTCACCGTCTGGGACAGCGAGCAGGACGCCAAAGAGTTTGAGACCCTGGCTGGAAAGCTGGTGAGCCGAGGGGGCGTCAAGGGCCTGGCCAACCGGGTGGAGCGAAACAAGCGCAAAGTACTGGTCCTGCGCAACGCTCCCCCGGGGGTGGTTCCGCGATTTTGATTCGCCTGCTGGCCTGGTTGGTTGCGGTGGTTGGGGTGGCGGCCGCCTCGGCTCAGCCGTTGCCTGCCTCGGACACCTGGTGGCTGCTGGCCTCGGGGCGTTTTCTGGCCCAGACCGGCCAGGTGGTGGCCCCCGACCCCTTCTCCTTCACCGGCACCCAGTGGCTCAACCACGAGTGGCTGTTCGCGCTGGCGGCCTACGAGATCCATCGGGTATCAAGTTGGGAGGGGCTCTATCTGTCCCGCACTTTGATCCTGGTGCTGGCCTATGCCCTCATCCCCCTGTTCTTCGTCCGTAAGAGCGTCGAGGCCAGTTGGGCCGTTTCCATGCTGGCCTGCCTCTACGCCTGGCTCCCACCCGCACGCTTCTTCTATGACGTGCGGCCCTATCTGGCCACCTACTTGCTGACCGCCCTGACCCTGGCCCTGGTGCGCGCCTACCTGGCCCGGCCAGCTCGGTCCAAGCTGGCGGCGTCCGTGGTCCTTACCGCGCTCTGGGCCAACCTGCACGGGGCCTTCATCCTGGGTCCGGGCATCTTGCTGGTGGCCGGTCTGGGCTGCCTGCTGGAGAAGCGGCGGCCCCAGGCGACCGAACTGGGAGGGGCGGCTGTGCTGGCCTTAGCGGCCGCGGTGGCCAACCCCTACGGGGTGGCCATCCTGAGCTTCCCTTTCAGCCTGTTCGGCGAATCGGCCTTTCGCCTGGGGTTGAACGAGTGGGTGGCCCCCGCGATGATGGGCGCGCACGCCTGGTTCTGGCTGGTGCTGGTGCTGGGGCTGGGGGCGACCGGCTTGCACTGGCGGGCGGGCGACCGGGCGCTGGCCCTGCTCACCCTGGCCTTCTTGTTGGGCGGCCTGCTGGCCTGGCGCAACCTGCCCCTGGCGTGCCTGGCCGGGGTGCAACTGCACCAGGTGGTGCTGCGGGCCCGCGCCGGCTTGCGCCTGGCCCTGCTCGGCCTGGTGCTGGCTCTGGAGCTCTGGTGGGGCTGGCAGCGCCTCACTGTTCCCCCGGCTCGCCTGGGAATGTGGCACACGCACTTCCCGATGGACGCGGTGAGTTTTCTGCAGGCCAACCCCGAGTTGCCCCGGCGCCTGGTCAATCCCTATGAATGGGGCGGCTGGCTCGCCTGGCACCTGCCCGGTTGGCAGATCTTCATCGACGGACGGGCCCACACCGTCTATTCCGAAGAGGTCTATCTGGAGGCCCTGGCCATCCAACTGGGTGGCCCGTGGGAGAAGAAGGCCGGGGTCAAGTGGCAGGAGATTTTGGACCTCTACAAAGTGGATCTGGTGCTGGCCACGCACCTTCAGGGGGATCTGCCCCGCCGCCTGGAGTCCTCCAAAGAGTGGGAGCTGGTTTACAGCGACTCGGTGGCCGCCGTCTTCCTGCGCCGGGGCAGTCATCATGGACCGCTGCGCTACCCCG
Source organism: Candidatus Xenobia bacterium (assembly GCA_045863235.1). GTDB lineage: Bacteria > Vulcanimicrobiota > Xenobia > Xenobiales > QWHO01 > QWHO01. The sequence goes on along the minus strand of BTUM01000008.1, from coordinate 7,525 downwards.
ACACTCCCAGCCAGCTCATCCAGAAAGGATTGCTGCTGCTGCAGGTCGACCAGTTCGAGCCGGCCATCACCTGCTTCCGCCAGGCCGTTCAGGCCGACCCCGGACGGACCCGGGCTCGACTCTACCTGGGCGTCACGATGCTGCAGCTCGGTCAGCCGGAGGGAGCGGACGAGCTCGAGCAGGCGCTCCGCCTCGACCCCTCTCTGCTGGAGGCCAACTACAACCTGGGCCTGTTCTATGCTTCCCAGGGCGACCAGCAGCGGGCACGACACCACTTCCAGGCCGAGCTTCGGCTCAATCCGGGTCATGCGGGGGCTCGTCAGAAGCTGCGCTGAGGCGCCCAGAAAAGCCTCCTGGCCGCGGCGTGGTCAGGTCGTCGAGCTGGCCGACAGGGATCTCGCTGCGTGGCGCGCCGCCGTCAGCGTGTTCTGGAGCAGCATGGCGATGGTCATCGGCCCCACTCCACCGGGAACGGGGGTGATGGCCTGGGCCACCTCGCTGACTCCTTCGAAGTCGACGTCGCCCACCAGGCGCGAGCCCCTGGGGCTGCTCGGGTCGCTGACCCGGTTGATGCCCACGTCGATGACCACCGCTCCCGGTTTGACCATCTCTCGGGTGACGAAGCCCGGCTTGCCGATGGCCACGATCAACACGTCGGCCCGACGGATGGTCTCGGCCATGGATCGGGTGCGGGAGTGCACGATGGTGACCGTCGCGTCCTGGCGCACCAGCAACAGGGCAGCGGGCATCCCAACGATGTTGCTGCGGCCGACCACCACAGCCTCGGCCCCGGCAAGTTGCACGCCTGTCTCCTGCAGCAGCCGGATGCAGCCTGCGGGGGTGCAGGGGACGAACAGCGGCTCACGCCCTTTCATCGCCAGGCGGCCCAGGTTGATCGGGTGGAAGCCGTCCACGTCCTTCTCCAGCGGAACGCACGCGAGCACGGCTTCCTCGTTCAAGTGGGCCGGCAAAGGCAACTGCACGAGGATGCCGTGCACGGCCGGATCCTGGCCCAGCTCGCGGACCGCCGCCTCCACCTCCGCCTGGCTGGCGGTGGTGCTCAGGTGACGGCCAAACGAAGTGATGCCCACCTGAGCGCAGGCCTTCTGCTTGCTGGAGACGTAGGCCTGGCTGGCCGGGTCATCTCCTACCAGCACGGTGGCGAGTCCTGGCTTGACGCCGGAGAGCTCCGCGACACCCTGAGCCACCTCGGAGCGCACTTTCTGGGCGATCATCGTTCCATCAATCAGCCGAGCCATTCGGGGGTGTTCTCGCAGGTCGGCCGGGGAACCCTGCAAGCCTGCCGGGAGGTGGCCGATCTGGCCGCGGCCGTGTCGGGCCAGAAGGAGTGCAGCGGTATCGAGGAGCGCGGCCAGGGGTTGTCATCGGCGGGGTGCGGGTCAAAGTCAAGAGTCAGGATCTTGCAGGGCGCCTTTTCGTGCCGGAGCACCGGTGATATACTTCGAGAAATGAGAGTGCTGTTCGTCCTTCTCACCCTTTCTCTCTGTCTGCCGGCCCTGGCCGGGACCGAAGGCGACTGGCAGGCGGTCAAGAGCAAGATCTTGCAGTCTCGCGACTACTGCTTCCGTTACCAGTACAAAGGCCCCTCGGGCCAGTACCGCTTCAGCTATGCCTACAGGGCGCCGGGCTTGATTCGGGCCGAGATCCTGCCGGGCAGCCAGCGCCACAGCGGGACGGTCGTCTTGTACGACTCAGCCCGCTCGACCGACTACGTGACCGTGCGCAGCGGCATGATTCAGCTCCGGCGCAGCACCCGGTCCAAGGACGTTGCCGATACCTCCCTGATCACCCCCCTGCTGCACCAGATCCTGGGCAAGGTGGAAGCCTGCGGCGTGCCCAGCCTGAGCCGCCTCGAGGGGCTGCAACTCTATGAGTTCAAAGGTGCTCAGCAGCACCAGCTGTGGGTGGACGAGCAGAAAGACGTGCGTCGCTATCGGGTCAGCGAAGGCGGGAAGACGGTCGAGGAGCTCGAGTTCGAGCCTATCTCGTGGAACACGGGCGTCGTGCCCGCGCTTTAAGGGCTCCCTACTTGGAGCTTCGTTTCCAGCACGTCAGCCCGCAGTTCTGAGCTGATCCTGCATCGCCTCCAGGTCTTCCGTGGCCGGGCGCTTGATGCTTTCCAGGCAGGTCATGCCGATCGCCTTCTCAAAGCGCTGACGGGCTTCGCCGCAGCGCCCCGAGCGCCAGAGAGCCCGCCCCGCCCAGCGCTCCAGCTCAGCCAGAGCCGGGATGAGCATCACGTTCTGGCTGTGGCTGGCCAGGCCGGTCAGGCAGCCGTCCAGGCTGGCCAGCCCTTCCTCGGGGTAGCCCTCGGCTACCTGAACCACCCCCACCACCCCGTCCGCCAGTTGCCGCATGATGGGCTGAGTGATCTCCGAGCGGGCGCGCTCGGCCAGTTCCCGTGCTTCGCCCAGGCGTTCGGGACGAAACTCCGCCAGCAGGCGGGCAAAGTCGAGCCGGAAGGCCGGAGCGTGCTGGGCCGGAAGCTGGCAGCGGGTCACGTGCTCCATCTCGAGCACGGCTTTGTCGATGTTGCGGGCTTTGCGAGCGAGAATGTAATGCACGTAATGGCGCAACCATTCGGACGTTCGCCGGTCGGTCGCGAGTTGCTCGGCCTCGGACAACTTCCCGGCTTGCACCAGCGCCTCGGCGAGCAGGAATCGGTACTGATCGCGGTCGAGCAAGAAGCGCCAGAATCCGAGCCTGGCCGGGGCGTCCTGGGCCCGGTCCTCCAGGTAGCGATAGCGGTACGTCTGCTCGAGATGGCGCTGTAAGAACGAGGCCAGCCCGGCCAGCACCATCACCACGGCCAGCAGGAAGGCCCAGAGCGGCTGCCCCAGGAGCAGCACCGGCGAGCTCAACAGGGCTGACAGAACAATGAGTCGGATCAGCATTCCCATCCGGGGGGGTTCGGCACCGGGCTTAGCGATTCATCTGGATGCCGTGGAAGCGCACGAAGGCCCAGCCGGGCAAGAGCACGGCGCAGGCCAGGCAGCTGAAGAGGCCCAGGTGCTCGAGGTCGAGCGGCACCAGGTGAAACATGTCGCGCAGAGGCGGGAAGTAGATGGCTGTCAGGGTCATCCCCCAGCTGACCAGGCAGGCCATCGGCACAGCCAGGTCGCGCCAGAACCCGGGAGCCAGAAAGCTCTGGGGCAGCTGGCGGAAGTTCAGCGCGTTGAAGAGACGGGCCGTGACCACCGTGTAGAAGCCGGCCGTGCGGGCATACTCGTAGTCGTGGTCGTGCACGGTGAACCAGCCGCCCTGGTAGGTGGCATCCAGCACAGCCAGCAAGAGCGCGCAGACCGTGCTTCCGGTCAGAAACACATAGGCCCACATCGAACGGCTCAAGATGGGGGAATCGGGTCGCCGCGGGGGATCGAGCATCACGTCCTTCTGGGCTCGGGTGAGTGAGAAGGCGACCGCCGGCGCTCCGTCGGTGACCAGGTTCATCCACAGGATCTGGGCCGCGGTCAGGGGCAGCAGCAGCTCCACCCCGACCCGCAGGTTGAAGATGCCGGCCAGGATGGTGCCGATGAACATGGCCAGGACCACTCCCACGTTCCCCGAGAACAGGAAGGCGATGAACTTCTGCACGTTGGCAAAGACCCCGCGTCCCAGTCGGACGGCGGTCACGATGGTGGCAAAGTTGTCGTCCAACAGCACCAGCTCGCTGGCCTCCACGGCAACGGCCGTGCCGGCCTTGCCCATGGCCACTCCCACGTGGACCTTCTTCAGGGCCGGGGCGTCGTTCACGCCATCGCCGGTCATGGCCACCACCTCGCCCTGGGCCAGCAGCCGCTCCACCAGGCGCAACTTGGCGTGGGGACTGACGCGGGCAAAGACGTTGGCGTGGGCCAGCCGCTGGTCCACTTCCGCGTCGTCCAGCGCGTCCACCTCCTGGCCGGTGTAGACGGCCTGGTGCTCGGGGTCGAGCAGGCCGACCTGGTCGGCGATCGAGCGTGCCGTCTGGGGGTGGTCGCCTGTGAGCATGATGACCCGGATGCCGGCCTGGCGGCACTCAGCCATGGCCTGAGGCACCTCGGCCCGGGGCGGGTCGCCCATGGCCACCAGTCCCAGCAGGCGAAACCCCCTTTCCTCCTGCTCCAGGTCATCCACCTGGTAGCCCTCGGGGAGCTCTCGAACAGCCAGGGCCAGGGCTCGCAGGCCTCGCTCGGCGAAGCGCAGCTCGACCTCCCGCAGGGTGGGGTCGGGGGCCTCGCTGAGCTGCTCTAGAGTATCCAGGCTCCCCTTGCAGAAGAGCCAGCGCGAGCCGCGGAATCGGCGCAAGCTGGAGGCCCGGCGCCGATCGGAGGTGAAGGGGACCTCGCCCAGTTGCTCGTTGTCCTTCTGAAGGCCCTGCCAGTCGATCCCGGCCTTCTCGGCCAGCACAAGAAAGGCAGCGTCGGTGGGGTCGCCCAGAGCCTGGCGTCGCCCGTCGGAGACCTCCAGGCGAGCGGAGTTGGCCAGCACGCCGGTCATCAGCAGCAGCTCGAGATCGGGGGTCAGCTGGCCCTCGAGCTTCCCGTCGGCTTCGTACCCCTGGCCGCTGACGGCGCGCTCTTGACCCTCGCAGAAGAGGGCGCTGACGGTCATCTGGTTGTGGGTGAGCGTGCCCGTCTTATCCGTGACGATCACGGTCACCGAGCCCAGCGTCTCGACCGCCGCCATGCGACGCACGACCGCATTCTGCCTGGCCAGCCGCCGCGCCCCGATGGAGAGCGAGACGGTCAGCACGGCCGGCAACCCTTCGGGAACAGCGGCCACGGCCAGGGCGACGGCGAAGAGCAGCACATGCACCACCGTGCGCGTGTCGTGGGCCCCCTCCACGAACAGCACGGTGGCGCCCACCACCGTGCTGATCGCCAGCACGGCCCAACCGATCTGTTTGCCCAGTCGGTCCAGGCGGCGCTCCAGAGGGGTTTCCTCGGAAGTGGTGGTGGCCAGGCTGGTCGCGATTCCCCCCAATTCGGTGCGCGAGCCGGTGGCCACGACCAGGCCGGTGGCCCGTCCGCTGGTAACGGTCGTTCCGGCAAAGGCCGAGCCCAGGCGGTCGGACACGGGAGTGTCGGCAGCCAGCGGTCCCACGCGCTTGGTCACGGGCAGCGACTCTCCCGTCAGCATGCTCTCGTCGAGTTGCAGGCGCTGGGCCTCGACCAGCAACAGATCGGCCGGAACCTTGTCTCCTTCCTGGAGCACCACCAGATCGCCCACCACCAGCTCGGAACGCTCCAGGCTGAGGGCCGCCCCGCCTCGCACCACCTGGGCCCGGGCTGCGGTCACGCGCTTGAGCTCTTGCAGGGTGCGCTCGGCCCGATACTCCTGGACGAAGCCCAGAACCGCGTTCAAAACGACGATGGCGGCCACCACCAGAGCGTCGGAAGGAAGGCCGTGGGCGCCGTCGAGCCACCAGCTGATCAGCGCGATCACAGCCGCCGCGATCAAAATCAGCACCATCAGGTTGGCAAACTGGTTGACCAGGATGCGCCAGGCCGAGATGGGCTCAGCCGCCTCCAGCTCGTTGGGCCCGTCCCGCTCGAGCCGGAGAGCCGCTTCCTCGGAAGATAGGCCAGCGGTCAGATCGGTTTTCAGGCGCTCGGCGGCGGCCGAGGGGGTCAGCTCGTGCATGGGGCACGCTTCAAGCAGTGAGCCAGGAGCCCTACCTGAGCATGGCCGACCTCATGGAGCCCTGGTGAATTCGTGCATGGACACGACGGACCATGCTTGAGTACATGTTTAGCGTATTTGAAAAAAATTCTGCCACTGGCAAGGTTGATAGAGAAGCGCTTCTGCAGGGCGATCACCTTCTCGACAGTGCTGATACGCTAAACATGTACAATGCTTGTCGTGCCGTCTCCGCGAGCGGTTTGGATCCGGGACATCTGAGCATCGGGAGCGGGGCCGTCTCGACCTGGATGGAGTCTGACATCTCCCATTCATGACAAAAACGAGTCTGGCCGCCATTATCCGAGGTAGGAGCCCAGTGCGGTAGTGCCGCTCGCCGGGATTTATACTATACCGGGATCTGTGCGGGGCCGCCCGTGAGGGCGGTCCCTACCGCGACCTTTCTTTTGCAGCGTGGCTTTGCGCGCCAAGCGAGCCACGATGTCGATGAGGGCGTGGCGCTCCAGCCGAGGAACGGCGCGGCCGACAGATAGAAGAGGCTGCTTCCTGGCATGCTGGCGGACTTGAGCGGCGTCGTCGCCAAACTATGGGCGCTCGGCGACACGCGTCATCTACTTGTGGCCCAGGGCTTGGGAGCGGCCTCTCTGCTGACCCAAGCTCCTAGCGCTGCCGGCGCACAGGCTAGCGCCTCCTCCGCCTAAGACCTGAGTACAATTTGTCGCTAAATGTAACCTCCAATACTGATGATTCATCAGTGAACGTCAGCGTTCGGCCGTTTCTCGAGGCCTCACTGGTTGTAGACGCTACTTCGTCGATACTCGCGTCTGGGCCAAATCTCCTAGATCTAATTTCTACAGTTGTATTAAAGCCGCTAACGATATCGACCGCTCCAGACCCGTCGAAGGTGATCTCGATAATGCCCGAATTCGCCAAATAAGCCTCGTAAAGACCATCAACTTTATGTGGCATGCCCAGACGTTTTCGCGCTTCCTCTCGCGTCATTCCGATAGAAATCCCCTGTATAGAGAGGTTGCCCTGGGAGGCGAAGCGGCTAAGAAGCGCATAGACTGCCAAAGATACCAAAAGAAGAGCCACTATGCTCCCCACTGCGCGCTTGTGAGGCTTCATAGTCAAGGGTCCTCGCTTAGAAGATTTGGCTTGTCGACGTCGCCAAAGACCTTGAAGGAGCCGATTCTTGGGAACAGTGGATCGCCCGCGCTGTTCTTCTCGTCAGCCATTACCTTCAATGCCTCGTTCGCTGATTTTCCTTCTCCAAGCAGAACTATAAATCTAGAGTTGAAGCCAGAGTATTCATTGTATCCGAGCATCTCTGTCCACCCGGCTACTATTCTCCCACTGCCAGTAGTTGCCAGCGCCTGGAAGTCTGTATTTGTTGCCGTAACGCATCCATTTGCAATGAATGCTTTGGCTGTAATTTTTCCATTCAAAGTAGGCCAAGTTAACCGAGCTTCGGGCTGGGTAAAGTGAAGTGACGTTCCCGAATCAGAGTGCACGGCGGTAGTGACGACGGCGTAATCACCGCTAGTCAAAGCACTCCTTGCCCTCTGCCAGGTCATTTGGTTGTCAATGACTACGGTCAACCCGGCTTGCCTTACTGGCCCAGCTTGCTCTATTTGCCAAGGTGGAGGAATCTCTGGGTCTCCGTGTCGACCAAAATAGACGCGTTCCAACCCACTCGGGTCCGCGAAGTTAACCGGATTGCCCCCACAGTAAGCGTAAAGGTTGGAGCCACCCGCATACCCGATGGGATCGCGGCTGGTAAACCGCCCGATGTCCGGCGCATAGAACCGCGCCCGCAGGTAGTACAGCCCCGTATCCGCGTCAAACTGCTGCCCCGTATACAAGAACGGGTTGTAAACAC
>BTUM01000007.1:0-148334 GCA_045863235.1 Candidatus Xenobia bacterium | reverse complement strand
TTCGCACTGTTAGATTACACGAACCCGGGTATTGCTGTCAAAAGTTACGATGCCTCATAATGGCGTGGTTATAGGAAAATATTGCCTCGTTTGCAGTGGCTTTCCGGGCTACCTGGAGCCTCGGGAGAGGGAAATCGCCTGAGAGGGGTTTGCAAGAGCCGGAAGGGGCCTTCTACGCCTCGAGCGGGGCCATCACGGAGCGGCAGACCGGGAGGGGGCAAACTGGTGTTTGCCTGGAAGTTTTTTCAGGCATACCGGCCAGTCAATCCATGAGGGACTGGCTGTCGAGATGAAAGCGCAGCCTTACGGTCTTCGAACGACTGGAGCGGACGCGCCTCCTGGACACCAGGCCCGACCTCCTCCCCGTCCTCGCGGGCCCCTCGTGGCCGAAGCCTCATGCTCTCCTTGGAGGACCAAGCGGGGGTAGCAAACTCGACGCATTCAGCCCAACGCCTCCCAGAGGGTCAGCGGCCCCGAACTCCTGCACGATCAGGCGGGCGTTCTCGCCGGTGATTCAGAGACATGTAAGGGGGTAACGGTAGGTTCAAAGGGATGATTCAGAGCCACTTCCACCTGACCGACAGGGTGACGTTCTCTTGGCCCACCCAGAGCGCACCCTTCGCCCCGGAGCAGCCCCGCGACGTGGTTCTCCTGGGTGAGCGACCAGAACCCGCGCCATTGATGGAGCGGCCGGTGCCCTCGGAGGCTCCTCTCCCCACCCTGCGTGGAGAACGCGAACTGCAACGCCTGGCCAGGCTTGCCGAGGTGCGAGGCTACAGGGATGGGCTGGGTCTGGGCCTCGACGAGGGCATCGTCGACACGGTCGCCGCTTTGCAGCTGAACGGATTCAACACGAGGCAGTCGTGCGAGGGGCACGTCGACACGGGATGCGGGGCGCCCTGGGTGGACATCCAGGCCGTCGAGCCGCCGAACGTGTTCTCCGACCTGCCCAACGCGCTGCACAAGATGGCCCAGTTCCACGGGCAGAGGGAAACCTATGAGAAGGTCGCCCGCGAAAACGGACTCTCCCTGGCGCAGCTGGTCGACCGGAGCTCCTACGATGAGCACGAGGAACTTCTCATAGAGGCTTCTGGCCGCTCCCGGGCCGGAGGAGAGACCCCGGAATTCCAGGCCTGGGTGGCTTCCAACCACGCTTTGAAGGCGCAGTTCGAGGACCTGGTCGGAACTTACAATGCCCAAAACCATCAAGCGGATCGGATCGGGATCGAGCCGTCCGGATTCGGCACCTTTCGGATCTACTCTGGCTCGGAGGCCGACCTGAATCGCAATTTCCGAACCCAGAGCGAGGCCGACAGGGCGGCCCTGGCCGAGCGCCTGGCGGCCTCCCGCCAGTCGATGCAGAAGTTCGCCGACTACCTCACCGAGCGATTCTTAGGGACGGGAACAGCGGTTCGCTGACCGAGGCTGGGCGCAGAATTACTCGCGCTCGAGCAGCTTCCAGTCGAACCAGAGCGGCCCACCTGGAAGGAAGGCAGCCAGGAAGGCCAGGAACGCCTTCGTGCGGCTCCACTTGCGCTCCAGCGCCAACACCAGGGCGGCGTGGCAGTAGAGAAGGAACAGGATGCCGTGCAGCAAGCCGACCACCCGCACCGCCTCCGGGCGTGCATAAAGATACTTGAGCGGCATGGCCACGCCCAGCAAGAGCAGAAACGAGCAGGCCTCCAGTCCTCCCACCCAGCGGAAGTATCTCAGCACAGCGCCTCCTGGAGCAAGCCCTTCAGGTCGGCGAGGGTTAACGGGACGGGGTTTGTGGGGGTGCTCGGATCGTCTAAAGCCAGTCGGGCCAGCTCGTCCAGGTCGGCGTTCTCGAGCTGCAGGCGGTCGGGAATCTCCAGCCGAGCGCGCAACTCGAGAATCCAGGCGTAGAAACCGTCGAAGCCGGACAATCCCAGATAGGCCGCAAGACGGTCGATGCGCTCCTCCACCGCGGGGCGGTTGAAACGCAGCACGTAGGGCATGAAGATGGCGTTGAGCAGGCCGTGATGCAGATCGTAACGCCCTCCGACCGGATGGCTGAGCGAGTGGATCGCGCCCAGACCCTTCTGGAAAGCAGCCGCGCCCATCATGGCGGCGGTCAGCATCTGGCCGCGGGCCTGGAGGTTGGAGGGTTCGCGATAGACCACCGGCAGAGCCGAATGAACCAGCCGGATAGCCTCCAGGGCCACGCCCTCGGCCAGAGGATGATAGAGCGGGCTGCAGAGCGCCTCCAGGCTATGGGCCAGGGCGTCCATCCCAGTGTAGGCGGTCACCTTCGGGGGCAGGGCCAGGGTTAGCTCCGGGTCGAGGATGACGCGTCCGGGCAGCATGCGAGGATGGAAGATGATCTTCTTGAGGCCCACGCTCTCATCGGTGATCACCGAGGCCCGGCCCACCTCCGAGCCCGTGCCCGCGGTGGTGGGGATGGCCACCACGCCGGCCACTCCCTCGGGATTGACCCGCGTCCACCAGTCCTCGCGGTCCTCGAAATCAAAGAGCGGGCGGGTCTGGCCCACCATCAGAGCGATGGCTTTGCCGGCATCCAGGGCACTGCCACCCCCGATGGCGATCACGCCGTCGTGGCCCCCCGCCCGGTAGGCCTCCACTCCTCCGGTCACGTTGGCACCCACCGGATTGGGCTTCACGCCGGTGTAGAGCCCGGCCGGCTGAGCTTCCAGGGCCCGCTGCACCGGAGGCAGCTCGGCCAGCCCCGGGTCGGTCACCAGCAAGGGCCTCGCGATGCCCAGCTCGCGGCAGGCGTCGGGCAGCTCGGCCAGCCGACCGGGACCGAATCGAATCGAGGTCGGGTAGTTCCAGTTCGCCTTCATGGGCGCGGCCCTTCGCCACCCGAAGACCCGGTGCCTCGGAAGTAGCTATCGATTCCGATTCGAAAGAAGCGATGGAGCGCGGTCTTGAGCTCTTCGGCGACGAGAGACTCGACTCGTTGGATGGCGCTCAACAACTTGAAGGCAACCTCGGGGTCCAGCTCCGGTAGGCCTTCTCCACTTCTTCCTTCATGCTAACTGACGGTGCGATAATGAAACGACTTGGGCCGGGTGAGCTGCTCGTAGCCCACCCGCGAGAGGGTGCAGCCTCGTCCCGAGTCCTTGATCCCCGTCCAGGCCAGTTCGGGATCGAGGTAGTCGCAGCGGTTGGCAAACAGCGTGCCGGTCTCGACCTGCGCGCCGAGCCGGTCAGCAACCTGAAGATCGCGCGTCCAGATCGAGGCGGTCAGTCCGTAACGACTGTCGTTCATCAGCCTCACGGCCTCCTCATCGTCCTTCACGGCCATGATCCCTACCACCGGGCCGAAGGTCTCCTCGGTCATCACGTCCATGGAGTGGTCCACGTCCACCAGCACCTGCGGGGCCATGTACAGACCTGCGGCGGCCGGAAATCGGGTCGAGTCGATGAGGGCCCGCGCCCCCCGGGCCAGGGCCCGATCCACCTGGGCCTGGATGGCCCGCGCTGCGGACGCCTTCACTACCGGGCCCAGATTGGTGGAGCTCTCCAGGGGGTTGCCCAGCTTGTAGGCGTAAGCTCTCTCCACGAAACCCTCCACAAACTGCTCGTAGAGGCTCTGGTGCACGTAGATTCGCTCGATGCCGCAGCAGGACTGCCCGGAGTTATAGAACGAGCCGTCCACCAGGTTCTCGAGCGCGTGCTCCAGGTCGGCATCAGCACGCACGTAAGCCGGGTCCTTGCCGCCCAGCTCCAGGCCCAGCCCGATGAATCGCTCGCTGGCCGCGCGCTGTACCGAGCGCCCCCCCTCCACCGAGCCGGTGAAGCAGACGAAGTCGACCTCGGCCACCGCCCGGGCGGTCAGATCGTGATCCATGTGCAGACAGGCAAACAGTCCTTCAGGCAGACAGCCCGCCCCTGCTTCCACCAGGCGCTCGGCACAGAGCGGGGTCTGGGCCGAATGCTTGAGCAACACGGCGTTTCCGGCCGCCAGAGCGGGCACGACCGAGTTGACCGCGATCAGGTAGGGGTAGTTCCAGGCGGCCACCGTCAGCACCACGCCCAGCGGGTCGCGCTGCACGCGCCGCAACTCATCGAGCCGGATCGGCTCGAGGGCCGAGGGGGCCAGCTCGAGCATCGTGCGGGCCCGGTGCGCGAAACCGCGCAGCTCTCCGGGCGCCTGACTCACCGGCCGACCCATCTGCCAGCTCAGCTCCCGAGCAAGCTCCTCGGAGCCAGCCATGAGCCGTTCCACCAGCTGGCGCAATTGCTCGACCCGCTGCTCCAGGTTAAGACCACGCCACTCGCGCTGAGCCTCCCGAGCCCGGGCCAGGGCCTTCTCCAGCTCGGCAGGGCCGGCCAGGGCTCGCTCGAGGTAAACCGACCCGTCCACCGGGCTCAGGCATTGAAAGCTAGATAATTTCAAAGTAGCGCTTCAGCTCCCAATCGGTGACGTGCTTGCGGAACTCGCGCTCTTCCCACTCGCGGGTAGCCGCGAAGTGCTCCACGAAATCCGCCCCGAAAAAGTCGCGGGCGAAGGCCGACTTGCGGAAGCGCTGGGCGGCCTCCCACAGCGTCTCGGGCAGCTTGAGCTCCTCGGGCAGGCTCTGCTCGTAGGCGTTGCCCACGATGGGGACGGCCGGCTCGAGCTCGTTCTGGATCCCGTAGAGGCCGGAAGCCAGGGCGGCCGCCAGCGCCAGGTAGGGGTTGGCATCGGAAGCCGCCACCCGGTACTCCAGCCGCTGGGACTTGGAAGAGCCGGGGATGGCGCGCAGGGCGCAGGTGCGGTTCTCGATGCCCCAGGTGGCGTTGGTGGGTGCCCAGTAGCCGGGCACCAGGCGGGTGTAGGAGTTGACCGTGCTGGCCACCAGCACCAGGAGCTCGGGCATCAGCTTCTGGCAGCCGGCCACGAAGTGGCGCATGGTGGCCGAGATGCCGTGAGGGGCGTCAGGATCGAAGAAGGCATCCTTGAGGGACAGGTGGATGTGGCCGCTCTGACCGGGCAGCTCGGCGTTCCAGCGGGCCATGAAGGTGAGCATCTTGGCCTGACGCTGGGCCACGACCTTGGCGAAGGTCTTGAACAGAGCCGCCTTGTCAGCCGCGTCCAGGGAGCGATCCACCGTGATGGCCGCTTCGAGCACCCCGGGGCCGGTCTCGGTGTGAAGTCCTTCCAGGCCAAGCTGCATCTCGTCGCAGACCGACCACAGCTCTCGATGGAACTCGTTTTGCACCGAGTTGCGCAACACCGAGTAGCCGAAGTTGCCCGGCGTGAGCGGCTTGAGGTTCTGGTAGTGCTTGTCGCGACAGCTCTCGGGCGTCTCGTCGAAACAGAAGAACTCGTATTCGAAGGCCGAGAAGGGTTCGAAACCGGCCTCGCGCACCCGGTCGATGGTGCGGCGCAACAGTCCGCGAGGGCAGATCTTCTCAGCCTCGCCGGCAAACTCGGCCAGAAAGAACACCCCATCGTCCTCATAGGGCAGATTACGCACCGTTTCAGGCAGAAGGCGGGCAGGTGCGTCAGGGTAGCCCGTGTGCCAGCCGGTGAAGGCCAGGTTGTCCATCAGCTTGTCGTTGGAGTCCCAGCCCAGCACCACGTCGCAGAAACCGAAGCCGTTCTCTAGAGCCGAGAGGAACTTCTCCCGCGAGATGTACTTGCCGCGCAGGATTCCATCCAGGTCGAACACTCCCACCTTGACGTGGGAAAGCGCCCGCTCTTGCACGAGACGGCGCGCTTCCTCCAGAGAATTGATTCGAGCTTGCTGTTGTTGCATCGGAAAAACCACCTTTCACTGGCGCGGCGGTGGTTCTGTGCGTGCCCGGAACAGTCCTGGTCGCTGCATTGGTCAAGCCACGAAGGTCTGCAACCCGCTCCCACACCCCGGGAGGAATCCACCTGAAGAGGGCGAATCTTTCGATTTGCTGCCGTAGAAAGTCCCGGTCCCAGGTGACTTCTTCCTTCACGACCGTTGGCCCCCATTTCCGCCTCGGCACGTTCTTTGCGTTCGTCTCCCCCACCATCTTCACCGACGAGACCTATGCCTGGCTGCGCCACTGCCCCGAGCTGAAACTGCCCGCCAGCGGCTGCGTGTTGCCCATCTACGGACCGGAGCGCCTGCAGCTGCCTCAGGTTGACCTGACACCGAAGCTGGCCGGGTTGCAGCTGGGCACGGTCACCTGCGACCGCGACCTCTATCGCCAGAACCACGACGTGGTCCGCCTGCTGGTGGTGGATCCCCTCCGCCCCGAGCGGGACGTGGAGGTGGAGCTGTGCCTGCACGGCTCGGTTCTTCAGAAGATCACCACGCGACTGGATGGCAACGGGGCCGGATGCCTGGAGGTGCACGACCTGACCTCGGGCGAGTACCAGGTGCGCTTGAAGGATCAGTCGCAGGCTACCAGCTTTACCGTGGCCGAGTACCGGCTCGCCCCCCTGGTGGGCTTCCTGGTCGCGCATCAGCGTCATCAGGGCACCCTCCGCGTGACCATGCGGGTGGAGAGCTTCGGTCGTCCCGTCGAAGGCCCGCTGCGGGTGGAGCTGATGGACGGTGGCCGACGGGTCTCGACCCACCAGGGCGAGGCAGTGGAAGGCGTGCTGCGCACCGAGGTGGTCCTGGTGGGCGAGGGTCCCTTCAGCCTGAACTTGCATCGTCAGAGCCACAGCGCCACCGTGGCCCTGCCCGGCACCCGTCGCAGCGAGCGCGAGCTGACCCTGTTCTCCACCCTGGGCAACGAGGTGCAGGGAAGCCTGGTGCCCGAATCCGGCTCGCTGGAAGTGCGCGGCCTGCACCTGGTGGAGGGGGCTGCCCGCAACGCACCCGTCCGGCTCGAGCGCATCGATGCCCGCCGGGCGCGCGTGACCGCCACGGCCCGTTGCGAGGGCCTGCGAGCCCTGATGGTGGATCCGGCCGAGAAGCCTCCCCAGGGCCGGCCCACTCCCCCCAGCCTGGACGACTCGCCTGACTACTGGCTGGGACTGAGCCAGTTCCAGCAGGGTGAGTTCGAGCGCGCCGCTGTTCACTTCTCGCAGGCGTTCGCTCGCCAACCCGACAGCTGGGTGGCGCACTCGATGGCTCGAGCCCTGGCCGCGGCAGGGCAGGTCGAGGCTTCCCGCACCTGGCTGGCGCGGGCCCGCGAGATGGGCTGGAAGCTGTCAGAGCAAGAGCGGGCTCAGGTCGCCGATCTGAGCGGTCAGCGCGAGATCTATCGGGACGTGCTCGAGCCGGGCCAGAGCTTCGAGCTGGACGTGCCCGCTCCGCTGGGTGTGCTGGCCGTGGGCTGCTTCGTGCAGGGGCGAGCTTTCGAGGGGTGGGCGGCGGTGGTGCCCGCCTGCGAGCTGTCGGCCAGCCTGGCCACCCCGGAGGCAGCCCGTCCCGAGGAAGAGGTCGAGCTGACCGTGGAGGCCCCGGCCGGCGCTTCGGTCTACATGCTGGTGCGAGACGCCCGCCTGAGCCGCCAGGACACGCCCGAGACCAGCCTGGCCAACCGCCTGAAGACCTACGTGGCCGGTCTGCCCCCCCGGCTGGAGAACGTCCGACCGAACCGGGTCTCCGAGCAAGCTCGCGCCGGCTTGTTGCGCCGTTCGGCTCCCGCCGGTCGGCCCATGGCCGGAGCGGCTGCGCGCCCGGCCCTGGCCCGCGAGGAGTTCCGGGGCAGCGGCGGGATGCTCGGCGAACGACCCACGAGCATGGCTTTCGCAACCCCCCCGACCTTCGGGTCTCCGCCTCCGGCCCGTGGCTTCGGATTCTCGAGCCCGATGGCAGAGCCATCCGCCTCTTTCGGAGCCAGCGCCTTCGCTGCCCCCGAACCCTTTGGCGCCGATCTCATGGACGAGGCCATTGCTTGCGGGGAAGTGGTGGAGCCCCTGTCAGCCCCGCCGCCCGAAGCAACCAGCCACGAAGCCGAGGTGTTGCTGGCCGAGCTGGGTCGGGGCACGCTGAGCAAGCGCCTCAAGCTGCCCAACCACATGGGAGAGTTCCTGGTGGAGGCCTTCGTGGTCCATGGCAAAGACTGGCGGTGGCTGCGTCGCCGTCTGCGGGTGGTGGCCGACCAGCACCTGGAGATCGAGGCTCCGCCCTGCGTCTTCCCCGGTGACCAGGTCACCGGAAGGCTGCTCCAGGTAGGCCAGGCGGAGGTGACTCTGACCCGGGACGGGGAGCCAGTGGAGCTGGGCCCGAATCTTACCTTCCCGGTCCAGCCCGGCCTCTACCGCGCTCAGGCCGGGCGTCTGACCGCCGAGTGCCGGGTCAACCCTCCCGGCAAGCTGCGCCGAAGGATGCGCAGCCTGCGCCTGCTGCGGGCCGGCGAGTCGGTGTCGCTCAGTCCCGAGATTCTCTCCTGGCGGTTGCTCCCCAACTGTGAGCAGCCACTCGAGACCCTGGCCGAAGCCACCACCGACTACAGCTACTGTTGCTGCGAGCAGACCTCGGCCCGAATGGTGGCGGCAGCCACCATGCTCGAGCTGGCCCGCACCACCGAGCGTCGCCTGAAGGCCGAGGCCGCTCTGCGCGCTGGCCTCCAACGGCTGGAGTCGATGTGGATGGATCGGCGGGGCTTTCGAATCTACCCCGAGCAATCCACGGTGCATGCCTACTGGAGCGAGATGGCGGCCATGAACCTGCGGGCCCTGCGCCAGCTCTACCCCGACTCGCGCGTCGAGGCGCTGGATAACCGGGTCCAGCAGGTCTACCCCAACCTGGAGAAGACCGCCCTGGCAGGCGTCTACTGGAGCCTGCCCCAGCGCCAGGAGGAGGCGGCCCGCCAGGCGCGGGCCTTCCTGGCCGAGGACCGGGGGCCGGACCGGGTGGCCTGGCGCACCCAGGCGGCCTTCGCGGTGGCCATTCTGCTTCGCTGCGGCGAGCTGGAGTCGGTCCTCAGCACGGCCAACGCCATCACCGCCGACCTCAACGAGCAGGGCCGGCTCTACTCCACCTGCGACTCGGTGGCCGCCCTGGCCATGTTCCGCGAGCTCTCGGCCAGTGGCCTGCTCAACGGCCAGGCGCGCACCGAGAGCACCGAGGACACCTTGCGGGTGCTGGAAGGCCTGGCCACGGTGGAGGTGGATCTGCTGGTCACCGAGGACTGGAGCGAGCTTTCCTTCGCCGTTCCTCTGCGCGTCTGGTGGACCCCCCGCCAGTTGCGGGTGGGCGAGGCGGTGGACCTGCATGTGCAGCTCGAGGAGGGCTACGAGATGGGGGATCTGGTCTACCTCAACCTGCCGGACTGCCTGACTCGCGTGGTGGGAGGCGGCCAGGTCAAGGAGTTCGCGGTCGACTTCGCGGGCGCCGCACAGGTCACCATCCCCCTGGTGGCCACAGCCGCGGGAACCCAGCACTTCACCCTGTGCGTGCGCAACATGTACCGTGAGGATCGAGCCGGCAGCCCCGGGCTGCTGCGCGTCGAGGTGGCCCCGGCCTGATCGCATTCGCACGGCTCTCGGGCGGTACGGCGCCCGAGAGCCCCCCACCTTGGCAGGCGCGGCTGACGACAACCACCTCCGGCACAGAAGGCATGACGGGCCGTTCCCAGGAAGGGAGCGCGATGCCCAAGGAATTCAAAGCCAGCACCACGATCAACGCCAGTCCCGAGAAAATCTGGGAGATTCTCACGGACGGCTCCCGCTACCCGGAGTGGGAGCCGTCCGTCACCAGGCTCGAGGGCCGGATCGCCCCCGGCGAGACCCTGAAGGTACACTCCAAACTCAGCCCGGGACGCACGTTCCCGGTCAAGGTCAGGGAGTTTACGCCCGGCAAGCGCATGACCTGGGAGGGCGGGATGCCGCTCGGCCTGTTCAAGGGCGTCCGTTCGTTCACCCTGACCCCACAGGGCGAGGCCCAGCATTTCGAGCTGCGCGAGGTCTTCAGCGGGCCGATGCTCTTCATGATCGGATCGAGTCTGCCCGACATGACCGGGGCCTTCGAAGGCTTCTGCGCCGGACTCAAGGCCCGCGCCGAGGGCTGAGCCTTCGGTGATCGGGTCACAGGCCACGTGTCCGACTCCCTGGTCAGTTTACGAATCGGCAAAGCCTTCCCCCTCTCGAGCCCTTAAACTACCCCCATGCTGATCACCGCCGCCAGACCCCAGCCCGTCTCCCGACCCAAGGTCGAGTTCCCCACCGACGAAGGCGCTCATCCCGAGGCCAAAACCGAGTGGTGGTACCTGCACGGCTACCTCGAGGACGAGGAGGGCAAAAGCTACGGCTTCCACCACGCCCTGTTCGATGCCCCGGACGTGATCAACGGGCGCTACAACGTGGACCTTCCGGCCATGCCCGGAGCTATGGCCCTGGACGCGGCCCTCACCGAGGAGACCGATGGCCAGCATACCCGCTCGCGCCAGATGACCATCCTGCCCCCCTTTCTCAAACACCCCGGGCTCAAGCAGAACGAGCTGGACGTGAGCTATCGCGGCCCGGAGGGCAACTTCCGCATGAGGCGCTGGGACAGCCAGACCATCAAGGTCAGCGGCATCGCTGGCCGGGGCCACCTCGACCTGGACATGAAGCAGACCAAGCCCGTCCTGCTGATGGGGGGCGAGGGCGAGATCAAAATGGGACCCAAGGGGCTCTCCAAGTACTATTCGATCCCGCGCATGGAGGTCCAGGGAACGCTGCTGCTCGACGGCGAGGAGAAGACCGTCAAGGGGAACGCCTGGCTCGACCACCAGTGGGGCGACATGGCCATCTTCGACGGCTACAAAGGCTGGGACTGGTTCGGCATCCAGCTCGACAACCGCACTGAGATCAACGCCTTCCACTTCCGGGCCGGCGATGGGGGCACGGTGCAGGCTTCGGTGGGCATCCTGAACCCGGACGGCAGCCAGTCCGTGACCGAAGACCTCAGACTCACTCCAGGGCGCACCTGGAAGAGCGAGGAGACGGGGGCCGAATACCCGATCGAGTGGCACCTGTCACTGCCCCAGCAACAGATCGAGCTCGACCTCAAACCCAGCCTGGATGCTCAGGAAATGGTGGGCCATCCGCCCTTCAGCTATCCCGAGCTCGGGCCCAAGCCCACCTACTGGGAGGGCAGCATGCACGTGACCGGCACCATCGCCGGACAGCCGGTCCAGGGACGTGCCTACACCGAGCTGGTGGGCTATCCCGGCGACCGTCTGGCCGTCAGTCAGCTGACGCCAGAGACGATCGAGCTGGCTCAGAAGCTGGCTGCTGAGCACTCAAGCTGACCAGCAGCACCCCGAAAGCCACCACCAGAGTGCCCAACCAGCGCCACAAGGTCACCTCCTCTTGCAGCAAAGCCCCTGCCAGCACGGCATTGAAGACGTAGTTGCTGGCCTTGAGAGGGAAGGCCAGAGACAGGTCGGCCCAGGAGAGCACCGCCAACCAGAGCAGGAAGTGGGTGAAGAGCAGCGCGATGGCCAGCCAGACCCGGGCGGAGCCAAAGACGCGAAGCCCGGTCTTGAAGAGCGAGGAGAGGCTGTCCACCTGCACTTCCCCCACCGATTTCATGGCCATCGAAAGAAAGATGTCTCCCAGGGTGGCGGCCAGCACGGCTACCAGCGTGACGACAACCGTCCGGGCCAGCAGACCGGGCCGCATCAGGGGTCTCCCAGAGTGAGCATCAACACCCCGGTCATGATGACGGCGGTGCCCCACCAGCGCATGGAATTGACCCGCTCACCCAGCACAGCTTGAGCGAGAACGGCGTTGTAGACATACTGCAGGGCAGTCAGAGGCACGGCAACCGACAGCTCGGCCCAGGACAGCACCGAAAGCCACAAGAAGAAGTGGCCGGCCATGAACGCCACGGCTACCCAGAACCAGGCGGAATGCAGGGCCGTCAGGAGGAACCTCCCAAGCGAGCTCAGGCCGGTCCACTCGAAAGGTCCCAGACGACGCATGGCTCGCGACATCAAGACATCCCCGATGGACGAGAGCAGGACCGCCAGGCTGACGATGAGGACGGTGCGCAGCACGGCCGGTCAGTCGAAGTAGGATTGAAGCGTTCCCCGCCTCCGAACGTCCAGAGTGGCGCAGTGGAACGCTCCCCCAAAGGGGGCAAAGTTGGTGAAAGGCAGGTCGATGGGCTCGAAGCCCCAGCCCTTCAGGGCCCGAATCATCGACTTCTGGGAAGTCTCGCAGACCACCCGCTTCTCGTCGAGCATCAGGACGTTCATGCTGAGCCAGGCGCTGCAGAGCGACATCAGGGGACCGGGAGCCTTGTCCGGCCGGGGGGCCACCAGCACGTCCCAGCTCTTGCGAATCACCGCCGGCAGACGCTCGGTGTCGATGAAGTCGGGATTGATCAGCACCTTTCCTGGAGCCAGCGGCATGAAGGTGGAGTCGATGTGCATGGGTTGACGGCACTTGCTCTCCACGCGGTGAATGCGGTAGCTATCGCCCAGATGGCGCTCCAGCCACTGGATGCCGGACTCGTTGGTGACATTGGAGCGGGTCACGAAGAGGTCCTTGCCGCAGCGCACGAAGTCGGCCGCGTCGAAAACCGGCTCGAATTCATTGATGACGTAACGCATCGGCTCGCCCGGCTTGGGGAGCTTGAAACGGTAGTCAAACAGCTGGTCGGACAGCTCCGGCCGCGGGGCGGCCGTCCAGCGAGCGCCCTGGCGCCAGTATTCCTTGAAGAGCTTGCGATAGGCCAGCATCTCCAACTGGCGACAGCGCCAGGCCATGGGGGTCTCGATGATCTCCTCCCCCACCACCAGGAAGCCGTCCCGGGGACAGGCCGTGCAAAAGCCCCGGCTGGACCAGTGGGGTGTCTGGAACTTGACCCGACCATCGAGCGGGTCGGGTCGCCGCACCGTGACGCCTTCCCCCTCGAGTACCCGGATGAAGCGCTCGAGCTCGCGCTCGGCTGGCTGGATCATGAACCGGGGGTAACGCATCCCCGAGACGATATTGAAGATCCAGGCCACCGAACGAGGCACGCTGATCCCGACCCCGATGTGGCTGGAGGGGATCACGGCTCCATCGAGGCGGCCCACGATCACCTCCTCCAGCGGATCCCATTCGTTGTGGGCCTGGACCGGAGAACTCACAATGGCTGGGCTGGACATGAACGGGCTCCTGTGAATCTTGCTGTGCTCCCCCGGCAACTCTCTCGGCATGCGGCTTTGCTCTGAGAGGTCGGAGTCCTTCCTGGGGAAGTTCCATACTGCGAACCGGGAGCGGCCGAAGTCGGGGCGCAGGGTTCGTGAAAAGAGCGAACGAAACGAGTCTGCAAGCGAACATGGGGGAATATGCCATCAACACCGGTTCGAATCGAGACTGACCATTGATGAGCCCGCGCCTGACGGTTGGACTCGCGGTCGGTTTGGCTCTGTGGATCCTGGGCGGGACGCAGACCCGGTTGCCCGATGTCGGTACCTGGCTGCTCCTGCTGGGCCTGGCCGTGACCGTGGAACTGACGGCAACTCGACTGCCGCAGGGTGGATTTGTGAGTCTGGCCAGCGCAGTCTATGCGGCAGCAGCCATCAAGACCGGGTGGGGCCCGGCCATTCTGCTCGCCGGCCTGGCCATCCTGATGCGCACCCTGGCTCGAGGGGGCGCCAGTCTGCCGGTGCGCGCCCAGGAGATGCTGATCGACCTTCTGGGCGTTCTGCCCCCTCTGGCCGTGATGGGGCTGGTGCATCCCCACGTTGGCCTGGCCGTCTATTGTTTCACCGCCGTCTGGGTATCCAGCTACTACGATCCAGGTGAGCGCACCCCCAGCGACTGGGGCGAGTACATGCCCGTCCGACTCGGAGCCGTGGGGCTGGGGGTGGCGGCCACCCAGCTCCACCCGGACTGGCTGATCCTGCTCTTGATCCCGACCATGCTGGGGCTTTACCTCGGCGTTCTCTATCTGGCCCGCCAGGCCAGCCCGGAAGAAGAGATGACCCTGGCCAACGAGCTTTCCCGCCGCCAGGAGGAGCTGGCCGTGCAGAGCCGGGAGTTGCGACGCACCCGCTCGGGCCTGATCGCCCGTCGGCAGGAGCAGAGCCTCTTCACCCAGATGGCCCGGGCCATCGCGTCGGCTAAAGATGTGGACACTGCCCTGAACACCGTGCTGCGGGTGGCCATGGAGCTGGTTCGCTGCCGCAGTGTGGTGATCTGGCTTCACCAGAGTGGACACCTGCTGGCCGCGGCTTACCTCAGCCCCGATTCCGAGCGGCTGGCTGGCGCCGCCCTTTCCGGTGTGGTCGAAACCTCGGTCTCGGCCTGCTGGCATCGCCAGAAGCCGGTCTTCATGCAGGTCGCTCCCCCGGAGGAGCGCTTGCAGCTCTCTTATCCAATCCCAGGATTCGGCGTGCTCTATGCCGGGCGCGACGACCCTTATGACACCTTCGATCAAGACGACAAACAGCGCCTGGCCATCCTGGCCGAGCACACCACGGTTGCCCTGGCGACCGCCCTTCGGAGTCAATCCTTCCAGGCCCAGCTCAGCCGCCTCTCACGCGAGCACCGCCGGCTGCAAGAATCGGTGCAGGTGTTGGAAGAGCTGCTCAGCGCCAGCCGCCTGCTGGCCACCGCCCTGGACGAGGAGCAGATCCTGCGCCAGGCCATGCAGACCGCCGAGCGCCTCCTGAAAACCGACGCCTGGCTGGCCGTACTAAATGACCGTCCGGTGGCTTATCGGGGCGAGCTGGGTGACCCGGCCGCCTGCCGCTCGGTGGCCCACTCGGGCAAGCCGCTGCTGGTCACCGAGCCGGCAACCAGCCGACTTCCGCCCCCCCTGCGCTCGATGAGGAGCTGGCTGATCGTGCCCCTGGCCTTCGAAAGAGAGCCCCTCGGAGTGCTGGTGGCAGCCTCCAGGAAGGAATGCTTCACCCGACGCCAGCAAGACCAGTTCTCGCTGCTGGCCTACCAGGCCGCAGCCGCCCTCACGACTCTGAGCCTTCAGCGCGAGGTGACCCAGAGCTCGAAGCTGGCCGCCATCGGTGGCCTGGCTGCCGGCATCGCCCACGAGTTGAACAATCCGCTGGGAGCGGTGCAACTGGCCATCGACCTGGCCGCCGACACCATGGACACCGCTCCGACCACCGCCCATGGGAGCCTGGAGAAAGCCAGCCGGGCCCTGGAGCGGTCGCGCCAGATCGTTGAGAGCTTGCTGGTCTATACCCGCGAGCAGACGGCCAACGACCGCGAGCCCTGCCGGCTGAACAAGCTGGTGCACGACGTGCTGGAGATGCTCGGCCCCCTGATCGAACGCTCCGGAGTGCAGCTGGAGTTGAACGTGGATACCAATCTGCCAGGCGTGCCCGGGAACTCCCAGGAGTTGCGCCAGGCGATCAGCAACCTGGTGCTCAACGCCCGGGATGCGGCCGAAAGCTCGCCTGAGCCGCGCATCGCCATCAGCACGTTCTATGAGGGCGAGCGGGTGTTCGTCAACGTTTCCGACAGCGGCCCGGGAGTCGAGCCGACCCTGATCTCGCGGATCTTCGACCCCTTTTTCACCACCAAGCCGCCCGGCAAGGGCACGGGGCTGGGCCTGGCCATCACCAATCGAGTCGCCCAGCGCCACGGTGGATTCGTGCACGTGGAGCGCTCGCCCCAACTTGGCGGGGCCAGCTTTACGTTGGAGGTGCGATCCCGGGCCTGACGGTGGGGAATCCGGCTTCGGTCCAGCCGCGCCAACCGCCGTCCATGGAGGCAACGTTGGTGTAACCCATCTGCTGCAGGGCGTCGGCCGCCAGGGCCGAGCGGTACCCGCCGCCGCAGTAGAGGATGATCTCGCTTTGAAGCTCTGGGATGAGGGACTCGATGTCGCGCTCGATGACCCCCTTGCCGATGTGGATGGCCCCCGGCAGGTGGCCTCGAGCCCACTCGCTCTCCTCGCGCACGTCCACGAGGTGGAAAGCTTCGTTGCGTTCCTGACGCTCACGCACCTCGGCGCAGTTGGTCTCGCGGATGCGAGCGCGCGAGCGGTTAACCAGCTCCTCGAAGGCGGGCGTATGTTTCACGGGACTTTCCTCTCCACCAGGATGTCGCGCGCGGCTTGCTGCGTCTGCAGACTGACCCCGTTCTTGACCAGGAAGGCCGAGGCGCCTCCGCTCGCATCCACGTAGTCGAAAACCTCCTGGATCCACTCCGGATGGACTTCCAGGCCAGGGCTATTGCGCACGGACTGAAGATAGTCGTCGAGCACGACCCTGCGCTCGGCCCCGAGTTGTTCGAGCAAGACGGCCGTCAGGATCCCGGTCCGATCCTTGCCGGCCGAGCAATGAAACAACATCGGATATGCCTGGACACGCGCCAGCTCGGCGTAAAACCCCCGCCAGACGTGCGGGTTCTCGCGAATATAGTAGTGGTAGGCCTCGCGGCGCAAACCCCGGCTGTTGGCCATGGGCAGGTGCAGCACCCGCACCCCCTCGGTCAGGGCCGGGCGGTCCGGTCCATCCTTGCGGATCTCGCTCGAGTTACGCAGGTCGAGAATGGTCTTGAGCTTGAGCTCTCGCATGCGGCTCACATCCTGACCGGTCAAAAAGCAAAGGGCACCGGAACGATAGAGCATCCCCTTGCGCACCGTTCCGTAGCTCACCGGCAGACCGCCCACATCCCGCGTGTTGCGAGTGGCCTGCAGCTTGATGGCCCGACCGGGCTGGGCCTGCAGAGCCAGGGGCGCCAGCACCAGGAGAAACAGGGCTACCATCAACCTGCGCATCCAAAGAACTTCCCAGGCGTTGAAGATTCTTCCTGCTACTGTTGCTGAGAACGCGCGGGAGTTAGACAATCTGTTGAACGCGGCGCTTTGAGCGGCTCACTCCTCACGCAGGGCGGCCGCCACCGGCATACGAGCCTGCCGCCAGGCAGGCACAACCGAGGCGGCCAGGGAGGCCGCCAGGGCGACCAGCACGGCCTGCGCCAGGATGGAGGGTGAGAGCGAGAACTGGAGGGTCCAGCCAAAGGAGCGCTTGTTGATCACGTAGATCATGCCCAGGGCCTGCACCAGGCCCAGAGGCAGGGCCAACAACCCTGCCCACAGACCCATCCAGCCGCTCTGCACGGCCAGAATTTGCCAGACCTGAGAGGTTGTCAGTCCCAGAGAGCGCAAGATGGCGATCTCACGCGAGCGCTCCAATCCCAGCGCGATCAGGCTGCTGACCAGTCCCACGAAAGCCACCACCACAGCCAGCGTGCGCAGCACCCCCGTGACCGCGAAGGTGCGCTCGAAGATGGCCAACGAGGCCTCTCGCAGGGCGCGGTTGGAGCGCACCAGCACCTCCCGGTCTCCCAGTCTGCGCGTGAGCCGCTCCACCAGCTCGTCCACGTCCGTCCCGGGGGTGGCCGTCAGGGCACAGGAAGTGATCTGGGGGTCTCCCCAGTGCCGGACATAGACCGGCCGCGACATCAGCACCGCCCCCTCCGGAGAGCCATAGTCGGCGAACACGCCGGCCACTTCGAACGAGCGGTAGCCGGTTTCGGTCAGCAGGTCGAGCTGGGACCCCGGCTCGAGACCCCAGCGATAGGCAAAGGGCTCGCTGACCAGCAGGCTGCCGGCCTCGAAACGTTGCCAGACCTCGGGGCTCTGGGCGAAGAAGAGAAAGGCCCGCCGGGCCGCCGGCGAGGCATCCAGACCCACCAGACGGGCCTGGCCGGAATGGCTCACCGTGCGAGCCAGAGCGTCCACTCCCCGGTAGAGGCTCACCGAAGCGACCCCGCTCTCGCGGCGCACCAGCTCGACCAGATCCTGATCCAGCGTGGAGAGGTTCTTACCCGCTACCACCGTGGGCGGGGCCAGGTACACGTCCTCCTGCAGCGTGACGGCCAGCCAGTGCACCAGGGTGGAGCGAAAACTGTCCACCATCACCCCGATCCCGACCGTGGCCGAGACGGCCAGTGTGAGAGCCGCCAGGGCCACGGCCGTGCGACTCAAGGAGCGCTGCACCGAGCGCACGCCCAGCCGGACCACCAGAAGCGCAGAGGGAAAGCCTTTTGACAGGACTCCCAGCCCGGGCAGAGGCATCCGACGGCTGACCAGGCCGACCAGCCAGGGCCCCATCACGGCCAGACCCACCATGACGCCGAACATCCCCGCAAGTCCGGGCAGGATGGCCCGACCGGGCCAGCTCAACAGCCCTCCTCCCAGCCCCACGGCCAGCAAACCGGCCCCGGCCATGGCCCAGGTCAGCCGGCTGGCCCGCTCCTCCGAATCGGCCCGCGAGAGCACGCACCCGGCGGGGGTGGTGGTGGCCTCCCAGGCGGGGGCCAGGGCGGCCAGCAGCGTCCCGCCGAGCCCCAGAGCGGCGGCCCGAGCCAGGGCGCCCGGATCGAGGCTCACCTGCTCGACCGAGACCACGAAGTAAAGGTCATTGAGGGTGCGCGTGACCAGTCGCAGCAGAACCTGGCTCAGAGCCAGACCCAGAGCCATTCCCAGCAAGGTGCCGAGGCCACCGAGCACGGCTGCCTCAGCCAGGACCAGGCGCAGGATCTCGCCCCGGGTGACCCCCAGCGTGCGCAGTCGGCCCCACAGAAAGCGACGCTGCACCACCGTGAAGGCCGAAGTCTGGTAAATCAGAAACATCCCCACCACCAGGCTGAGCAGACTCAGGGCGGTCAGGTTCAGATGAAAGGCCTCGCTCATGGCACCCAGCGTGCGGTCGTTCTCGCCGGCAGCCACCAGGCGCAGGTTGGCTGGAAGCTCGAAGGGGAGACGTCCTTTCGGGAGGATCAGGTCGATGCGACTGAGGCGGCCCACCTGCCCCAGCACTTCCTGGGCAGTGGCCAGATCGGCCACCAGAACCCCCTCCAGGGCTCGCCGGCTGAGATCGCTGGAGGGCTCGAGCAGGCCGACCAGCCGCAAGGTCTTGCCCTGGGTCCCCATGTACACCGCGAGCTCCTGACCCGGAGCAAGACCCAGTCGCCGGGCAACCGGACCGGACATCAACACGGCTCCGTGCAGAGTCAGAAAGGAGTCCAGGGGCACGGGCGAGCCAGCTCCGGTATAAGCTCGAAAAGGCGCCTCCGCGGTCAGATCCAGACCCAGCAGGCGAAAGGTGGGCCCGGAGATGGGAATCGCCTTGCCGGTGAGGGGCTCGCCCCGATCCAGCCGCAGGTAGCCCTCCACCACCGGAGCAGCCACCACGCCGGACTGGCGCAGGCGAACGTAGATCTCCTCAGGAATTCCGGCAGGAGGCCCGTGGAGCTGGTGGGTGGCTCGCCCCGAAACAGCCTGAACGGATAGCTCGAAGGCCTGACGGGCGCTCTGATTGGCCAGCTCGATCCCCAGCACCGAGGCCACCCCCAGCGCGATGCCCAGCAAGGCCAGCAGCAGCTGCCCCGGGTGCTGCTGCAGGTAGCGCCAACCGGCCCGGTGGAGCCTCAAGGCATGGTGCAGTAGCCGAGCTGAACGCGCTCCACGCGGTAGAAGTTCGGGCGGTCGGTCTCGAGGAAACGCGTACACTGCTTGAGCTCTTTGCCGTAGACGTGCAGCGTGATGGCTTCCCGCTCGAATGGATTGAAGATGCGATGGTGCTCGAAGGGCGGGATCAGGCAGCCAACCGACCCCACCCCGACTTCGATGGTGCGCTCAGGACGCAACTCGAGCAGATCCTCGTGCCGAGCCACCACCTCGTAGCTGGTGATGGCCAGTTGTCCGGCCACGCAGCCCTCGACGCACCAGGTGTTATCGTGGTCGTGAATGGCCGTGCCCTGGCCCGGGCCCCAAACCATCGCAACGACGCAGTAGCGGTCGTCTGGATGGCGATAGACGAGGTGCCGCGCGTACCCCTGAGCGCTCATCTGCTGGAGCCGGCCGGGTAGCTCGCAGCAATGCGAGCTCTGCTCGAGCAGCTGGCAGGTTGCTTGGACTTTTGCCTGGCAGTCGCAGCAATCGCGCAGTCGACCATCCAGCTCTTGAAGAAGTTCCTCGACGACCATGGCGGGGCTTTCTCGCGCTCCCTGCGGCGTTCCTCTCGAACAGCCTCAAGGGTTGAGGCGAAGGATACTCCAGCCGCCCTCACGGGCCTGATAGAGAAACCGGTCGTGCAGGCGGAACTCCCCTGCCTGCCAGAACTCCCAGCTGTTGGGGCGCAAGCGATAACCACCCCAGTGGGGCGGACGCGGGACCACCTCGGGGTAGCGCCGCTCCAACTCGTGCAGGCGGTCGAGCAGTTGGTGTCGGCTCTCCAGGGGCTGGCTCTGGTGGCTGGCCCAGGCCCCCAGCTGGCTCAGGCGGGGCCTTCCGGCAAAGTAGTCATCCGACTCAGCCTCGTCCATGCGCTCGACCGGACCGTCCACCCGAACCTGCCGACCGGGCTCGAGCCAGTAAAAGAGCAGGCAAGCCAGGGGATTTCGGCTCAATTCGCGCCCCTTACGCCCTTCGTAGTTGGTATAAAAGCAGAACCCTCGCTCGTCCAGACCGCGCAACAGCACCGTGCGCACCGACGGCTGGCCCTCGGGAGAGCAGGTGGCCAGGAACATGGCCTCAGGGTCGCGCGGGCAGACTTTGCACCAATCGGCATACCAACTCTGGAACTGCCTGAGCGGATCGGGGTCGAGGTCGGGGAGATCGAGTGCCACGGCGGCATTTTTGCCCTCCGGGCGCCGGCACCTGCCGACCCCACGAATCAGTGCTACCATAAGAACATATGCGCAACCACCGAGCGATGGCTCTGGTCACCACTCTCTTGATGATGGGTATCCTGGCCCTGATGCTGATCGCTTTCACGGTGCGATTGCGAGCCCAGGGATTCTTTGGACTGCAGTCTCAGAGCGGCCTGGCCGCTCTCAACGCAGCCGAAGCAGGCGTGGCCGATGCTCTGTCACGCCTGACCGCCCTTCCCGGCTGGTCCACCGACCTCATCAACCAGCCCCTCCCCTCGGGTGGCGCTCGCTACAGCATCCGCTTCTCACCGACCGCCTCGGTCAACAACATCGGCGGCGGGGTGGCCGTACCCGGCCCTCGCGGGCCGGTCCAACCCGGCACCGCCTTTCTGGTGGTGGACGGCGAGCAGGGCCTGACCCACCGGGTGCTCGAGGTCATCGTCACGCGCCAGGGCCCGGCCAGCACGACGGCCTCCCTGACCGGCTCGGGCGTCATCCGCATGCGGGGCAACGTGGAGATCGACGGCATCGAAAGTCTCAGCAATCCCGTTCCGGTGGATGCCGACGTGCGTTCGGGCTCGAGTGTCAACTCCGCAGGCCAGGTCGTCTGGACCGGCGTCCCGGGCGAATCAGCCACCATCAAGGGCTCCGTCTTCTCGGCCAGCGCCCATCCCTCAGCCATCCAGATGGCCGGAGCCAGCGTCACGGGCCAGGTCCAGAACAACCAGCCCTCTCCCCCTCCGCCCATCGTGGACATCACCGGACGCATCAGCGCCAACTCGGCCGCTCCGGCCCCGGTCCTGGTTCCCGGAGTGACCACCCTGGCGGCTGGCGACTACTACGTGGGGGGCAACCTCAACTACAATGGCGATCTCGACCTGCAGGGAGCCAACCTCTACGTGGCCGGCAATCTGACAGTGAACGGCACGATCAAAGGCCAGGGCAGCGTGTTCACGGGCGGTAACACAAGTTTCTACGGCGACAGCGAGATCACCGCCAGCAACGCCGAGCAGGTCTCCGTGTACAGCAAGGGTAGCGTGGCCCTGCGTGGCTTCGACGGCACCACCTACCTCGACAACCTGGTGGCCACGGCCGGTAACGACCCCAACGGGGTTCCTTACAGCACCCACTGGACCAACACCAAGAACTGGACCCAACAGGCCCAGACCTTTCTGGCCAACTTCGGGCCCACGGATTACGGCTTTCAAGGCTCGGACTTCGACTTCTGCATCGACATGCTGGGCCACCAGGGCACGGCCGATGTGACCCCTCCTTTCGTGGTGGCCCCAAACGAGATGGCCCCGGTCGTCAAGCTCAATAACCTGCTCCAGGCCCAGCCGTTCAGCCCGACCCAGCAGTTCCTGCTGGAAAAATTCACCTACCTGCAGGATCCCAATGACCAGCTCAAGGGCCTGTATGCCTGGCACGCCGGCGTAGGCGACTCGCAGAACGACGTCAACGCTGCGCTGGCGAACGGATCTACGGATGGTCTGGCAGACGGCTCCAACGACTCCTATTCCACCTATGGGCCGGCTCAGCAGGCCCTGATTTACAGCCTGATCAGCTCCACCATGAGCCAGCTCGACTATGACAAGCTGGGCGCGGCCCATTTCAACGGCCTGATCTACACCAACGGTTACTTCTACTCGGAGAACGAGGTCAACATCCGGGGCGGGCTGATCGCCGCCGACGACGGGACCCAGCCCCCTGGCTTCCCGGACCCCACCAACCCCGGCTTGCAGGTGAATCCAGGCGACATCTACCTCAACCGGGGAGTGCGAGTGACCTTCGTGCGCGATCTGCTCGAGCAATCCGGCTCGACCATCGGCACGTTCCAGGTCAGCGTCTGGATGAGTCGTTGAATTCGCGTCGGCGAGGCATCAACCTGGCCGAGATCATGCTGGCCGTGGGCATCCTGGCGGTGGCGATGCTGGCCCTGATCGGGGTCTTCACCTCGGGTCTACGCCTGCTGGCCCAATCGCGCGACGCCCAAGCGGCCACCCAGCTCGCCCGCCAGTTGCTCGAGCAGGTGCGCGTTTCAGGCAACGTCCCGCACAACGCCCTGACCTTCGATGGCTCCATTCCCACCCCTACGGTGGCCGGCTTTCCGCCCGCGCCCTACCCCACCGCCGCGGTGGCCAATCTGCCCTTCACCCTGTTCGTGACCACCCAGCCGATCCGCCCGGACTTCGTGGCCGTGCGAGTCGAGGTTCGCTGGCAGCAACAGCACCGGGTGATGACGGAGAGCTGTTTCTATGCGCCCTGATCAGCGGGCAGCCACCCTGCTCGAGACGATGGTTGGAGCCGGCATCCTGGCCATCCTGACCGCAGCCATCTTCGCCATCTTCCGCATGGGCATCGGGGCCTGGTTCAAAGCCGATGGGCTGGCCGAGCTACAGCAACAGGGCCAGGCGGTCGGAGGACGCTGGGTGCGCGAGACCGAGACGGCAAGCCTGTCGGCCATCAGCCTGTCAGCCACCGGGAATGCCTGCAGCCTGCCCTCGGCCATCACCCCGGCCGGGGTTTTCGCCATCGACCCCACCACCAGCGAGCTGATCTGGCAGAGCTATCAGCTCTACTATTTCGACGCCCCCTCGGGCGAGGTGCGTTACCTGGAGGTGCCCATCGTTCCCCCCACCAGCGCCGTGGTGCCGATCGAGCAGTACACCGGCCAGCCCCTGGCCAACAGCCTGGTAGGCGGACGAGTCCTGGCCCGCTCGGTCACCAGCTTCCAGGTCCAGGACCTGGGGGGAGTCTTGGGGCTGACCATCGTAGCCCAGCGGCGCCGTCCCAACTCGATGCAGATGGAAGTTCAGACCAACGTGTTCTCCGCCGCTCCGCGCAACTAGCAGACCACATCAGCCCGCTATGGCGGTCATTCTTCCACTTGTCGACTGCAGCCCGGCCGGGGACGAGGTTGGTCCCGGCCGATGGTGGCACTCAGGGAGTAAATGCAGAAGGACGCAGCCGTCGATAACCACCATTGAGAAAGTTTCGAGCAGTTTTCCTGGCCCTTAGCTCTTTGAACATCCGAACGCAGGGGATCGGGCCCATCCCACAAAGGAGAGGCACCTGATGGACGTCGTTATCCTCTCCCGCCTTCAGTTTGCGATGACCATCATGTTCCACTACCTGTTCCCGCCGCTAACGATCGGGCTGAGTGTGCTGATGGTGGTGGCCGAGGGGCTTTACCTCAAGACGAAGGACGTTCGTTACCTTTCCATCGCCCACTTCTGGACCAAGCTCTTCGGCGTGACGTTCGTGATGGGCGTGGCCACTGGCATCGTGAACCAGTTCCAGTTCGGGACGAACTGGGCCGCCTACTCGCGGTTCGTGGGGGACATCTTCGGCACGGCGCTCGCGTCCGAGGGAATCTTCGCCTTCTTCCTGGAGACAGGGTTCTTCGGCGTCGTCGTGTTCGGCTGGAACCGCGTCTCCCCCAGGTTTCACTTCTTCTGCACCACGATGGTGATGTTCGGAGGGATCTTCTCCAGCATCTGGATCGTGATCGCCAACTCCTGGATGCAGACCCCGGCAGGGTACACGATCGTGGGAACAGGCCTGAATGCTCGGGCGCACGTCACGGACTTCTGGGCGATGGTGCTCAACCCGTCCACCGTGGACCGCCTGGTGCACGTCTGGCTGGCCGCGTTCGTGCTGGGTGCCTACTTCTCGCTGGCGATCTCCGCCTGGTACGCGCTGCGCAAGCAGCACCCGGACATGACCCCTATCATGCTGAGGCTGGGTCTGTTCTACGCAGCCATCGCCTGCACCCTGGTGATGGTTTCGGGGGACTCGAGCGCCCGAATGGTGGCGCAGCACCAGCCGACCAAGCTGGCGGCCTTCGAGGGTCACTTCGAAACCGGCACCGGGCGGTCGTCCTTCGCCCTTATCGGCTGGCCCGACAAAGAGGCCAAGAAGCTACGCTACGCGATCGAGATACCGTGGCTGCTCAGTATCCTGACCTATCACTCGCTCGAGAACAAGCCGGTTCCCGGGCTCGACCAGACCCCTGAGCAGGACTGGCCTCCCCTCCCCCTCTCCTTCTTCTCGTTTCACCTGATGGCGTTTCTAGGGGTCTACATGGCCACGGTGGCGTACGTGGGGCTATTCTTCCATTGGCGGAAGAGCCTGGAGCGCCAACGTTGGCTCCTGGTCCTCCTGATGATGGGCGCTCCGGCAGCCTTCCTGGCCAACGAGGCCGGCTGGGTCGCCGCCGAGGTGGGGAGGCAGCCCTGGATCGTGTACAAGCTCCTCCGCACCAGCGACGCCATCAGCGAGGCCGTTCAGGCCTCGCATGTGCTGGCATCCATCCTCATGTTCCTGGTCATCTACTTTCTGATGGGCCTGCTCTGGCTCTACACCCTCAAGCGGCGGATCCAGGCCGGCCCGGAGGTCTTCGCGCTCGGCACCAACCAGAGCCTGGCCAGGGGATGGGCAGACAGCGTGGTATCCCGCGCCAAATCCAGGGTGAACGAGTGACCGACCTGAACGTCCTCTGGTTCGTGCTTCTGGCCGTCATGCTGACGGCCTATGCCATTCTGGACGGATTCGATCTGGGCGTGGGCATCGTTCTCAACCTGCTGGCGCGCACCGAGGCGGAGAAGCGAACGCTCCTGAGCACGATCGCCCCCCTCTGGGACGGCAACGAGGTCTGGCTGGTCTGTTTCGGCGGCGCCTTCTTCGGAGCCTTTCCGGACGCCTACGCTGCCGCGTTCTCCGGGTTCTATCTGCCCTTCATGGCCCTGCTGGCCGCACTTCTTCTGCGCGCGGTCGCGATGGAGCTGCGTGACCATGAGACCTGGTCCTGGTGGCGCAAGCTGTGGGATCTGGCGCTGGGAGCGGCCTGTCTGCTCACCTCGGCTGTGTTCGGGTGCATGATCGCCAACGCCCTTGCGGGCGTACCGCTCGGGACCCACCACGAATTCGCCGGCACGCTGGCGGACCTCTTCTCGGTGGGGGCGGGCCTGGTGGCCTTCAAGACCATTATGCTTTTCGCGCTCCATGGAACGCTGTTTCTCCGCATGCGAATCGAGCCGGGAGCCCTGCTCGACCGCGTGACACGGGCCGCCTGGATTTTCTGGATCATCTACCTCCTGAGCTACGCTGCTGTCTCATACTATGCCTGGAAATACGTGTTCTGGGAATACACCAGCCTCGTCCACCTGGCTATCGCGCGCGTCGCAATGGGCCTCAAGCTCGCCCTGATGGTGGGCTCCGGACTTGCCCTCGCGCATAGCCGTCCCGTGGTGGCGTTCATGCTGTCGGCCGCCAACATCGCGTGCCTGGCCTTCCTCTACGCCGCCGTGCTGTTCCCCAACCTGATCGCGTCCCACGCCGACCCTGGCTTGAACTTGACGATTTACAACTCAGCCTCCAGTCAGGGCACGCTCAGCACGATGCGCTGGGTGGCGCTGGTGGGCATGCCCCTGGCGCTGGCTTACACGGGGACGGTGTACTGGGTGTTTCGCGCCAAAGCCCGCGAGAAGACCAGAGAGTCGTCGGAATCCTGAGGTCCAGGTCTAAAGTCCCTCGGGGGCCCCGGCCCCCACCTCCGCCAGCGAACAATATGCTGGGCGCGCACAGCCGGAAAGGCGTGTCGTCAATGGGTTTCCGGCTGCGCTCCTGGCCTGGCAGAGATGATGCAAAAGTCCTCGAAGAGGGCTTTTGCATCATCCTGCGCCAGGCTGATGCCCTACACAATTTCTTGTAGTGGCAGAGCTCCGCCGCCACAACCGGTTTTGCATCAGTCTCCTAGCTAGGGGTTGCCGCCAAAACTGTCGCTGATCGGCATGCCGCTGGGGCTGATGGTCGCGAATCGGCCCGTCGGGTTGGCGCGGTCCAGGGTGGTAAGCGCGGCGGGGTCGGTCAAAGCGTTCAGGAAAGCCAGCAGGTCCTGGATCTCCTCCTCGGTCAGCGGGATGCCGTTGGCCACGACCGGATCCAGGTTGGTGGTGAGGATCGGATCGCGGTTCACCGGCCCGCCGCCCAGATTAGGGTCGAGCAATTGCTGCGGGAACACCTGCGCCGCATTGTACGTCTGGAACGAGCCCTGGACGTTCAGGTGATGGCGCACGGCGGCTTCCAGCGTGAAGAAAGTGCCGTCGTGCATGAAAGGCCCCGTCAGAGCGGTGGAGTGCAGCGTGGGCGTACGGAACTTGAACTTGTCGCTCTCGATCAGCGTGCGCCCGAAGCGGCCGTAGTCGCTCTTGGTGGCGATCTCGCCGTTGGGAGCCGTGGAATCGAGGCCGGCGATGTTTCCCGGACCGATCTGCGGCACACCGATGTTGTGGAAGTCCTGGTCGGTGAGCAGCGGTCCGTTGTGGCACGCCACGCAGCGCCCATTGGTGAAGAACACCAGCATGCCGCGTTTCTCCTGGGCGTTGAGAGCAGTGTCGTCGCCCCGCAGATACTGTTCGAAAGGACTGTTGATATAGGTGAACGCCACCTTCAAGAAGGCCGACATGGCGTTTCCTACGTCGACGTAGCCCTGGGGGCCGTTGATCGGCGGATGGCCGTAAGCGGCTTGGAACAGCTCGATGTAGGGGTTGGGCTCGCCCGCCAGATTCAGAGGACCCGACAGTCGCCCCATAATGGCGCCGATCTGGTCGGCAAACTCGGGGTCGCTGCCTTCCTGGGTTCCCTCTACCTGAGAGATGCCTGCCGACGCGACCTCGTTCAAGGGGCCAGTGTAGACCATCGTGTCCTGGGGATTGCGACGATGATCACCGATGTTTCCAAGCATCTCGCGATCGGTCGTGGGCGGGAAGCATTCCAGCACGGCCGTTACGTTGTCGAAGCCAAGGGGCAGCAAGTTGCCGGCCGGGGAGATGAACTGGCCATTGCTCTCGAGATTGCCGATCGTCTGGGTGCCTTCCTGAACCCGTCCATCCCAGAGACGAACGCGCCAGAACTCAGAGCCCACATTGAACAGCGGCATGGAGTTGCGGTGGAAATAAGGGACGCGGAGCCCACTGGTATTCAGGAAGCCCGTCTGAAAGCCGTTACGTCGAAAGGGAGCGGTACCCTGCGCATCCTGGCCCACGCCGATCGACATCCCGTCTCCCAGGTTCTGGGCCGTCGTATGACAACTGTTACAGGAGATACTGGCGTTACCGCTGATAGCTTTGTCTCGAAAAAGCTGCTGACCCAGGAAGATCTGGGCCCGGGCACTGCCATTGGGAGGATCGGTGGGAATCGGATTATCCAGCGGGGTGACCCCGTTCTGTTGGGCCAATTGCCTCAGCTGCACGTCAAGCGCGCTTGGGTTAGGCGGAGTCGCTGTGGTCACGTTCGGTTCGGTGCTCCCCGAGCACCCGGCGCAGAACAGTATTCCCCCCGCCAGGACTCCGAGCAGAACATTACACTTGTGCATTCGGCGACTCCTTGAAGAACTTTGATGGTCGCATACTGTTCGAGCGGCAGGAGAATCGCCCTTCCAGTAGGGTGGATGAGTTCCGGGAGCAGCCAATCCCTGGTCTACCCCCGTTCCTCTGGACTGGAGCCCTTGATTGCGCGTCCGAAACGGTCGTCACTTTCTGTGCGTCTCACGGGCAGGCTTGAACGCCGACTGCTCGAACCGGTCGCGCATGGACAGTAAACCAACCCTGAAAGCCGGCGGGCCCACGCACCGTTTCCCCCTTACCAGCATCACCCCCGTCGTCAAAACGTCCGTTGGGTCAGTCAGCGTCTGCGACCAGGACGTATTCCCGGTGGTCACCGGTCAGGCGGCAGCCGTATACTACGTGCGTCTGGAGCCCAAGGGGCTGCGCGAGCCCCACTGGCACCCCAATTGCTGGGAGTTGAACTTCGTAGTGAAAGGCCAGGTGCGCCTGGGGGTCGTCAATCCGGACGACACCTTCGACGAGGTCGTGCTGAACCCGGGCGATGTCGGGTTCATCCCCCAAGGCTACCTCCACTACCTGGAGAACGCTGGCGACACCGAGTGCGAACTGGCAATTTGCTTCAACAACAGCAAGCCCCAGGACATCGGGATCTCGACCAGCTTCGCCGGTGTCCCCACCCGGACGTTCGCGGCCACATTCGGCGTGCCGACCGAGAAGATGGAGGGTTTCAACAAGCCGGACCGTACGCTGTACGTCGTTCCCGAGTAGAGGGGTCGGCAGCCGAAGGCCTCGACCTCGGGTGGAACCTGGGGGAGACTCCCTCAATGGAGGACATGTCTCCGACCAACACAACCCGATTGACAGCGAGCTGGGTCCCAGGTCCGGTCAAGCCTCTCAGGTCAGGCCAGGCCTCATCGGCCCTCCTGGCACATCCTGACGGGGATCGACCCAGCCTACGCGAAACCTTTCCGGCCGCGCCTCCAGGTCATTTCAGCGTGGCCCAGAAGCAAACTGGCCATGCAGGGCAAGTATCTCTCCCTGGCGCCCCTGGTCTGCTGGCGCTCGAGCCCGCGCCCACTGGACCTGGGAACACTGTTCGGACGCCAGGCGCCGGTGGTGCTGGAGATCGGCTTTGGTAACGGTGAGTTCCTGGTCCGAACGGCCAGCGCGGAGCGTGAGAAGAACTTCCTGGGCATCGACCTGGAGTGGAAGTCGGTGCGGCGGGCCCTGCGTCGGGCCGCCCAGGAGAAACTGACCAACCTGCGAGTGATGCAAGGCGACGCCCGCCAGATGGTGGAATGGAGCCTGTCATCCGACTGTCTGAGCCAGGTCACCATCCTGTTCCCCTGTCCCTGGCCCAAGCGTCGCCACGAGCGTCATCGCCTGTTCTCGGTGGAGTTCTTGGGGTTGCTGCGCCATCGTCTGAAGCCGGACGGGGGGATCTGGATCGTGACCGACTTCGAGCCCCTGTTCCAGCAGATCCAGGCCAACGCGCCGGCAGCCGGGTATAAGATCCAGACTCGAACCGTGCCGGCTTCTCTGAACACCAAGTACGAACGGCGCTGGACCTCCGAAGGACAGCAAGAATTTTTTGAATCGTGGCTCTATCCCGAGGGACCGGCTCCCCCCGCTCCCCGTCCTGCGGAGGTTCCCGTGCGCACTTACGTGGTCAAAGAATTCCCCGATCGCTGGAATCTGCCCGAGACGGTGGCTGAGGGAGCCTTCCGAGTGCAGTTCCGTGACCTGGTCTTCGACCGCGAGCGTCAGAAGGCCATGGTGCGGGTGTTCGTGGTGGAAGAGCCCCTCCACCAGGACCTTTGGATCGAGCTCACCCCCTCGGAAGGCGCCTGGCACCTGCGGCCGGCTCCGGGATGCGTCTTCTACCCCACTCGCGGAGTCCAGCGTGCCCTGGATGCCCTGCACCAAACTTTCGACCGCTCCTGTCGTCGCTGAGGAATTCGACCGCTCCTGTCGTCGCTGAAGAATTCGACCGCTGATCGTCAGGCCAACCACTCCTCGCTCAGGTTCGCCCGGGGCTGCTCGAAGCCGCATGCCTGAGGATGGCCCCCTCCACCCGGAAAGGTCCTGGCCACCGTGGTGGCGTCGAACTCGCCCCGCGAGCGAAGCGACCACTTGCGATCGCCCTGCGCGTCGTCGAAGTAGAGGGCCACGAAGGGGGCTTCTGGGAACTTTTCACACATGGCATCGCCCACTTCCGAGCGAAGCTCGGCGGGAGTGTTCACGATGGGCACCTGATAGCCGCGGATGTTCCCCGTGCGCACCCGCTCCAGAGTGGCCTCCACCAGCTGGTCCTTGTAGCGCCGGATGGCCCCCCCTTCGGTCTTGAGCCTCTCCAGGTCGGTATCCAGCTGGTTCCAGACCGAGAATTCACGAGGATAGCTGGCCAGAGCGGCGGATACCTCGCGGCTCTGGGGCAGCTCCCACTTCCACAGATC
The DNA here is from genome assembly GCA_045863235.1 of Candidatus Xenobia bacterium. Lineage (GTDB taxonomy): Bacteria > Vulcanimicrobiota > Xenobia > Xenobiales > QWHO01 > QWHO01. The sequence continues at coordinate 118,077 of BTUM01000007.1, read as the reverse complement.
GCGATCCTCTACGTAGGAGACCAGGGCTGGCACGGCTTTGTGCGGATGAAAGTATTCCCAGGCGATGCCGGCGCCCGCCCGCGTCTTCTCGAAGACGGCGAAAGAGAGGCCCTGGAGGCCCTCTTCGGCGGTCTTGTGGTGGTCGAGCACCACCAGGTCGGCTACCTGCTCTTTCAGGGCCAAAAGCTTCTCGCGGGGGTAGCTGAAGTCCACGATGGCAACCTTTGCGTCCCTGGGCAGCTCGGGCACCGGCTCGTCATAGTTGACCCCGATGTACTGAGCCCGGTCTCCCAGCGCCCGGTGGGCAGCCCAGGCTGCCCCGTAGCCATCGAAACAAGGGTCGTGATAGAGAACGTGGGTTACTTCCTCGGGCTTGAGCTTCAGGGCGTCCAGGCGTTGCCGCAAGGAGGGCTGGCCGGCTGGCACGGGCCCCGTGGCCGGCTGGCAGCACGCGCAGCCGGCCGGGTGCGACAGGGTGACCCGATCCCCCGAGGCGGGCTCGGAAGCCGCCGAACGAGGCGAGCCGAGGGAGGCAAGAGATCTGCTGAAAGCATGAATTTGCATCCTGCCCATTCTACCCAGAGAGGCTGAAAGGCCCATGAAAGGGCCGCTTCACAATCTTGTAACAGACTGGAAACGAAAGAGTAACCTTCTCCCCCTGGTCAGAGGCCGGACCGGGGTGATGATAAGCTCAACGATCAAGTTCCGTGCGACGCCCGGTCGCACAAGATCCCCAGGCCTCCTTCCCTTATGCGGGCTGCCCGACAGCCCGACTTTTTTTTAGGCCTCCCAGGCTTCCTCGATTGAGGAAGCCGATGGGCTGGCCCCGCAGCGTCGGCAGGGGTGCTGACCGAGCGGATTCACAAAACCGCAGAACCCGCAGCTCCAACTGTCGGGCACGGAGCCGCCGTCCGGCTCCGGCTCAGGGACCAGCTCGTGCAACAGGCAGAGGGCCTCCCTGACGAGCTCGAGGTCGGGTCGCCGCAGAAACTGGGACATCAGCTCGCCCACCTCTCCCCACTCAGCCAGCGGGGGTGAGCGCAAAAGCAGCTCCTCCAGAGCTACCAGCGGCACGCTTCCGGCCAGCAGCCCGGTGCCAACCTGCCAGTAGGCGCCAGCCGGAGTGCCGGCGTATCGATCTCCTCGCAGAGCCCGGCTCTCGAGGCTCGAGAAGAGATGGTGAAGGCTTTCGCAAGCCGCGGCATACTCGCCGAGAGCCTCCTCGGCCGTGATCTCGCTCACCATCAATTGGCCGACCGCGTCCTCCAGACGTTCCAGGCCCAGGTCGATCTCTTCGAGCAACCCTCGGTCCTCCATGGGCAAGACCAGTAGCCAGCGCACCTGGTTCCAGAACCCGAAGAGGCGGGGCAGCACGGTATCCACCAGATTGCGAACTCCCCGCCGCCAGTCCTCGCGGGGCACCTGGCGGCCCGTTTCCAGAGCCAGCTCCAGGTCGCTGCCCACCAGAGGGATGTTGTAGCGGCGATAGCGGGCCTGATACCGCTGCCGGTCTTGACGTTCCCACTCCAGCAAGTGGTCCAGAATCCCGGCTCCACCCGAAAGACGAGCCAGGGAATCGTGCAATCCGTCGCGATCGTCGGCCTCCAGGGCTGAGCGGGCCTCCTCCAGGCCCCTCTTGAGATGGCGCAGGCCGGTCTCGAGCTCGGGTCGCACTTCGCTCTTCAGCTCATCCTTGCGCAGGCGGTAGAGCTGGCGCAGGCTCTGATAAGATTCGTCCAGCATCGGCAGACGCTCGAGCACGCCTCGCTTCTGGCCCCGGCCCTGGAGGTAGGCAGCCGCGGCCATGATGAAGTCATTCACGGCCGGTTGCGGGGAAAAGTGGGGCTGCTCGCGGCGCTTGTTGACCCGCTCCATCAAGGCCACGGCCTGATAGAGAGGCGGAAGCAGACGCTCCAGAGCAAGATCATCCAGCGCCTCATCCACCTGCTCGAAAAGATAAGCGATGTTCTCGAGGTCCTTCTCGTCCTCAGCGTCTAGACTGAAGGCCCCGTGGAACTCCAGCCAGCGCCCCGCCGCCTGGCGCTCGGAGCGAAACTCTTCCAGCCGGGTGTCAACGTCGGCCTCCCCTTCCCGCAGCGCATTGAGGAGCCCGACCATGGCCGGCGGGAGATGGACGATCTCCATCGCCTACAAGGCCTGCTCCAGGAAGGGGGGAAGAGCCAGGCTGGCCCGATGCATCTGGGGGCTGTACCACCGGGTTTGCAGTCCGCGCTCGCGATAACGGCGGGCCAGCTCATCCGCGCCGAGCTCGAGATCCTCGCCCAGCGAAGCGGCCACCAACGACCAGGTACCGCTGGGATAGGTCGGCACAGGCACGATCAGCGGACGCACGTGGCGAAATTGCTCCTTCAATCCGCGCACAGCGCCGACGATCTGCTCGAGGTAGAAGAAGGGGGAGCCGGACTGCATGGCCATAACGCCCTGCGGGGTGAGCGCCTGACGGAGATCCGAATAGAACCCGCCGCTGAAGAGCACCTCGGAGGGTCCCACCGGATCGCTCGAGTCCACCAGGATGGCGTCAAAATCGCGGGCGGTGCGCATGTACTCGGCCGCGTCGGCGGCCACAATCTCCACTCTCGGGTCGCCCAGCCGCCCGGACAGGGTCGGCAGATGCTCGCGGCATACGCGCACCACCTCGGGGTCGATCTCGACGAGCACCGCTCTCTCCACGCTGGGGTGGGCCAGCACCTCCCGCATGGTGCCGCCGTCCCCTCCGCCCACCACCATGACCCGGCGAGGAGCCGGGTGGCAGAGCAGCGGAACGTGGGCCAGCATCTCGTGATAGGTGAACTCGTCCAACTCGCACAGTTGGACCTTCCCGTCGATGACCAGGAGCTTCCCCATCCCTGAGGTCTGATAGAGGTCGATTCGCTGGAACTGGCTCTGGACAGACTCCAGCGTGCGCTCGAGGCGCACCTTCAGACCCCAGCCCTCAGGCGTGCTCTCCTCAAACCACAGCTCCACCGGCGGCCTCCCTGGTCTGGAATGTAAGCTGCACCTCCTCGAGGTGCTCGGGCACATGGGCCTGCCATCCCGGCCAGGCCGAGATGCGCGCGCGCTGAGCTTCCAGGGCGGCTCCTTCACCGTGGGTCAAGAAGACCCGCCTGGGCGGTTGAGGACAGGCTCTCAGCCACTCATTGATCTGCTCGTAATCGGCATGACCAGAAAACCCATCCAGCTTGCGAACGCGAGCGTGAACAGGAACGAACTGCCCGAAGATCTTGATCCGCTCCTCACCCTGCTGCAGCTGCCAACCGCGCGTACCGATCGACTGGTAGCCTACCAGCAGCACGGTATTACGAGCATCGGGCAGATACTGCTTGAGGTGGTGAAGGATACGACCTCCGGTGGCCATCCCGCTGGCCGAAATGACCACGAAGGGCGGGCGCACGCTGGCAATGGCCTTCGAATCGGCCACGCTCTCGCACAGCTTGAGGCCCGGCAGGGCGCCCTGGGTGCGCAGCTGCTCCAGAGCATCCTCGTCGAAGTACTGGGGGTAGTTGGCGAAGATACGGGTGGCCCGGGCGGCCATCGGGGAGTCGATGAAGACCGGGACGTCGGGAATGCCGCCGTCACGACGAATCTCCTGCAAGAGATAGACGATCTCCTGAGAGCGCTCCACGGCGAAGGCCGGGATGACCAGCACTCCAAACCGCTTCATCGTCTCCCACAAGATCTCGCGCATATTCTCCTGAACGGGGTGGTCTCCGTGCAGACGATCACCGTAAGTGGACTCGCACACCAGGTACTCGCAGCCCACCAGCGCTTCCGGATCGCGCAGGATGGGGGCGTTCTTCCGCCCCAGATCGCCCGAGAAGACAATCTTTCTCCCATCCACCGTGAGCTCGATCCAGGCCGAGCCCAGAATGTGGCCGGCGTCGTGGTAGACGATGGAGATCCCGGGAAGGGGCTCAAAGGCCTCGTGGTAGTCGTGGGTGACGAAGCGCCTCAAGCTCGCCTCGGCATCGTAGATCGTGTACAGGGGCAGGGCCGGCTTGTGGCGGCTGAGTCGCTCCTTATTCATATAGAAAGCCTGCTCTTCTTGCAGGTGGGCCGAATCGGGCAAGAGCAGCGTGCAAAGGTCACGGGTCGCCGGGGTACAGTGAATCTTGCCTTTAAAGCCGTCCCGCACCAGCCGGGGAATGAACCCGGTGTGGTCGATGTGGGCGTGCGTCAGCACCAGGGCCTCGATCGAGGCCGGGTCGACGGGCAGGTCCTCCCAGTTGCGTGAGCGGATCTCTTTGAGGCCCTGGAAGAGTCCGCAATCGATCAGAATGCGACGGCCCTGGTAGGTCAGGAGGTATTTCGAGCCGGTGACCGTGCCGGCGGCTCCAAGAAACTGCAAGCTCAACATGACAGGGCACGCGGTTCGCGCGGCTGCAAGAAAGATCCTGTGAGCAGGATTCGAGCCACCAAAGCCCAACAAGCAAGCGAAGCGCGCAGCGAGCCTGCGAGCGTAGCTCCAAGGGCAAGCGAAGCGCGCAGCGAGCCTGCGAGCGTAGCTCCAAGGGCAAGCGAAGCGCGCAGCGAGCCTGCGAGCGGGAAAGGGAGTTCTGGATGGGACGATTGCCGGGCAAACTGGTGGGGCTGGCCTTCTTTCTGGGCTCGCTGCTGCTTTGCCAGGCACAGAACTCGACCATCTACCCCCGGGACCTCGCTGTGACGCTGATGAGCCAGCGGGACGTCGAGGAAGAGATCTCCCTTGGCCAGCGATTCCAGAGCGTCGAGGAGTCTGCTCCCTCCTTGCTCGGCCCGCCGGTCGTGCCTCTGAGCGACGTCCCTGTGGCCGAAGACCGTCCGGGTCGCTCGCTTCCGCCCCCCAAGCAGTGGGACGTCCCTCCCTTCCCCACCCTCGAGCCTGCCCTGCCCAAAGACCTGCCTCCGGAGATGCTGGCTGAACTGCAAGCCAGGCCCACCGGACCTCAACCTGAGGTATTCGGGAAAGTGGCTCCTTACAGTTATGCCCCCAGCGCGGGCCTTCGTCCGCGCACATCCCGGCCGAACAATATGCTGCGCACCAGAGGCAGCGAGGCTCCCGTGCCCTTCAGTCTGAGGCGCTACAACACCGAGAGCCTCGGATTCGTTCAGGTGGCGGTCTACGGGGGCACGACCAGCATCAAGGCCGAGCAGATCTATCACACCCTCAAGGCAGCCGCCCTCAAGCGCGAGGACGTCTTTGGAATTGGCAGCGAGAGCTTTCTTGCCCGCCTGCCGCTGCCAGCCGAGCCCGAACCAGCCCCCGGGCAGCCTCAGGCAGCCGAGCAAGCTCCCCCTGCCCCGCAAGCGCCTCCCTCCCCTTCGGTCGCCTTTGGCGACATCACGCCCACCGGCCCGGCCCGGCCTGACTACCTCGACGCCGGAATGGCAGCCAGCTCGCAGGCACCCAGCTTCCGAGGGGTTCCAACCCGCATCGATCAGAATGCCCCCGCCCTCTCCCAGACCACTGAGGACGAGGGGGAGGAGGAGGCAGTTACGCCGGCGAGTGGGCCCTCCGTGCTGGTCCTGGTCTCCTACTTCCCCGACCGGGCGGCCGTGGTCGAGCTGGCCATGGACGAACGCATCGGCGATCTGCAAAAGCTTTTGAACCTGGCCCGGCACTGCCAGTCACGCCTGGGCCAGGTGTGGACCGAGCTGACCGAGAGGTAGCCGGCGGAAGGCTGAGCTGCCGCGGGAGCGAAGTAGCTCAAGATCGATGTCCGAGCTTGCAGGGCATAACCCGCCCGCCTCTTCAGGCACACCGCCGGCCAGCAATGCCCTGGAGGGCTTGGACGCGCCCCTGGTGCCGGTAGGTGCCCCCGATCACCTGGTGGTCTTGTTGCGCGAGCTCGAGCGCAAACTGGCTCAAGGAGACCCGGCTCGCTGCTGGGCAGCCACTCGTGACGCCCTGGGCCTGCTGACCCGATACTATGCAGGCGTTCTGCCGGCCGCATGGCGCAGCCTGGCGGCCCCTCCTCCCGAAGTGCTCACCCTCTGGCGCGAGGCCCGCAGCACACCCGAGCGAGTCGAGCTAATCGTGCTCTCCCTGCAAGCCCTGGCCGATATGACCGAGGACCCCCTGGCCCGCGTGCTGGTTGAGGTGTTCGTTGAGCCGGGCTGGGGCCCCCGTACTTTCACCCGCCTGCTTGGCGCAGGCGAGCCGGTGGAAGGGAAAGACCAGCTGATTGCCTGGTTTGCCTCCACCCAGGAAACGCCCCCGGTGGAGGTGTGCGAGCAACAGCTCAAGATGTTCCTCCCTGTCTTGCACGATTGGGTGTTGGCTTCGCGGCGTTTTCTCCAAGATTGTGACCACCGCTTCGAGACCGGGTCGAAATTCGGACAAATGGAGATGGTCGTTCGCTGGCGCGACCGTCTGCTTCGCACCGGCTTCACGCTGCGCTTGCGTGAGGGCCGAAAGTCGGGGGCAGTGTCCCCGCCGCCGGTCTCCGGGGCCAACTCTCCTGCCGGGTCGGCTACCCAGGAAGCCGAAGAATTGACCCGGCTGGTCGTGAGCATGCTCCAACGCGAGCACACCGGCCCCATCAAGAAGAAAGAAGAGATGGTCGAGGAGAAGGCGCCCGAGCCGCCCCCGACCCCGAGGCTGCACCACCAGATTACCTATGTCGGTCCCGACCGCAGTCAGGAGGGGCGATACTCCTACCGGGGGCGCGTGGAGATCATCTTGCCGGACGACAGCCCGGTCACCGGTCAGATCCGCGCGACCCACCCCAAGGTGACCGTGAAGCCGACGGTCTTTCAAGGCAGCTATGCCCGGATCGACTACTGGATCGATCCGGCAGCCCTGAGTGACGGGCCCGAGTATCTCATCATCCAGACCCCGCATGAGATCAGGAAGATCCCGCTCACCATGCTGCTGCCCAGCTCGAAGATCCCCAACCTGACACCGGCCCGAGCCATTTTGCTGCTGCTTGGTCCCAGCTTGATCGGCACCGCCTATATCCTGTTCCGCTTTTACTACTCCTTGGGACGCATCAAGCATTACCTTCTGAGCTATACCAGCACGGCTTTTCAAGAGTCCTACCTGGGCCGACAACCGGTCTCGCTTCAAGGCTCAGGCATCTCCGCCCTCGAGGTGGACGTCTTGCCGATGGTCGAGACCACGGCACTCTTCTACTTCCTGCTGGCCGTGCTGGCCCCGCTCATCACCACCAAGCTCTACCAGCGCTTACCCAACCGTCAGCAAGGCGAATTTGGGATGATCTACCTGCTGGGCATGACCCTGCCGCTGATTATCCTGTCCGTGATCCTGACCGGGCCCGCCCTGTCGAGTCGCCTGTTCCTCCACCCGGAGCTGGCCGTGATGAGCTACGCCCATCAGTTCGTCTGGTTTGCCGCCTTCAATCTCCTTGCCAGCATCTATCTCTTCTTGTCGGTTACTGGAATTTTGGATCGCTGGATCAGCAACGGTATCGTACGTCTGCTGCTCCCGGTTGCCCTCACTGCCGGATTTGTCGCCACCAGCCTCTATCTGGTCTATCGGTGAGCTCAGGGCAGGTTGCCTTCCCTTCCTGGGCGAATGGGCGAGCCAGCATGGACGGGGAGTTTAGCTTCGAGCATCCGGTAGAGGTACGCTTTCGCGACCTGGACGCGCTCGGCCACGTGAACCACGCCAGTTTTCTCACCTACTTCGAAATCGCCCGTACGGCATACTGGATGCAGTTGAGCGGGGTTCGCTCGGTGGCCGCTCTGGACTTCATCCTGGCCCGGGTCGAATGCGATTACCGCAGCAGCGTGTCCTTCCCTGACACCCTCCAGGTGGGCGTGCGCTGCTCCAAGCTGGGGACCAAGAGCTTTGACCTGGAGTACCGGGTCCGACGAGGCGATGGACAGGTGGCCGCGGTTGGGCGCACCGTGCAGGTGGGCTACGACTACGCGACCGGTCAGACTCGACCCATTCAACCCGAGGTGCGCTCCCTGCTCACCCGGGACTTGACCCGGAGCGCAGTAGGGGCGGAAGCCTCCGGGAGCGAACCTGGGACTACAAAACTGACGGAAAGGAACTGATGGAGGCAGCTGCCCGGGCCCTGGAGCTACTTGGCGATGCCGAGTGCCCCTCGATTTCGCGGGGTCTTGGCCCTGGCATGCTCTCGGGCGGGCAACTTCTGGACGCATCCGTTCGGGTCTGGATCTCCGGGTCGCTGGCCTGGGTGGAGAGCACGGCGCGCTATACGGCCGGGTCCGGAACAACCCCGCTGACCTACCAGCTCGCTTTTCCCCTCGGGGCCAGGCTGAGCCGTTTCCGGGCTCAGGTTGCCGGCAAAGTCCTGGAAGGACGGCTGCAGGACCGGGGGCGGGCCATGCAGGCCTATCAGGCCGTGCTGGCCAAGGGCCAACCAGCCACTCTCACCGAGCAATCGGTCGCTACCCTCCAGATTAATCTGGGAGCTGTCCCCCCCGGTTCCGAGGTCGCCATCAATCTGGCCTATGTCGAGGCCCTCGAGCCGCAAGCCGGCGGCGACCTGGTGTTCCATTTTCCTTTGCTGGACCAGGCCGGGAACGTGCCGGCCAACTTTCAGATGGTGACCGTGCTCGAAACGGCCGGGGTGCCACCGGCTCGGCTGGCAGCCAGCCAGCCCACCGCCACTCAATCGAGCCAGAGGGGGGACCTGCGCATCGAGCTGGCCCGCCCGGCGGAGCTGAAGCCTCGCGACTTCACCCTCCGCTTTCGGCTGGGAGCCGAGCAACCCAGGGTTCAGCTCTTTGCCGGCGATCAGCATTTCCACGTCGGGATTCTGCCCCCCAAGAACACCGTCCCCAGCCCTGCCGGGGTGGACGTGGTGTTCCTGCTCGACCGCTCTCAGGCTATGGCCGGGGCCAACCTCGATGGGGCTCGCCAGGCCCTGACCCAGGCCCTGGGAATGCTGGGTGAGCGTGACCGATTTGCCATCTGGGCCTACAACGAGCAACTTGCCGGGCCATCCGGCGGGCGTTTGACCGGACCGGCCGAGCGCCCGGCCGCGCTCGAGTGGCTGAAGACCCTGGCTCCTGCCGGGACGGCCGATCTGCCCAAGGTGCTCGAGCAACTGCGAGCGGTGCCTGGTACGGGCCGGACCCTCTGGCTCGTGCTCATCACCGCATCGAGCCTGCCCCAGGGTGGTGAGCTCATCAAAGCCGCCCGGACTCGTCCCCTGCCCGGGCGGCTCTATGCGTTCAGCCTTTCGCGCGAAAACCAGGTCGTTCTCAGTCGACTCTCCGATCAGTGCCGCGGTCACGCCTTCCAGGTCCAGGCCGAGCAACTGAAGGACGCGGTCGAGCGTCTGATCGGCAGTCTTCGCCAACCGGTCGCCTTCGAGCTCGAGCTCCAGGACCAGGGGCTGGGTCTTCTGCCCGACTCTCTGGTTCCGACCCAGCTGAGCGACCTCCTGGCCCAGCGACCGGTCTCGGCAGCAGGCCGCAAGACGGGCCAGGGTGCCCTGGCCCTGCAGCTCAAACTCCCGCACGAGACCGCCGTCCGCACCGCCAAGATCGCTCCCTTCCCCAGCAAGAACCCGGCTCTGGCAGCGGGTTGGGCCCGCCTGCGCCTGGCTCAACTGGAAGAGCAGCGTCAGCTTGCCGGCCCATCCGACCAGGCGGGGTTGACCCAGGAGCTCAGTGAGCTTTCCGTCCAGAGCGGCGTCCTCAGCCTGGCCACCGCCCTGGTGCTGCTCGATCTGCAAAACGTGGCCCACCTTCACGTGCTGGCAGATGGAACTGGTCCGGCGGCTGCGTCCTCACAAGCACTGGCCGACCCACCAGCGCCGGCGAAGCAACCCGCGCAACCCGCAGTGGAGACTGCCAAACTGCCGCCGCTCCCACCGCTGGAGAACAAGCCTCCGGCCGAGCCCGCTCCGGCTCCCCCGGCGCCCAAGCCCCTGGAAGTGCGTAGAGATCGGGGCCTGACCGCCAAAACCGGGGTGAATACTTCCAATCGCTTGACAGCCAAGAGCCAGGGCGGCGCCAAGAAGATTGCCGAGGGTGCCAAAGCTCAGTTTACTCGCCAGAAGCCTCCTGGAAGCGATCGAGCCAAGATCGAGGGCGAGCAGGCCGCCAAGATCCGCGACAAGCACAAAGACAAGCTCGACTCCATCAACAAGGAGACCCCGGAGGTCCGGCGGCTGATTCAAGACGACAGCATGACTCGCGTGACGGGCGAGATCGACCCGGCCTTCGAGTCCGTCTGGACGTTTGGAGCCGAGGCGGCAGCCGTCGGGCACGTGCCTGGCCGCACCACAGTCTCCGGCGCGGTCGAACCGAAGAACCTTCGCCAGCAGTTCCTGGAGCGGCTGGACGGAGTGGAGCAAAAGCTCGACCGGCTTCGCCGCCAGCCCAGCCGGGCCCACGCCGAGCCTCTGGCGGAAGAGCTTTACTACTCGCTCGGAGTGCTCGAAGAGGCCTGCAAGAGCTACCCCAACCTCGAGCCCCTGCTCCAGTCCGGCCAGGATCTCTATCGAGCCCTCCTGAACGCCAATCCGGCCGTGATCGATGGGCTGCAGAACTGGATCGACCAGTGGCGCAGCATGGGAAGTTAGCTTGAACTGCCCCGCCTGTCTGAAGGATAACCCCGACGGCTCGCAGTTCTGCAACCATTGCGGCAAGTCCATGCAAGCGCACGCTCCGGCCCCCACCGATGAGCCCGAGCGCCTGGTCTGGGAGGGAACCTGCGCCGCCAGCTCGCTCTTGAATCTGTGGTGGTTCATCGGGTTCCTGCTCGTGGTCCCGATTGTGATCTTTCTTGGGGTGGCCTGGTATCGCAAGGCCAACCGACACTATCGGCTGACCAGCGAGCGCTTGACGGTGACTTCAGGCGTCTTCGGCCGCAGTTCCGAGGACCTCAAGCTGGTCAGGGTCGAGGACATCAACTTCAACCAGACCTTTTGGAACCGGCTCTTCAAGGTGGGCGATCTGCACCTGATCAGCACCGACAAGACCGAGCCCGACCTGGCCATGCGGGGAATCCCCCACCCGGAGAAGATGAAGGAGACGATCTGGGGCCTGGTTCGCGAGCAACGCAAGCGAATGGTCTACATGGAACAACTCAACGTCTGAGCCTCACCAGGGAGCCGAGCAGCAGGCTCGCCCGGCCTTGAGCGCTCATTGCCTACTGCTGAAGATCAACGCGCGGCCTCAAGTCGTACCGCCTTCGGCGGAAAAGTCGAAGCTCTGACCTCGCTCGTCGGCCCCCTGCCAGGTAATGGAGATCCTGCCCGGATTGGCCGCATCCATCCGTCGGAAGTAGGCCTCGAGAATCTCCCGGTCCACTTCAACTTCGACCAGACCCGTTTCATGAGGCTCGACCACCAGGGGCTCGGAAAGCAAGCGCTCGTAGCTCAACTCTGCCTGACCGCGCTCGGGCTCGATCCGGAGGCGGTACCCCAGCACCCGGGCCCGAACCGAATGCAGGGAGACAAAACGAAACTTGAGCTTGAGTCCCGAGATGCCACCGAACAGGTTGTGCTGCAACTCGGGCGTGAACGAGCCGCGAAGAGGCGAAGCGTCAGGCGGGTGCTCGCCGGAGCCAGCTTGGGAGAGCCAGAGGCGCACCAGATGGTGGTCGGGGAGCTGCCGAGCGAAGCGCCGGGCCAGGTCGGGCGCAAAGCCTGGCAGGGTCAAACAGGTCACCAGGGCTCCACCCAGGAAGACGACCGACAGAGCCAGCTTGAGGTAGCTGCGGTCTTTTTCGCGCAAGAAGACGATCAGGTTCAAGATGGACAAAAAAATTCCCAGGCAGGTGGCGATCAGGGTGAGCACTGCCATGGCTTCAGACCTTCAGAAACATCTCGTAGGTTCGGGTGACCCCGTCGTCGCCCACCACGACCAGCTTGCCATCGAGTGAGAGCGAGCTGGAGAGGGTTGCTTCAAGACGCGGTCCCGTGTGCTGCTCCGAGCTCAGCCGCCGGGTCTCCGGCGCTCGACCCGGAGACAGCGTGGTTTCTTCCCAACTCTTGCTGTCACGGGTTACGCAGCGCTGGTTGGGAGGCATCTCGCGCACCATGGAGATCATGACGGCCTCGCTCTCACCGTGCAGATTGCTCACATAGCGGCAGTTGCCCTGGTCATCGACCTCCTGACGGGCCTCCCGATGATAGCTGTCCCGCTGGAAGTTATTCTTGTCTTCGAGCTTCTCGCGCACCATCGGAGTTGAAACGGTGATCGTCCGGGCCTTCGGGTCAAGCACGGTCTCCAGGCCCGAGCGCGGATCGCGCGTCACCAGTCCACTCCAATCCCGAGTTGCCTGCAGCGGCTTGCCCTGACAATCGGTGGCCGTCACCTCTTTGCCCAGCAGGCCCCACAGGACTGGCCGCACCTCGATGCGCTGTGCCACGCCCGGAGTCTGGCTGGGAAGCTCATACACATCAGCCGAGCCGTCCGTGTGCACGACGCCGTTCTTCCACGTCTGCGTGCCCGCGCTGGTGAGCGCCAGAGCGGGCCGAAATGCCAGGGCTGCGGCTTGCACGGGGTTCCTCCTGCCTGCTTGTCTGGCGGGAGCATAAGCGAGCCGGCCCCGAATTTTGTGAAAAAGGGGTGAACAGTTCCCCTCGAGCGAATGTGCTCGCCTTCTACACGCCCGCGTTTGACCTGAGGCTGTAGCGTGGCGCCGTTCAACAGATTGTCTGACTTCAACGAGCGCCGCCCTGAATCAGACGACGGCGCGCTGCACAGTGCAAGACCAGAAGCCTTGCACTTTACTTGAGCATCACCGAGCCGAGATGATGCGAGAATTGGGGGTAACCGCTGAGGACCACGCCCGGCAGGGCCACTTCGTGCATGCCCGTCCCGCAGTAGATGGTGAAGCTGTGCTCCACATTGTCGACCTGGTAGGAATAGTCTTGCTGCGAGCTGGGACACACCACTTTGGTGCGATTGAGATAGGCCTTGGTGAAGGTGGGATCGAGCGCTATGGGGTAGACCTTGTTGTCCACCGAATACTGCTCGAGAGCGGTAGCGACATGCTTGACAGTATCCATGCAGGCGGTCAGCTGGGCCCGGTAGCGGGCCTTGATCAGGCTGGGCATCATCAAGGTCAACAGGATGACGAAGATCATCAACACGATCATGAGCTCGATCAGTGTGAACCCTCGCCGGCGGCGAACTTGCATCCTGGCCTCCTGTCTTACTTGGAGGTTTTTTCTCTTCTGGTGACGCGAATCCTGTTGCTAGCTAGGGTAGGGAAGCATCGGCATTACCCCGAAAGAAAACTGGTGCCTCCGAAGAAGCAGGAACCTCAATTCAAAGTCTATCAGGCCAACATGAAGCGATTCTGGCCCTTTGCCATCGCTGCTGTGGTGGTAAGCCTGCTGGGGATCGCCGCCGGGGTTTACGAGCTGAACATTGGAATCCCCAAGCAATTGAATGAGCCCGGTCTCCGTCTCATCGCAGGCTATCTACCCATTGGGATGTCCCTGCTCTTGCTGCTGTTGCCCGTCCTGGCCTTCAATGCATACCGCGGCAAGCGATTCACCCTCCGGCCCGACTGCCTGCTCTACGAGAATGGAAAGCAAGAGCTGGCTATCCGCTGGCGCAACGTCACCCTGCTCAAGCCCCAGAGGATCAAGGGCAGCTTCATGGTGGCCACGGTCAGCGACGGGACGTCCTTCGCCCGGATCGAGCAATTTTTTTTCCCTCAGTTCGAGGAGATCCTCACCGAGATCGACTACCAGAGACGGTCGGCCCGCAGCGAGCACAACGTCTGAAGCAGGAGATCCGGGGCAGGTGTAGATATCCCGGGAGTCATGGCCTGGGTACTGTGGATCGAAAATGAGCCTGAACTGATCGAGCGCGCTGTCTTACGTTTGCGCTCCAAGAAGCTGCGCTGCCGGGTCGTGGATAGCCCCTGTGAAGCCTTGCAGACGCTCCTGGCAGCCCACGAGGACGGTAAGCTCTCGCGTCTCCGAGCGATCGTCTCGGACTTCGACCTCGACCTGGCCGACCTTCAAGAGCGCATCAACGGCCTGAACTTTCTCGAGCTGTTGAGCCAGCGACCTCCCAGCGACTACCGCAAGCAACTGCTGGATACCATTCTCGAGGGGTGCGATCCCAATTTCTGCACCAGCGACCGGGCCGAGCGCCTGCTTGACGAATTCCAGCAGCAAGACATCGAGGGCATCCTTTACAGCGCCCGGCGGCCCAACGATGTCAAGGCTTTCGACACCTACGGCGTCTTGGAGGTCGACTCGATCTTCCACAAGCCCTCCGACGAGCCCGCCCTGCTCGGCCGTCTCCTTTAACCTGGCACGGTCAAAGCGACGAGGTTTAGAGGACACCACAGTAGGTCGTGTCAAGGGGGTTTCCGGCTGCGCTCCTAGCCCGGGAGGGTCCGGAACTCCCCGCTGGCCCGATCCCGCGCAAACTCCGAGCCGATGGGAGAATCGAGCAGGGCGATGATGTCCGGGTCGTAGTTGGCAATCGTGTTCACGTCGTAAACACCGTGATTGGCGACGTCCTCCATGTAAGCGTCCGTCTCATCCCCGGCCAGGAACCTCCAGCCACTATCCACCTCGTTGTCGGGCTCTTCTCGATAGCAGTAGCCGACCCGGCTCCCGTCCACGGTGATCCGATCGCTGGCAAAACAGGCGCCCCGCCCCGAAACCAGAGGACGGATCTCATCAGCACTCAGAGCAAACTTTTTCGGCTCAGGCATCGAAGGTCACCACCCCGAGGTCTTCGGCCGCCAGGCTCATGGCTCCCTCCAGGTCCAACAATCGCCCGGCTACGAAAGCGGCCTCCAGGTCGGGCGGCAAAAAGGGCTGGAACTTCGAGGCGCGCGCGCGGGGGATGCTTTTCACGAGGGCCTGCAGGGTCTCGCCCGAGAGGGGCGTGGCCAGCTCCTCCAGAACTCGCTCCATGGGGCCGGACCAGACCTCATCCGTGGGCATCTCAAAGCGCACCCGCAGGTTGTCGGCCCGGGCCTCGAGCCCCGTCCTCTGAGCGTAGAGCCTTGCTACCACGTTGTTGACGCGCCCCCCGGCAAAGGTGTAGAGGGTCGCTTTCTGGTCACGGCGCTCCAAGATCACCGGGGCGTGAGAAAGGAGCGGGCGCCACTCGGAGCGCAGCCGCTCGAGGATCGCCTGAGCGGCGTCGGACAAGAACAAGACCGGCTCCTCGGCCACGAGGTGAGCGCGCATCTCGCGGCACAGGTCCCGATGAAGCAGCACCAGCTCGCCGCTCCAAGAAGGGATGGCCCCCTGGCCGGCTGGCTCGACGAGCAGAACGGAGCGCTCCCAGAGGCAGCGAACCGCCCGCCAGGCACGACCGGCCAGCAGGAAGCAGAACGGTTTATCGCCGCTCACCTGGGCAAACCAGCATTCCACCGACCCGATGCGCTTGCCGTCGGGAGTTTCCACGGCCAGCTCGCGAGGGGCCTCGAAGACCGAGTAGAGCTCGCGGAAGTAGCCCCGTCCGAACTCCTTCTCCCCCTGACGGCCTACCACCAGACGCCCGTCGACCCGGGCCAGGATGTCCATCTCGAGCAGGTGGTCGAGAATGCGCTCGCGCTGCAAATCAGTCAGGTCGGAGAAACAGTAGCCCTGGGTGGCCAGCAGGGCCGGGCGCGAGAGACCGCGCTGCTCGAGCGCCCGGGTGAGCACCTGATGAACGAACAGATGGGGCGAAAAGCGCGAGGGGCGCACCGGCTCGACCACCCCCTTGGCAGCCAGGGAAATCAGGGAGATGGCTCTGAGGAAGCTCCAACGGTCATCGGTGCAGAAAGCCATGTGCCCGCGCGCCCCGTCGCGCCGCCCGGTGCGTCCGAGGCGCTGGAGAAACCCCGAGACCGTAGTGGGAGCGTCGAGCTGCAGCACCAGGTCGAGGTCCCCGACGTCCAATCCCAGCTCCAGGGTGCGGGTACACACGATGGCACAGTTACTGCCGGAGCGAAAGGCCTGCTCGGTGGCCTCGCGCACCTCGCGCGATAGCGAGGAGTGGTGCACCAGTGCCTGCACCCCCAGCTCCTGGAGCTGCCCACGAACCCGCTCCACCTTGCCCCGCGACTCGGCGAAGAAGAGCGACTTCTTGCCCCGGGCCAGACGGGCCGCGGTGCGAATCGGGTCCTGGAACTCCTCATGAGGGTGGATCTCGATCAAGCGGCGACCGGGCTCACGCGTGGGCGACACGACCCGACGCGGGCGCTGACTCGACCCCTGCAGCCACTCACACAGCGTCTCGGGATTTCCCACCGTGGCCGACAGGCCGATGCGCTGGAAATCGTGGGGAGTGTAGGCGCGCAGGCGCTCGAGCAGGCACAGGAGATGGTCTCCCCTGTCATCTCCAGCGAAAGCGTGGATCTCATCCACGATGACGCAGGAAAGTTCGCTCAACATCTCGCCCCGGCCCGAGGTCAGGATGACCTCCAGCGACTCGGGCGTGATCATCAAGAGGTGGGCCTGTACCCGCTTCTTGAGATGGGCGGAAACGTCCCCGTGCCACTTGAAGACCTCCAGCCCGACCAGGGAGGCGAGCTCCTTGAGGCGCGGCTCCTGGTTGTTGAGCAGGGCCCGCAGAGGAGAGAGAAACAGGGCGCCCAACCCGGTTCCCAGTCGGTCCAGCACAGGCAGAACGGCAGCCTCGGTCTTGCCTCCGGCGGTGGGGGCCAGAACCAGCACATTCTCGCCCGCCAGGATGGGCGGGAAGCTGACCTCTTGCACCGGACGCAAGGAGCGCCATCCCAGTCGGTGGACCAGGCCGTGGCGCATTCGCTCGGAGAGCTGGAAGAAGGCGCTGGGGGGCGCCGAGGTCACAGCACCACTTCGCGCACAGCACCGCTGAGGGCTTCCTCCTCCTCGGGAGCCAGGGCCAGCGTCTTCACCGCGCTCTCGTCGAAGCTGTAGTCGCGCATCGGCGCGTAGCTCTCATGCTGATCCACCAGGTCGAGCAGGTTGACGACCTCGCGCAAGAACAGACGCGGCACGACTTCGACCCGTCCACCGAAACCTCGCGTGACCCGCTCGACCATGGCCTCGAAGACATCATCGGTCACCCTGGCTTTCAAGCGCTCGGGGTGATCGGCCGGGTACAGCTCGCGAATGCGCCGGGCCGCGAGCAAGAGCCGAGCGGTATCGAAGGGCCGCAGGGGGATCTGGGGCTGGCGCAGGTTCTCGGGCTGATCGTGGGCTTTGAGCACCTTGATGCGCTCGTGCAGGGGCTCGAGCTCGAGCACCCCTTGCGGGCTGTCAAAGAAATCGGGCGTGCCGGTAATGAGCAGGTGTAGACCGGGGAATTCCTGGTTATCCTGGGCGTCCACCAGCTGCCGCAGCACCTCCAGGCTCTTGAGCCGCTCGGGACGGCGCAGGCGCAGCACCGTCTCCACCTCGTCGAGAATGACCAGGATGCCGGCGTGACCGGCGGCCCGCACCAGCTCGAGCCAGCCGCGCAAGAAGACCAGGGCGTCGGTGTTGTCGATCTGCCCGGTGACCCCGGCGACCCGCTTGATGGCCGCGCCCACTTTGGCCTCCCCCGCCATCCAGTCGAGAATGCCCCGGGCCTCCTCGAAATCCTGGCGAAACTTGGCCTCGTGGTAAGCCTTCAGGCAGGCAGCCAGGCGGCCCGCCCGCTGGCCGACGGCCACCAGGTGCTGCTCCACTTTCTGGCCCACGGCGGCTTCGAACTCGGGTGCATTCTCGTCCACGCCGTCCACCTCGATGACCTGCTCCTCCAGGCCGTAGAGCCAGCGGTCGAGCAGGCTTTGCAGGGCCCCACCCCTGCGACCGGGCAGGGTCAGGTTCTGGCACAGACGACGATAGACTTCGCTCAGCCGATACAAAGGCGTATCCGCGACCGAGATGACCACTTTACTGGTCAAAAAGCCATCCTGCAGGGCCTGGGCACCGGCCAGGCTGGTCAAGAAAGTCTTGCCCGACCCGTAGCTTCCCCGGATGAACTTGTAGGCGCTCTTGCCCTGCTTGACGTAGGCCCGCTGCTCGGACAGGGCTTTCATCGGGGCGTCCAGCCCCACGGCAAAGTGCTCGAGCCCTTCAGGGGGAACGGTTCCCGAGCGCAGGGCGTTGACGATTCCCAGGGCGACGGCCCGGTCGAGGACTTGGGGGTTTTGGTTCACAGTCGGTCTCTCCTCAGCTCATAGACATTGCCCTCCGGGCCGTCCCCCTCACGGCCCAGAGCCAGAAATCCAGCCCGGTTCAGGCGCTCCACCAGGCTCTCTAAGAGCCCCCCGATGCGCCGGGTGCCCACCGCCTTGCCCAGGGCCGCCTCGCTCATGCGGCCGTAGCGGGCCAGGTGCTCGAGCACCGCCCGCTCGGTGGGCTTCAGCTCGAAGGGCAGGGCCAGCTCGAAGGAACCGCCCTCGGACTCGAGGGTCAGCCGGTGACGTCGCACGGGCGCCACGCTGACCACGGGGTCGACCTGGCCCAGGGTCACAACGTCCGACAGCAAGTTGCGCCGGCAGAGGTTCTCGCGCGCGAAGGGAGTGGCCCGATGGCCCAGGTAGAGTCCATGGCGGCCGTTGGCATCAGCCTGATTGTGGGTGGCCAGGCCAGCCGCCTCCTCGGTGAACAGCAAACCGTTGCCCTGGTTCTCGTGGGCCAGGTTGGCATGGGCCACCGGAACGGCCTGCTCGCCCACGTAGAGACCGTGCAGCTGATTGTGGAGGCACTGATTGCGCACCAGCACAGGCTGCGATTCGCCAAAACAGGCGATCCCCGACATGACATTGGCCCGGCACACGTTGTCGCATAGCACGGGACGAGCCTGCTCGCAAACCTGCAGGCCATGGTACTGGTTGTCGTGGAGCTCGTTCTGCCCGGCCTGGCCGCCGCTCTTGCCATAGTAGGCCAGCCCGGAGAGCAAGTTCTGGCTGCAGATGTTGCTCCGTAGGGCGGGAGCAGCCTCCTCACCCACCTGGATGCCATGCAACTGATTGCGAGCGCACTGATTCCGGTCGGCCGAGCCCTGGCCGCGGCCAAAGTAGGCCAGCCCGGCCTGAGCATTCTCCGAGCAACTATTGGCCAGCAAGCGCGGTTCCGAGGTCTCCCCTACCTGAATGCCATAGGCCTGGTTGCCGTAACAAGTGTTGCTCTCGGCGCTGCCGGAGGCCTGGCCGCTGTAGTCGATGCCGCAGAAGCCGTTGTGACAGCAGGAGTTTCCCTGCAAACGGGGGGCCGCCTGACCGGCCACAGCGATGCCATGGTGGCCGTTGTCCTCGCAGTCATTGTTGCGAGCCAAACCACCGCCCTCCTGATGGTAGGCAATGCCGGCCGACTCGTTCTGGCTGCAGTGGTTACCAAGAAGCTCCGCAGCGGCCTGCCCCATCACGCCGATACCCACCTGGTTGCCGGAGCAATCGTTTTGAACCGCCCGCCCGCTGCTCTCGTCCTGAAAGAGAATGCCGTACAGGGCACACTGACAGCAACGATTGCTCTCCAGCTCGGCCCGAGCGGTTCCGCCCACCCGGATGCCCACCTCTTCTCCCTCGCACTGGCAGAAGCGCACCCGGGCGCTGGTCTCACCCTCGAGGGCCATACCCGGCAGCCGACAGCGCTCTATCTCGAGCTGGCAGTCGAGAGCCTGCAGTTTCCCCACGGTGAGGTCGAGCAGCCCGAATTGCCCCTGCTCGAGACGCAGGGACCCCTCCAATACCGTGCGCTCCAGCCCGGCACCCACCAATCGCAGGTTGCGCTTGAGCGTCAGCTCACCGAGCCGGTAGCGACCGGGCGCGAGCACGGCGGTGGCACCCTCAGGCAGTCGAGCCAGCTCGGCCGGCAGATCGGCCGCGGCGGCCAGACGAAACTCGGCACTTGCGGAAATGGAGAGCATAGGATGTTCTTCAATTACGCCCGAGCTGGTTGAATCCCTTTCAAAAGTATGTTCGTCCTCAACAGAAGAAGGCGCGGATGCTTCGGCTCCGCGCCTTCTTGCTGGTCTACCGTCGAGTGTCAGGGGAAGATGAACATCTCGAAGGGCCGGTTGATCCCGCCGCTGGTGGTGGCGGGGGTCACGGCACCGGTATTCGGATCGAACCGCTGGACCACCACCTGATTGTTGGTCAGCTCCGGATAGATCAGGAAGGTCCCGGTGGCGTTGAAACCGAGGCCAAAGATCTGCGAGCCGGATGAGGGAATGGTAGCCACCGCCGGCGACAGGATGCCCGAAGCGTTGATCGGGAAGATCTCGATCACTCCCCCGGCCTGCTGGGTGCAGGCGGCCACGAAGTTCCCGCTCGGGTGAATGGCCAGGGCGGTGAAAGCCGTCCCGGCCGTCACCTGGGTGCTGATGGCGGGCCCGGTGATGTTGCCGGCAGCATCGATGGGGAAGACATCGAGATGAGCGGTACGACCGACCACCAGGAAGTTGTTGCTGGGGTGAATCTCGAGGCGAGCAGGCGAAGTGCCGAGCGCCTGGGGAGAGCCGCCCACCTGGGTTCCGACCGCATCCGGAATGGAGCCGGTCAGCACCAGGCCGTTCAACAGATTCCCGAGGAAATCTGCCAGGTAGAGTGCTGGAATCCCGTTCTTGGCGGCCATCACCTGGACCTCGGCAACGCCAGCAGGACTTGAGAGGCCGACCAGGTTGTAGAGCACACCGTCAAAGGCAAAGGTGCGAAGATCAGGGGGAGTCGGGTTGTTGTCGGCGAGGTAGAGGAAGCCTCCCGCGCCGGTGGCGGGCACAAGCGTCGGAGCACCGCCCAGACCGATGATCTGGGACTGGTTCAGAATACCCAGTGCGCTCACCAGGTAAATCGCCAGAGTGTTGTTGGTCTGGCTGACGAACACGGCATCGCTGTCAGGATCTCCGCCCATTCCAGCCCCGACTCCGCCCGGGACTGTCTCGACATCAACCTGGACGAGACTGCCCGTCCCCTCATCGAGAAGATAGGAGAAAATCTCGTCGGGCTGGATGAGCTCGGACTCCACGACGATGACCCGGCTTGCCTCGACGTCCACGGTCACCGGTGCGCTCGTCACGCCCATGAAGTCCGCCGTCACGTCACTCGTGCCCACGTCCAGAGCCTGAGCCGCTCCGGCCGAATCCACGGATAGCACCGTCGGATCGCTGCTGACGAACTGGTCCGGTGTAATAGCCTGGCTTGTGCCATCGCTAAAACTCGCAACTGCGCTGAACTGCAGACCCGCCTGGCCAAGCCGCACCGGGGAGCCGGGGTTGAAAGTGAGCGTGACCGACTGCACGGTGACATTGGGCGGTGTCACATTCAGGACCCCGGTCCCCTGGAGGGTGCTGTCCACGGTGGAAATCGCCCGGATAAGAGCCTGACCCGGAGACAAACCGGTCGCCAAGCCGTTGGCGTCAACGCCGGCCACTGCGGGATTATCAGAAACCCAGTTGACACTGGTGCTGGTCCCGGTCGGCAGGAAGACCACGGCTGAAAATTGAGCCTGCCCGCCGACAGGAACCGCCGCACTGGTGGGAGTCACGAAGACTCCCTGGTTCACCTGTTGAAGGTTGACCTTCCGCTCAATGACGGCGCCCGCGACGATCGCGAGCTGGTCGATGGTCGAGAGGGCCGCCACTTTGCCCTGCGAATCCAGGCCGAAAATGTAGATGTCCCAGATCCCCGGAATCACATCCAGGAGAACCTTCACAGTCCGGTCGGTTTCACCCACCGAGGCCGCCCCGCGAGAGATGATCTTCCGGCCGCTGAGGGTGCCCGGGTCGAGCGAATTCCGATCAACGACCTCGACCACCACTTCGAAGATCTGCGAGCGGCTCTGAACGGCCCGCTGGGCCAGATCGGGCACCGCGACATCGAGTCGCATGCTCACGAACTGAGGGCCTGGAGGGGGGGCAGGCACACCACCGCCGGCAGAACTCGCCCCCCCGCCGGAACAGCCGAACAGGAAGAGCAGAGCTAGCAAGTAAAGGCTGGTTCTTAAACGCATCAGAGCTCCTTGAAAAAAAATCCAGCCCCATGATTCGGCATTCAGGGCAAACTCCTTTTCCAGCCCAACACGCAGTCAAGCCAGCACAAGCAGAGAGCCTGTGACTGGCTTGACTGAGACGAACGACCCTGCGTTCAAGCCAGTCGGACTGGCTCGAACGCAGAGAACGAGCTACTGAAGCACGGCGGCAAAGCTTGTATTCAAGCTGTCCTGACCGATGATGACGATCCGGGTCTGGTTGGCCCCGACCTGGCCGTTGATGACGATGGGATCTCCGAAGCCATCGACCACGTTTGCCTGCAGCAGGCCAGTTGCGGTCACGGTGAAGTTTCCGGCAAAGGTCACGTCGGGCAGGCCAGGCTCCTGAATGGCTCCACTGAGCGTGCCATTGCCATTGATCGTCACGGTCGCCGTGGTACCGGGCGCGAACGGAACCCCCGTACTCCTCAGAAGCGCCCCCGTCCAGTTCCCTGCGATGGAGGCAGGGGTCACCCCGCCCGCCTCCTGGCGAACGGCAAACCCCTCGCCGCTCCCCGCCGGTCCCGCGAAGGTCAGAGGAATGGTCAGATTGTCCGCCGAGAGGGGGCCCACGCCGGTACTGGCGGTGGCATTCCCGGTAAAGGTGACCGTCCCGTCATTGGCGACGCTGTACTGCACGAGGCCCAGAGTCACTGGCTGCAGACCGGGCACTCCATCCTCGAAGAGACCGGAGCCGGCATCAGTAACTCCTCCCGCTCCGTCCAAATTCAGGTTGGACAGAACCGAGAAGACATCCAGGCCGTCCGCGCTCGTTCCCGCCAGGGCCACGGTGTAAAGGCCAACAAGGCGGGCATTGTTGTCGGCAGCCACGGTCAATTGGGCGGAGCCCTGCAGGCTGTTGTCCACCGTGGAAGTCGCCCGGATGGTGGTGACACCGGCCGCCAACCCGGTCGCCAGGCCGTTAGCGTCTACCGTAGCGACGGCCGGGTTGTCCGAGGCCCAGTTCACGCTGGTGCTGTTCCCGGTGGGGAGGAAGACGAGGGCGGAGAATTGCTGCTGCTGTCCGACCTGGATAGCCGCATTGGACGGATTGACGAACACCGAGCGACTCTGGGACTGCAGGCTGACCCGCTGCTCGAGCACCACTCCCGGAGTGATGGTCAGCTGATCGATGGTGGAAAGTGCCACCACCTTGCCCTCGGAGTCCAGGCCGAAGATGTAGATATCCCAGATGCCCGGAATGATGTCCAGCAAGATCTTGACGACTCGGTCGGTGTCCCCCACCGTGGCCGCCCCTCGCGAGATGACCTTGCGGCCGCTGAGAGTGCCGGTATCGAGAGTATTGCGGTCCACCACCTCGGCGACCACCTCGATGACCCCCGAACGGCCCTGGATGGACCGCTGAGCCTGGTCGAGGACCTCGACATCGAGTTTCATGCTCACCAGCTGGGGGCCTGGAGGCGGGGCGGGCACGCCGCCGCCGGCGGAACTCGACCCCCCGCCGGAACAGCCGAACAGGAAGAGCAAAGCTAGCAAGTAGAGGCTGGTTCTTAAACGCATCGAAGCTCCTTGAAAAAAAATCCAGCCGCATGATTCGGCATCCGAGGGGGACTCCTTCCAGACAGCCACCACGAAATTGAAAACGCAGGTCAGTCGGCCGTAAAGTAGCCTCGACCGGGAGGGAACAACGCCTGCAAGACGTCCCCCACCCGCTTGGCCCAGGAAGACTCGGTGTGATAGGCCCCCTTGACCTCGCGATAAAACAGGTTCTCCCCCACCACGTATCCCTTGCTCACCAGAACCTTGCGCAGGGCGCGAATGTCAGCGATCAGGTCGTCGTCCTTGTCTTCCTTCGTTCCCATGTCGAGCCAGATCTTCTCCGGCCCGTCGTCACACGTGCGGGGAGACTCGGCAATGGCTCTGGTCAGCTCCCGCCCTGCCCACCAGAGGGAGGGCGAGAGGGCGGCCACCAGGTTGAAGCAACGCGGATACTGCCAGCCCAGGTACAATGAGCAAAGACCCCCCAGGCTGGAGCCCATCAAGGCGGTCTGATCGGTGTTGGTGCGATACTCGCGGTTGATGAATGGCTGCAACTCGTTGGCCAGGAACATCCCGTAGCGGTCGGCTCCACCGCCCCCATGCTCGGGATCGGGCGCGGGGGTGTATTCGTCGAAACGCTCCGCCGAGTTGTAGACCGCTACCGCCAGAATCGGCTGAATGGCTCGCTCAGAGATGAGGCGCTCGAGCGTCTCGTCCACCTGCCATTCGACACCGAAGGCCGAAGTGGCGGCATCGAACATGTTCTGTCCGTCGTTGAGGTAGAGCACCGGGTAGCGCCAGGGATTCATGGGCGAATAGCCGGGCGGCCGATAGACCATGATGATGCGCTCATCGCCGAGAATCTCCGAGCGAAACTCGTGGCCCACGATATCCCCGGTGCGCGTGCTGCCGGCCGGCCCCTTCATGCGCTCGTCGGGGATCAAGATCCCGCCGTCTTCTTCTCGGTAGCCGATATAGAGCGCCCCGTCGCGTCCTTTGCGAGCAATACGTGCCATGCGGTCTGATTCTGTGCGGCCGAGCGCACGGTTCCTGCCGCTTCAGAAGATTTTCAGGCCACCTGGGTAGTCTCGACGCAAATCGTCACAGACAAGGGACCAAATCACAAACACGGGAGGACCACCATGATCAGCACCATCAACCCCGCCGTCGCCGGCTACACCCAGGCGACCCGCGCCTCCGGCTCCCAGCCGCAGGCCGCGTCCGGCAGCCAGGACGGCTACGCCGGCAGCGTCTCGGACGAAGCCGTCTCCCCCAAGGTCGCTTACGCCGAAACCGCCGCGCCCAACAGCAAGGCCGCCAACATGGAGACCGACTTCCTCACCCTGGTGGCCGCCGGTGTCTGCGCCCTGGTAGTCTTCAGCGTCTGCTGCTCCAACGGTCAGAACCAGCGCGGCTGATCCACGCGTAGCACCCTCGAGAAGCCTGGCGAGAATGCTCGTCAGGCTTCTTTCAGTTCATGGCGGGATAATCGAGCTATGAAGGTGACCCAGATCCCTCGCCAGGTCGTGGCAGGCGCCGCTCACAAGGTGGTCAGCCTTTACCAGGACTACATCTCGGCCGACTACAACGGCGAGCGGGGCGCTCACTGCATGTACACCCCGTCCTGCAGTGCTTTCATGAAGGAAGCCGTCGAGCAGGATGGCATGGTCCAGGGGGCCTTCTCGGGGTTGATGCGCCTCAAGCGTTGCTCGTCCGACCAGTATGAGGAGCGCTTGAAACAGTTTGTGGTACAGCTGGCCACGACACCACCCGATCAGGTGGGAACGCGCTTTGCGGTGGAAGACCAGGCTGCGCTCGAGCGTCTGGCGGATGTGCACCAGATTCTGGGCCGGATGCAGTCCGAGCTGAAAGCCGGGCGGGCCAGCGAGGCGAAAGCCCTCAATGAAGAGTGGGTCAAGATCCTCAAGGACGAGCTGCGGGTGCTGGTCGTGGAGCATCCCGACCACGATCCGACCGCTCCCCCGCGCTTCAAGATCATTCACAACCGGCCCTGGGTGCAGCCCGATAAGAAAAAACTGGGCCCGCTGGCCGGAGCGGCCACCGCCACCGGCTCGGTGGTGGGTGGAGTGCTGGGCGGCCTGACCGGACTGTGCGCCTTCGGACTGGTGGGAGCCAGCTACGGGGCCTTCCGGGGAGTCAACTCGGGGCTCGGTCAAAACGCCAGCCTGGAAGCGAGCTGGACCAAGAGATACGGCCCCTCGGCGGAAGGCTCGAAGCTGGACAAAACGCTGGCCGGTTGGCACGAAAGCATGGCAAGAGCCGTTGGCAGTCTGGCCGCCTCGGCCGTGCTGGGCCCGGCGGGTTTTGTGGCCGGCCTCGCGGTCGGGCTGGGCAAAGGACTCAAACTGGGCGCCATCGAGGGCTGGCACGGCGGGCGAGTGCTGGGACGCAACCTCACCCGCGATCTGGTGGACGGGCAGGGCGAGAGCCATCGCCACCCGGTCGGCTGCGGATGCGGTTGCCAGGTGGAAACTCCAACCAGTGTCAGGGAGTCCCTGCCGATGGTGCCGATGGCCGCTTCCCGCCCCTGGACCATCGTCGGGCACCTGGACGCCACTGCCAGTGAGCTCGAGCCGATGCGCACCCGTCAGGTGATCGACTTCGAGCGCAACCCCCATCCGGATGCCCACGTGGTGCTGCAGTTGCGACGCGAGGGCAAAGACGTGGAGTCTTTAAAGCGCAGCGCGACTTTCAAGATCTATGCTCTGCCGGCCCTGGCCGTGGCGGCAGGCGCAGCAGCTTTCGGACTGTTCGGTCTGGCCGGAATCCCGGCCCTGCTGGTGGGAAGCCAGCTGGCTCAGGGGGCGGCTTTCTCCATCTATCAGGGTATCAAGGACCGCCGGACCGCCGGCCGGGTGGCTGAGGCTCACGAGGAGGCCAGCTGGTCGGGCACCCGCACCTACGAACTGGCTGCCGGGGGCGTGCACACTCCCGGCCGCAACACCATCCAGACCCACACGGTCGAGCGCAGCTCCAGCACCGACGCGCCCAGCCCCGAAGCCCTGAGCAACCTGTGGGTGCGCTCGATGAAACGTTACCCTTCCGAGCACACTGCCGTGCTGCTCGAAGGCCATGGCCTGGGCTACAAGCGCCTGGCCGGCATGAAGATGGCCGACGTGAGCAAAGCCCTGGAGCTGACCCACGCCCAGACGGGCAAAAAGGTTGACGTGCTGATCATGGAAGCCTGCGAGATGGCCAACCTGGAAGCGCTCAAGGACCTGGGCCAGCACGCCCGCTACGCAGTGGTCAGCCAGGACAGCCTGTGGGAAGCAGGTCTGCCCTGGACCTATATCCTGCCCCGACTGGGAGAGATCGACAAGGACCCCAAGACCTTCGGCGAAATGCTGGTGAAACGCCATGGCGGCAACGAGGTGGTGCCCACGCTCTCGCTGGTGGACCTGGAGAAGCTGCCGGCCCTGACCGCCTCGGTGGAAGAGCTGGCGGCCATAGTGCAAGAGAAGCTACCCGTGGTCGGCGAGCACTTCCAGCAAGCGGCCGCCCAGACGCGCCATTTCCCTCGCGAGGAGAAGTCCACCGCCCCGGGCTGGCGAGGAACACTGGAGAACTTGTGGCTGGGGCTCAAGCGCTTCGTGAACTTCCCGGGCTACGGCGACCTTGGGAGCTTTCTGGAAAAGCTGCAGCAGGGCTGTCCCGATGCCGAGGTGGCCCAGCTGGCCGCCCGCTGCCAGGCGCTTTTGCAGGAGGCGGTGGTGGTGAATCGCAACGAGGCGTCGCTGGGAGCAGCCAGCGGGCTTTCCATCCAGATGCCCGACCCCATCTTCTTCCCCGGGCAATATCGGAAAGATACCGGTATGGAGAGCTGGGGCGGGCTGATCCACTCGGTTCGTCCCTGGCGCACCCGCGTGTCATCGGTGACGGTGGAGGGATTGCACACCGGACTGACCGCGGTCGCTCCTGTCACGCGCAAGTACGACCTGTTGAACAAGATCTGAGCGCGGAGCCTCTGCAGCAGCTTTCCCCCAAGAACAGGGCAAGACCCTCTCAACATCGCTATAGACGAAGTCAGGCTGAGACGTTCAGGGTGTTCTGGTGCCGGGCTGCCATCTGGACCAGCTCGGAGGCGATGGCGCGACTGGAGTCGGGCTTGCTGGCCCGGGCCATGGCCTGGGCTACCTGCTCCTTGCGAGTCTCGTCGCTCAGGTAGCCCACCACCTGGCCGGCCATCTCGTCGCCACTGCGGGCGATGCTGGCGACCCCGATGGACTCGAGCCGATTGGACTGGTGCACCGACAGACCCAGACGCGGATTGTACAGAATCATCGGCTTGCCGGTGGCCAGGATCTCCGAGGTGGTCAACCCCCCCGCCTTGCTGACCACCACGTCGGCCGCCTTCAACAGCTCGGGCATATTCTTGACCGAGCCCAGCACATGCAACGGGTGATTGCCACCCTGGCGGGCCTTCAGCTCGTCGTAGGCAGCCTGGTTGGTGCCGCACACGCACACGATCTGCATCGGATACGGCTGGCGCTCGAGCGCCTCCACCTGGCGATTGAAGGGCTGCAGGCCCAGCCCGCCGCCCATGATGAGCACGGTGGGCAAGGTCGGGTCGAGGCCCAGCTTCTGATCCAGATCGGCCGGGGCGGGCTGGCCAAACTCCGGACGAATGGGAATTCCGGTGACGCTCACCTTCTCGGGCTCGACCCCCAGGCGGGCGAGATCCTCGCGCATGAGCTCGTTGGCGACGAAGTAGTGCTGCACCTGGGGCTGCACCCAGCGCATGTCGGCCAGGTGGTCGGTGTGCACGTTGACCAGCGGGGCGGTCAGCTCGCCGCTATCTTTCCAGATGTCCACCAGGCCGCTGGCCTGCTCGTGGGTGCTGACGATCAGGTCAGGCTGGTAGTCTTTGATGTACTGCAGAGCTTCCGGGGCCATCCATGCCTTGTAGTGGTTGATGGCCCACTGCACGGTGCCGATGACAGGGTTGCCGGCCAGGGCCAGCTCGTAGCTCCAGCGAGCCAGCTTCTCGCGGCTTTCGAAGGCCTGCACGCTCTTCTTCTGGGCTTCGCGCACCTCGGGCGGGCAGACGCTGAGCATGTCGAACGACTCGGCCTCCACACCCGGATGCTCGCGCAGGGCGCTGACCAGGGCCTCGGCGGCCATCCGGTGGCCGTGTCCGGTGGAGGAGCTATGGGTAACCAGAATGCGCATGTTGACATCAGACTAGCCTGCCTGCCTGAAGGAAACCCGAAAAGAAGGACCGCGAGCGCTTGAATCGAAGTCAAGCTCTGTCGTGACTCCTCAGTATTTCGTTCAAGAAACTCGCTACCGGATCATCCGCGAGCTCGCTTCGGGAGGCATGGGCACCGTTTACGAGGCTCAGCAACTGGGAGCCGACGGCTTCTCCAAGCGGGTTGCCCTCAAGGTGTTGCACCCCTGGTTGAGCGAGTCGAGCGAGTTCAGCCAGATGTTCGTGGGGGAAGCTCGTCTGGTGGCCAACCTGATCCACCCCAACATCGTGCAAATTTACCAGCTGGGCCGGGCGGACTTTGGAGCCTATATCGCCATGGAGCTGATCGAGGGGATGAGCCTGAGGCACTTTCTCGATCTGCACGCTGGAAAGACCGTGCCGGTCGAGCTGGCCACCTTCATCGTCAGCCGGCTGGCCCGGGCCCTGGAGTATGCTCACGAGCGCACCGACGAGCAGGGCCAGCCCCTGGGTCTGGTCCATCGTGACGTGTCGCCCAACAATATCCTGATTTCCGGCGAAGGCGAGGTCAAGCTGGCAGACTTCGGGGTGGCCAAGGCGGCCCACTACCTCGAGTCAAAAGAAGGCGAGCAGGTCTATGGCCGGGTAGAGTACATGGCGCCCGAGCAGGCCAGCTGCCAGGTCACCGACGGTCGCAGCGACCTCTTCAGCCTGGGTGTCGTCTACTACGAGCTGTTGACGGGCCGGAATCCCTTCCTGGTGGAGGGAGAGAGCTTGAGCGAAACCCTCACCCGGCTTCTGAGCACCCGGCTGAGCAGTCCCCCGGGCCTGACCCCGATGCTGGCCGCAACCCTCGATCGTTGCCTGGCCCCCGATCCGAACGAGCGGCTCGAGAGCGCCGGCAAGCTTGGCTACGAGCTCGAGTACGCGATCTATCACAAGGGCTACGGTCCCACCATCCAGACCCTGGCCCGCTACATGCGTCGATTGGAGCCCTTGACCCGCTCGGCCTGAGAGGGCCCATCCCGGCCGGTTCAGAACAAACCTGGCCTTGACGAGCATCACCCGCGTGCGCACCGAGCGCGAGCGTCTGGCTTTCTGGAGCCTCGCGCGAGCCATCTACCCGGGCCGCCATCCGGCCTGGGTGCCTCCGCTCTGGCAGCACTACCGACAGCTGATGGGTGGGCTCGACGACCCCGAGCGCGCCTTCTACGTGGCCTGGCATAACGGCGAGCCGGTGGCTCACCTGGGCGTCAAGCGCCATCAGCAAGCTCTCCACTTCGGCTTTCTGGAGTGCCTGCCGGGGCAGCACCAGGCTCTGAACGAACTCTTCAAGCAGGCCTGCGAGACTTTTCCCGGACTGCCCCTGCGGGGCCCCTACCATTTTCGCCAGGAGGACCCCTACCCGGGCCTGCTGGTCGATGGCTTCGACACCCCGCCTAGCTTCTTGCTGGCCTACCACCCACCCTACTACGCCGAGTTGCTCGAGCAAGCCGGCTTTCGCAGTCTGCAGGAGATGCATACCTACAGCTTCCAGCGGGGCGAGGTCAGGCAAGACCTGATGCGAGGCCGGGCCCGCCGGGCGGCCGAGCAGGGGGTGACGGTGCGATCCATGGATCCCTGGCACCGGGTTCGCGACACCCGCAGGCTGGCAAGTGTCTTCAACAACGCGCTGGCCGACAACTGGGGCTTCGAAGAATTCGACGAGCCCATGATGCGGGAGTTCGTGGTCCTCAGCTTGCTCTTGATCCGCCCGGAGACCGTGCTGTTCGCCGAGCATCAGGGCGCCACGGTGGGCGCTCTCATCACCCTGCCCGATCTCAACCCCATGCTGACCCGAAGCCAGGGACGATTGACCCTTCGCCTTCTCTACGACTACCTCACGCGCCGCAGCTGGATCCGCAACTATCGAGCCTATGCCATCGGGATCGTGCGCGAGGCTCGACAGCTTGACGTAGCTGGGGCCATGATCGAGGCGCTGGTAAAACTGGACGCGCGCATCCCGTGGGAGCGACTGGAGGCTTCCTGGGTGCTGGCCGACAACCGCCCCATGCAGGCCATGCTGAACGCCCTGGGAGCTCGGCGCGAGAAGACCTACCGCCTGCTGGAGCGGGCGTGACCATTCAAGAGTACTGGCGACGAAAGCCCATCAAGGTCGTGCGCGAGGACGGGTTCGAGGCCTGGTTCCGCCCCCACTGGAGCTACCAGGGCACTCTGCGGCGCGCGGCCGGGCAGTTCCACCGAGCTCAACCGGCGGCTCGAATCAGCTGGCCCCAGCGATTCCTCACAGCCCTGTTCGAGGCACGACGCGGGCTCGAGTATCTCTATCGCGAAGCTTTCACTTACGACATCTGGGCAGTTGGCTACGCCCTCCATCGCCTTCAGAGCCTCTCCGAGCTCCCTCACCTCAAGTGGGCCTGGCGCCCCGAGCTCGCTCCGCTCACCTATGAGGCCGACCCCTTCGCTTTCCGACAAGATCACGCCTGGCACCTGATGGTCGAGGAGCACCGTCACGGAAGGCCGGCCCGACTGGTCGAGATTACGGAGAACAACCAGCGCATTCCCCGCCTGGAAGGCTCGCACCATTCATTCCCCTACCTGCTCACCTGGAACGACCAGCTCTACTGCCTGCCGGAGAGCCTGGCCGAGCAGCGACTCAAGCTCTATCGGGTGCAAGACGGCCTGATCCTGGAACGGGTTCTGCTCGAGGACGCGCAAGTCGTGGATCCGGTGTTGTTCGAGCATCAAGGCCGCTGGTGGCTGCTCTACACCGGTCCCAGCCGGCATGGCGCTTACCGGCTCAAAGCTGCCTTTGCAGCGACCCCGCTGGGCCCTTTTCAGCCCCATGCTCAGAGCCCGCTCAAACAGGACATCCGCTCCACGCGCTCGGCCGGCAAGCCTTTTCGGCTCGACGGCCGCCTCTATCGCCCGGCCCAGGATTGCTCCTCGAGCTATGGCGACGCCGTAGTGATCAACGAGGTGCTCGAGCTGACTCCAGAGACCTTTCACGAGAAGCCCGTGCTGCGGCTCTCTCCCCGGAAGTGCTGGCCCTATCCCGACGGGCTGCACCATCTGGTGGTGGAGGATGACCTGGTCCTCATCGATGCCCGCCGAATCGTCCACGACCCCTTCTTCCTGGTGCGAAAGCGATGAGCGATCCGGTCGATCTGCTGGTGCGGGCCTACCTGGCCCTGACTGCCGGCTTTCTGGCCCTGGGCCTGTTCCACCCGCCGGCCGGGCATAGCACCGCAGAGCTCACGCTCCGTATCCTGTGGCACCTGGCGGTCATCTGGCTGATCCCGCGTCTTGGCGGCGGACTGGTCCGACTCTACCCCTTCTTCCTCCTGATCCCCATGTACAGCGAATTAGAGATCCAGAACCGCATCCTGTCAGGGGTTTATTACGACGCCACCGTGCTGGCCTGGGAGACCCGGCTCTTTGGAGCCTCTCCGGCGGCCTGGCTGAGCCAGGTGCTCCCCTATCGACTGCTCTCCGAATGGCTGCACCTCTGCTATCTGCTTTACTACCTTCTGCTCCCGTTGCTGACCCTGAGGTTGCGCCAACTGGGCCGCCCCGGAGCGGCCGAGCAGGCCACTTTCACGGGCCTGGCCACGCTCTACTCCTGCTATCTCGTGGCAGTCTTCTTTCCGGTGCAGGGTCCCCGTCCGCTCTGGCCAGCCCTCGAGCCGGCCTGCCAGGGCTTCTTCTGGCATATGTGCCATCGCCTGGTCGATCACGGAGCCGTCGACGGCGCCGCCTTTCCTTCAAGTCATGTCGCCTGGTCCACCGCCGCTGCGCTGGCCGCCTGGCGTGCCCGCTCGGGCCTGACCGGTCTTTATCTCTTCATCGCTCTCTCGATTGCTTTCGCCACGGTTTACGCGCGATTCCACTACCTGGTGGACGTGCCAGCTGGCTGGGCGGTAGCTCTGGGCTGGGCCCTGGTAGGACCCGGGCTCTATGAGCGCCTGGCAGGAAATGCCCAGGCGCGTCAAACCTCCAGCCGTGAGTCTGACCCCTGATCAGGTCGAGCATTACCGACGAGACGGCTACCTTCACCTGAGCGGATTCTTGCCTGCCGAGCCTCTGCGAGAGTGGGTGGGTGAGTTGGAGAGCTGGCCCGAGACCCAGGGCAAATGGATGCTCTACTACGAGCCTCACCGAAGAATTCCCCACCAACGCTTGCTCTGCCGGGCCGAAAACTTCCTTCCCTACCACCCCGATCTGCGGGAGCTCTGCACGGGCGCGCTGCTCGAAACCGCCGAGCAACTCATGGGCGAGAGCCTGGTCTTGTTTAAGGACAAGTTGAACTTCAAGCTTCCCGGAGGGGACGGCTTTGCCCCCCACCAG
Source organism: Candidatus Xenobia bacterium (assembly GCA_045863235.1). GTDB lineage: Bacteria > Vulcanimicrobiota > Xenobia > Xenobiales > QWHO01 > QWHO01. The sequence goes on along the minus strand of BTUM01000007.1, from coordinate 85,185 downwards.
GACGTTCAGGCCGGTTGGGACGCCTGGGGCTCGATCCACCTGACGGCCATGGTGGCCATCGATCGAGCCACCCCGGGCAATGGTTGCCTGGAAGTCGTCCCGGGGCGCCACCGCGAAGGATTGCTCGGGCCGATGCACGAGCCCCTGAGCGAGTTGGGGCTCGAGTTTCAGCCTCTGGAAGCGGCCCCGGGAGATACCATCTTCTTCGACTCGTTCGTGCCCCACCGGTCGGGTCCCAACGACAGCTCGCAGGCACGGCGCATCCTGTACATCACCTACGGCCTGCGTCGCGAGGGGGATCGGCGCGAAGAATACTTTGCTGCCAAGCGCAAGAGCTATCCTCCTGACTGCGAGCGCGAGCCGGGCAGGACCTATCGCTACCGGGTATGATCAGGCTGCCACGAACCGCCAGGCTGCTCTGGCGCCACGTCCGCTACAACCCCCTCCTGCTCGGGGCAAGCCACCGTGAGGCGGTGGCCCGGCAGCTGGGCCGACTGTTCGTCACCACCAACGCCTTCCTGCGCGAGACGGGGGTGGACTACTGGCTGGCCTTCGGCACTCTGCTCGGCCAGCATCGAGAAGGCCAGATCATCAGAGGCGACGTGGATGTCGACTTCGGACTGCGTGAGTCGGACTACACCCGTGTGAAGAAGGCCGCTTCTCGTCTTCCGCCGGGCTTTCGGCTCCAGGACACCAGCGCGCGACACCTCGGCCCCAAGCTCTACGTCGAGTGGGACGGATGGGAAGCCGACCTCTATTTCTACCGAGCCGAGCAGAGCTGGCTCCTCCCCCTCGAGCGAGGCACCTTTCCGGGCGAGCGCTCCAAGATTCCCGACGAGTTCGTTTTCCCCTTGCAGAGCGCAACCTTCCTGGGCCAGGAAACGTGGCTACCTGCCCGGCCCCGGGAGCTGCTCGAGCACCACTATGGATACCTGGGCTCGGACGCCGTGCGTGACCGGGCCACGGGCTACTTCGTCCGCCAGCGAAACTGACGAGGCGGAATCGCCCCTTCCGCGTCGAACCTCGCGCGATCATGGCGGTGTTTGAAGCATTCCGAATGGTTCGAGCCATTCTTTCTCCCGCCGCGCGCCGCAAAGCCCTCAGTCTTGGCCTGTGCACCCTTGTCAACGCAAGCACTGAATTGTCGGGAGTGGCCGGCCTGGTGCCCCTGCTCGCAGTAGCCGCCGACCCGGATTTAGTCCAACAGAACGCTACGCTGAACCGCTTCTACACCTGGTCGGGTTGCGCCAGCTTCGAGAGCTTCTTTGCCCTGCTGGGAGTCTTGTTCCTGACCCTTTTCGCTCTGACCAGCTTTCTCAACACGCTGACCTGGTGGTTCATCTACCGTTTGACCACCGAGGTCAGCTCCGACCTGTCGCTCAATCTGCTGCGCCGCTACCTTCACCGTCCGCATGTCTGGCATCTTGGTCAGAACACAAGTCGGTTGACGAGGGTGGTACTGCAGCAGGTAGATGAGCTGGTCCACAAAGTGGTACGAACCCTGGCTACCATGGCAATGCGAGCCATGACCTCGCTGTTTCTCTGTGCCGGGCTGCTCTGGCTCGACTATCGGGTGGCTTTGACCACCGGTCTGGTCCTGAGCATGCTGTTCATGGCCATCTACCGATTTTTCAACCGAAATCTGGACCGATTGGGCAACGAGTGCCACAAGGCAGGATACCAGCGGGCAAAGATCGCGGCAGAGAGTCTGTCGGCCCTGCGGGAGGCCAAAGCCCTGCCTCGCAGGCGCCACTTCCTGGAGAGCTACCGACGCGCCTTTGAGCGCGAGAACAGGCTGCTCCTCCACCGACTGACACTGGGCGAGGTCGCCCGGCCCTGCACCGAAATTCTGGCCCTGGCTGCTATCGTCACCGTTCTTGTATACCTCTGCATCACCCAGGCCAGTCGCGCGGCCCTTCCCCTGGTGGGGGCCTACGTCATGGCCACATGGCGGCTCGTGCCGTGCCTGCAGTGCCTTTATGACGACCTGGTGGACCTGCAGTTCCGGCTTCCCCTGGTGGAGGAAATCTACCGCGAGCTGGCCGACCCCGAGCCCCTGACGCCCGCAGAAGGGGACCCCCCCCTGCCCTTCACCCGAGCCATCGAGCTCCGCCGCGTCGCATTCACCTACCCGGGGGCCGTCGCTCCCGCTGTGCACGACCTCGACCTGACCATTCCCCGACACAGCTCGGTGGCCCTGGTGGGTCGAACCGGCTCGGGTAAGACCACCGTGGCCGACCTGGTGGCCGGGCTATTGACGCCGGGAGAGGGCACCTTGCTCGTCGACGGGCAACCGCTGCGACCCGAGGACCTGACACGTTGGCATCAATGCATCGGTTACGTCCCCCAGGAGGTTTACCTGGCCGACGACACGATCCGTCGCAACATCGCCCTCGGCCTGGCAGACGAGGAGATCGACGAGCTGGCTGTCGAGCGGGCTGCCCGGGCAGCCCATCTGCACGAATTCATCGCCGCCCGACCCGAGGGCTACGACGCGGTCCTGGGCGAGCGCGGAGTGGCCCTGAGCGGGGGCGAGCGCCAGCGCATCGGCATCGCCCGCGCCCTCTATCACGAGCCCGAGCTCTTAATCCTGGACGAAGCCACCAGTGCGCTCGACAATCAGACCGAGCGCTGGTTCCTGGAGGCCCTGGCCGAACTGGTCCACTCCAAGACGCTGCTGGTCATCGCTCATCGACTCACGACAGTGCAGGCCTGTGAGCAGATCTACCTGCTGGAAGAGGGCCAGGTGCGAGCCAGGGGCACCTACCAGGAGCTGCTCTATTCCAGTCCCCAGTTTCAGCAGCTGGCCCGACTGCCGTGAGCACCATGCCGAACCTGGCCTGCATCCTGGCCGCCGGACAAGGGACTCGACTGGGGCCCCTGCCTTACCCGAAGGGATTCCTCCGCCTGGGGGAGCTACCCATCGTGGCGGAGTCGTTGGAGCGGCTGCGATCGGTGGGCATTACCGAGGTGGTGGTGGTCACGGGCCATCTTGCCTCCTTTTACCAGGAGCTGGAGGGGGTGCGCCTGGTTCACAACGCTGACTATGCCAGCACCGGCAGTCTGCAGAGCCTCGCGGCGGCACGCGAACACTTGACCGGCGACTTTCTGCTGCTCGAATCGGACCTCATCTATGAGCGGCGTGCGCTCGAGGTCTTGCTCCAACTCTCTCATCCAGACGCCGTGCTGCTGTCCGGCCCCACCGGGGCGGGCGACGAAGTCTGGGTGGAGGCGCGCGACGGCTGGCTGGTATCGATGTCAAAAGACCGCAGCCGACTGAGCAACGTGACCGGTGAGCTAGTCGGTATCTCGCGGGTGAGCCAGAATCTCTATTCCAAGCTCCTGTGCCAACCTGGCCAGCACTACGAAAGCCACGGGATGGTCGGGTGCGCGCCCACCCACCCGATTGCGTGCCCGTTAGTGCAGGACCTGCTGTGGGCCGAGATCGACGATGCCAGGCAACTGGCTCGCGCCCGTGCTCTGCATCCCAGACTGTGCTGATCGTCTCGGGGGCTGACCGGGTCTACTATCGGTCGCTGCGTCAGTTCCTGCTCAGCCTCGAGCGCGCTGGCCTGTCTGATCAACTGGTGCTCTACGATCTGGGCATGACGGCCCAACAGCGCCGGTGGTTGTCAGAACGCTATGAGTTGCGCGTCTTTCCCTTTGACCGATATCCGGATCACGTCCGACTCGAAAGGGGCGCCTACGCCTGGAAACCTATCATCGTGGCCGACCTGGTCAGTCACTATCAGGGGCCTGTCCTCTGGCTGGACTCAGCAACCGTCGTACTTGGCCCTCTCGACCGGATCACCCGGGAGGTGGAGCGCACGGGGGTGTATACCCCGTTTGGAGGGGGTGGCCCCATTCGGGTGCTTCCCGGGCCGTTGACGCTCACGGGAGTGAACCCTGAGCTGGCCCGCCTGCGCACCCGGGCCAGCGGAGTGTGCGCTTTCGATGGCCGCCGCGAATGGGTTCGAGCCCTGACGGAGCGGTGGAAGCAGTGGGCTCTCAATGGCTGCATCCAGAACCCTCCGGGAGCTCGACTGGCGGTGCACCAGTTCGAGCAGGCCCTTCTGAGCCTGTTGCTTTACGATGCCCAGGAGCGCGGACTGGTTACCTTGACCCGGGACGCCCTCGACATCAGCTCGCCCGACCCGGTACCTTTTCTGCGCACGCGCAACAAGGTCAGCAACCTGATCCCGATGGCTGCCGACCCGCTGGTGCGGGCATTCTACTGGCTGCACCGCTGGCTGGATGTGCTGGCCTGGCGGCTGCGCGCCCCTCAAGGCCAGGGCGACCTCCCGACCCGACCCTGAGGTCCTGGTGGCGGGCGATTCTTACCCCAGAGCCTCCAGTAGAGCCCGGGCCCGATGACTCCAGGTATTGGCCCGAGCGGCTTCCCAACGTTGCGTATGGAGGCCGTCATCAAAGCCCCGCCTGGCCAGCTCGTCCAACCTGCTCAAGAACTCATCGCTGCTGCGGCAAATCTGAACCAGAGGCTGATACTCCTCAAGCTGAGCCACGCCCGGGGTGGCCAGCATGGGGGCCCCGTAAGCAAGGTGGATATAGAATCGATAGGCCGAGCCGCAGGGATTGACACTTCGAGGGCTGTACGGCAGGAGCGCCAGATCAAGCTGGGAAGCCCGCTCAAACAGGTGGGCGAAAGGCTTCCAACCATAAAACCGGCAGCGAGGGCACTGCTGCAGGTAGCGCAGGTGGTAGCGGTCCTCGGCCATCAACTCGGAGGCCTCCACGTCACCAACCAGTTCGAGGCGCATCCAGTTGAGCCGCTCCACTGCCTGTCGCAGCCAGCCCAGGCGCAGACGGCTCGAGATCCGGCCGAGAACCCCGACTTTTCCGCCTCGAGAGAGGCGGGGGGGGCAAGCGGCCGGCAAGAAACGCTCTGGGACGGCCAGTGGAGCAACCAAAATCGTGCCTTCAAACTTGTATCTCTCTCGATACGAGTCGGCCAGGGCCTCGGAGACGACCACCAACAAGTCGATTCGCGGCAGGAGCTCTTCCTCCCAGGCTCGCAGCCGGGCGTCCGGATAATTGTAAGCTCGAAAATCGTCTTGCACGTAGTAAACCTTGCTCGCGCCTGGGAAGCGTCGCGCCAGCGGTGCCTGGTCAGGATAGGAGTAGACCACGACCTCGGGGCGCAGTCCTTCGAGCAGTGGCCCGTGCAGTTGTGCAAGCCATCGAGGGCCGACCGGCAGCACCGGGACCGCTCGCGAAAGGGGGGACCAGGCGAGACCTGGATGCACGGCCTCGACTGCAAGCCCCAGACCTCGCAGGGCTCTGATCAGCTCCTCGAGGGCCGGATTGCCAAGCTTGCTGAAAAACAGCCACGGCATCCGGCCAGGTTCGGGCGTGGGAGAATCGGCCCCTGCAGGTGATTGCCGTCCACACTGCGAACCAGGCGGCTTCACGACAAGGGAGGGATCCACTTTGGTTCAGCTCAGACAATTTGCATTTCTTTTCATCTTCCTCACGATGCTCATCGCCTTCGGATGCACCAGCGGCGCTGATGTGAGCGGTGGGGGCACAGGGGGGGACTTTACGTTCAATGATGGTGGCGCGGCCGCCGGAGGGAACGCCGCTGGAGGGAACGCTGCTGGAGGGAACGCCGCCGGAGGGAACGCTGGTGGGGCAGCCGCTGGCGGAGCCGTCGACGGGGGGAACGTACCCAACAACCTGGCTGACATCCAGCTCAACCTCGACCTCCAGCCCCGCCAGGTCCCCAATACGGTCACAGCCGTGCGAGTCACCGGCTTCAACGCGGCTGGAACCCAGCTCCTCCAGACTGCCGACCTGCCTCTGGCGGCGCAGATCCTGATCGAAGATGTCGATCCGACCGTGGTCATCCTGGTCGTCCAGTTTGTCCAGGGCACCAACGTCGTGGGAACCTTTACCCAGTTCGTCCAGCTGGTTGCCAATGAAACCTTTCCCATCAACAACCCTGACTTCTTCGACCAGCTGACCGGCACCAATGGCCTGGCTGTGGGTGCTTACACCATCACCGGCGCCAGTGGCGCCGTCGGCAGCGGGGTCATCAGCGGCAATGTGACCCTGGACGGCAATGGCAACATCACCGGGGGCCAGATCCTCAAATCCAACCCGTTTGGCACGCTGGCCGGCCCGCCGGCTACCTACTTGAGCACGACCTACAACATCACCGGCGGTACCTACACCATCGACGCGGCCCGAAATTTTCACGCCGACATGATCACCGATCGCCTCGCCGACATCGATTGGGACGGGCGAGTCACGGTCACGCCAGCAGGTGACGCCATCTACACCACCTTCTTTGGAGGCGATCCTCCGACCACCGACTACATGGTCGGCATGGCCAAGCTGCAGAAAGCCCAGACAGGCCTCAGCAACGCCAGCTTGAACGGGCCGTTCAAGGTCTCTGGCTCGGGCGTGATCGGCTTTACTCCCAATTCCGGGGCTCAAGCGGGCGACCTTGTATTCGACGGAGCCGGCAATCTCACGGGTACCGTGGTGGGCAACTCCGCGACCGGGACCTATAACGTGGCCGTCAACGGCGACGTGACAGGAACGATCACGATTCCCGGCATCTCCGACTTCAGCCTGTCGGGCACCATGGCCGGCGACGGCAGCGTCATGCTGACCGCAGTCGCCACTCCTGCTCAGTTCGGCTTTCAGCAGTTTGTCTTCTATGCTGCTCCTCTGCCCACCGAGACGTCCAGCAACGATGACCTGCCCAACCAGATCCGCTACGTAGGCCTGCGCGGCGGCGACGGGTCACTGCTCGCCGACATGGATATCACCAACGTCGACCTGCTCGGAGGGGTCATCACCAACCTCCAGTTTACCAAGCTGTATGCTGACACGTTTACTCCCATCTTCCCGTTCCCGCTGGTCCGCGAGGTCATGGGAGCGGTGGTGGGAGGCAGTTTCAGCGTCAACGCTGACGGTACCATCACCGGCAACATGTTGCAGATCAACCTCACCTCGGGTCAGTTCTGTCCCAACCGGACCGTCATGCATGGAATCGTGGACGGCCGGCCCAACGCCGCTTCGCAGTTCCCAACCGCGCTGATGATCGGCGTTCGCTGACACTCGCTCGGTCTCGGTTCAACAACAAGGCCCTCCGCTCCGCGGGGGGCTTTTTTATGCCAGGAAGCTGCCTGCCTGAGGTAGATCCTCCACGGTATTGACGTCCAACCAGTGGCCGTGAATATAGAGCACGCGCACTGGATTGCCCCGCCCCACCAGGTGATTCAGGAGATCGGGCAGACCAAGATTGGGAGGCAACTCGAGCAGCGCCTCCCGCAGCCAGGTGACCCCGGCGGCTCGAAAGCTGGCCGCTCCGATGAAACGTCCGTGGACCTCCTGAGGTCGCTCGGAGATCTCCACGAGCCTCACCACGGGTTGAAGGACGCCGCGGTCGTCGGGCCGATCACAGCGGGCGTAGTCCTGGTGACCCGTCTTGCGGCGCCCCTCAAGGTCGGAATCCACCACCACCGTGACTTCGGCCGTGCTCCCGGCAAGCTCACGCAGGATGTAGCTGCGAAGCAGCAGATCGCCGTACAGCACCAGGACATCGTGGCTCAGTGCCTCCCGGGCCTGGGCGAGCGAGCCCAATTCGCCGCTGGAGGCGTGGGCATCGTTCACCACCCGCTCCACACCCGGCAGATCCACCGCGTCCGGCTGCCAGCCGGCCACCACGGTGATGGGATGAGCCCCCAGGGCCTTGAGGGCGTCCACCGTCCAACTCAGCAGAGGCTTGCCGGCAATGGGGATCATCCCTTTGGGTCTGTCCGAGGTCAGACCGTTCATCTCGCCTCGAGTGGCGGCCAGCAACACGGCCCGAAGAGGACGTCCGAGGTAAAGCTTCTCAGCCGCCACCAGCTCATCCGCACCCTGAAGTCGAAACACTTCCGATAGTGGTGCGATCTCATCCTCGACCTGCAGGGTGCTTTCCTCAGCCTTGATCCGACCAGCAGCCGACTGCATGGCCGCGATGGAGGCCCGAAGCATATGGTTGGCCCAGATGATCAGCTGAATGTTGGCCCGGCGAAACACCTCGACCGGGGTGCTCGAGTAGCGGGTGGGAACGATGACCAGGGGGCCTCTTCCGGCCCACTCGCGAGCAAATGCAAGCACTTCGTCGGGCTGGGCCCGGCAAGAATGAATCAAGATGGCGTCCGCTCCGGCCTGGCGATACGCCTCAGCACGAAGCAGGGCCTCGCTCAGGCTCTGACCAGCCACCAGGGCCTCGACTCGAGCGATCAGGCAAAAGTCCGGGTCTGTCTGGCTGTCCTTACCCGCCTTGATCTTTCCACAGAACTCATCCAGGCTGCACAGTTGATGGTGCTCCCCCATCAGGCTGTTGCTCTTGGGAAACAGCTTGTCCTCGATACACACCCCGGCCACCGAGCGCTGCTCGAGCTTACGAATGAGCCGACGAAGATTGTTGAAATTCCCGTAACCGGTGTCTCCGTCGAGCAGGATGGGAATGCTGGTGGCATCAACCATGAATTCGACCATGTCGACCACCTGCGTCCAACTCGCTTCATTGGAGTCTCGCACCCCAAACTGGGACGAAAGGGCCAATCCGCTGGCCCAGATCCCGGCAAAGCCCGACTCTTCCACAATCCGCGCTGCGAGAGCGTTGTGGGCTTCCAGCAGGAACTCCAACTGGCTGCCCGCCAGTATCTCCCGTAGCCTTCGCGCCCTGGTCACCCGGCCAGGTTTACCGACGCGACCGGAATTCCTGGCCAGGTCGACCCTCCGCGCCAGGGTCTGGTGAAGGCCACTTTCACCGTGGGCAGAACAAGCGTCGTCATGAACCGCACCTGGGCCGGGCTCGCCCTGGCCACCTGGGCCGGATTGGCGGCCTGCAACCATCTTACCGGAGGGGACCTGATTCGAGACCTGCTCGACCTCAACCGCCTGCGTCGTCTTGCTCTCGAGAGACTGGACCAGCGCTGGGCCCAAGCTCGCAAGAGCAGTCTCATCGCGTGTCTCACCACCCTTCCCAGCCGACTCCCCCACCTGCACTGGACCCTGAAGAGCCTGCTGGCCCAGGATCCGGTCCCGGCCCGCATCCGACTGCACCTTCCCGAGCACAGTCGGCGTGAGCAGGTCGCTTACCGCCTTCCTGAATGGCTGACTTGCCTGCGCTCGGTCGAATTGGTGCGCTGCCCGGACCTGGGTCCAGCCACCAAGCTTCTGCCAGCCCTCGATCTTCCCGAGCGCACCCCGCTGCTGGTTGTGGACGACGACCGGCTCTATCCGCCTGGCTTTCTGGCCCATCTCGAGCGGTTCGACTCTCGAGCCACGGGTCTGAGCGGGTGGCGGGTCCCGTCCGACCTGACCGACCGACCCACCACGTTATGGAGCAACCTGGCCGGCCTGCCCCCGACTCCCCTCAAGTGCAGCCGCCTGCGAAAGCCGGTGAGAATCGACGTCCTGCAGGGCTTCTCGGGTTATCGAGTCGAGCCGGGCTACTTCGGGCCCGAGGTGCACGACTACAGCCATGCTCCCGAGGCCGCGTTTTACGTCGATGACGTCTGGATCTCGGCTCACTGTCGCTCGGAGCGCTGGGTGGAGCCGTTTGCGCGCTTTCCGATCCAGCACCCGATTCTGGCGGACCTCTACCGCCAAACCTCGCTCGGGAGAGTCAACTCCGGCCAGGGCAACAACGAGCGACGCGCCAACACCATCATGATCCGCCACTTTCGAGGCCGATGGCTGGCCGCTTTTCCCATCGAGAGGGCCAGGGATAGCTCCTCTCGAGGAACTCCCTGACCACGGCCTGGGCCGAGGGAGCCGGAGAGGGGCCCTGGTCGTCGTTGAGACAGAGAAAGCGCTTGCCGACGTTGGCCAGTTGCCTCTCGAGTCGAGGAGCATCGTTGTGCAGTTTGAGGAAGGCCGCTCCCCGCACCACCTCCCAACCCGAGACGACCGAGCAGCGCGCTCGATGCTGGCTCAAGAGGAAGTAGCGCCAGAGGCGATCCATCCGCAAGTCCTCGCTGCAGCGGAACCGATTGCGACGAGTCGCCTCCACGTCCCGAGCGTAGTGCTCGAGCATCTTCCCCCAGAGCTCGCGATGAATCGGATAGGGGGTGTGCTCGAGGAATCCAAAGGAGGGGACCTGAGTGCGGTCCCTGATTCTCCAGGCCAGTTGCTCTCCCATCAAGGTGCCGTAGACGCGCAGCCTGCCCCCGGGCGTCAGAAAGTCCTCCCGAGCGACCGGGGCTCCAAAGAAAAAGTCGTCATTGGCGTAAAGAAAGAAGGGGCTCTGGAGCGGGAGAAGGTGCAGATAGCTCTCGATGACGTTGGGACTGAAGGTTGGGAGAAAGCGCGAGTCGATGATCTCATCGTGATGAACGACGGTAACCTCGGACGAGAGCCAGTCCGGCACCTGCGGACGGCAGGTAAAGAGGAGCACCCGCTCGATCCAGGGCACGAACTGCTCTACCGAGCGCAGGCTGTAGCGCAGCAGCTCGTAGGGATCGCGATAACGCTCGGGATTCAAGTCTTGCGGACTGCTGGTGTAGCGACGGCAAAGCTCTTCGTACCCTTCCGCGGCGCCATCCACCCAGGTATAGACCAGCTCGTTCACGTCCCGAGTGCCCTTCGAGCATCTGAGTTGCTAGCCTCTCGTCAACCGCAAAGCAAAGAGAATTGAATCCCAATAATGATTGATAAGCCATGGAAATCGTGGGCAATGAATCGAGCTCAGGCACTCCGGCCCATACATTTGCCGGGCGAACTCCCGAGCCCGAGCGGGCACCCAGACTTCAAAGCCTTCAAACGGCCAGCGCTGGAGAGGGAACAGATCCTGGTCCCTGATAGCCTCCTGGGGCCACTGCAGATGTTTGCGGAAAGTCGGTCGCCCTTCCTGGTCGAGAGGAAAGGCCAGTTGCCAGACGGCATCGCGCTGAGCCATCGGCACCAGGTCGAGATAAGGGAAAAGTGGCCAGCGGGCGTATCCGAGCTTGTATCCACCGGCCGCCTTTTTCAGGCGCAGGCCCAACCGGTCGAACTCTGCTTCCAACTCGAGCAAAAGCGGTAGTTGCTCGAGCATCAGGTTCAGGTCCACGTCGTGGTCCCAGGGGATCACCCCCTGATGGCGCAAGGCTCCGACCAGGGTGCCCTGAGTAGCCCACCAGCAGATTCCAGCCTCATCGAATCGCCGCCCCACCATCTCGAGCAGACGGGCCAACTCTGTGAGCACCTGCTCGCACGTGAAGTAAGCCGGGCGGGGAAACAGAAGGTTCTCGGGCACACACCTCTCCCGACCGGCCACCTGATAGCGCCCGCCCGGCCGCGCCCGCCTCATGGTCACGGGATAGAGAATTCCCAAGCGGCAAGAGTTCGGGCAGATCTCGTGAACCCCTGGCTCATGAAGGCCATCATCCTGGCGGCGGGCCGGGGAACGCCGGACAGGAAGTCCTCCATGCCGAAGTCATCCAGGACGCTGCTGCTCAAGGACGCCAGCGCGAAGTTTGGAGACAGCCACTTCTATCTCAGAATCGGTGTGCGCTCCGCCAGTGACAACCAGATTCTCCTCCATCAACTGGCCGATGTGCTGGCTCGCTTTCAAGCTCAGAAGCGGTCCCCCAGCGTGAAGAAGAGCTGATTCTGACCCTGCTGGTTCCAACCCGCCTCCAGCCGAAACAACCCGACGTCACTGAAGAAGTAGAGACCCGCGCCGTAGCCAATCCCCTCCCCCGGCTTCTGGCGGGCCACGCCCGGCTGACCCAGCACCCGGTCGGCCGTGCCCAGGTCGGATCCGTAGTCAAAGAAGAGCACGCCCTTGAGCTCGAGCTCGTGGCCGAGCAACTCGAATCTCGTCAGGGAACCGCGATACTCCAGGGTGGCCTGCAGGAAGGATGAGCCCGTGCTCAGGCCGCCGAGCTGATAGCCGCGCACGGAGTTGGAGCCGCCCAGGTTGAAGGCCCGATACGGGGGAACATCGCCGCCGATGGCTCCACCCTGCAAGTTGATCAGCAGGTAGCTGGAGCCTTCTCCGGGGCCGGGCATCGGGACGAGCTGGGCCAGGTTGGCTGCCGCGGTGGTGGAGGTGATCTGGCTGTCCCCCACCGGGATGGCTTGCTCGAGCTGAAAACGAAGACGAGTGCCGTCACTGGGATTGACCATCTGGTCGAGGATGTTGAGCTGGCCCACGAAGTTGAGGGTCAGCAGCTCGTCGTGGCCGCCAGGCGAAAAGGTCAGCCGGTTGCCCAACTGGTCGACCGGGGGGGCCACCACCGGCCCGAGCAGGCTGTCACCGACCGTAACGGCCTGATAATTCAGCGCCGCGGCCAGGCCGAGCTCGTCGCAGGGCTGGTCGGAGTACTCCAGTCCTCCTCCCAGGGAACGAAAGTAGGGCTCTTCGCCGTTGGCCAGGTAGACACGGGTCAGGCCCTGCTCGAAAGCCGGATTGCGGCCGGATGAGCCAGAGACGTTCACGGTGAGGTGGTCGCTGAAACTGTAGCTGAAATCGCCCCCCAGGGAAGTTGGCCCCCCCTGCACTTCCAGCAGCAAGTCCTGATTGTCGGAGAGTCGGCGCAGATAGTGCAGCGTCAGATCCACCGTGTTGAAGCGACGGGAGTTGAACAGCACCGTCTCGATCCGACTTGGGCCCTCCAGTGCGGTGGGATCGGAGGTGGCGGTGCCGGCTCCGAATCCTTCGTCCCCTCCGAGTCGAACCCGACCCGCCGAGTGCCGTCCGTCGTCGCGCGGCTCCTCGGGGCTATCGGTCTGGGCCGAAAGTGGCAGGGTCAAAAGCAGCAGCAACAGGACGATCAAACGCATAGCAGCCGCCATTCGCAGTCAGGTGGCAGGCCCCTTTTCGACCTGGCAGCGCATCTGATCTGCAGGTCGAGGCCTGAGCGACCGTTTGAGTGGCTCGCCAAGCGTGCGAGCAGCGCCTGAAGGCGACTTGGCGGCTCCGGACGGTAAGATCCAGGGGATCCCAATCGACAGGAGACGCCACCCGTGCTCTTTCGCCCCGTGGAAGTTCTGCTCCGTGCCCTCGTAGGATGCGCCGCCCTGCTCGCCTGGCTCAAGCTGAGCCTTGTGCTCGCTCTGGTGCTCACTCCCTTCCTGCTCTTGTTCGCGCTCGGGCCCGACAAGGTGGAATCGAACTCTCGCCTGGACTTCGTGCTGAGGGTCGTGAAGTGGCTGCTCTACGTCGTGGCACACGTTCCCGACCTGCTCTTTCTGCTGGTTCCCTGAAGGGTCGTCCTGCTCTGGCGGGTCGGGGAGTTCATCCTCCTGGCCCCTCGAGCTGGCCTTCTGGGGCCTGTTCATCCTCCGGGGCAGGCTGCTCGGTTGAGCCGCGCTCGCGGCCTCAACCGCCACAGGGCGCTGGCCAGCAAGAGCCCGGTGGCGATGGCCCCGGCCGAGAGCAAGGCCAGAGTCAAGAGCTCGGCCGCCAGCAGGTAGTCGGCTCGCACCGTGGCCGCCATCCCTCGATAGGCCACCGCGCCGGGCACCAGCGGCAGGATGCCGTTGACCGAAAAGACCAGGGCGGGACAGCCCTGCCAGCGGGCCAGGAGCTCGGAGGCCATGCCCACCGCGAAAGCTGCCACGAAAAGGGCCCCGGGCCTGGAATAGTGGCCCTCCACCAGCTGCAAGGCGAGCAAGCCCGCCAGGCCGGCCAGCGGGGCCAGCGGCACGAGCCTGCGAGGCACGTTGAACAGGATGGCCGTCGACAGCCCGCCCAGCAATGTTCCCAACCACAGGCTCACAGTCCCCAGCTCCTCTGCAGGCTCAGGCCCATCAGGACACCCACGGCGATGGCGGAAGCCGTGAGCATGGCTTCAGCCCCTCGAGCCAACCCGCTGACCAGCTCGCCAGCCATCAGATCGCGCACCGAGGCCACCAGGGCCAGGCCAGGCATCAGGGGTAAGATGGCTCCCAGCACGATCTTCTGGCTGTCAAGTCCCAGCAGGGCCACGTTCAGGGTGGCCCAGAGGGTGGCCACGAAGGCCGCCAGCGAGGTGGTGACAAAGGGAGGGAACGCCTTCGAGAAACGCTCGCCCAGCAGCCGCACCAGCAGGCCCGCCAGAGCCCCGGCCAGCAGCTCGGCCCCCGTCCCTCCGGCCAGGGCGGTGTAGCCCAGGCCCCCAAGCGCCGCCGCCAGAAGCTGGGTCCAGCGGCCAAAGCCGGGGGGGGCGTGGCGAATGTCCTCCACCCGGGTGAGAGCCTGCTCAAGATCGACCTTGTGCACCACCAGCTCGCGGGAGAGCTCGTTGAGGCGCGTGACCTTGTCCAGGTCGATGCTGCGACGGTGGACGCGGGCGATGCGGGTGGTCGTCTCCTCCTCCCCCACCGAGACCGTGAGCCCGGTGGGGGTGACCATGCTCTCCACTGGCACCCCGTAGGCGCAGGCCAGGTAGGCAATGGTCTCCTCCACCCGGGACGTCTCGGCACCGCTCTCCAGCAAGCCGATTCCTCCGTCCAGACACAGGCTGGCGACGTCGCTTCGCCACCGCTGGCTGATCGGGCGTGACATGATGGCACCAGGGAACACTTCAGACCTGAAAGAACCCTGAAACGCGCAGGTTTACATCCCGGCAAACCCCACCCGGACAGTCGAAGCTAAGATGCCAGCCATGCAAGTGGCTGCACTCCCCAGAACCGTGCAGCTCTCCGCCTACCTGCAAGACAGCCGGGTGGAGAGCCAGCCGACCAGTGTGACGCTGGAAGCCGAGAAGGTGGGCGACCGCCTGGAAGGGCCGCGCCTGGAGATCGAGGATCCCCTCTATCGGCGGGCCCGACCCAACGTGGACGGCAACTACCTCGAGCAGCCGTCCACCCCCCAGTTCGACCAGGTCACCTCCTTCGCGACCGCGCAGCAGACCCTGGACCTGGCCGAGCGACTGGCCGACCAGAGCATCGAGTGGGCCTTCTCGGACCGCTCGCTGGGCGTGCGCCCCCACCAGGGCAACGGCATGAACGCCTACTACGTGCGCCAGGACGAGTCGATCCAGTTCTACTCCTTCGATTCGCGGCCCCTGGACAAGACCGTGCAGGTCTCCCAGTGCGCCGACGTGGTGGCCCACGAGACCGGCCACGCTCTGCTCGACGGGCTCAAACCCGAGTTCCTGTACGACTGGGGGGGGCACTCGCGGGCCTTCCACGAGTCGTTCGGCGACTGCATGGCCATTCTGGTGGCGGCCTCGCGGCCCGCCCTGGTGGAGAGGGCCCTGAGCGAGACGGGGGGCGACCTCTTGCGCGACAACCCCATCAACCGGGTGGCCGAGGAGTTCGGGCTGGCCTGGCGCAAGGCCTGGAACCCGGCCGACGAGCGATCCTTCTTGCGCAACGCCAACAACAACTTTCTCTACGTGCCGATGGAACAGTTGCCCGAGCACGGCTCGCCGGACGAGCTCACCCGCCAGGACCACTCCTACGGGCAGATCTTCACCGGGGCCTTCTATCGCTGCCTGGTGACCATGGCCGGGCCCGCCGGTCAGAACCTCTCCAGCGCCGCGGAGGTGCTGGGACGGCTGTTGCTGCACGCCGTGGCCATGCTCAGCCCCTCCTCCACCACGCTCCCGGAGGTGGCCCGCTGCATGCTGACGGCCGACCGCCAGCTTTACGGGGGAGCGCACGAGGAAACCCTGAGCCGGGTCTTTAGCGAGCGCCAGCTCCTGAGCGCCGAGGAGTTGCAGGCCTGGCGGCGCCAGTTCGACGAGCTACCCCGGCTGCAGAAGACCAGCGATCCCGTGCGCTTCTTGCGCCGCCACCAGCAGGTGCTGGGAGTGGACGCCTCGGCCTACCAGCTCTACCGCACCGGTCGCGACCAACAGGGCCGAGAGCGCTGGGAGTTCCTCTCCCGCCAACGAGTGGAAGCCGAGGGCCTGGCGGGCGAGGTCAAGGGCGGCCTGACCCTGACTTTCGGTCCAGACGGAAAGCTCAGCTGGCTCTCGCGCCAGGACATCACCCGCGAGCGCATCCAGGAAGCCTGCCTGGCGCTCTCCAAGCTCGGGCCCGAGGACATCAGCCTGGGTCCGGCCGGAGGGCATCTGTATCCGGCCGAGTTGGGCCCGGACGGGCTGGTGCGCCGCTCGGCCTGGCTCGAGGACTGAGAGAGCATCGCAGGTCTTGCCGTCCTGCACAGCGGAAGGACCTCAGGCGCTGATGTCCACGAGCAAACCCTGAACGTAGGCGTGGAGCTCAGGGTCGGCCTGCAAGAGCCGCTGATTGTGGTGAGGGCTGCGGGTAAAATCCATCACGCCCTCGGCCAGATACTCCTGAGGGCTGGTGCGGGCGTAATCGCTCCACAGGGTCTTGCTGCAGAACTTCTGCCACCAGGACAGCTCGTCCACGCGCTGGCAGTAGCTCTGGTGCAGCTGTTGCAGCTTGGGATCGCGCTCGGATCGCAGCACCGGCTTCTCTCCCTCGTCAGGGGCGGCCAGATCGTCCAGGGCGTGTCCCAGCTCGTGCAGCACGGTACTCACGTCCAGACGACGAGGGGCGATGCTGAGCGTCTTGGTGCTCGGGTAGTAAGCCGCCCGCATAGCATTCGGATCGTCGGGAATGCGGATCTTGACCCCCGCCTCGCACAGGCGCTGGAGAGGCTCGGTGCCCAGTCGGCGGGCGGCTTTGAGCAGAGTCCGGCGTTCGAAGTAACCCAGCGGGGCGGCCGCCATGCGGTCGAGCAGGCGGTTGGCCTCCTCGTCGCCTGCTGACACAACCGGTAGGGGTCGACTCACAGCTCCCACGTTCATCGCCGCCATCATGCCGCGTTCCGAGCCCTTGATCCACCCTCGCTTTGTTAACTGGCTCACAGCTCGAGCGTGAGCTTCCTTACGGAAGGATTTTCCATGCTCTGATAGGCTGAGTCCACCAACGAAGGGAGGTCCGGATGCAGATCCTGCACGTTTCCCCCAGCTCTCCGGTGTTCGACAAGACCTTGCACTACTTTCAAGCCGTCTTCTCGGCCACCAGCGCCTACCTCAAGACCCGCTTCCCCGATCATGAGGTGATCACCGAAGCGGCCGGCCTGACGGGAGCCCCCGAGCGGGTGATCGTGCGCCACCTGGCCCGCAAGCCCGACTTCCTGGTGTTGTGGGCCCGGGTGTGGGAAGCCCCGGCAGCCCGAGCCCTGGCCGAGCTGGCCCGCGAGATCTCTCCCGCCACCCGCATCCTGGTGTGGGGCGAGAGCCTGGTCTACATCCCACACTACTTCCAACGCGATCCCTTCGACGTGGTCGTGCTCTCGGGCGACCCCGAGCGCGTGCTGGCTGACGCCATCGAGCGCCTGGCCCAGGGCCTCGACCCCGAGCACGGGGTCCGCTACCGCTGGGGCCACGACTGGAACGATACCGCCCCGGGCCGCACTCTGGAGGGCGCCGAGTGGCCCTTCCCCGACCTTGCGGCCATCGACCCCGCGGGCTACCACACCGCTCGACTGCACCGCGAGAAGCGCACCGACGACCTCAGCTTCACCATCTCGCGCGGTTGCCCCATCAACTGCGCCGCCTGGTGTCCCACCCCTCGCAAAGAGGGCATCAAGGACCGCCGACGACCGGTGGAGCAAACCGTCGAGTATCTCTCCCGCGGGCCCGAGCCCTACCAGTTGTTCCAGCTTCATTCACCCCTGCTGGTGCAGGATCGCGATTGGATCGCAGCCTTCGTCGCCCACAAAGCTCGCCTGTGCCCCGAGGTTCCCTTCAAATCCGTGGACCTGGTCAACCCCTACGCCGACGAGGCGCTGGTGGCCGAGCTGGCCAGCGTTGGCTTGAAGGGCATCGGCTTTGGTATCGAGACCCTGTGCGCCGACCGGAGCCGAAGGCTGACCCCCAAGGTGGACGAGCGACTGCTCGAGCAGGTGGCGGCTCACTTCGCCCGCTACGGGGTGGAGGGCAAAGCCTACACCCAGCTGGGGCTGCCCGGCCAGCGTCGCGAGGACGTGCTCTACACCCACCGGCTGCTGCTCGACCTGGGCTTCGTGCCCCGACCCACCGGAGCCACCCCCTTCCAGAGGCTTCGCTCCAAGAGCGTTCAGGAGCTGGACGCCATGGACTTGACCCGATGGGACCGCAAGAGCTACTACGACCCTCGCTCAGGCCTCAGCCACGCCGAGTTCCTGCAGATGATCACCTCTCCCCGCGGATTTGCCCCCGAGGTCTCGCCGTGGGCGGCATGATGCTCCTGGTGGAGGGGCTGGACCTGGCCGGCAAGTCCAGCCTGGTGCCCGAGCTGGCCCGACGCTTCGAGAAGCAAGGCCTGGAGGTTCGCCTGGCACGAAACTGCCTGTGCCCGGACAATCCGGTGGCGCGCGAGGCCGACCGGCTTCGCCAGGACCTGGAGCGAGACCCTGACCGGGCGGCCATGCTGTTCGTGGCCGCCCACATGTGGGACGCGGCCCACTTCGTGCTCCCGGGTCCAGGCCAGGTGCACCTGCAGGACTCTTGCTGGCTGCGTACCCTGGCCTGGGAAGAGTGGCATGGGCGCGCCGAGCTGGCCGCCCTGCTGCGCCAGGCAACGAAATTCTTTCCCCGCTTCGACCAGACGATCTACCTGACCGCCTCGCTACCCGAGCGCCAGCGCCGTTACTTCCTGCGGCGAAAAAACGATTGTGGCGATCGACTGGTGTTGGACGCGCCCGAGGAGTTCGCCCGCCTGGAAGCCTGTTTGCGTCGGGAAGCTGGCCACCTTGGGGCGGTCACCCTGGACAACAGCCAGCTCACCATCGCTCAGACTCAGGACCAGGCCTGGCAGATCCTCACTTCAGCAGGCGAATCGAGACCGCTTCGTCGATCTCCATCTCCCCGCCGGCCTCGGGAATCTCGCGCTTGACCCGGTGCCAGGTCACCTCGACCTTCTTGCCCCGGTAGCTCTCCGGCTTCTCCAGAAAAGGCTTGAAGCTGTCGTCATTGGAAATCCAGAAGCTGCGCTCCTCCCCCTTCTCGTCCTTGACGTTGAGGTGGAAGTAGTCTCCCTGCTCGATACCCAGGAAGGTCGCCTTCATGGTGGCGGTATCGGCGGCCAGGGCCAGGGACATCAAAGCCAGGGTAAGAACCAGGATGAGAGCACGCTTCACGAAATCCTCCAACGAGCTTGGTCGAGCCAGGTTCGCCCTCCGGCGCAGGTTCCCCGCTTCGAGTGACGAAGCGCCGGCACCGTGCACGCGCCGGTCGCCATTGTGGGGATGGCAGTCCGCTTTCCCGACGCTCCCGATCTCCATTCGCTGTGGCAGAACATCCTGCAGCGCCATGTCAGCATTCGCCCGATCGCCCACCGACGCTGGCACCACGAGCATTTCCTCAATCGCCCCGCGCGCGACCCTCTGAGCATCCACAGCCGCACCCAGGCCTATCTCGACGACATCGACCTGTTTCCCGGCCGCTACTTCCAGATCGCCCCCCGGCGAGGTCAAGTCATGGATCCGCAGCAGCGGCTCACCCTGGAGGTGGCCCGCGAGGCTCTGCAAGATGCCGGGCTCGAAGGTAGCTCGTTTGATCGCCAGCGCACTGGCACGTTCATTGGCGCCAGCATCAGCGAGTACAACCAGCTCTGCGGCGTTTACACTCGCTTTTGCCAGGCCTCCCACGGCGACTTTGGCCAGACGGCCCCGGACGAGCTGACCACAAGGCTGGCCGACCGATGTCTGCCTATCCGCATTTACACCTTGCCCGGCAACCAGCTCAGCATGTGTGCCGGGGTGGTTTCCCAGTTCTACGACCTGGGCGGGCCTTCGCTGGCGGTAGATGCCGCCTGCGCCTCCTCGCTGATGGCCCTGGTACAGGCGGTGCAATATCTGCGCGGGCTTTCCGACAGCCCCGGCCCGGCTCCGGTGGCCCTGGTCGGAGGGGTCTACCTGGCCGTGCTACCCGACAACCTGCTGGCCTTCAGCCGGGTGGGCGCTCTGGCCCGGGAAGAGTGCCGTCCCTTCGACGAGGGGTCTGAGGGGTTCATTCTGGGCGAGGGGGCCGGCATGGTCGTGCTCAAGCGTCTCGAGCACGCCCTGCGCGACCAGGACCGGATCTACGCCGTCATTCGCGGCGTGGCCTGGAATGCCGATGGGGCCAGCAGCGGCCCGATGACCCCGGTCAGCGAGGGCCAAAGGCTTGTGCTCCAGATGGGGCTGGCCGATTCGGGTGTCGACCGCCTGGACTACATCGAGTGCCACGGTACTGCCACGACGGTGGGCGACCCCATCGAGCTCGAGGCGCTCTCTCAGGTCATCGAGCCCTGCCCGAGACCGGTTCAGCTTGGCTCGATCAAAGCCAACATCGGCCACACCATCAGTGCCGCCGGAGTGGCCGGGCTGATCCGCGCCGCGCTGGCCGTGCACCACGGAGTTCTTCCCCCACAGGCCGCCTTCTCGCGCTGGCACCCCCAGCTCGAGCGCTACCGCGACCGCTTCGCCATCGAGACCGAGGCCAGACCGTGGCCGGAGGAGGAACGCCGGGCTGGGGTGAGCGCCTTCGGCTTCGGAGGAACCAATGCGTTCGCAGTCCTGTCCGAGGCGCCGTCCGCGGCCAGGCTCTCGGAGTCTCAAGAGGCACTGCTCTTTCGTTGCAGCGCCCCCTCGCCCAGCCTGCTCCGCAGCTATCTCGTCGAGCTCGAGAGCCGGCTCGACCTCTACCCCCTGGCGGCCACCGCCTACACCCAGACCCTGCAGCGCGAGTTGCACGAGTTCCTGTGCCTGTTCACCGCCGCCTCCGTGGACGAGGCGCGCAGCAAGCTTCAGGCCGCCTGCTGCGAGCTGGCCGTTGCTCCCGATCGGCTGAGCTACCTCGAGCCGGGCCTGGTGCTCGGACCGCGCGGCGAGCGACGCGAAGTCATCTTCCTGTTGCCCGGCCAGGCCGAAGAGCTGGTTTTGCCGGAGGGGCTGGCCGGTCAGAGCTACGGCGAGCGACTGGCTGCCTTCCAGCTGGGCGCGGCCGCCAGGCTGAATCAGCGCGGGCTGGTGGGCCAGCCGCTGGGTCACAGCCTGGGCTCGATGGTGGCCCGCGTCCTGACCAGCCAGCAGACCGGTGATGAACTGCTGGCCTTCCTGGCCAGCCGCCATCGGGCTCTGGAGCAGACCCCGCCGGGAGGACTGCTCTCGGTGCGGTTGACCCGCTCGGAGGCCGAGCAGCTGGCCGAAAAGCTGGGGCTCTTCTGGGCCGGCAGCAGCCACTCCCGGCTGCAGCTCATCGGCGGGGCGGCTGAGAACCTGGAGAAGGCGGTGTCGACGCTGGAGGAGCGCGAGGTCCCCTACCGGGTGCTGAATCGACGCTACGCCTACCACACGCCGCTAGTTCAGGAGGCCGATCCTCAGGCCAGCCTGCCGGCCGACTTTCATCCCGCCCTGGCCGCGGCTCTCCAGAGCCAGCCTGCCTTCTGGCTCGAGCTGGGCCCCAGCGATGGGCTGTGCCAGTGCGTCTGGGCCGAGGCTCCGGGCGAGCTGGCCCTGTCGCTGGCCCGACCGGGCCACGAGCTGCTGGCCCTGGGCCTGGCCCATTCCCTGGGTCATCCGATCGAGCTCAGCGGGCTGTATCCGGGTAGACAGCTGGTGAACCTGCCGGTCGTGCCCCTCGAGCGGCAGCGCTACTGGGTGATCGATCCCCCGCCCGAGGAGCTCGCCGAGGTCGAGTTTTCCGTTCTGCCGGCTCCCTCGGCCGACCGGTCGGACGAGACGGTGCTGGCGCTGGTGGCCCGAGTGGGGGGCTTTCCCCGCGAGCAGATCACGCGCCGCCAGAGCCTGAGCACCCACCTGGGATTCGACTCGCTCATGCTGACCCAGTTGCACGCGCAGCTGCAGGCATCGCTGGGGCGTGCTCCCTCGCTCGATTTCTGGAAGTGCCGCCCGACGGTAGGCCAGCTCTTGGAGGAACTGGGTCAGCAGGCTCAGTTGACGGCCCAGAACGACCTGAGCCAATTCCCCGAGGTGCTCGCGATGCTCGACCGCATCGCAGACTTCGAGGAGCGGGGGTGGCAGGTTCCCTACCTGCACACCCACGACTGCGACGGCGGCCCCTGGACCGAGGTCAAGGGGCGCCGGATGCTCAGCTTCTCGAGCTACAACTACCTGGGCTTGAACGGACATCCCGAAGTTCGCCAGGCCGCCGTGCAGGCTCTGGAGCGCTGGGGCACCTCGGCCTCTGCCTCGCGTCTGGTGTCCGGCCAGCGTCCCGTGCACGAGGAGCTGGAGCGCTCGCTGGCCGCCTTCCTCGGTGTCGAAGCCTGCCTGACGCTGGTCAGCGGCCACGCCACCAACGTATCTCTGCTGGCTTGCCTCGTGGGGCCCGGTGACCTGGTGCTGCACGACGGCCTGATCCACGACAGCGTGCTGCAGGGAGCCCGACTGAGCGGAGCCAGGCAGCTGGCCTTCCCCCACAACGACCTGGAGGCGCTGGACAAGCTGCTGGCGCGCCACCGCTCCGGGCATCGGCGAGCCCTGGTGGTGGTGGAGGGAATCTACAGCATGGATGGCGACCTGTCGGATCTCTCGGCACTGTTACAGCTGAAGGAGCGACATGGCTTTCTGCTGATGGTGGATGAGGCCCACTCGCTGGGAGTGCTGGGAGCATCCGGACGGGGCTTGGCCGAGCACTGGGGGGTGGAGCCGGGCCGCGTGGACGTGTGGATGGGCACGCTCTCCAAGGCGCTGGCCAGTTGCGGCGGCTACGTGGCCGGCTCGCAGGCCCTGATCACTTACCTCAAGCTCACCGCTCCCGGATTTGTCTACAGCGTGGGCATGCCGCCCGCCTCGGCGGCGGCCGCCCTGGCCGCCCTGGGCATTCTGCAGCGCGAGCCGGAGCGAGTCCACCGACTGCGAGCGCGAGCGGCTTTCCTTCTGGAGCGACTGCAGGAGGCCGGCGGCAACACCGGCACCAGCCAGGGCACACCCGTCATCCCGGTACTCTTCCCCACCCTGCAGGAGACGGTGGAAGCCACCGCCGGGCTGCACGAGCGGGGAGTGCACGCGCTGCCCATCCTCTACCCCGCAGTGGGAGAAGAAAGCACCCGGCTGCGATTCTTCGTCACCTGCCAGCACAGCGATGAGCAGCTATCCCTGGCGGCCAATGCTCTGCGCGAGGTTCTGGAGTCAGGGGCGCGAAGGCCCGAGGCATGCGAAACACCCTGCTGATTCTCGTGGCCCTCGTGGCCCCTGCCCTGGCCAGTCCCGCCGAGCGCTTCCTGGAGGCCGCCGAAGCGGGTGACCTGCAAACCATGTCCCGAATTCACGTGCGAGTCGACTGTCGAGACGATGAAGGCGAGACCGCTTTGATGGAAGCGGCCGAGGAAGGCCATCTGGAGGTGGTGCGCTGGCTGCTCGAGCAGGGCGCCCGACCCAACCTGCACGACGATGAGGGTGAGACGGCCCTGATCGAGGCGGCCGAGGAGGGACGCCGGGATGTCGTGGCCCTGCTGCTTGACTGGGGTGCCTTCATCAACGCCCACAACCACCGAGGTCGGACCGCGCTGATGGAGGCGGTGACGGAGGGACACACCGAAGTCGTGGCCTTGCTCCTGCAACGGGGAGCCGCCGTGGGGCTGGTCGACAATCGGGGCCGCAGCGCCTTCGATCTGGCCGCCGGCAACCAGGCCATGCTCGATCTGCTGGCTCGTCGCGGGGGAAACTAGATTAGCACGATAAGGGCTATTGCATCAGCCATCGAGGACGTTTGCATGAGGTCCCGCGCGTTGACTCAGTGCTGCTCATGCTGACACGAGCAGATGAGGTAATCATCCGGATCTGAGCCCTCCAGGGGCAGATGCACGTGCAGATGGTTGTAATGGCCTCGCGAGTAACGCGTCAGGCCTTCGTGGATCAGTTGCGGATCATTGAAGAGCACGATGGCGCGAGGGTTGCGCTCTTTCACCAGCTCCACGAACTCACGGGTGGCGTCTTGATCGTAGGCCAGGTCGAAGATGTCGGTGGGGGCCATCTCGCCGTCCCGTCGAAACGGACGCAGGTCGACGTCGTTGCCGTTGCGATGGGTGGCGTGAGGCGGGAAGGGGCCTCCTCCGCGTCGGCTGATGTCGCCCACCTGAAAGGGCACTTCATGCCGCTCTTCCCACTCGTCGCCCAACTCCACGAAGAAGTCGATGGTGGTCTCGAGCCCGTACTGGTCGGTCCCGCCCGGCTCGCGGTTGTACGTGCGAAAGCCGGGCCCCGATTCGGGCATGACCGTGTCGATTGCCGGGTTGACCTGCACCTGGGCAAGATAGCGTACCCGGGCAGCCTGGGCGAGATCCGAAAGGTTAACTCATGCGTCCTTCGCGGGCTCTTGCCTCACGCATTGATTCTCCAGGGCCGAACAGCTATACTGCCGGCACAATGCTTCGTCGCGAGGGACGCGGGGGAGTCAAAGGAGCACCGTTCGATGTCGAAGATCCGTGTGGCCATCGCTGGGGTAGGGAACTGCGCCAGCTCTCTGGTTCAGGGAGTGGAGTACTACCGTGGCAAGGAGAGCGACTCCTACGCCGGGCTGATGCATCCTCGGATCGGGCCGTGGGGAGTGGGCGATGTGGAGTTCGTGGCCGCTTTCGACGTGGACCAGCGCAAGGTTGGGCGGCCGCTCGAGGAGGCCATCTTCGCCCCCCCAAATTGCACCCGGGTCTTCCAGGCCCAGATCCCGGCCAGCGGAGTGCGAGTTTGCATGGGTCCGGTACTGGACGGCGTGGCGCCCCATATGGAGGATTATCCCGAGTCGGAGGCCTTCCGGCCTGCCAACACCGAGCCGGTCGATGTGGCCGAAGTGCTCCAAGCGAGCGGGGCCGAAGTGCTCTTGTGCTACCTTCCGGTCGGCTCCGAGCGCGCCGTGGAGCACTATGCCAGCGCCTGCCTGAAGGCAAGAGTCGCCATGGTGAACTGCGTTCCGGTCTTCATCGCCTCCGACCCGACCTGGGCGGAACGATTCCGCAAAGCCAGCCTGCCCATTGTGGGCGATGACATCAAGAGCCAGGTGGGAGCAACCATCCTGCACCGCCAGTTGGCGCGGTTGTTTACCTCTCGCGGGGTCAAAGTCTTGCGGACCTACCAGCTCAATACCGGCGGGAATACCGACTTCCTCAACATGCTCGAGCGCCGTCGGCTGAAGTCCAAGAAGCGCTCCAAGACCGAGTCGGTGCAGTCGCAACTGCGCAAACCGCTCGAGGCGGGGGACATCCACATCGGACCCAGTGATTATGTGCCCTGGCAGAAGGACAACAAACTGGCCTTCATCCGGCTCGAGGCCCAGGGTTTCGGGGACGTGCCCATGGAGTTGGAGCTGCGCCTGTCGGTGCAAGATTCACCCAACAGCGCCGGAGTGGTGATCGATGCCCTGCGCTGCGCCAAACTGGCCCTCCAGCGCGGGCTGGGAGGTCCGCTGGAGGGTCCCTGCGCCTACTTCATGAAGCACCCGCCCCGCCAGCTCAGCGATGAGGAGGCCATGCGCCTGACAGACGCCTTCATCGCGGAGTCAGCCCAGGCCCTCATGACCCCGGGCCCCGCCGTAGTAGCTAGTTTGCCCTGCAAGAGTCCGCACTGACAAACCTGTAAGAGAGGATTTCCGGCTGCGCTCCTCGCTACCCGGGCCAGCCGAGAAAAATCTTGCCCGGGCACGAGGAACCTCTGGCGGGGCCGCAAAGGGGAGGCGACCCCAAACAGGAGGTCCTGCCTTGAAGCGCCTTTGCTCCATTCTGGCCCTGGTCGTGACGCTGGCGAGCGTTAGCGTCTCTGAAGAGCCATGGAAGTACCCCCAATCGCCCCGGGGCGACGTGGTGGATGTCTATCACGGCACCAGCGTCAGCGACCCTTACCGCTGGTTGGAGGATCCCGACTCGGAGGCCACCCGCACCTGGGTCGAGGCCCAGAATCAGCTCACCTTCAGCTACCTGCATGCCGGGCCCACCTTCGATCGTCTCAAGAAGCGCCTGACCGAGATCTGGAACTTTGAGCGCTACAGCCTTCCCTTCCGTGAGGGGGGGCGCACTTTCTACTTCAAGAACAATGGGCTGCAGAACCAGTCGGTGCTCTATATGCTGACCGGCGACACGGCCGAGCCCAGGGTGGTGCTCGACCCCAACGCGATGAGCGCCGACGGCACGGTCTCCACTTCGATCCACAAGGTCAGCCCCGATGGCAAGCTCATGGCTTACGGCATTCAGGCCTCCGGCTCGGATCAACAGGAGGTCAAGGTTCGCCAGGTGGATACCGGCACCGATCTGGCCGAGTCCCTCAAGTGGTGCAAGTTCACCTCGGTGGGCTGGACCTCTGACAGCCAGGGGTTCTACTACAACCGCTTCCCCGAGCCGGGCACGGTGGCCAAAGAGGACGAGAACAGCTACAACAAAGTCTTCTTTCACAAGCTGGGCACTCCCCAGTCGACCGACAAACTGATCTACGACTACCCTCAGGACAAGGAGCTGCTGTTCACGCCAGCCGTCACCGATGACGGGCGTTACCTGTTCCTCTATGTCAATCGCGGTACCGACCCGAAGAACATGCTCTACTGCCAGGACCTGAGCAAGCCGGGCTCGCCGATGATCAAGCTGGTCGACAAGGAGGAGGCTCTCTACAACGTCATCGACAACGTTGGCAGCACCGTCTACCTGCACACCGACCTTCAAGCGCCCCGCGGCCGCATCATCACCATGGACCCGAGCAAGAGAACGCCCCCCCGCACCATCGTGCCGCAGTCTTCAGACGTGATCGACTACGTAGCCATGGTGAACAATCGGCTGTTCGTGGCCGCCATGCGGGACGCGCGCCACGTGGTCAAAATGTACGACCTCGAGGGCAAGTCTCTGGGCGAGCTTCCCCTGCCGGGGCTGGGGACCGTGAACGGAATGTCCGGCAAGCGCACCGACAGGGAGATGTTCCTGGGTTTCGCTTCCTTCCTGGTGCCCCAGACCAGCTACCGTTATGAAGTTCCTTCCGGCCAGCTCAGCATCTTTCGACAGCCCAGGGTGGCCTTCGACTTCGATGCCTATCAGACGAAGCAGATCTTTGCCACCAGCAAGGACGGCACCAAAGTGCCGATGTTCGTCACCGCTCGCAAGGACCTCAAGCTCGATTCGAGCAACCCGACCCTGCTCTACGCCTACGGCGGCTTCAACATCAGCCTGACCCCTTCGTTCTCGGCCAGCCGACTGGTGTGGCTCGAGAATGGGGGCGTCCTGGTGGTGGCCAACCTTCGCGGTGGCAACGAGTATGGCGAGGAGTGGCACCAGGCCGGCATGCTGGGCAAGAAGCAGAACGTCTTCGACGACTTCATCGCCTGCGCCGAGACCCTGATCAAGGAAGGCTACACCCGGCCCGACCGACTGGCCTGCAACGGAGGCAGCAACGGTGGCCTGCTGGTGGCCGCCATGGTCACCCAGCGACCCTACCTCTTCGGGGCAGCCGTCTGCCAGGTGCCCGTCGTCGACATGCTGCGCTACCACAAGTTTACCGTCGGTCGCTTCTGGGTCCCCGAGTACGGAAGCTCGGACGACCCGGAGCAGTTCAAGTTCCTCCATGCTTACTCGCCACTGCACCACGTCAAGCAAGGCGCCAAGTACCCGCCGCTGCTGATCACCACGGCAGATACCGACGACCGGGTGGTGCCGGCGCACGCCAAGAAGTTCGCTGCCGCTCTGCAGGCCGCCCAGGGCGGCCCGGCGCCCATCTTGATCCGGGTCGAAACGAAGGCTGGCCACGGCGGTGGCAAGCCCACCTCCAAAGTGATCGAGGAGGCGGCGGACATCTATACCTTCCTGATCAAGACCTTTGCCATGGAGAAGAAGTCAGCGACGACAGGAGCGGTAGAAAAATCAGCGACGACAGGAGCGGTAGAAAATCATTCAGCGACGACAGGAGCGGTAGAAAGATCATGAAGCTCACCCTGCCAACTCTTCTCGGGCTCTTGACTGCCTCGGCCCTGGCCCAGCCGGTGGACATCGAATCCCTGCTCCAGCAGATGACCACCGAGGAGAAACTCGGCCAACTGATGCAGATCGGCGGCGACCACCAGGGTTTCTCGGACAAAGACGGCATGGAGATGGTGCGAGCGAGCCAGGTTGGCAGCACTCTGGGCGTGCGAGGGGCAGCCACCGTCAACCGCATCCAGAAAGTAGCCGTCACCGAGACCCGGCTCAAGATCCCGATCCTGTTCGCCTTCGACGTGATCCACGGCTATCGGACCATTTTCCCGGTCCCGCTCGGTGAGGCCGCCAGTTTCGACCTCGAGGGCATGGAGGAGACAGCCGCCGTTGCCTCGCGCGAGGCCTATGCCCACGGGGTAAAGTGGACCTTCGCGCCCATGGTCGACATCGCCCGCGACCCTCGCTGGGGCCGGGTGGTTGAGGGCGCCGGCGAGGATCCCTACTACGGGTCACGGGTGGCCGAGGCCCGGGTGAAGGGATTTCAGCGTAGCGGCAAGGTGGTCGCCTGCGCCAAGCACTGGGTGGCTTACGGGGCGGCCGAAGCAGGCCGCGACTACAACACCGCCGACATGTCCGAGCGCACCCTGCGCGAGGTCTACTTCCCGCCCTTCAAGGCGGCCGTGGACGCGAACGTGGGCACCTTCATGAGCTCGTTCAACGAGATCGGTGGAGTACCCGCCAGCGCCAACCGCTTCACCCTCACCGAGGTCCTGCGGGGCGAGTGGAAGTGGGACGGCGTCGTGGTGAGCGACTTCACCTCGGTGGAGGAGCTGATCAAGCACGGCCTTGCCGGGACCCCCGCCGAGGCCTGCGACGCAGCCCTGAATGCGGGCGTCGACATCGAGATGGTCAGCCGCACCTACGTCAAGAACGGTGCCCAGTTGATCCAAGATGGCAAGCTGAGCCAGGCCACCCTGGACGAGTCGGTGCGCCGGGTGTTACGTCTGAAGAAGCGGCTCGGACTGTTCGAGGATCCCTACGTGCCCGAGGGCACGGAAGCCGCCAACTTCCTGATCCCGGAGCACCGCCAGCTGGCCCGCGTGTCGGCGGCCCGCTCCTGCGTACTGCTCAAGAACGACAAGAACCTTCTCCCCTACTCCAAGAACGTGAAGTCGGTGGCCATCATCGGTCCGCTGGGCGATTCGCAGCAAGACATGATGGGTTCCTGGAACGGCGACGGCCAGAAAAGGGACGTGGTCACGCTGCTGGCCGGCGTCAGAGCCAAGCTCCCGGGCGCCCGGGTCACCTTCGTGAAGGGCTGCCCCGTCAAAGGGGTGGTGACCGACTTCAAGGCGGCGGTGGCCGCCGCCAGGGCGGCCGATGTGGTCCTGCTGGCCGTGGGCGAGGATGCCGAAATGTCGGGCGAAGCTGCCTCGCGCACCTCGATCGATCTGCCCGGCTCGCAGCTGGCCCTGATCCAGGCGATTCACGCCACCGGGAAGCCCTACACAGTGGTGCTGATGAACGGGCGTCCTCTGGCTCTGGGCTGGGTCGCCGACAAGAGCCCGGCCATCCTCGAAACCTGGTTTGCCGGCACCGAGGCCGGCAACGGCATCGCTGACGTGCTGTTCGGCGACGTCAACCCCAGTGGCAAGCTGCCCATTACCTTCCCGCGCAACCTGGGCCAGGTGCCCATCTACTACAACAGCAAGAATACCGGCCGTCCCTGGTCGGGCAAGCAGAACGAGAAGTACGCTTCCCGCTACCTGGACGTGCCCAACTCGCCTCAGTACGTCTTCGGCTACGGCCTGAGCTACACGCGATTTGCCATCTCTGCCCCTCGCCTGTCGGCCGCCACCATGGATGCGACTTCCCCTCTGACGGTGAGCGTCGAAATCAAGAACGTCGGCAAGCGGGCCGGGGCCGAGGTGGTGCAGCTCTACATCCAGGACCCGGTGGCTCGGGTCACCCGTCCGGTACGCGAGCTGCGCGGCTTCGAGCGGGT
Source organism: Candidatus Xenobia bacterium (assembly GCA_045863235.1). Classification (GTDB taxonomy): domain Bacteria; phylum Vulcanimicrobiota; class Xenobia; order Xenobiales; family QWHO01; genus QWHO01. The sequence goes on along the minus strand of BTUM01000007.1, from coordinate 55,397 downwards.
CGAGCTGGCCCCGGGGGAGGCGCGGACCGTCAACTTCACGCTCTCGCGCAAAGACCTGCTCTACTGGGGCCCGAAAGGGGGCTGGGTGGCCGACCCCGGCGAGGTGCTGGTCTACGTCGGGAACAGCTCTGCCGCCACGGGGAGAGCCAGCTTCCGCTACGAGCCTTGAGATAGGAACTGCGCGACCGGGCTGGAAAGGGCTGAGAAATCCATCAAGCGGGAGCCTGATCCAAATGGAACTGCCCACCTGGGACCTGTCCGACCTCTATTCGGGTGTTGATGACCCCCGCATCGAAGCTGACCTGGGCGAGTCACTGAACCAGGCACGCGACTTTGAGCGGCGCTATCGCGACCAGATCGCCTCCGAGAGCCTGACCGCGGAACGCTTGAAGGGGGCCCTGGACGAATATGAGGCGCTCTTGCGCCACGAGTCCAAACCGCAGGCGTTCGCCCAGCTGCTCTTCTCCACCGACACCTCCGACGATGCGCGCAAAGCCCTGGTGCAGCGCGTCCGTGAGCTGGGCAGCGAGATCTCCACCCATCTCATCTTCTTTGACCTGGAGATCGGGCGCATCAGCCCCGAGACGTTTGCCCGGCTGCTCAACGATCCGGTGCTGGCCGACTACCACCACTACCTCGACCACCAGCGCAAACTGGCGGCCCACTACCTGTCCGAGCCCGAAGAGAAGATCCTCGAGGAGACCGCCAATGATCGCGGCCGGGCCTGGCGCCGTCTCTTCACCGAGATCACCTCGGGCATGAAGTACACCCTGCGCCACGGCGACGAAACCAGGGATCTCAACCAGAGCCAGCTGATGGCCCTTTTGTATGAGCCTGACCGCAGCCTTCGCCAGGCTGCCGCGCTCGCTCTGGCCGAGGGGCTCGAGAAGAACGCTCACGTGCTGAACTTCACCCACAACACACTGCTGCACGAAAAGCAGGTCATCGACAAGTTGCGTCGCTTCGAGAGCCCCGAGGCCGACCGGCACCTGGACAACGAACTCTCCCAGGAGATGGTGGACACGATGGTGGGCGTCTGCGTGCAGAACTTCGACCTGGTGGCCGACTACTATCGGCTCAAGGGAGAGCTTCTGGGCCTGAGCGACCTCAAACACTACGACCGCTACGCCCCAATCTCCAAGGACCGCGACGAGCTCGATTTCCAGAAGGCCCGAGAGATCGTGCTGGAGGCTTTCGGGAGCTTCTCTCCCCGGCTGGCCGAGCTGGCCGAGCCCTTTTTCTCCAAGCGCTGGATCGACGCCGTCGTCAAGGATGGAAAACGCGGTGGGGCTTTCTGCGCGGGTGTTACCCCCGACCACCATCCTTACGTGTTGCTCAACTACACCGGCAAGCCCCGCGACGTGATGACCCTGGCCCACGAGCTGGGCCACGGGGTGCATGACCGCCTGGCCAGCAAGCAGAATCTCCTCAACTACCACCCGGTTCTGCCGATGGCCGAGACCGCCAGCACCTTCGGCGAGCTGCTGGTGTTCGAGCGTTTGCAGCGCGACCTCAAATCAGACGAGGCCCGCCTGGCCATGCTGTGCGAGAAGCTCGAGGACACCTTTGCCACGGTCTTTCGTCAGGTCTCGATGTACCGCTTCGAGCAACGGCTTCACCAACGCCGACGCGAGCAGGGCGAGCTGACCGTTGAAAGCATCAATGGCCTCTGGCAAGAGTGCATGCAAGAGATGTTCGGGCAGGCCCTCACTCTGGGCGAGGATCATCGCTGGAGCTGGCTCTACATCCCCCACATCGTCAGCACGCCGTTCTATGTTTACGCCTACGCCTTCGGCGAGCTTCTGGTGCTCTCGCTCTACGCCCGCTACAAGCGCGAGGGAGCAAGCTTCGTGGACAAGTACTTCGAGCTTCTCGCCAGCGGCGGCAGCCTGCCCCCCACCCGCATGCTCGAAAAGCTCGAGATCGACATCGGTCAGGCCAGCTTCTGGCAGGGTGGCTGTGACCTGATCCGGGCCAACGTGGCCCTGGCCCGCGAATTGGCCGAGCGAACCCGAGCCCGAGCCTAACAGGCTGATGCAAAACCGGTTGTGGTGTCGAAGCATAGCTCCGCCACCACAAGATATTGTGTAGGCATCAGCCTGCTAGACAATCTGTTGAGCGCAGGATGATGCAAAAGCCTTTGCATCACTCTGCTAAGGGAATCCGCCCAGACCGCGGGGCCCGCGGTACTCCTCACCGTAATAGACATGCAGAAGGCGGATGGGTCCCACGATCTGGGCGTTGAACTCGGCCAGCTCCTCGGCCGGCACCCAGAGTTCCTGGGCCACCCGTCCTCCGACCGTTTGCACCGGATAGCGCTCAACAAACTCCTCGGGCAGGTCGAAGGCCGTCACCAACCCGACGTATCCCGAGTTGGGGTCGGAGCTGTTCCAGTCGCGCGCGATCAAGATGGCATACTGCTCGTTGGTAACCGGGTAGAAGATCGGCTGCTGGGGAAGCCTGGGCGGGAAGGCGCGCCGCTGGGAGGCTTCGATCAATCGCCACTCCTTGAGGCCCACAGGGCGATACAGAGTGCGCAGGGTCAGCGGGGCAACTCCAGCTTGGAGCGAACCACCCCAGCTGCCTCCTCGAACCCCGTTGTGGGTGCGCTCGCGCCCACCCAGCTGTAAGTCACGGTCGCGAAGACCACGTGCTCGTCGTCGCGGCGGCGGGCCCCCACCCAGCTCATCCCCCGGCCGTCCACCCCGACCAGGGCGAACTCATCCAGGCCTTTGGGGGTCACCGAGCTCCAAGCGCCCTTCAGCACCTGCTCGTAGCTCTTGAGCATGCGCGAGCCGCTGCGTCCGAGCTGAACTTTTACGCGCAGGCGCATTTCTCCCCAGGGCTCCACCTTGCGGAAATGAAGCTCGGCACTGTGCTTGCCCCAGTTGTTGCGGCGCACTTCGAACCCGGCCGGGACCTCGAAGGAGAGGCCCGCCCCGGTCGACTCGACTTTCAGCCCTCCCTCGGCGGTGGGATTGGAGGTGGGAGGAGGGGGCAACGAAGCCTTCGGGTCGGTTTCCCGGTCATCATCGGCGTCCTGCAAGGCCACCTCAGAGGGAGAAGCGGACGGGCTGGGGGATGCGTCCGGGCTGGCCGAGGCCAACGGCTCGGGGCTGGCCGACGGGCTGGGCGAAGCCTCCGGACTGGCTGAGGGACTGACCGAAGGACTGGCCGAGGCGACCGGCTCGGGACTGGCCGATGGACTGGGCGAGGTCTCCGGACTGGCCGAAGCCACAGGCTCGGGGCTCACCGAGGCTGCCGGAGTGGGTGAAGGCTCTGTTGAGGGCTCATCCGAGGGCGTGACCGTGGGAGACTCGCTGGCCACAGGCTGGGGACCCTGGTTGAAGTAGCGTCCCGCAAAGAATCCGCCTACCACGACGAGCAACACGGCTACCAGGATGGCCGGAAGGGGAAGTCCGCGTCCTGCCTTCTTCTCTTTCGGCGCAGCCTTCTTTGCGGCCGGAGCAGAAGGCTGGGCATAAGGCTCCTCGGGCTCAAGATACGGGTCGAATGGTGGCGGGGTCTCTGGCCCGCCAAAGGGTTCATGATCAGGTTCACTGACCTCGGCCTGAGGCTCGAGGTCGGGCTCTGGCTCCGGGGCACTCATCGGTGGCCGCCCGGCAGCGTCGGGACGCTCCAGGGCCAGCTTCAAAGGCGCGGGCTCGGGAGCATCGGGCCGCAAGCTGGGAATAGGCGGAGCCGGACGCGGGGCCGCCAGATGTGAACTCGGGGACGGCAGCGTGACCTCGCACGGCTCCAGCCTGGCGGCACTATCCGGAAGATTGAGAGGCGGAAGCGGCGGAGGCATCGGCGCATCCAGGGCCTCATCCATCCCCTCGGTCATGGGCGGGGGGCCAGGTCTCGACCCGGGCAGAGGGGGGAGCAAGGCCTCGCCCCTCGGAGGGATGAGAGCCGGCTGCGCAGGAGGTGGGCCCGATATCACGGCTGACTCGGTATCGGGAGGCGGCGGCCAGGCGGCACCTGCAGGGGGACTCATGGGGCCCGTGGCAGGGGGGAAAGCCGACCCCATCGGGGGCACCGGTGGGGCACCGGGAGGCTGGGCCATGGGAAGCTGGGCCGAAGCAAACTGTGGAGTCACGCCCGGCGGAGCAAGAGGCGCCGGAGGCATCGAGGGCGGGACGGGAGCCTGGGCCAGGGGCGGGGGCATCGGAGCGGCCGGCTGGGCCAGGGGCGGGGCGGGTGGCATCGGTGCGACCGGCTGGGCCACGGGCGGGGCGGGAGGCATCGGAGCGGCCGGCTGAGCCACAGGCGGGGGCATCGCAGCGACGGCCTGAGCCACGGGCGGGGCTGGAGGCATCGGAACGGCGGCCTGAGCCACGGGCGGGGCTGGAGGCATCGGAGCGGCCGGCTGAGCCACGGGCGGGGAGGGAGGCATCGGAGCGGCCGGCTGGGCCACGGGCTGGGCGGGAGGCATTGGAGCGGCCGGCTGGGCGGCCACGGGCGGGGCGGGAGGCATCGGAGCGGCCGGCTGGGCGGCCACCGGCGGAGCCGGAGGCATCGGAGCAGCGACGGGCGGAGCGGACTGAATCGGGGGCAGGGGCGAAGACGTTCCAACCGGTCCTGGAGCTGGGGGGGCCGGAGCGGGCGGTTGTGCCATGGGAGGCGGTGTTGCCGGCGGTTGGGCCGGCGCTGGCACCTCAGACGAGCCGACGGATGCCGGCGCCTCTCCGGGCGCCCCCCCGGGGGGTCCCTCGCCAGCGGCACGTCCGAACTCGCGACGAGCGACAGGAGACGAACTGGGCATCGGAGGCACGACCTGTGGTCGTCCGGTCGGCACGGTTCCGGACTTGCTGGGAAAGACCGGGGCGGGGCGCGGCCGGCGCGGGGAAGAATCGGTCGACTGCGCCTCTTCAGCCGGGACAGGCTCTCCGCTGGCCCGGGCCAGCCAGGCAGCCAGGGCCTGACGCATCTCTCGGGCGCTGGCGAAGCGATGCTCCAGGTTGAAAGCGCAGGCCCGATCGACCAGAGCCGCCAGGGGGGGATCGACGAGCGAGGTGAGGGTCGCCAGGGGGGGGATTCCCAGAGGCACCGGGAGCTGCCCGGAAAGCATCTGGCTCATGGTTGCACCCAGAGCGTACAGGTCCGAGCGCGGCTCGGGACGGCCCTGAATCTGCTCGAGGGGCGAATACCCCAGAGTGTTGGCCCCGGAGGGGGTGCGTCGCGCATCCAGCGGCTGAGACAGACCCAGATCCACCAGCATGACCTTGCCGCTGCGGGCTTCGCACAGTATGTTGGCCGGCTTGACATCGCGATGGAGCACCGGGGGAGTGAGCGAGTGCAGGTATTCGAGGATCTCCAGCACCGAGAGGATGGTTGGCACCAGCTCGCGTCCCGGAACGGGACGGCCGGTCTGCTTGAGACAATCGGTCAGCTGCTGTTCGAGGCTGGTGCCCTCGACAAAATCCGATACGATGTAGCACAGACCGTTGACCAGCGCAAAATCACGCACACGGGGGAGGCCGGGATGGCTGACGCGCGCCAGAATGGCCTTCTCCTCCTCGAAGCGGCGCATGATGGCCTGGTCGTCAGCCGATCCCGGCTGCATCTCGAGCATCTCCTTGATGACGCAATAAGACTGCATCCGGGAATCCTCAGCCTGATACACCGCACCCATGGCGCCGCTGGTCAGGACGCGCGAAATGCGGTAGCGATCTCCAAGCAACTGCCCAGGCTGAAGTGCCACGAGCTTCGTTTCGTCGTGATCCGTCCGGGCCCTTCGAATCCCCTGATTTTCCAGAGCGCTTTGCTTCCGGGAGTTTGAGCCTCAGGGGGCGAACAGATATTCGCCGAAACGACTGGAATGAGATTCAGCAAGCGAGCCGAGTTTGTTGCCTGACGCTACACTCCCGCGCGTCGACCTGTTCAGAATTGGAACGCGCGGGAGTGTAGACAATCTGTTGAACGGCGCCCGCCATTCCGAAAGGGTGCGGCGCCTTATGTACCGGTCACTTGTGGCTGGAGATGCCCGTCACGACTTTGCCGCAACTGAATTGTAACATCCCGGGCTTGCCAGAAAGGAGTGGAGCGGTTATCATACCCCTATGATGCGGTACATCCAGGACGCGCCTTTCTTCGCTGCCTCCTCGTACCGTTGTTGTTGCCTCTGTTGTTGTTGTCGCTGAGCTAAAGTCCTCGCGCCCCAATCCAACAATCAGAGGTACGTATGCTGATCCGAGTTGCCATCCTGATCCCCCGGAATTATTTCAAGCCCATCCGCGCCACAGCCGGAAACGGTCCCACCCATCGCACCATCCCCCTCATCCAGGAGGCCCTGCAGCGCGCTGGAGCCGAAGCCGAGCTGCTCGAGCCCGGTGCCCGGCCCCTCTCCCGTCCCCAGGCACTGATTCTTCCCGGCGGTGGAGACCTGCATCCCGGCTTCTACGGCCAGAGTCCCCTGCTACCAGCCGAGCACGACCTCGAGCTGGATCGCTTCCAGCTGGCCTGGGCCCGCAAAGCCCTGCGTGAGGACCTTCCCCTGTTGGGCATTTGCCGCGGCTTACAGGTCATGAACGTGGCTGCGGGGGGCAGCCTGCACCAGGACCTCCCCGAGCACGCCCCCGAGCGCGTCCTGGACGACCCGGCCCTACGCGCGGAACCGGTCCACCGCCTGGAGACGGCCCCGGATTCGGAGTTGCGCAAACTACTCGGAGCCAACCCCCGGGTCAACTCCATCCATCACCAGGCCATCGACCGCCTGGCCGCTCCCTTTCAGGTGGTGGCCAGCGCTGCCGACGGCACCGCGGAGGCCATCGAGCGACGCCGGGGAGGCTTTCAGCTCGGGGTCCAGTTCCACCCCGAGGACATGCGATCGCAGCAGAGCCTGTTCGACCGCCTGGTGGAAGCAGCCAGAAGTTAACTCCCCGGCAACAGAACCCACCATCCCGGCGAGCTACCCTCATGGCGATGCGAAAGATCGTTGTGGCGCTGTTCTTCCTGCTGCTCTCCCCGGCTCTGGCGGCGCTCTCGGACGTGCTCTTCCAGCTCGAGCTCGACTGCTCCACCTCCGTGGGCAATCGCAGCGCTGCCACGGTCGAGCTGGCCAACGGGGCCACACAGCCAGTCCCCGTGCCGGGCCTGACCCAGGCCCAGGTCTTCGTGAACGTCACCACCCACCGCCTGGGCGTGGCCTACCTGACCTATCAGGTGAAGAGCGCCGGCCCGGTCGAGCTCTTGACCGCCCCCCAGGCCGTGGTCATGATGGGACAGGCGCCCCCCGAGTTTCGCTTCCGGGTCCCGGGCCAGGAAGTCTGCCTGCGCACCACCGCCTTCCGGGTGGCCACCCCTGGTGTTCCCGTCCTGGATACCTCCGCCCCCATGCCGATCGTGCCGGGGATGATGCCCGGAATGATGCCAGGGCCCACCGACATGCCCGGCGTGCAACTGCCCGAGGGCTTCAACTACGAGGCCCCTCCCGGATTCGTGCTGCCCGGATCGTCCAGGCTTTAACAAAAGGTTTCCACGCTCAGGGGTATCCCTGAGGTATCCTGTCTTCAATGGAGATCTTCACGCACCCTCAAGCGGCTTACGCGCGCACGGCTCCGGGACGCTACCTTCCCCCGCCTGACGAAGCCTGCGACGAGGCGGATGACTCCTCTCCCGAGTTTCCCGAGCTCGAGCCGGGACGAGTGCGGGTTGGCCGCGACATCATCAGCGAAGAAGGTCTGGCGGTGGTGGCCGATCTCGCCAAGCAGATCAAGCTCGACGAGTCGCTCTCCCCCAAGCGTCTGGAAAACCTGATGAAGGACATCCGCGAGACCCAGACCGCTGACAAAGTGGAGCTCAAAGAGTTCGACAAGTTCGTGCGGGCAGTGCAGAGCTGGCACCGCGAGCTGCACACCACCTATCGCGAGAGCGACTACACCGACAAGAAGGCCAATCAAAACCTGGTCAAGGTGCACCAGTTCCTGCAGCAGTGGGAAGGCGCCCGCGAGCGCTACCGGGTCCAGGCCCGCACCCAGGAGCTGGACCGCATCTCCGAGGGCTCACCCGCCTTCTCGCCCACCACCGCGGGCTTCTACACCTTCGCGGCCATCTCCCAGAAGAGCATGAAGGAAACCCTGAGCGAGATGGAGCGCATCCGCCGGGGGGACGAATCCATCGTCTACAACGGCAACTCGGCCCAGGTGCTGACCCGCGATCAGATCTGGTCGGCCAAAATGAAGATGCTCGACCAGGCCATCACCACCGCCAGGAACGGCGGAGTGGCGGCGGAAGTCGACGTGCAGTACTATGAGCTGACCAGCCGGACCATGCTCAGCAAGCTGGTGGAGGCCTCCAAAGCGGGCTGCAAAGTACGCGTCAACCTCGACCCGGGCCGGGTCACCGAGGACCGCTCGGGCAACATGTTCGTCAACGAGCTGGCCAAGAAGCTCTACACCTCCTACTGCATCCTGGACGCCGCCGACCAGGGCCACGACATCGGTATGACGTTGTTCCCGGTCGAGCGCGAGATCGACGACGCCAACCTGATGCACCAGAAGCTCTTCCGGGTCGGGGAAGAAGTCATCCTGGGGGGCATGAACGCCAACTCGGCCTCCTCGGAGAACGTGGACGCGGCCGTCAAGCTGCAGGGCCCGGGAGCGCGGCGGCTGGTGGAGATCTTCTCTGAAGATACCGAGCTTTCCAAAGGAGCCAAAATCGAGGAGATCTACGATCCAGAGAAGACGGCTCTGATCTCGGCCGGCAACATGTACATCGGGCCGTCGGGCCTGATCTCGCTCCTGCTGGCCGCAGCCGGCACCGATTACCGAGGAGTAGACAAGCCGCTCCTCCCGTGGAACGCCGACACGCTGCACACCCTGGCTGAGGCCGCCGGCACCCGGCTCGACCTGATCGTCGACTTCGAGGACAAGAACGGGGACAAAACCAAAGACGGCCTGGATTTGCAGGCCTTCCTGCAGAAAGGGGATACCCCTTCGAACACGCTGGCTCTCAAGCGCGAAGGAGGGCGCCTCCTGGCCCGTCAACTCAAGGAGATCGTGGAGCGCGTACAGGCCGAGGAGAACGTCGAGCGAGCCAGCGACATCACTCTGCCCGAGGGGCAAGCGGTGGGCAAGTCGTCCCTGGCCATCGGCAACGTGCCAACCGAGCGCATGGCGGTGATGCTGAACACCATCGCCACCGCCGAGGAGTTCATCTACGTCCCCAGCTTCGTGATGACGCGGGTGGTGGCCCGGGCCATCGTGGCCCGCTACGAAGAGCTGAAGGCCCAGGGCAAGACCCTGGACGTTCGCGCCGTGCTCGACCCGGGCATCTATCCCGACGGCGGAACGCCCAACGAAGCAGGCTACCTGGCCCTGGAGGACGCCGGCATCCCGGTGCGCTGGGCTCTACTCGCCCGCACCGACCCCACCCACGACCGCAAGGTGCACGCCAAAGCCCTGATCACCGAGAAGATGGCCGTGCTGGGCAGCACGAACATGTCCAGCCGCGGGCTGATGGACAACTGGGAGCTCTCGGGCTCGATCGGCTTCGATCCTCAGGACGCCGAGTCTCAGAAGCAGAAGCGGGCGCTGGTCAACGACTTTCTCAAGACCTGGGATTTCGAGTCGGTGGAGGTCAACACGCTCAAAGTGGCCGAAGAGCGCCTGCGCGAGATCGACTCACCCGACAAGCCCCACCGCATCACCGAGGCGCGCTCGAGCATCGTGCGCGAGACCATCCGGCGCATTTACAACTACGAGAAGGAAGCCGCCGCGGTGGTGCGCCGTCTGGTGGACTCGAGCCAGGAAGTGCGCGAGGCTATCGACCGCCGCGTCGACCAGGGCGTGCCCGAGGGTTACGCCACCCTGACCTCCATCGAGGAGGTCCTGGGGCCCAACAAGTTCCAGGAAGAGCTGCGCAAGACCGATTCGTGGAAGTCGCTCGAGCCGCTCAGCAAGGGCGATTATCTCGAGCTGCCCAATTTGTCCTGGGAATAGCCAGGAAGGCCGGGGTCCTCTAAAGAAGTTCAATTCTTCATGCGGCTTCTTCACACCGCTGACTGGCACCTGGGCAAGGTCCTGTGCGGGGCCTCCCTGGTGGACGATCAGGCCCACGCTCTGGAGCAACTGGTCCACATCGCTTCCGACTTCCGTCCTTCGGCCATCCTGATCTCAGGCGACATCTACGACCGCGTGGTGCCGCCGCCCGAGGCCGTCGCCCTGCTCGACAACGTTCTTTCGATGCTGGTCCGCGAGGTCAAGGTCAAGGTGATCTTCATCGACGGCTTCCAGGACAGTCCCGACCGGCTCAGCTTCGCGGCCCGATTGCTGGAGAACCAGGGGGTCCACGCCCGCACCACCCTGACAGGGTCGGTGGCCGTCGAGCTGATCGACGAGCACGGCCCGGTGCGCATCTACCCGGTGCCCTGCGCCGATCTGCCCACCCTGCGCAACTTCCTCAACCGCCCCGACCTGATCCACCCCAGCGAGGCCACCCGCGCCCTGGTTCAAAAGGTCCGGGCGGCCCACCCCGAGGGCGTGCGCTCGGTGGTGGTAGCCCACACTCCCTGCGTGGGCGGGCAGCCCAGCCCTTCCGAGCCCCCCATCCCGCCCCACTCCTGGGTGCAGCCGGCCCTCTTCGAGGGCTTCGATCTGGCCGCCCTGGGCTATTTCCACAAGCCCCAATCGGTGGGCAGCAAGAAAGTGGTCTATGCCGGCTCGCTGCTCCCCTATTCGTTCGATGAGGCCGGTCAGACCCGCTCGGTCAACAAGATCACCCTTGACAACCGCGGCCGCCTGAGGGTCGAGGCGGCACCCATCAACCCCCGGCGTCTGCTGCGCCGGCTGGAAGGCAAGCTCGAAGACCTGATCGCCACCTCGTTCGACATCCCCCAGGGCGATTATCTGCAGATCCGCCTCACCGACGACGTACCCGTGGCCGATGCCTGGGGCCGGCTGCGGGCCATCTTCCCCAACCTTCTGAGCGTGGAGCATCCGCGCATGAAGGCCAGCCTGCCACTGGAGCTGCAACGCCCCGAGGACCCTGCTTTCTTCTCCGAGTTCCATCGCGAGGTCACGGGCCAGGCGCCCTCGCTCACCGACCTGGTTCTGCTCGGCGAGCTTTCAGCGGCGACAGGAGCGGCAGACAGGTCGGCCGAGCCGGGCGCCCCATGAGACCGGACCGGTTACGCCTGAGAGCCTTCGGACCCTACGCTGGCGAGCAGCTGATCGACTTTCGCACCCTCAAGAACCAGAACTTCGTGCTCATCTGCGGACCCGTCGGAGCGGGCAAGACGGCTCTGCTCGACGGTGTCTGCTACGCCCTCTACGGGGTCACCTCGGGCGGCGAGCGACAGGGGTTTCAGATGCGAAGCCACTTTGCCGACGATTCCCAGCCCACCGAAGTGACCCTCGATTTCCGGTTGCAGGGCGAGTTCTACCGGGTCATGCGCCGGCCCCGGTTGGAGGGCCAGCCAGACGAAGCCATCCTCTCCAAGCCCACCGAGGGCGAGCAGACTCGGGTGCTGGCCGAGGGCTGGACGGCCGTGGACGAAGCGGTCGTATCGCTGATGGGACTTGGAGCCGAGCAGTTCTGCCAGGCGGCCATGCTGCCCCAGGGCCAGTTTCGCCGCTTTCTTGAGGCCGAGCCGGCCGAGCGCGAAGGGGTGCTGGCCAATTTGTTCCACACCCTGCCCTTCCAGCATTTTCAGGAGCACCTGAAGGAGCGGGCCCTGGAAGGGGCGCGCGAGCTGGATGAGCTGCGCGAAACGCGCCAGAGGGCTCTGGAGAGCCAGGGACTGGATTCGCCCGAGGCACTGGAGGACAAGCTGGCCGAGATTCGGGCCCGGGTACAGGAGCTGGAGTCGCTGCAAGCGAGCCTGCGTCAGGGGGAGCAGCAAGCCGAGAATCAGGCCCGCCAGGCCGAAGGCAGCCAGGAGCGTTATCTGGAGCTCGATCGCGCCCACGCAGTCTATCGCAAGCTGACCGAGCGCGAGGGCGAAATGACCGAGCGACGAGCAAAGCTCGAGCAGCTCAGGGCCCTGGCCGACCTGACCGGCCTGCGAGCCAATGTGACCCGACGACTGGCCGACTCGGAAGCCGCTCAGCGCACCCTGGAGCAGGCTCAGCAAGCCCTGTCCCGGGCGGAGGAAGACAAGCAGCAGGCCGAAGCCGAGGTGGAAGCGGCCCGCCGGCTTTCCTCCCAGCGCCAGCAGGCCGAGCGGCGTTTGCTCGAGCTCGAATCGGGGCACGAGCGGCTGGAGGAATTGCGGGTGGCCGACCGCGAGCTGAGCGCCGCCCAGAGCATTCTCGACAGCCTGGTGGAGGCTCTGGAGGCCGGTCGGCGCACCGGCCAGAAGCTGACCCTGGCGCTGGCCCAGAAGGAGAAGCGCCTGGGCGAGATCGACCCTTCGGGCAAAGAGCGAGAGCTGCTCTCGCTGCGTACGCGGGAGGCCTATCGGCTCTACCAGCAGGCCCGCCAGGCTGACGAGCTCGAGCGCCAGCTGGCCCGGGCTCGCAAGGCGATTCGAGACGAGCGGCTGCATAATCTGGAGGAGCGGGTCGAACGGCTCAAAGTCGAGCTGGCCCAGCAACGCCAGAAAAGGGGCGAGAGTCAGGTGGCTTCCCTGGCAGCCCAGCTCGAGAGCGGGAAGCCGTGTCCGGTATGTGGCTCGACGAAGCATCCTCGACCGGCCGAGTTCGAGGGCGAGCATCCCGAGGCAGAGCGCATCACTCAACTGAGCAACCAGCTCGAGCAGGCCGAGCGGCTCCTGAGCCAGGCCCGCCTGGAGTATTCTGACAAGAAGCTGGTGGTGGAGCGGCTGCAGGCGCGCTTCGACCAGGTCACCATCGAGCTGGGCACATACGACCTGGGTCGCCTGGAAGAAGAGTATGTCCGCCTGCAGCGCCAGCTCGACTCGGTCAAGGAGACCCAGGCCGAAGCCCTGAAGCTGCGGGGCGACCTGGAGCGGCTGCGCAGCAAGGGTGCCCTGCTCGAGCCCCGCCAACAGCAGGTCGAGGAACAGCGCCGTCAGGCCGAGCAACGCGTGGTGCAGGCTCGAGCCGTGCTCGAGGAGCGGCGCCGCAAGCTGGAAGAGCTGGGCGTCTCGGTGGAGGAGTTGGAGCACACCTGGGAGCTCGTCCATGGCCAGCTCGAAGAGGGACGACGCGGGCTGGAAGGAGCCCAGAAGGCGGCCCGAGCTTCCGCTGAGGCGGTCGCGGCCGCCCGGGCCGCAATGCAGGCCGCCGAGCAGGCCCTGCAGCGCTGCCTGACCCGCCAGCAGGAGGCCCAGAGCGAGCTGAAGGGGCGGTTGGAGAAGCTCGGCCTGGACCGGGTGGCCCCCTTCGAGGAGCCGGAGGCGGGCTGGCTGGAAAGAGAAAGCGGCGCCCTGCGCCGCTACGACGAGGAGCTGGCGGCCGCTCGCGATCGGCTGGAGCGGGCCCGGGCCACGGCGGCCGAGATGCAGCTCGAAGACCCGACCGGCTACGTGGAGCAGCGCCTGACCAGCCGTAAGCGCCTGGAGTCAGCCATCAGCGAGGAGGCGCGCCTGCTCGATCGGATCGACCAGTTGGAGAAGCTCGAGCAAGAGCTTGCCGACTGGAAGGACAAACTGGGAGAGCTCGAGTCCCGCTGCCAGGCGCTCGACCGCCTGGCCCGGGTGGCCGCCGGCGAGAACAACTTGAAGACCTCGTATCACCGCTTCGTGCTCGGTCGCCTGCTCGAGCAGGTGCTGGAGGCCACCGAGCCTCGCCTTCGCAAGCTCAGCAAAGGCAGGTTTCAGCTCTTGCGAGGGGAGAGCCCTCTCGACCTGGTCGCCCTGGATCACTTTACCGGGCGCACCCGCTCGGTGGCCACGCTCTCCGGGGGCGAAAGCTTCCTGGCCTCGCTGGCCCTGGCGCTGGGCCTGTCGGATGCGGTGCACGCCCGCGAGCAGCGCAGCGGGTTGGAGAGCCTGTGGGTGGATGAGGGTTTCGGTTTCCTCGACTCCGAGGCGCTGGATCTGGCCCTGCAGGCCCTCCAGGAGCTAAGCGCCGAGGGCCGGCTCGTGGCCATCGTGTCTCAGCTCCCCGAGATGCGCGAGCGCGTGCCCACCCGCATCGAGGTCACGCCCGGGCCGAGGGGCAGCACGGCAAGGTTTGTTTGAGTTCGCCTGGAAGGCCGGCCCGGCGTGGCGCGGCCGCGAGCTCCGGACAATGAGATTCGATGAGCTTGACCCGGCCACCAGCAATGCATAAAATGAAATCATTGATTGCACAGGAGAGTACGGTGGCCAGCATCACCATTAGAAACCTGGATGAACAAACCAAGCGCCGGCTCAAGATAAGGGCCGCCCAGCGGAATTGCTCCATGGAGGAGGAAGCCCGTAACATCCTGTGTGCCGTGCTGGCGCAGGAGTCGCCCGTTCCCGATCTGGCCGATGCGATTCGGAAAAGGTTCGAGGAGCTGGGTGGGGTGGATTTGGAGCTGCCCCCCCGCGAGCCGATTCGAACCCCCCCCGGGCAATGATCGTCCTGGATACGAACGTCCTCTCCGAGTTGATGCGCGAGCGTCCCGAGCAAGCAGTGCTGCGTTGGATGGCCGAGCAGCCTCCCTCGAGCCTCTTTCTGACCAGCATCACCCAGGCCGAGATCCTGCACGGCCTGGCCTTGCTTCCATCCGGTCGCCGCCGCACCGCGCTCACCGAGGCTGCGGGCGCGATGTTTCGCGAAGACTTCGCCGGCCGGATTCTCTCGTTCGGCACCGAGGCAGCTCCCCTGTATGCTTTGATCGCGGCCGAACGGAGCCGCGCTGGTCAGCCGATCTCGCAATTCGACGCGCAAATCGCCGCCGTAACACGCTCAGCGGGAGCCTCGCTCGCGACCCGCAACGTCCGAGACTTTCACGGATGTGGGATCAGACTGATAGACCCCTGGACCTGAAGCGAGTCTTCCCAGACCGAGGTCTGATCAGCGGCAGCGAAGTGCCGTTGGGCCATTTTCAGGTTAGAGCTTGATCTTGAGAACCTCGGTGCGGATCCCGACCGCCTTCACGAGCGCCGAAACAAGACGATCCGATTGGTATTGGTGCCCTTGCTGCCGTTGGCCACCCCCCAGCAGTTGGCTGTCTTGGTGAACTCCTGAGCGTTGATCATGATCAGCTCAGGGTCCAGCCCGGCCGAAAGTCCACAGGAGACGACACTGCTCTCCAGGGCCAGCCTTCCGCCCCGCACCTCCCCCACCTCGAAGGCCACGTGGCCGCCCGGGCGCACGACCCGGAACAGCTCGCGGAAGACCTTTGTCATGGCCGCCTCCCACTCGTCGAGCCGGCGCAGTATCGTCACCTTGACCTGGCTCGGCTCGATGCCGCAGAACCAGCAACGCAGCCAGTTGTCACCCTGGTAGTCGACCACGTCCAGGAAGGGTGGCGAGGTGACCACCAGGTCCACCGAGGCGGATGCCATGGCCTTCACCCGGAAGCATTCGCCCGTGTAGAGCCGGGGAGTTGCCCTGCGCAGCTGCGAGCGTACCTCATCCGTGCAGTCAGCCAGCAGGGATTGCGTCTTCTTCAAGATGATCTCCCGGACCACCCGACGAGGGGGCGACTGGTTGCGCCGTTCGTTGATGCGGCGCTGGGCCTGCACCGAGACGGCCTGATTGGGCGGCATGGTATAGACCGAGAAAAATCCCGGCGAGTGACCGGTCAGGCGATTGACCGCCACCATGCGGATCCATTCATCCACCGCGTCCAGCGCGCCGGCCGCCTCGCGCTCGAGAAAATACCCGCGCAGCGAGGCAATCTCGGCCAGGGTCTGGGGGTGGTAGAAGACCAGCAGCTCTTCAGGAGCTGCACACTCCTTGAGCTCGATGGCCCTCAATCGCTCGGCGACCTGCTCTACAGTGGGCGGCCCGAGCCGGGGCCGGACCAGCAGAGCGCTGAGTGGATTGACATCACAACCCACCGGCGCGCGACCCATCAGGGCCGCCTCCAGCACCGTGGTGCCGCGGCCCATGAAGGGGTCGTAGACGGTATCGCCCGGGCGCGTCAGGCGCTGGATGAAAAAACGCGGCAGCTGGGGTTTGAAACAGGCCCGGTAAGAAATCTCGTGGAGGCTCGAGGCGGCCCGCTGGCGCGAGGTCCAGAACTCGTTGGTAAAGACCGTGACCCCGCTCGCCTGCTCGACCCGGGTCGGGCCCCCGAATTCGTCGAAACGCTCCAACTCGTCGGCCAGAGGAGACAGGCTAAACAGAGTCAGCATGCCCAGGTGCATTCGGACCAGCGTCCTTGAATCCCTCTCAAGTCCAGGGCAAAGACAGAGGCCTGCACGATGGCAGGCCTCGAATGGTGGGCGCGAACGGACTTGAACCGCTGACCCCTACGATGTCAACGTAGTGCTCTAACCAACTGAGCTACGCGCCCGTGTGTATGGAGGCGACGCGCAGAGTCGAACTGCGGTGCGCGGTTTTGCAGACCGCTGCCTAACCCCTCGGCCACATCGCCGGATGTGTGGAGCGGAAGACGAGATTCGAACTCGCGACCCTCGGCTTGGGAAGCCGATGCTCTACCGCTGAGCTACTTCCGCGGGCGAATGATACTATAGCATGAGTGTCAACCGGCTGTCCACGGCCAGATCCCCGCCTTCACAGGGCCGGCCGCGCCCGCGTCGAAACTAATTCCCGTGGAGCTTGCCTACAACTTTCTACTGATCTTCCTGTCCACGATGCTGGTCACCCTCACCGCGCTCCACCTCTTGAGCCTGCACTGGCTGACCCGGCTCGAGCGCAGCCTTGCCTCGGGCCACCTGGAGGAGGCCGAGCGGGCCTTCCACCACTTGCTCACCTGGGTGCCTCGCCGCCTGGAGTTCACCACCATCTGGAACCGGGCCGCCCTGGACGTGCGCCTGGTCTCTCCCCTGCCCCCCGAGCGCGTGCGTCAGGCCATGCTCGCTCTTACCCGCGCGGTGGCCCGCAAGCGGCCTCGACTGATCGCACTGCGCCGCCTGGAAGCCCACCTTTTGCGCCAGGAAGGCCAGCTCGACGAGGCCCGGGCTCTGCTCGAGAGCGTCCCCCGCCGACCCCATCCGGTGGACGCCCAGCAGCGGGCCATCTTCTACGAGCTGACCGGCGACCTGGAGCGAGCCCTGGAAGAGTACCGGCTGGCCCTCGACCGGCTCGATTCACGCTGGGCCGGCACCAAGTTCGGAATGTCTCGCCGCTCTCAGGCCCGTCTGCGGGCCCACCTGCTCCGCTCCAAAGCCCAGCTGCACACCCGCCAGGGCAAGCTCGACGAGGCCGTGCAGGCCCTGGAGGCCTCCATCCTGAGCGATCCTCGCTCGCTGGAGGCAGCCTACAGCCGGGTGGCCGTGGCCGGGCTGCTCGAGCGCACCCGCGGGGTCGAGGAGTCCGAGCGCTACCTGCTCGACGCGATCGGGCACGCTCCCCCCTGGGCCGGGCTCTTTCTCCAGACCCTGGGCGAGATCCAGACCCGGGCCGGTCGCTACACCGAGGCCCACCAGAGCCTTGAGCAATCACTGGCCCGGGTGATGGTGGAGGCCGCTCAGCAGCTGCGCAACGGGCGGCAGATCTCCCAGAACCCCCGCTATCTCTCCTTGATGCTGGCTCGCTTCGAGCTGGAGATGGCCTCGGGCCAGCTCGGAGCCGCCCGCGACCTGCTCGAGCGCCTGCAAGAGCAGAACCCGGAGCATCCCCTGGTGCAGCTCGCCTGGGCCGGCTTTTACGAGCTACAGGGCGAGGACACGCTCTGCGTCAGCTGGCTCGAGCGCGCCGTGGGCCGGGCCGACTCGGGCCTGCTGGGCGAGATGACCCGGCCGGCGGCCCGCAGCCGCCTGGCCGAGGCCTATGTGCGCCTCGGTCGGCTGGATGACGCCGAGGCCGAGTACCGGCGCGCCCTGCGGGCAGGCGAGGCCGGGCCGGCGGTACGGGCCACCCTGGGCTACCTGCTGGCACGCCAGGGTCGCGAGGCCGATGCCAACCCTCTCTTCGATGAGGCCATGCGCGACTTTCGTCAGAAGCTGCAGCGCAACCCGAGCGACTCCGAGCTGCTGGCCGGCCTGGGCAACCTGCTGGCCTATCGCGGCGACCTGGAGGACGCCCAGAGCTATCTCGAGCGGGCCGTCTCGAGCAGCCCGCGCGACTGCGCCGCCTGGAGCTCGCTGGGCGAGCTGCGCCAGAAGCGCAACCAGCTGCCCCAGGCCCGTGAGGCCTACCGCAAGGCCCTGGAGCTGGCCCAGCGCCCGGACCAGAAGAAGTCACTGCAGAATCGCCTGGCCGAAGTGGAAGGAGCGCTCCCCACCTAGCAGGCTGATGCGAGGACTTTTGCATCACTCTGCTAGCCTCGCCCCTGTTCAGAGCAGTCCAGGACATGCCCGAAATGGGGGCAAGTGAAGGTCAATCCCGCGCCGCAAGCGAAGCCGGGGCCATTCCACCCGCTCGGAGGGCCGCATGAACACTCTGCTCAGCACCAGTTGGGAGCGCTTTTGCCAGTTCTTCTACCACGATCCCGGACTGGACGTGTCTCTGGATGTCAGCCGCACCAGCCTGAGCGAGGAGCAGCTGCAGGGCATGCAGGAGGCCTGGCACAAAGCCACCGCCGCCATGCGAGCCCTGGAAGGCGGGGCCATCGCCAACTCGGACGAGAATCGCATGGTGGGCCACTACTGGCTGCGCGCCCCCGAGCTTGCGCCCGAGCCGGCCATCCGCCAGGAGATCGAGGGCACCTTGCAGCGCATCCTGGCCTTCGCGCGGAAGATTCACGGCGAGCGGCACTTCACCGACGTCCTCTCCATCGGCATCGGGGGCTCGGCCCTGGGGCCGATGTTCGTGCACGACGCCCTGGGCGGGCCCAATGACATGATGGCTCTGCACTTTTTTGACAACACCGATCCCGACGGGATGGACCGGGTGCTGGCCGGGCTGGGCGAGCGGCTCAAGAACACGCTGATCCTGGTGATCTCCAAGTCAGGCGGAACGCCGGAGACCTTCAACGGCATGATCGAGGCCCAGAACGCCTGCAAGAAAGCGGGGCTCGATTTCGCCAAACAGGCGGTGGCCGTCACCGGCGCTGGCAGCAAGCTGGACCAGCTGGCCGAGAAGGAAGGCTGGCTCGAGCGCTTCCCTATGTGGGACTGGGTGGGCGGACGCACCTCCGAGCTCTCGGCCGTGGGACTCTTGCCGGCCGCTCTGCAGGGCATCGACATCCAGGGCATGCTGGCCGGGGCATCGGCGATGGATCGGCTGACCCGGGCCGAATCCTCTCACCAGAATCCGGCCGGGCTGCTGGCCCTGGCCTGGTACGCGGCCACCGGCGGCAAAGGCCTCAAGGACATGGTGATCCTGCCTTACAAGGACCGTCTGGCCCTCTTCTCGCGCTATCTGCAGCAGCTGGTGATGGAGTCGCTGGGCAAGAAGGACGACCTTTCCGGCCAGGTGGTGCACCAGGGCATCGCCGTCTACGGCAACAAGGGCTCCACCGACCAGCACGCCTACGTGCAGCAGCTGCGCGACGGTCTGAACAACTTTTTCGCCACCTTCATCGTGGTCGAGCACGACCGCCGGGGCGACTCCATCGAGGTCTCTCCCGGCGCCACCACGGGAGACTACCTTTCGGGCATGTGGCAGGGCACCCGCGAAGCCCTGACCGAGGGTGGGCGCGAGTCGATCCTGATCACCGTGCCGGATGTCTCAGCGCGCACCATCGGGGCGCTGATCGCGCTTTACGAGCGAGCGGTGGGCTTTTATGGCTTCCTGGTCAACATCAACGCCTACCACCAGCCCGGAGTGGAGGCCGGCAAGAAGGCCGCCGCCGCGGTGCTCGAGCTGCAAGGAAAGATCGTGGCCGCGCTCGGCCCTGAGCCCCAGACCGCCGAGCAGGTGGCCGAGAAGCTGAAGGCCAGCGACCGGGTGGAGTCGGTCTTCCACATCTGCCGCCACCTGGCCGCCAACGCCCGTTTCGGGGTTCTGGCCGACGGCGACGGGCTGCAGGCTCGCTTCAACCGGCCTCACTAACAGGCTGATGCAAGACCGGTTGTGCAGGGCATCAGCCTGCTCCACAATCTGTTGAGCGCAGGATGATGCAAAAGCCCTCTTCGAGGACACTCTGCTAGCTCCCCGGAGCTGATAATCCGGAGTGGAAGGTCGAAATTTCCTGATATTCGGAACCATAGAGCATGAATCTCAGCAGGCTGCTGACCCTCCCCGACCGTCCCGGGCAGTCGGTCTTCCTGTGGGGGCCGCGGAAAACCGGCCCCGGGCACTCCCGAGTTCGGCAGGAGCTTCGAGCAACTGGTCTTCGTGGAGCTGCGAGCCTATCAGGCCTACCGCGCCCCGGAGCTTGAGATCCGCTACTGGCGCACGGCATCAGGCTTTGAGGTGGACTTTCTGCTCGATGATCGCCGGCTGGCCATCGAGGTCAAGAGCGGACGGGTCCACCAGACCGACCTGAAGGGGCTGTCCGCTTTGAGCGACGACGCTCCGGTGGGTCGGCGCATGGTGGTGTGCCTGGAGAAGAGTCCGCGGGAGCTGACCGACCGGCACGGACCGGTCCAGCTCCTGCCCCTGGACGAGTTCGTCCGCCAGCTCTGGGCCGGCGAGCTGATCTGAGCCTATTCCCCGGCGTCGATTCGTCGGGCGGCGTCGTGCACCGCCTGCTCGGGCGTCTTCTTGCCCTCCACCGCGCACAGTACCAGCTCATCGGAGAGGATCTGCAGCACCCGATTGAAGTGGGGAACGTTGCCTACCGGCTCTTCCCAGCGCCCCTGCACGGCGAACTTGAGCAGGGCGGCCGGGCTCTGCTGCAGGGCCAGCACGAAGAGCGGCTCCTCCTCCAGGTCGTTGCGCACGGGCAACTGCAGGGCCGAGTAGAGAAAGCCCAGATCGCTCTCGTTGGAGGTGGCAAAGCGCACGAACTCGGCCGCCAGGGCCTGGTTCTTGCAACTGGAGAAGATGCCGAAGTTGCGGTAGTTGCCGTAGCTGTAGACGGGCTCGGCGGCAGGGCGGCCATCGGGCACGGGCAGCTGGGCGAAATCGAACTGGAACTCCTCACCGGCAAGGTCGCGCACCTGCATGATGTTCCAGGGGCCGGTCAGCATCATCCCCAGTCCCCCATCGGCAAAGGCGCGCACCTGGTCGAGGTCGTCGGGATAGAGGTTCTGGCGGGGAGCCAGGCCCTCGCGCCACAGGTCGGCCAGAAAGCGCATCACGGCAACGCCCGCGGGATTGTCGAAGGCAGCTTTGCCCTCGGGCGTCAACAGCCCTTGACCGCCCGAGGCGGCCAGGTAGAGCGGGTAGAAGTCGTAGTAGCGGTGCCAGAACTGGGGCCCGGGGTTGGGCGCCCAGAGGTAGAGCGGGCGGCCTTCGGCCTTGCCGGCCGCGGCCAGCACCTTGGCGCTCTTGAGGAACTCGGAGTAGGTGCGCGGGGGACGCAGGTTGTAGCGGCGGAACATGGCCGCGTTGTACTGCATCATCAGCGGGTTGCCTTTCCAGGGGAACTGGTAGAGGCGCCCATCGGGTGAGCGGAAGGAGCGGTCGGCCCCCTGGCCACAGCGCTGGGCCAGGTACTCGGTCATGCCCGGGATGGAGTCGAGCGACAGCAACGCTCCCCGAGCGGCGAACTCGTGGGCATTGGTGGGGAACAGGAAGTTGGTCAGGTCAGGCGTGTGCCCGGCCGCGATGGCCTCGCGGAAGACATCCTCGGCCAGCCGGTGAGGCGGCAATGAGCGCAGCTCGACGGGCTGGTCGGGGTGCAGCCGGTTCCAGCGATTGGCCACCTGCACGGCCCAGCCCACCTCTTCGGCATAGGGCCCACACCACCAGGTCAGCGCCGGCGGGCGCCCGCTGAGGGAAGGATCGACGGCCGGACGCACGTTGGTCCAATCCTCCTCCTCGATGAGGGGCTGGGGCTCGTCGGCCCACGCGGTGGCGGCCAGGCCCAAGACAAGACAGATGAGCAGGATCAGCTTTCGCATTCAGCGCTCCCGGTACGGCTGCTTGTTGACCAGCTTGCCGTCTCGGTAAATGAAGACCAGGCCTTGCTGGAAGTAGAAGTCGGTGATGTAGGTGTGATAGCTGGTGATGCTCTCGTTGTCGGGCACGGTGGTGCGGTTGGTGTGGTTGGGCTGCCCGTACTGAGCGATGACCCGGTCGCGGTCGGTTCCCCCCGAGGTCTGGCCGGTCGGCAGCTTGGGAATCGGCCAGACCGGCTTGCCGACCGCCCACACCCCCACTTTGCGCTGCTTGCCCATGGCCTCGTACTTGTCCCAACCCGAGAAACGCGGATCGTCGCGGTTCAGGGTTGCGTAGCCGTCGGCCAGCAGCTGCTTGTTGAAATTGATGCGCTTCTCGCCGGCCACGATGGTGATCTCGCCGCTCGAGATGGGGCCCGCAGCCCCGTAGATGCGCACCGTCAGCAGGCGCCCTCCCAGCACCTGGCTGCAGTACTTGTTGTAGGCGTTAGCCGCCTTGGTGGGAACGGTCACGCCGGCGGGCCGGATCAGCAGTGAGCCGGACAGATCCTGATGGCTCTGGGCCAGGAAGATGGCCCCCTCCGGGGTGGTGCCCGCGAAAAAGCCCTGCAGACCCGTCTCCTGGGCCACAGCCGTCAAAGAGAGGGTCACCAGCAACGCGATCAGGATGCGCCTGGGCATGACGTGCCATTGTCAGACGGCCCGGGCCGGCTCGATGTTAACCGGATATTGACAGCGCGACGAAAACGGGTTATTCCTGAGGGGACTCTGCGCCTGGAAAAGAGGTCCCGACTTTGGCGGGGGAATCCAGCAAAAAGCCAAAAATCGTCTCCCTCTCCGACGAGACCGAGCCGCGCTCGATGGAGATGCGCCGGCTCATGCGCCTCGAGCGCGAGCTATTCTCGAACCTGAGCGACCAGGCCGAGCGCGAGCGCAAGCTGGATCTGGCCCTGAACGCCGACCCCGCCCTGCGAGCCGAGCTACGCAAGGAGAAAGACCGCTCCGAGGCCCTGCAACAGCGCGCCCTGGAGGCCATGCTGCGCTGCGAGATGGCCCGCAAGGAAGTGCAGCAGCTCAAAGCACAGATCGAGAAGCTGCGCAAGGAGAACCACAAGCTGGCCCAGGACTGCGAGTTCTACCAGGACTCGGCCCAGGCCTGGCGCGACGAGGTGGCCGTGCACGCCGAGGTGGTCGAGTTCCTGCGAGCCGAGTCGGACAAGATGCGCACCGACATGGACAAGCTGCAAGAGCGCAAGCGCAAGAGCAAGTGGAGTTTTCCGGGTCGCTAAAGGGAGCGCACATTGTGCAGGCGGCCATGTATTGATCGGCACGGCCTTTCCGGCCGCCCCTTTAGGTCCGCGTCCGCTTGCGTAGCTGCACGCCGCCCATGGTCACAGAGCGCTCGCTCTCTTTGAGCGCGCCGCCCGGATCAGCCTCCATCTTCAGGTGCTGCTTCACCACGCGCGTCAGCGCCTGCTCCACCGGGAGGCCCTCTTTCTCAAGAATCTTGACCTGTCGAAAGAGCTGCAACGCATCGTAAGCTTTGTCGGGGCCAAGCGCGCTCACCAGACGGTCGAACTGCTCGACTTCAGGCTTGAGCTCGCGGCCAGGAACTTCATCCAGGGCCTCGAGCAACCGCCCCAACCCCAGGTGAGGGGCCAGCTTGCCCACCACGGGCTGGAGCAGGGCCCAGGTCTCGGCCGGCTCCCCCGGCTGGCGCGCGATGAGCTCGTGAATTCGGGACGCCCCCGAGAAGCCCGTGCTGTTCTTCAGGCTCTTCTCCCAGTCCGAGGCGTTCTCCAGGAAGCTCGACTCCAGGTCGCGCACCCCTTCCCCCATCGCGCCGACCAGGTCGACCGCCGTGCCAAAGTGGCGCGAGCGCTCAAACAAAGTGAGGTCGCTCGACTTGAGCCGCTCCAGCTCGTCGGCCAGCATCTCGCGGGCCACGTCGGCCGCAAACTGAGCGATTTCAGGCAAACGGCCCGAATGCTTCAGGTCGGCCGCCTGGCGAGCCCATTCCCGGCGAAGCCGCGGCTCTTTGACGCTGGCCAGGCCCGTCTCCATCCAGGCCACCCGGTCGGTGGCCCAGTGCTCGCGAGGGAATCCGGCAGGCTCGGTGCAGGTGCGGCTCCACTCGGCTAGAGGCAGACTCAAGTTGGACTGCCGCCCTTTCCCCAGCAAGAAAGCCAGGTTCACTGCTTCGTGGATGCGGGTGCGTTGCTCATGCGGCTTGAGATGGCTCAAATCGTCCTTGATGGAGGTCATCACCATCCGGGAGAGCTGGTTGCCCACGTGCAGCCAGCCCGCACCCCAGCCATTCCGGTCGATGTTCTGGAAGGAGATCATGGTGGGCTCGGCCTTCTTGCGCAGCTCCGGATCCAGGCACAGGAAGGGCGTCAGCAAGCCCAGATTGACCACCACCTCGGGCGGCACCTCCTCGATGGCTCGATAGCGGGCCAGCTCGGGCGCGAGCTCGGCCAGGAGCTTCTCGCCCTGCTCGCACACGGCCACCGACGAGCCATTCTCGAGCACCTCGAGCATCTTGCTCTGAACGGAAGCCAGCGGCTCCTCGCTCGTTCCGGTCATGGTCATGGCCAGGGACTCGCGACCCAGCTCCACGACTCGCGCCGCCGTCACTCCGGGCTGGCTCATCTCGCGCAGGATCTCAGCGCGGCGAGGGTCGCGCACCAGTCGATCCACCAGCGGGTTGAGCACGCCCGCCTTCTGGTTGCGCTCGTCGCTCAACAGCGCGGCCAGCTTCTCGTCGGTTCCCGGCAGGGTGGAAACCAGGGCCAACCGGGTGCGCTCCTCCTCGCTCAGTCGTTGCAGCGAGCCGGCCTGGCGATAGAACTCCTCGGTGCGCGCCAGCAGGGGCTCGGGCCGGGCTTGCCGGATCAGCTCGATCAGGCGCTGGTGCCAGGCCTGGACCGGTCGGACGCGGACCGAAGTGCCGACCGCCTCTTCGGCCAGGTCGGAGTGATCCGGCTCGAGGCTGGCTCGCATCAACAGCGCCACGGGCAGCTTCTGAACCTGGCCGTCGGGCCCGGGCAGCTCGCAGTCGGCGTAGAGAGAAGCATGCTGGCTGACCATTGCCAGGCATTTCTGGAAGGTCGGGCTGGAGGCCAGCGATTCGGGCACGTGCAGCCACTGGGCCAGCCAGTCCTTCTGGGTCTCGCTTCCCGGCACCCAGCCCTGCTCGCTGGCCAGGGCCAGCAGGGCCAGGTCGCGCGAATCGAGCCTGTCCAGGTTGCGCTCGCGACAGGCCAGGATGACCTCGGGAATGAGATCGCGCAGCTCGGGGCGCGATTTGAGACAATCGGTGGCCAGCTCGCGGGCCGCGTCCGAAGTGATGGAATGGGAGCGCTGGGCCAGCCCCAGCACCTCGTGGCGGAAGAAGTCCTCGGTCAGCACCTCGGGGAACGCCGCCAGCAGCGAGCCAGTGAGGTGCACGCGCGAGAAATCCAGGTCCATATCTTGCTCGGGATGGCTCTCTCGGACCGCGCGGCTGAGGCGATCGACGTGCGGGGCCAGCCGGTCTTTGTGCTCGGGGTCGCGGATGGCGGTGGCGAGGCGCTGACGGTCCTGAGCCGGGGCGCCAGGTTGCAGGACGCTCTCGATCAAAGCCTCCAGGGGCGCCTCGGGTGCGAGCGGCTCTCTGGGCCCGGGCCCGGGGACCTGCTGCGGCTGGCTATCCGGCCAGACACGCCGGGCCAGGCGGCGGACCAGCGGATCCTGACTGGTGGCAGTCAGGTCTCGGGCCAGGTTGAGCGCCTGATCGCGGGCCTCGCCTTCCAGTTTGTCCAGGTTGAGGAGCAGGGGGGCGTGCTGACGGCGCTCGGCCCGACGCAGGCCGGCCAGGAAGCGGTCGTTGTCGTCGTCCAGGACTTGCGGGGCAGGGGGCTCGGCCAGGAGCTGGGCCGGGGGGGTGCCTGGCGCGGTGGCCTGTTGGTCAGGCAGCGTTGGCGCGGCGGTCGGGCGGTCAGGCAGCGATGGCTCGGGCGCTGGCCCGCCGAGGGAGACCCTGTCCGCAGGCAGACTGTCGCCGGTCGCCCCGCTTGCGCTCATGGGCAAAGGGGTGAAGCCCTTGGGGCCGATCCCGCCGAGGTGCATCCCGAGAGAATTCGTCCGCGTGCCAGGTTGGGCCTGCCGTCGCTAAAGTGCAAGGCCTCTGGTCTTGCACTTTACAACGCGCAGGAACGCAGTTCCGGCGCGTTCGTCAGATTGTGCTAATGTGCAAAACCAAAGTGCGAGCACAATTAGCTGCGGGGCCGGTCAGGGTCAATCCCGCTCAGGCTTGCCTGCCGCCGCCTCCAGACTCTCGGTCAGACTGTCGAAGACCTCGTCGCGCATGGTCGTATTGCCCAGCGCAACGGTCACCAGGGCGCTGTCCTCGAAGTAGTACATGGCTGAGCGATACCCGTCGATGCTGCCGTCGTGCCCGTAGCAGACGCCCTGCTCGGTGTCATAGCGCGCCAGGCCCAACCCGTAGGTGCAGTCGCGCTCGTCCGTGGCCACGAAGGTCATCAAAGCCTTCTGCTGGGCCGGCTTGAGCAGTTTCTTCTCCAACAGAGCGCGCAGGAAGATGGCCATATCGGGAGCGGTGGAGAGCACCCCGCCGTCAGCCAGTCCGTCCCCCGGGTTGTAGTAGGAGACATCGCCCTCCTCGGCATAGCCGCGAGCGGTCTCGGCCGGGGCCCGGGCGTAGAGGCCGCAGTAGGTGTGGCGCATTCCCAGCGGAGTGAAGAGGCGCTTTTGCATGGTGGTCCCAATGGGCTCGCCGGTCACTTTCTCCAGCACCACCCCCAGCAAGATGTAATTGGTGTTGGAGTAATAGTGCTTCTGGCCAGGCTTGCCTACGGGCTCGAGGTCGTAACCGTAGCGCAGCGTCTCGAAATGCGTCCACTCGCGCCGGGGATTCTTGCGGGCCGCCTCGTCAAAGTCGATCTCCTGGCCCAGGTAATCCTCCAGGCCGCTGGTGTGGTTCATCAGCATGCGCACGGTGATGCCCCGGGGAAAGTGCGAAGCGACCTCGGGCGTGAGGTAGCGCGCCACGGGATCGTCCAATCCGAGCTTTCCCTCCCCCACCAGGATGAGGGCGGTGGCGGCAACCATGGTCTTGGAGGACGAGGCGATGCGAAAGCGGGTGGTGGGCGTGACCGGGATCCCCTTCTTGTCGGCCACTCCGGCCACCCCGACCCAATCGATCCCCCGGCCCGTGACGCAGGCCTGCAGCCCGGGAATGCCGCGCTGCACGGCGCGGTCGAGCACCTTCTGCAAGCGAGCGGGGGATGCCGCCAGCAAACTGACCGCCATCACCAGGAGAGCCAGGCGTCGCATAGCAGTCTCTTTCACTTTGTCCCGAGAAAGCCTCCGCAACAGGAATCGTCTGCTGCTGGGTGAACCGCCCGAGATGGCTACCAGACGCGAGTTCATCAAAGCTGCCACCGGCGTGGTGGCCGGCGCCATGCTCGGCGCCGGCTGCGGCAACGAATCCAGCCCGCTCGGCAACCCCCTCCCCCTCGACCCCACCCGCAAGCGACCCAACATCCTGCTCCTGCTCGTGGACGAGATGCGCACTCCCCCCGACGGCTACGGCCCCAACGAGGGCGAGCTGCCGGCCCTCAAGGAGATCCTGGGCTTCCGGCCCGACCTGACTCCGGGCAATCCTTTCGAGCGCTTCTTCCCGGCCTTCATGCGCTTGCGCCAGAACAGCATGGTGCTGCGGCGCCACTACACCGCCTCGGCCGCCTGCGCTCCCAGCCGCACCACCTTCCTCACCGGCCAGTATCCCTCGCTGCACGGCGTCACCCAGGTGAACGGCACCTTCAAAGTGCCCGACGAGATCAAGTTCCTCGACCCCGACGGCGTGCCCACTCTGGGCGACTGGTTCCGGGCCGCCGGCTACGCCACCCACTACTTCGGCAAGTGGCACGTCTCCAATACCTCCGAGCCGCCCTTCGACCTCGAGCCGTGGGGCTTTGCCAGCTATGAGACCTCCGGGCCCGACCCGGACAGCTCCATCCCCAACCTGGGCGCCTACCGCGACGTGGGCTTCGCCAACATCATCAGCGACTTCTTCACCTCCCAGCAGGGCAACGAGGACCCGTGGTTCGCCGTGGCCTCCTTCACCAACCCGCACGACATCGGCGCCTGGCCCGCCCCCTTCTTTCTCCCAGAGGCCGCCGGCGGGGTCACCGATCCCCTGACCGGCCAGAATTTCCCCCAGCCCATCCCGCCCCAGGGCTCTGTAAGCAACACCAGCGCCGACGGCGTCACCGTCGAGCTCAACCCGGACGGCTTCCCTCAGCTGACATTCAACCTGCCCCCCACCTGGAACGAGGACCTGAGCGCCAAGCCCCACTGCCACCTCGACTCGGCCTGGAAGATGCCCATGGCCCTGGCGGCCGCCTTCCCGCTTGCCCTCCAGGACAACGTCCTCCCCTACCCCATGCAGGCCCTCCCCTCGCCCCTGCAGGAGAACTGGGCCCTGGCCCACGGGCAGTTCTACATGTACATCCAGTACCTGACCAACCTGCAGATCGCCCGGGCTCTGGAGGCCTTCGACGCGGCCGGGCTGGCCGAGAACACCATCATCATCTTTACCTCCGACCACGGTGCCAACACCATGGCTCACAACCTGATGCTGCAGAAGTTCTTCACCGCCTACGAGGAGGCGCTGAAGGTGCCCATGGTCATCTCCAGCCCCCTCATCAACCCCACCGACCGCATCACCGAGTTCTTCCACCCCACCAGCAGCATCGATCTCGCTCCCACCCTGCTGGGTCTGGCCGGGTTCAACGAAGAGGACGTGGCCGTGCTCAAGACCCGCATCACGGGCCAGAGCCAGGTGCGCGACTTCGTGGGCGTCAACCTGGCCCCGCTGCTCGAGACCAACACCGCCCCGCCGCGCCCGGGCGTGATTTTCACCACCTCCGACGACGCCACCCGGCTCGCCGACGTGCCCGACCCGGTCAACCAGGACAACTTCGACGTGTTCATCGCTCGGGTGGGCAGCTTCATCGCGGGCGGGGCGCCCCTCTTCCCGGGGGCCTGCGTGGAGCCCAACACGGTTCACATGCTGTGCACCGGCGAGTGGAAGTACTGCCGCTACATCGACGACACGGGGACGCTGCCCAACCAGTTCGAGATGTACAACCTGGTGGCCGACCCCAACGAGAGGCTCAACCTGGTCGACTTTCGCACCGGCGAGCTGCGGCCCGGGGTGGGCGTGCCGGGGATGAGCCAGGCGGCCCTGCAGGCCCAGCTCGAGCTTTTGCGCGCTCAGCTGGCCTCGGAGGAAGAGCGGGTCTTGCTCACGCCGGTCTGACTCCGTCGAGCGGGGAACGAGTCCACCGACCGAGAAACACGCGCTCGTGCGCAGTTTGCTG
Organism: Candidatus Xenobia bacterium; assembly: GCA_045863235.1. Classification (GTDB taxonomy): domain Bacteria; phylum Vulcanimicrobiota; class Xenobia; order Xenobiales; family QWHO01; genus QWHO01. The sequence goes on along the minus strand of BTUM01000007.1, from coordinate 26,108 downwards.
GTGTGCCTGGCCCTGCTCGCCTGCCTCGGATGTGGCCTGTCCGAGATGGGCAAGAAGCGCTACGAGATCGAAAGCGACATCCCCCTGCCCGAGCACAAGACCATGGTCGCCACGCCGGTGCGCGTCGTCCGGGGAGACTGCGCCTGGGACAAGATGGCTTTCGAGCTGGGCGTGGGTCTCGACGAATGGGCGGCGACCCTCGATCGAGAGCTGGTCGAGAAGAATGGCTGGACTCGAAAGCCCTATGGAAGCGGATTCCTCTACCGCTCGGATCGCTATGAGGTGATGCTGATCAAGGCCGTGCGCAACCAGGAGCAGAAGGTCGAGATGCGGGTGGCCGTCCTGCGCCAGGGGGCAAAGCTTCCCGAAGGCATGGTGACGGTCGAGATCTAGGAAAAATGCTCTCCCGGCTCAGCCAGGCCGCGTACTCGAGGGCTTGCTTGATATCTGCAGGCTCAAGGTCGGGATAATCCTCCATGATCTCGGCGGGGGACATCCCGTTTGCGACCAGGCTCAAGATCACAGAAACCGGAATTCGCATGCCCCGCACGCATGCCTGTCCGGCCATGATGCCCGGGTCGAAGGTAATCCGATCGAACCCCTCAATGACAGCGGCCATCTTGTGCAACTTCGACTTGAGCCCCGGCTTGGCCTTTGCCGCGACCGGGCTCCCGCGCTCTGCTTTCTCAGGCGAGTGTCGCGCACGAAGCAGACGAATTCCGCCTCCGAGCCAGCGTAGACACCTCGCGCGGGGCTATTGACGCGCGCGAGCAGACTACTTCCGCGCCCGAGACTGCGGCGACTGCTCGAGTCGTCTCAGCCATAGTCGGCAATCGCACTGACGAAGAGCACATGTGCTCGAAAGGAATTCAACCCCTGCCTGCCGCACGACCACTCACGGGCGACCGACGCAGCCAGTCAGCCGGGCTCCGGCGGACGAGAACCAGGGCATCAGAAAGGAGCCGCCATGAGCACAGAGACAATCGAGGACCTCCTCGGAGAGATCCTGGTGGACTGCTACGGAGAGGATGAGCAGCTTTGCGCATTTCTCAATGCCTTCTCGGAAGAAGTGCCCGTTCCGGCCGAGGCGAGCATCATCGGCCAGCGAGTCGAGGTGCTGGAGTTCGACTACGACGGAAACCCTCTGCGCGGGCTGACCGCCTCCTGTCGCTCAGGCGACGGAAGCGTCCATAACGTCTCCGTGGCCGATCTGTCCTTTCCAGCGACTTCGCCGGCAGCGCCGTATCACGCGGCCTACCGCTCCTGGCTGGGCCAGTGACCTGCCGCGACCTGGCGCACGAGCTCGAGGCCTTCATTCGAGACTGGTATCACGACGAGAAGTCGCACGCCCTGGCGCGCGAGATAGGGGCGTTCTTCCTCGACCTTCTTGCTCATCTGAAGGAGAGCGGCAGCTCCGGGAGGACCCTCCGAGAACACCGGTCGAACCTCTGGCTGATCGGGAAGTTCGAGATTGACTACGGAGATGACGGGCCTTTCGGGCCGCATCGCTTTCCTGACAACCCGAGTTGGAGGTCCGAGTTCCGGCGGAAGGTCAGCCACTCAGAATGCGCCTGGCGGTCCTACTGCTCTACCTGGCGGCAGCTTCGTTACGCCGGCAAGCTGACTGCCAGAGCAAAGCGATCACAGTAAGCACGACGAGGGCGCGACCGTTCCCAGGGTTACCAGACCTGGGGATCACCGGCTCGGAGGGCGTCCCTCGCGTTGAAGGGTGATGGGTTGGCGCCAGAGAAACTTAGCTATCTGGAGCGGGTAGAGCTCTTCGCGGAGCAGTTCTCGGACTACACTGCTTCAGAGGAAGATTTCTGTGACCGGCCCAACCTGGCTGCTCTCTTCAGGCGGATACGTGCAGATTGAGCTCTTCTGGAAAAGTGACCTCTCGCCAGCCGGAGTCATCGAACTGAACTCGGCCGGAGAGGTCGTGACACCTCCACCCAATCTGGAGGAGGCGTTGGACTCTCTGTCCAGAGGGGTCTGGTATGAGGGGTCGGAATTTGACCAGCAGGACGGACAGGTCATCACAGCAAGCAGCGTCTTGAAGAGAACGTTTCCCGGTGACCTGAGGTTTGAAGCTCGACTGGAGTCGGCGCTTTCCCGAGTCGGCCTGTGTACGGCTCAGTTCGCGCAGAAGCTATCACAGTACCGGACCGGAAAGTCTGGCACCTCTCGCCGCAGGCTAAAGGCGTAGAGTCTTAGTGTGCTGAGCGTCAAGTGCCGAAGGCCTTCGGGGGCGCCTCCAGGCAGATCTACCAGCGCCAGTTCGCGCAAGTCTTCAGCGCTTCACTATAGAGTCGGGGAGGACGACGGGCATCAGGGCCCCGTGACTCCCTGGCACGATTGATTCTCAGAGACCTGGTCGGTCCAACTGCTCAGTGGGATGCGCCCGCGGTGACCCGATGCTCCGTGTCCACCAGGGGTCTGCTTGTTGCCCTGCCGCGCCTCAGGTCCAGCTGCGCCTTCCCCGGTGACGACGCTACATGTCACCCGCACCGGATACACTCGTCCCGTGCCGACCAACTCGCTCTGCCAGGACTCTCCCGTTTCCCCACCGAACGCCGCGCGGAGCGTAGTCGCGCCTTTTCTCCGCTCACCCTCGAACGCGATGCCATCTCCAGCCATCCGACTGCGCCAGCTGATGTTGGCCGAAGAGCTGTTGCGCCGCCGCCGCACCGACGACTTCGAGCGGTACGTCGAGGTGTTCCGGCGCTCATCCATCGATCCCAATCCTCACCAGGTGGAGGCGGTCATCTTCGCGCTCGAGCGGCTGAGCGAGGGGGGCGCCCTGCTCTGCGACGAGGTAGGGCTGGGCAAGACCATCGAAGCCGGGCTGGTGCTGACCCAGCTCAAGACCGAAGGGCGGGGACACGTGCTCATCATCGTGCCCTTGCCGCTGGCGCGCCAGTGGCAGGTGGAGATGCGCGATCTATTCAGCCTCAAGACCACCATCTTGAGCATGACCAACCTGGACAAGCACACCAAAAGAGGCATCTACATCGCGGGGCGCGAGTTCGCCACCTCGCCTCGCTACGCCGAAGAGCTGGCCCGGCGCGGCCCCTGGGACCTGCTGGTGGTGGACGAGGCCCACGAGATGCTCAGCGGCGCTCACAAGCGCTTCGGTAAGCGCGACATCAGGCCCAAAGAGGACCCGAGGAAGGGCGTTGCCCGCCGGGCTGCCTGGTTGATGCACATTCAGGCCCAGGCCCCGGCTCTTCTGCTGACGGCCACACCGCTGCAGAACTCGCTCTACGAGCTCTGGTCGCTGGTCCACTTCGTCGATCCGCGCCACCTGGTGCTCGGGCACCTCAACGAGTTCTGCCAGCTCTACGCCGGTCCCGGCGGACGCTCACTCCGGCCCAACGCCGAGGGCGAGCTGCGCGACCGGCTTGGTTTCGTGGTCCAACGCACGCTGCGCCGCCAGGCCGCCGAGCACATGAAGCTCCCCTTCACCAAACGCCACTGCGAGACGGTCAACTTCAACCTGCAGGCCGCCGAGCGCGAGCTCTACGAAGAAGTCAGCCGCTGGCTGCAAAAGCAGTCGGTCTATAAGCCCCAGTCGCGGCGCCTGGTGATGCTGCAGGTCACCCGGCGCATGGCCAGCTCGCTCCACGCCCTGGCCAGCAACCTCACCCGCATGAAAGAGTTCGCCCGCACCTCCTCGCAGGGCGAATGGGAGAAGGTGGAGGAGGACAGCCTCGAGCTGACGCGCATGGAGGCCAGGGCCCGCCAGCTCCTGGCTCAGGGCACCAACAAGTTCACGGTGCTGTGGGAGCTGCTCGAGAAGATCGCCCACCACTCGCTGACCGGGGTGGTCAACGACAAGGTGGTGATCTTTACCGAGAGCCGCCAGACCCTGCAGGGGCTGGTGGCCTTCCTGACCGAGAAGGGGATCGGCGACCAGGTGACCGCCTTCTCGGGCACCAACGAGGGCCCCCGGGCCGAGGAGGCGCTGCGCCGCTGGGAGCAAGAGGTGGCCGCCCACCTCGACGAGCGCGAGCGGCCCGAGCGCACGTCGGCGGTGCGAGCGGCCCTGGTGCACGAGTTCAAGACGCGCACCCGGGTGTTGATCGCCACCGAGGCCGGGGCCAAGGGGTTGAACCTGCAGTTCTGCAACTGCTTGATCAATTTCGACCTGCCCTGGAACCCCCAGCGCATCGAGCAGCGCATCGGCCGCGTGCACCGCTACGGCCAGCGCCACGACGTGATCATCGTCAACTTCATCAACCTCGACAACGAGGGCGAGCAGCGCGTCTACCACCTGCTCAACGAGAAACTCCAGCTCTTTGAGGGCTTGCTCGGCTCCTCCGACGCCATTCTGGGCGCGGTGGTCTCCACGCTCGACCTGGAGACCCGCATCGCCAACATCTTCTCGAGTTGCCGTACGCCCGAGTCGATCCGCGAGGCCTTCGACCGCCTCGAGCTCGAGATCGACGCCGTCGAGAGAAACCGGCGCTCCTCCCACCTGGCCGGCCGGGGGGGACGGCTCGACGAGGAGGTACGCGCGCGCTTTGCCCGCTGCTCCGAGGAGTTGCCCCAGGCCTTGAGCCGCCGCGATGAAGAACTTCTGGCCCTGCTCGAGGCCGAGTCGCCGGTGCTGCGCAAAGGGGTGCGAGGCGACCGGGTGCTGCTCGAGTGGCGCGGGGTGGCCTACCACCTGGGGCCGCCTCAACCCTCGGACGAATTCGGCGAGCCGCTCCACGTGGGCCACTCGGCGGTGCGCCAGATCATCCGGGAGGCCCGCCTCGCGCGCGGCTGCTATCGCTCCGAGGGTGACCAGGCCCTGTGGGAGGTCTACAAGGTGACCCTGAGCGGGCTGGAGGAAGAGGAGCGCCTGCTGGTGCTGGGAGGGCCAGGGCTGGAGGAGGCCCTGGCGAGCGGCCAGTTGGAGCGGGTGGAAGAGGTTGCCGAGCAGCACCCCGAGCTTGCCGCCGCCCTGCGCGAGCTCGAGCAAGCGGTCGAGAAAGAGCAAGAGGGGCGCATCGAGCGGCTCCTGGCGGCGCTCTCGGGTCGGCGTCAGGACGCGCGAATGTTTCTCGACGCCAAAGAACGAGAGCTTCAGAAAGCCCTCACCGAGGCCGAGAAGAGGCGCCGCAACGCCACCAGCACCGAGGTTGCGCGCGCGGCCGCTCAGGCCAGCCGCAAGCTCTCGCGCGAGTTGCTCGATCTGCACAACCAGCGCGAGGAACGTCTCTGGCAGATCGCCCGCGAGCTCGAGCAAGAAGAGCGGCGCATCCGAGGTTGTCGTTTCGTGCGCGCCAGCGCCGAGCGGTTGTTTCGATTGGAGCAAGGGAGGTAGGCATGAAGATCCTGCAGACATCCGACGTCCTGGTGGGGCGCGATTTCCGCGAGCTGCCCGAGCTGGCCGAGGAGCTGCGCCAGGCCAGGCTGGACGTTCTCTCGAGCCTGGTGGCCCTGGCCGAGAAAGAGCGGGTCGAGGCCCTGGTGCTGGTGGGCAACACCCTGGCCGACAACCGCATCAGCCACCGCACCCTGATGGACGTCTCGCGCCTGCTCGGGGCGAGCTCGGTGCCGGTGCTGATCCTGCCCGGCGAGACCGATCCCCTCACCCCCGACAGCCCCTACGAGCTGCGCGCCGACCTGTTCCAGGAGCCGGTGCGCGTGCTGCGCAAGAGCGAGCCTGTCGAGCTCAAGAGCGGGCTGACCTTCTATCCCTGCCCCATCACCCGGCGCGAGGGCACCTCAGACCTCTCCTGGATCCCCCCTCGGGGCTCCGACACCGGCCTGCGCGTGGGGCTGGCGGTGGGGGACCCGCCCGCTTCCCATGGCCTTGACTACCTCGCTCTGGGCGGTAGCCTGGACCGCCAGGAGAGCTACAGCGGCACCCCCGAGCCGGTGGACTACGAGGGAGACAGCGGCTCGGCCCTGGTCGTCGAGCTTGTCCCCCTGAAGGTGCACCCCGTGAAGGTGGCGCGCTGGTCGTGGCAGTCGGTTGAGCTGGAGGTTGGGAGCCCTCCCAGCCTGCAGCACCCGGGCGGACGCAACGTGCTGCTGCGCGTGCGCCTCACTGGCAGCCTGCCCGAGGACGAGCTGGGCAAGCTGGACAAAGAGCTCGAGCGCCTGGCTTCGCGCTGCCGACACCTGAGCGTGATCAACGAGGTGGGGGTGGCCGCCCCCGTGGGCTATCGCCATCCCCTGCTGCAGCGCATGGCCGCCAGCCTGCAGACCCGGGCGGCCGCGGTCACGGTCGACCCGGGCGAGCTCCCCGAGTCGTCCGAGGTCGCCCGCGAGGCGCTCGTGCTGCTCCGCAAACTGATCGCCCGGTCGGGCCAGGAGGATCTACGATGAGAATCAACGAGCTTCGAATCGACGGCTGGAAGGGACTGGGGCAGGTCAAGCTCGAGCTTGCTCCCGGACTGAACCTCATTCACGGGCCCAACGAGTGTGGCAAGACGTCGCTGCGCGAGGCCATCCGCTGCGTCTTGCTCGAGCCCCCTACAAAAAGGGGCAAAAGCGGCATGCAAAGCGCTCGCCCCTGGGGCACCTCGGTCAACCCGCTGGTGGAGATCGCCTTCGACCTGGGCGGCCAGAAGTACGAGCTGAGCAAGCGATTTTTGGCCCGCACCGGCTCGTGGCTCAAGTGCGACGGCAAGCTCGTGGCCCAGGACGAAGGGCTGCAGGAGAAGCTCGACGCCCTGCTTCCCGTCGAGGGCCTGGCCAGCCTCTGGGCCGTCCAGGGTGACACCGCCCTGCCGGCCGTCCCCGTCTCCATGCGCTCGCAGCTGGCCAGCCTGGAGGCGGTGACGCCCGGCGTGAGCTGGCTCGAAGCGACTTTGAAAGACGAGATGGACCGCTGGTGGACCGACAAGCGCGCCTCGGCCAACTCGGCCTTCAAGGCCGTGCGCGACCGCACCCTGCAAAGCGAGAACCGGGTCACCGAGCACGAGTCCGAGCTCGAGGAGTGCAACCGGCTGAGCGAGCAGATCCGGAGCCTGAGCGAGGATGTGGCCAGCCTGGAGCAGGAGGCGAGGGCCCTGCAAGAGCGGCTCGACCGCGACCAGGAGGCGCTGGGCGCCTGGGACCTCTACGAACGCGAGGTGCAGATCTGCAACGCCCTGGAGCAGGAGAAGAAGGCCCTGGAGTCCTGGCAGGCCGGCTGGGCCCGCAATGTGGTCAGCCTGCGCGAGCTGGAGGCCTCGCGGGCCAACTACGAGGAGCGCTTGCAGGCCCTGCGCGAGCGCTCGGGCGAGCGGCCGACCCGCGCGCGTGTGGACGAGCTGCAACAGCGCCAGGCCAGCCTGCAAGGGCGCGTTCGCTCGCTCTTGACGCGCGAGCTGGAGGAGCTTTCTCCCCCCAGCAAGGAGGAGCTGACGAAGCTGGGCAAGCTCGAGTCGAGCATCGCCGGACAGGAAGCCGCCCTCGACTCGGGAGCGGCCAGCGTCACGCTGACCGCCGAGACCCTGCTAGCGCCCCGCGCGGTGCTCGACGGCGTGCCCCAGGAAGGCAGCCTGGCTGCCGGCGCGAGCCAGAGCTACAAGGTGCGGAGCGCGCTCTCTCTCGAGCTGCCCGGGGTGGCCCGGCTGATGGTGGAGAGCGCCAACCAGGAGAGCAAGTGGCAGGCTCTGGCTTCCCAGAAAGAAGAGCTGGCGCGCCTGCTGGCCGTGCTGCGGGTGGGCAGCGCCCAGGAGGCCGAGGAGCGTTACCAGCGCGCCCAGGAGCTAAACGCGCGGCTGAAGACCTTCAAGACCGTCGAGCCGGTCGAGCCGCAGGTGGGCGATCGGCTCGATGAGCTCGAGCGCGAGCTGGCCGCGATGCCCGCCGCCCTCGAGCAGGCCGAGCGAGACTACGCCCAGGCCGACCAGCGCTACCGGTCCTGTCAGAGCGAGCTCGAGACCCTGCTGCGCGACGACCCCGAGAGCCGCTGGAAGACCGTGCACGAGCTCTTGCTCTCACAGGCCAAAGAGCGCCCCGAACTGGGGCTCAAAGAGCCCTTCCCGGACAAGCCGCTGGAGGATGCGATCGCCAGGCTGGCCCGCGACCTGGAGGAAAGGCGAGCCGCCCTGGTGCCCCCCTCCGGCACCCCGGTCACCCGCGAGGGGCTGGCCGCCCTGCGCGGACGAGTCGAGGCCGTGCGCTCCGACCGCGAGCGAGTGGCCGGCGAGACGCAGCAGAAGATCGGGGCCGTGGGCCGCTACAAAGGGCTCTACGAGAAGCTGGCCGTGGCCCAGGAAGAATATGCCCGCGCCTTCCAGGAAGAGCGCCAGGTCGAGCTCGAGGCCCAGGCCATCCGGCTCCTACGTGAGGCCCTCACCCAGACCAAAGCCGACCTCCAGGACGATCTGGTGGGCCCCCTCCAGACCCGTTTGAGCGAGCGCCTGGTGGAGCTGACCTCGGCTCGCTACCAGGGGGTGCTGCTCAAGGGCGACTTTCAGCCCCAATCGGTGGTGGCCGCCTACACCGACCACCGACCCGAGGTGGGCGAGCTTTCTTTTGGCACCCGCGAGCAGCTCTCGTTCCTGGCCCGGGTATGCCTGGCCGAGCTCTTGTCCGAACGGGGCGAGTCGCAGGTTCTGCTGCTCGACGACAGCCTCGTGCACACCGACGACCAGCGCATGGAGCGGGCCTGCTCGCTGCTCAAGGAGGTTTCAGGGAGGCTCCAGGTGCTGCTCTTCACCTGTCACCCCGAGCGCTTCCGGGCCCTGGAGACGGTCAGCCGGGTGCACCGGCTTTGAGCAACGACATTCCCTGTCGCGGACAGGCGCTAAGCTGAGGATATGAGCATCGAAACCATGCTTCACCTGGGGTCTGAGGGCGGCAGCTTGAAGATCCTGCGCCAGGGCGGAAAGTATGCCCTGAAGCGCAACGAGGTTGCTGAAGGGCGTCGGGAACGTGGCTCAATCCCCGTCCAGCCTCAGTCCAGCCTGCGAGGCCACTGGTCGGCTCGCAACAGTCTCAAACATCCGCAAAGCGCCATGGAGTTGACGAACACCGGAAATAGCGATCCCGAGGGAATCGCAACCGGCTCCCCGAAGGGCGCTGCAATCCACGACTTCAGGGGGTAGTGATGCCATCCGTTGCCATCGCAATCGACCAGATTCTGGCGCTGCAATTAGCCCTGTCCTGGGCCGGGGAAGGCCAGAGTGACCCACCCCGACTCGGCTGGTGGCGCACCGACCTGGTGAACGAATACGGCGGGGGCGACTTCATGCAGCGGCTGGCTCCGCGCACGCATCGCTGGGCCGCTTTGGAGGCGGTGCGTCGGGCCGCCCGGCTGACCGACCAGAGGGCCCACAGCCACGAGAACGTCCGCACCCTGTATCGCTGGGGGTTCGAGCTGGAAGAGCAGCTCGACGAGCGCATCCGCGAGCTGAAGTGGAGCCAGGTGCCTCCTGAAGAGGCCCTCAAGCTGCCCATCAGCGTGTTGCCCACGGCTCGCTTCGATCGGGCCGCGCTCGAGCAAGCGCTCGGCCCCCAGAGCGACTATACGGTGCAACCGGGAGGGCGCGAGCTGAAAGGCCCCATGCCCTCCGACCCGGCCGAGGCGGCACGATGCCTGGCCGCCGCCATGCTGCCCCTGCCGGCGAGCTATCCGGCCCCGTACTACCGCCTGTGATCGCCCTGGAGAAACCGCGCGAGGCCACCGAAATCCACACCCGCATGCTGCGCATGGGGCTGGGGGCCGAGGACAGCCGCGCTTACTGGGAGAACGCCAACCGCTCACTCTTGGAGGGAGAGCGCGCCCGGGTGGCGTTCGAGGAACGCTGGTTCGGAAGCCGCACCATGGCCAGGGTACGCTACCTGGTGAGCAACTTCATCCATCGCTACGACACCTACCCCCGGGCCCTGCAGGTGCTGCACCGCTGGAAACCGGCCGACCCACGCGAGCGCAACGTGCTGTGTCACTGGCACGTGCAGCTTTCCGACCCGCTCTACCGTGAGTTCACCGGCAGCATCCTGCCAGGGCGACGCCTTCACCCCGAGCCCACCATCGATCGCACCACCACGCTGCGCTTCGTGGACCGCAAGACCGAGGGGCGCTGGGCCTCCTCCACCAGCCAGCGCATGGCGGCGGGTCTTCTGGCCTGCGCCTGCGAGGCTGGTCTGTGCGAGGGAAGCTCGGCGGTGCGACCGCTCAGGCTTCCCCGGGTCAGCGACCTGGCCCTGGGTTACCTGTTGCAGCTTCTGCGCGAAGTGGAGTTCGAGGGCAGTCTGCGCGACAACCCGTATCTTGCTTCGGTGGGCATCGAAGCGGTGGAATGGGAGCAGCGATTGCGCCGCATGCCCTGGGTGCGCTACGCGCGGGCCGGCGACGTGCACGACCTGAGTTTCGAGCACGCCAGCCTGCTCGAGTGGGCCGAGGCGGTGTTGTGACCGGGCTCGGCAACGCCTTTGAAGGGCTCAAGCGTGACCTTCTGGCCGAGGAAGGGCCGCGCATCTCCACCATGCGCAACTACCGGTTCGCCATCCTCCCCTACCCCCCCGAGAGCGAATTCGAGATGCGCAAGAAGGTACGAGCGCTTTCTGACGAGCTGAAGGCCCGCCACTGGAGCGTGCTCGACATCTCGATGCAGCGCCTCTTCTTGCAGCGCCTCAAGTCGCTCGGTGAGGACGTGCTCGCAAGGATGATCATGACCGAGAAGCGGCAGTATCAGCGCCATCCTGACCGAGCTCTGAGCCGTCTGCGCGAGCAGGTGGGCCAGCTCATCGGAGGGGAGGACGGCCTGGCTGCGGACGTGGTTCGGGTGATCGAGGAGTTCTCCGACAGCCAGCCCCACGATACCGAGCGCACCTTGATCTGGATCCGGCGCGTGGGGGCCCTGTATCCCTTCTATCGCTCCTCGAGCCTGCTCCGGCACCTCGATGGCAAGACCCGTCAGATTCCCGTGGTGCTGCTCTACCCGGGCGAGCAGCGCGACAAGACCGCGCTGAGCTTCATGGGCGAGCTTCCCCCCGACCGCGACTACCGACCCCGCATCTACTCGGAGGCCATGGCGTGAAGATCAAGGAGATATTCCAGTCCGACATCACCCGCGATATCCCGCCGGTGATCTACTTCCACGAGCAAAAACCCGAGAAGCTGCTCGAGGAGGTAAACGAGTACATCATCACTGGCGGCTACGAGGAGGGGGACCCGCGCCGGCAGCGGACCGGCGACGGCATCCATGAGCAGTTCGTGCACCTGCTCAAGGCCCTTAGCACCGAGCTCGGCAGGTCGGGCGGGGTGGAGCTGCCGGCCTGCTGGATCTCTGGCTTCTACGGCTCGGGCAAGAGCAGCTTCGCCAAGCTGCTGGGGCTGTCGCTGGATGAGCGCGTGCTTCCGGACGGTCGCAAGCTGTCGGCGGCGCTGCTGGCTCGAGACGACTCGCCTCGCCGCCAGGAGCTGCACGCCGCCTGGAGCTACTTGCGCGGCCAGCTCGACCCGCTGGCGGTGGTCTTCGACATCGGGGCCATGGCCCGCGATGACGAGCACATCCACACCGCCGCCAAACGGCAGCTGCAAGAGCGGCTGGGCTACTGCCCCGGGAGCCACTACGTGGCCGACTTCGAGCTCAAGCTCGAGCAGGACAATGAGTATGAGAGGTTTCTCAGCCTGGCCGAGCAGACCCTCGGAAAGCCCTGGAGCCAGGCCCGCGCCGAGAGCCTGGCCGAGGACCATTTCTCAGAGGTCATGCACGCGATGTTTCCCAGCCGCTACGAGGACCCCATGGCCTGGCTCGACATCCGCACTGGCTCTCAGGCCGGAGTGGGCACGGCCGTGGACGAGACGGTGCGCGACATCGAGGCCATGCTCGGCTTTCGCGCCCCCGGCAAGACGGTGTTCCTGGTGGTGGACGAGGTCAGCCAGTACATCCACGGCCACGAAGCTCGCATGCTCAAGCTGCAGACTTTTGTGGCGGCGCTGGGGCAACGGCTCAAGGGCCGTGTGTGGATCTTTGCCACCGGCCAGCAGAAGATCGAAGAAGACGTCGAGGGTGGGAACATCAGCAAGCTGAAAGACCGCTTTCCTCCCCGTCTGCGCGTGCACCTTGCCCCCACCAACATCCGCGACGTGGTCCACAAGAGGCTGCTCAAGAAAGACCCGCTCAAAGTCAGAGAGCTCGAGGCGCTCTTCGATCAGCACCGCCCCGACCTTTGCCTGTACGGCTACAAATGCGATCAGATCACCAGCATGGACTTTCTGGAAGTCTACCCCATGCTGCCCGCCCACGTGGACCTCTTGATGCAGATCACCAGCAGCCTGAGGGCCCGCTCCACCCGCATGAAGGGCGACGACCACGCCATTCGCGGCCTGCTGCAGCTGCTCGGCGAGCTGTTTCGAGAGCTCGAGCTGGGTGAGCAGCCTCTGGGCACGCTGCTGACCATCGACCAGATCTACGATGTGCAGCACACCGCCCTGGACGCCGACGTGCAGAACACGATGGCCCGCCTGGCCAGCCTCGACGACCTGGTCTCGGACCGGAACGTGATGCGGGCCGCCAGGGCGGTGGCGCTGCTGGAGTTGATTCAGGACCAGGAGCCCACCACGCCCGAGCTGGTGGCCCGCTGCCTCTATCCGCGGCTGGGCGCCGGGAGCGAGGTGGAAGCGCTCCGAAGCGCCCTGGAGAAGCTCGCCGAGCACGGCATCCTGTCGCGCTCGGAAAAGCAGGGCTATCGCATTCAGAGCTCGGCCGGCCAGGACTGGGCCAACGAGCGCGACAGCTACGGCGTGACCGGTCAGGCCGTCAGCGTGCTGGTGGCTGAAAAGCTCAAACAGCTGGTGGGGCAGGCCGACAGGCCTCGCTATCGCAACCGTCCCTTCCCCCTGGCCGCCAGCTTCTCCGACGGGCGTGCCACGCGCGACGAGCGGCTGGTCTCCCCCAACGATCCGGCCGTGGTGGGCTTCGATCTGGCTTTTCTCACTCGCCAGGAAGAGCGACGAGAGGAGCTCTGGCTCAAGGAGAGCGACGAGCAGCTACGCCGCGACCGAATTGTCTGGGTGTGCGGCTCCACCACCGGGCTCGAGCAGCGCGCCCGCGAGCTGATTCGCTCGCGCCAGATGGTGGGCCGCTACGAGCCGCGCCAGCAATCGCTGCCCGAGGCTCGGCGCCGCCTGCTCTACGATGAACGCACCCGGCTCGACCATCTCGAGAACGATTTCAACGACCAGGTGGCCGCCTGCTTCCTGGCCGGCGAGCTCTACTTCAGAGCCCGCAAGCTGAACAAGGAAAGCTGGTCGCGCAGCTTCCCGAACGTGCTGCAGGCAGCCGGCCAGGAGGTGCTGCCCGCTCTTTATCCTCACTTCACCGAGCTGGCCATCACCGAGGGCGACATGAGACAGCTGCTCGAGTTCGAGCTGAGGGGAGTGAGCAACAAGTTCCTCCCGGGCGAGCTGGGCCTGCTCGAGCTCGACTCGGGCCGCTACTCTCCCACCTGTCGGGGCGAGGTGCCCACCCGCATCAAGGAGTTCATCATCGCCAACAACGGCACCACCGGCGCCAATCTGCTGGGCGAGTTCGGCGGGCCGCCCTACGGCTATGCCCCCGACATCGTGCGGGCCTCGGTGCTCGGCCTTCTGCGGGGCAGCTTCGTGGTGTTGCGCCCGGCCTCGGGCGTGCGGGTCACCTCGGTGCAAGACCCGGACGTGCAAGACCTCTTCCGCCGCGACCGCGACTTCAAGCTGGCCGACATCCTGCCGGCCGACGACAGCGGCCTGACCCCCCAGGCCCGCGTCAAGCTGCGCCGCTTTTTATCTGACAGCCTGAGAGTGGAGGCCGACCCCGACAACGACCACCTGGCCGATGCCATCTTCCGTCATTTTCCGAGCCAGCTCGAAAAGCTGCAAGAGCTCCAGCAACGCCTCGCGCGCCTGCCCCGCCAGAGCGAGGTGCCCCGAGCCCTCGAGCAACTGGGCGGAGTGCTGGCCCGGTGCATGCGCTCGCGCCACGTCGAGGACGTCCTCAAGGCAGTGCTGCAGCACCTCGACGCCCTGCGCGACGGGCTGCAGCACCTGGGAATCTACCTGGGCGACCTGACCGAGGACTCGCTGCGCAAGCTCAACCGGGTCGACCGGGTGCGCACCGTCGAGCTCGAGCAGCTGCGCACCGTAGGCCTCGAGCAAGAGGTGGCCCGTGACTGGGACCAGCTCGAGAGACAGTTCGATGCTCCCTGCCCCTGGCGCGAGGTGGACAGCGTGGTGGAGGCCGCCGAGCGCATCCAGAGTCGCTATCGCGAGGCGCGCGCCGACTATCTCGATCGTCAGGACAAGCTCTACCAGGAGCTGCACGACCGTCTGATCCTGCGCGACGGGTTCAACAAGCTCAAGAGCGAGCAGTCCGACCACGTGCTGCGCCCCCTGCGCGAGGCGCGTTGCACCACCACCCCCGAGGCCACCAGCCCGGCGCTGGCCTTCCTGCGCGACTCGGTGCCGGCCCAGCTGCGCCACGCTGACGAAGAGGCCAACCGGCGCTTCGATGAGATTGTCCAGCACGTCGTCATCGTGCCCCTGCGGGTGAAGACCACCGGCCGCGAGTTCAACAACCTGCAAGAGCTGGAGGCCTTCTTGCAGGAGCTGCGCGACCGCATCAGCGCCCAGCTCAAGGAGGGCGTGCGGGTGCGGCTGACGTGACGAGCCCCCTGGCCCAGGCCCTGGAGAAGCAGATCACCTCGCGCCTGCGCGAGCGGGGCGTGGTGTTCTGGCTCGACCGCGAGGGCGTCTACACCCGGTTCGTGGACGATCTGAGCCAGCGAGGCGACTTCTTCGCCCCCATCGTGGCCTTCCGGGGCAGCTTTCTGGAGGCGTTGCTGGCGCTGGAGGGTCAGCTCGACGGCCTGGATCCCACCGCTTTGTTGATCCATCTGCCGGGGCACACCGATCAGACCGTGCGCGGCACCCCCCTTCTGGAGGCTTACAAGGCCGGCACCCGCTTCGAGCGGGCCCTGGAGACCCTGGTGCGCGAGGTGGCCGCCGGGCGCGTTCCGCCCGAGGAAACCGAGGCCTTTCTCGGCCAGGGCCAGCGCACGCTCGAGGACGCCGAGGCCTGGCTGGCCCGGCTTGGCTCTCCCGAGCGCACCGGCCTCGACCAGTATCTCGAGAGCCTGCAGCACGACCGGGTTCTGGATGCTCTGGTGCGCACACCCAGCGAGCTGACAGAGCGCATCGACAGCGACGAGAAGCGCGAGATCCTGCGCAACTACCTGGCCCGCCACACGGGCCTGTCGGCCGAGCTCACCGAGCTCTTTCTGCAGGGCGAGTGCGCCCGCACCCTGCGCGCGCTCACCGAGGCCTGGATCGCCTGGCTGCTTTCGGTGGAGTATGTGCACGATCTCAACCGACCGCCCCACCTGGAAGTACTGCGCCCCCTGCGCTCGCTGTCGCCCCCCCTGTGCAAGACCTGCCATGAGCTGGTGACCACCCTTCGCAAGCGTCACCCCGAGCGCTATCGCGTCTATGCCAACCAGACCGAGAGCATGCTCGAGGCCGAGCTCGAGGCCGGCTCGCCCGAGGAGCTGGGCAAGGTGGATACCTTCAGCCGCGAGGACACCCGCCTGCTGGAAGCGGCTCTGGCCAGCCTCGAGCAAGAGCGCTGGGGTCAGGCCCTGGCCTGGGCGCAAGAGCGTCTCGAGGCCCCCTCGGTGTGGGTGCAGAGCGAGCTGAACCGTCGCCAGGAGTGGGGTCTGGTGCGCGACGCCGCCCGGCTCGGTCAGCTCCTGGTCGACCACCCCGCCCCCCTGAAAGGCTGTCGCAACCTCGAGGATGCCCTCGCAAGCTACACCGGGGGTGCCCACCAGGTGGACCAGGCCCACCGCCATTTCGAGCAAGAACGTCTGCAGCTGTGGACCCCCCAGCTACCCCACTACCAGGCCCTGGAGCGCGGCTTCCGGCGGCTGCGCAGGGCCTACCGCGAGTGGCTCGACCATCTCACCGCCGCCTTCAACGACCTTTGCTCGCAAGAGAGCTTCCTGCCCGAGCCCCGGCTGCAGCAACGCCATCTCTACGATCAGGTGGTGCACCCGCTGACTCAGGCCCCGGACGGCCGGGTGGCCTTCTTCATGGTGGACGCGCTGCGCTTTGAGATGGCCGCCGAGCTGGCCGAGAGCCTGGAGGGCCAGGTGCACCTCAAAGCCCGCTACTCCGAGCTGCCCTCCATCACCTCGGTGGGCATGAACGTGCTCGCCCCCGTCTGCCGCGACGGCAACCTCACTCTGGACGGCAGCTCGTTCTCAGGCTTTCGAGCCGGAGAGTACAGCGTGCACACCCCCCAACAGCGAGTGCGGGCCATGGCTGAGCGCAGCCTCGAGCGCCACACCGGCTCGCGCCGCACCCCCCTGCTCTTGACTCTGAGCGAGGTGAGCAACACGGTACCCGAGAAGCTGGCCCAAAAGGTCAAGAACGCCGCCCTGATCGTGGTGCACAGCCGTGAGATCGACGGCAGCGGCGAGGCTGACGTGGGCCTGGCCAGCTTCGACCGCTGGCTCGGCCAGCTGCGCTCGGCGGTGCAGCACCTGCGCAATGCCGGGGTGGACGAGTTCGTGATCACTTCCGACCACGGCTTTCTGCTGCTTGACGAGTCGCGCGAGCCCTACCCCTATCGGGGCGGCCAGAGCAGCCGCCGCTACGTGCTCACCGAGCACCCGGTGCGCGAGGAATCGATGGCCAGCGTCCCCCTCAAGGCGCTCAACTACGGAGGGGCCGAGGGCTATCTCATGTTTTTGCGCGACAGCCGCGTCTTCCAGGGGCGGGGCAACTTCGTGCACGGGGGCAACAGCCTGCAAGAGCGGGTCATCCCGGTGCTGAGCCTTTCGTTTCGCGCCGCCCGAGCCCCCCGACTGGCCCGTTACGCGCTCAGCGGCGAGTCCATGCCCCCGGTGCTCGGCCGCAATCGCCTGAAGGTGCTCCTGGAAGACCGCTCCGAAGGCGTTCTCAGCTTCGCAGTCCCCCCGGTTCTGCCAGTGGCGTTGCGCGTTCCGCCCGATCTCGAGGTGGAGGTGGTCATCGAGGACGTCCAGGGAGCCGAGCTGGTCAACCAGCGCCTCCACCTGAAGGTGGGCCAGAGCGCTGAGGTCTTCTTCAAGCTGCAGGGCGGGCGCACCGAGAAGGCCCCGGTGGAGCTGTTCCATCCCGACGGCAACGAGGAGGTGGAGCCCTGCCGCCTGAGCGTGTTCTTCCCGGTCAGCGGGGGACAGGTCGTGGCCGAGCAGGTGCTCTCGTGGGTGGATCACTTCGAAGACCAGGCCGTGGTGCGCGTGTTCCAGCACATCGAGCGCTTCGGCAGCGTGGAAGAGGCCGAGGTGATCGCCATGCTGGGCACGCCTCGCAGGGCCCGCGCCTTCACCCGCGACTTCGATAACTACTTGCGGCTGCTGCCCTTCGGGGTACGCATCGACTCGAGCGCGGCCGGCAAACGCTATCTCAAAGACTGAAGGAGCCACACCATGAGCCGAGACATCCAGCACATCTTCGAACGCCTGCGCTCGGGCGTCGTCCCCCAGCGAGGACTGGACGCCTATGCCGTGGGCGTGGAAAAGCCCCGCGCTGAGCTGCAGCGCCAGCTCGAGATCGCCAAAAGCGGCGAGGGAGCGTTCAAGTTCCTGCGTGGCGGCTACGGCTGCGGCAAGACCTTCATGGCGCGCCTGGCCGTGAACGATGCCCTGGAGCGGAACTTCGCCGCCAGCTTCGTGGTCGTCTCCGACAACGACCTCCACTTCTACAAGTTCGACGACGTCTACCGCAAGGTGATGCAGGAGCTCTCCACCGCTTACTGCGGCCGGGCCGCCCTGGGCGACATCCTCGACCGCTGGATCGGCAAGGTGGAGGAAGGCTTGCTCTCGGCCGGCGCCGACGAAGATGCCCCCGACTTTGACCAGCGGGTGGTGGCCCGGCTCAAGGACGACCTGCAGTCGGCCACCCGGGGCAAGGTGCCCGAAGACATGGTGCGGGTCATCAGCGCCATCTTCGAGCTCAAGCAACAGGGCAAGCTTTCCGAGGCCGGCGCCCTGCTCTCATGGCTGTGCGGCAGCGTCAACGTGGCCGCGAAAGACAAGGCCCGGGCCGGGGTGACCGGCAACATCACCAGCAAGGACGCCATGAACTACCTCCGCGGCGTGGTGGAGATCGTGCGGGCTGCCGGCTACCAGGGACTGGTGATCGTGATCGACGAGGCCGAGACGATCTTGCGCATGCGAAGCGACGTGCGCGGCAAGTCGCTCAACGGCATCCGCCAGATCATCGACTCGGCGGCCGACTATCCCGGCCTTTTGTGGGTCTTCACCGGCACGCCCGACTTCTTTGATACCAACCGGGGCGTGCAGGGCCTGCAACCTCTGCACGACCGCATCAAGTTCCAGAGGACCGGCGATTTCGCCAGCCTGCGTCAGCCCCAGCTCGACCTTCGCCCCTTCGACTCCGAGCGACTGCGCAACGTGGCCATTCGGCTGCGCCAGATCTACCCGGGCTCGGAGCGCATCCAGCAGAAAGTCACCGACCTTGTGATCGACGACCTGGTGCGCCGCGTGACCGAGGGGCTCAAGGGCGACGTCGGGGTGGTGCCGCGCCAGTTCCTGCGCCAGTTCGTGGACATGCTCGACCTGGTGGAGCAAGAGGAAGATTACGACCCTCGCGACTTCGCGCGCTTGAAGCCAGCCGAAGCCACCCTCGAAGAGCAGGCCCTCGTGGAAGGCAAGCCGCTCTATGAGGAAGAGCCCGAGGACGCGGGGGGCTACCAGCTGGTGGAGCTTTAGGTGATCGCAACCTTCGCCCGTCTGCCGCCCCGGATGCAGGAGGCCATCGTGTCCCGGCTGGGCTGGACCAGCCTGCGTCCGGTGCAAGAAGAGGCCGGAGCGGCTCTGCTCGACGGCTGCAACGCCATCATCCTGGCTCCCACCGCCGGAGGCAAGACCGAGGCGGCCATGTTCTTTGTGCTGGCCGATTTGATGGAGCGCCCCCCCTCGGCCGTGGGCGCCCTCTACCTCGCCCCCATCAAGGCTTTGCTCAACAACCAGGCCGAGCGTCTGGGCACCTACACCGAGATGGTGGGCCTGCGCCGCTTTCTGTGGCACGGCGACACCACCCAGGCCGAGCGCCGGCGCTTTCTCAAGGAGCCCGCCGAGCTGTTGATGACCACCCCCGAGTCGCTGGAGGTCATGCTCCTCTCGCCCAGAGTTCCCCACGCCCGCCTGTTCGCCGACCTGCGGGCGGTGGTGATCGACGAGGTCCACGCCCTCGCCGGCAGCGACCGGGGAGCCCACCTCATGGCCGTGCTCCAGCGCCTGGGCCGCTTCTCGCGCCACGACGTGCAGCGGGTCGGCCTGTCGGCCACGGTGGGCAACCCCCACGACATCCTGACCTGGCTCAGCGGGCCCTCGCGACGCCCGGGCCGGGTGGTCGATCCCCCGCGTCCGCCGGGGGGCCGCGAGATCGCCGTGCGCTACTGTCCCACCGAGGAGCAGGTGGCCCGGGCGGCCGCCGGGGCGGCTCAGGGACAAAAGAGCCTGTTCTTCTGCCAGAGCCGGGCCCTCACCGAGTCGGTGGCCCAGCGCCTGCGCGGCCGCGGCATCGACGTCTTCGTGCACCACAGCTCGGTCTCGCTCGAAGAGCGCCAGGCCGCCGAGCACCGCTTCCACCACGGCAGCAACGCCCTGATCGCCTGCACCTCCACCCTCGAGCTGGGCATCGACGTGGGCGACCTGGATCGCGTCTTTCAGGCCGACGCTCCCTCCACCGTCTCCTCCTTCCTGCAGCGCATGGGCCGCACCGGCCGCCGCTCGGGACAGCGAGCCAACACCATGTTTTTGTGCACCGACCCCGAGGTGGTGCTGCAGGCCGCCGCCATCGTCGAGCTGGCGCGCGAGGGCCGGGTCGAGTCGGTGCGTCCCCAGACGCGGTGCTGGCCGGTGCTGGTCCACCAGCTGCTGGCCCTGTGCCTGCAGTACGGCGGCATCAGCCCCGAGCGGTGCTGGGACGAGCTCAAGGGAGTTCCCGACTTCTCCGGCATCACCCGGGCCGAGGTCGACGAGCTGATCGATCACATGCTGACCAACGACTACCTGTTCTCGTCAGGGGGCCTTCTCTCGATGGGCCAGCACGCCGAGCGGGTCTTTGGCCGCAAGAACTTCATAGAGATCTACGCCGTCTTCTCCACTCCCCAGCTCTATCGGGTGGCGGCCGAGGGCGGCAAGGACATCGGCTCTCTGGAGCAATCGTTCGTGGACAAGTTGGTGGCCGAGATGAGCTCGTTTCTGCTGGGCGGTCGTCCCTGGCTGGTGCGCGAGGTCTTCCATCGCGAGCGGCTGGTGAAGGTGGCCCCCGCCCCGGCCGGCATGAAGCCCACCTGGGCCGGCTACGTGCCCCAGTTCCTGGGCTATGAGCTGTGCCGCAAGATGCACCAGCTGGCCACCTCCGAGACCCCACTCCCCTACCTCGACCAGAGCGCCGCCGCAGCTCTGGCCACGCTGCGGCACGAGCGCGCCTCGCACCGGGGCCTGGCGGTGGAGGTGGGGGGCGAGGACGAGCTGGTGTGGACCTACGCCGGCGGCGCCGTCAACCAGACCCTGAAGTACGGCCTGGGCCTGCTGCACGGCTGGAGTGTGGCGTCCGACAACTTCCGCCTGCGCATCCGCCGCTCGGACGATCCCAAAGTGGAGGACAGTCTGCGCCAGCTCGCCCGGCCCGAGCTGTGGGAAGAGCCCGACTTTCAGGACCGGCTGCTCAAGGCCATGCCCGAGTACCGCCTGAGCAAGTTTCAGGACGCCCTGCCCCGCCGGCGCACGCTCGAGGTGGTGCGGGAGTATCTCATCGACCTGCCCCGGACCCTGAGCTTTCTTCGGGAGGTGCTGCCGTGAGCGGAGCCCGCTTCGTGCCCGAGCTCAAGCTCGAGCTGATGGACAATGCCGGTGAGAGACAGGTGGCCGAAGCCCTGCAAAAAGGCCTGGACCAGGAGTGGACCATCTACTGCAACTACCACCTGCTGCGCAAGGACGCTCACCTCAAAGAAGGAGAAGTCGACTTCGTGCTGCTCCACCGCCGCCACGGCATGCTGGTGCTGGAGGTGAAAGGAGGCCAGCTCGAGTATGACCCCGACCTGCGCCAGTGGTGGCAGAACGGCTACCCGATGGACGACCCCTTCGCCCAGGCCCGGGGAAACACCCACGACCTGAGAAAGCAGATCCTCGAGCGCGGTCGCTTTCCTCGTGCCGGAGGCTTTCCATGCACTTTCGGCTACGCGGTGGCGTTTCCCGAGTGCAACTACCTGGGCACCCTGCCCCCGGGAGCCCAGGGCTCGGTGCTCTACTCGCTGCGCGACCTGCCCCACCTGGGCGAGAGGGTGCGCGATACCCTGCGCGACTGGAGCCGCGACCAGAAGTCGAGCCAGATGCACCCTTCCGACTTCGAGCAGATCAAGACCGCCCTGCAGTCGACCTTCCACCTGGTGACCCCGCTCGGCCACTGCCTCAAGCGCGACGAAGAGGCCCTGGTGCAGCTCACCGAATCCCAGGCCCGGGCGCTGGCCCGCATCTTCGCCAACCCGCGCGTCAAGGTGCAGGGAACCGCCGGCAGCGGCAAGACCATGCTGGCCCTGCACCGGGCTCTGGCCTTCGCCCGGGAAGGCCGCTCCACGCTGCTGCTCTGCTACAACAAGAGCCTTCCCTTCTGGCTGCGGCGCCAGGTGGGCGATCAAGAAGGCCTCAAGGTCATCAACTTCCACTCTCTTTGCTTTGAGCTCTGCTCCAGGGCCGGCATCGAGTTCGTGGTTCCCAAAGAAGATGCCGCTGATTTCTGGCGCTATCGCTCGGCCGAGGGCATCCTGGATGCTCTTGCGCGGGTCGACGAGCGCTACGACGCCATCGTGGTCGACGAGGCCCAGGACTTTCACGACGAGTGGTGGGTGGCCATCGAGGCCCTGGGCCGGGTGCCGAACGGCCCTCTCTACCTGTTCTTCGACCCCGATCAGAACCTGTTCGATACGGGCATGGAGTTCCCCGAAGGCATGCTCTACGTGCTCGATGAGAACTGCCGCAACACCCGATCCATCGCCCGCATCTGCGGCCAGGTGCTCGGCCAGGACATCAAGAGCCCACCCGGCACTCCCGACGGCTGCCCACCCGAGGTGACGGTCTACTCTGACGACGAGGAGCTGCGGAGAAGCTGTCAGGCCCTGCTCAAGAGACTGCTCGACCAGGAGCGCCTGCGCCCTTCCCAGGTGGCCCTGCTCAGCCGGCGCAAGCCGGCCAACTCGGCCCTGGCCGGAGAGCGCCTGGGGAAGTACGCCCTCACGCAGGACGTGGAGGCCTGGCTCTCCGACAGGGCGGTGTGGTTTTCGAGCATCCGGGCCTTCAAGGGGATGGAGGCCGAGGTGATGGTCTTGGTCGAGATGGACGAGCTCGCGCCGCCCAAGTGGGACCGGCCCGAGCTCTTCGTGGCCTGCTCGCGGGCGCGGCACCGGCTGTATGTGCTTGCGAGCTCCGAGCAGGCGCGGCGGGGGATGTTGCAGTGACTGTTCTTCGCTGACGAGGGCTTTCGGCACACGACCCGGTGCCGCTGGCCCAGAGCGCCCACTGCCCGATTCAGGCAGCCCTCGAATTCGGTGGCCAGCAATAAATATAACAACGGATCAATTGCCGGGGCCTGAGCCGTCGTCTCCCCGATCAGGCGCGGGCGGCTCCATGGTCGTGATGGGCACCCGAGCAGCCCGTGCCCGCCAGCGGGGAACCCGCCAGGATTGCCCGGACCTGCTCCTCGACGGTCTTGATCCCTTCCGCAGGCACGGTGTCGGGAGGCAGGCGGTGTAGCTCGGTCAGGCAGCGCCGAGCCGATTGCTGCGCCTTCTCACGCTCACCGCCCAGTGACCACAACCGGGCCAGCTCGAGGTGGGCTTCGAAGAGCTCCGGGTACTTGCCCGTCACCCATTGCAGAATTCCGATCGCCTCCTCGACCCGGCCCTGGTGCTCGCTCAGGTCGTGGGCCAGATCGAGAGCCGGCTCGGGGCTGTCTGGATCAACGCCGAATCGTGGCCAGATCCAGTCCGGGAGGAGCCGTTGGAAATTGAGCTGTCTCCCCAACCAGGCCAGGCCCAGCTCGCTGGCCTCGCCCAGGGAGGGGACGGGCCCGGCCAGGCTGTCGAGAAGCTCTGGGGGAGCCGAGCGGGCCCAGGCAAGATTCAGGCGGGCGTAAAGCCTGACCCGCTCATCCGGGTCGAGCCCCCGGGCCAGAACCAGCAACTTGGCCTCGGCCTGCAGCATGGGATACAGAAAGTGGACTCCCACATCGAGCTGACCGGCCTGCATGAGCTCTTTGTCGATCCGGTCCAGGGCTTCCATCTGCTCGGCGCTGGCTCCGGTCATGTCCTGAAGCAGCGCGCGGCCGGGGAGGACCAGTTCCGCCACAAAAGGGACGTCCTCATCGAGCCACCTCGAGCGCAAGGCAAGCTGAGGGCCAAGCTCCGGGTCGCGCAGGGAGCGGTCAAGCAGCGCCTCCCAGAGGGGATTGCCCACGGCGCCTTCTCCGCCCAGGTGGCCCAGGGCGCCGGCCAACAGCAAGTCGCGGGCCCCGGCGCGTCGACCGCCGACCCCCAGCCCCCGCAGCGCGGTGACCGCGAGTTGAGCCAGGTTGTCGTCGGCCAGCGCGCTGACCAGGTCACCTCGGAGCACCCGCAGGTCGTAGGGGCCGGGCAGGTTTTCCAGCTCCAGCTCGCCCGAGAGCAGTTGCGTGGCCAGCTCATCCAGTCGCTCCAGCTGGCTGCGCACCTTCGCGGCGGGAAACCTCAGTCCGGCGAGCTCGGGTCGCAGGGCGAGCAGCTCGCGCGCTTCCCTGGCGAGATCGGACTCCTGAGGCCTTGTCCGCCGCCCCGACGCCTTCTTCTCTCGCTTGGCCCGCTTTTGAGCGCGCACTTTCTGTTGCTGTCGCGTGTTCTTTGCCACTTGCCACTTCTCCGTGCCAGACTTGCGCGCGACGCTTCCAGGGCAAAATTCGACGTCCTGCAGAGAGCCGGCTCGATCCGCCCGAACAACCGCTCACAGGCTCGCTGAAAATACGAGCGCGCGCTCATAAAATACGAGCGGACCCAAAAAGAATACGAGCGCGCTCGTATTTAGTCCGACAGCTCGTAATAGGTCCCCTTCATCTTCCCTCGAGATGTCAACTGGCCACGGTCGGTCATCATCTGCAAGACGCGCGACGCCTGGTAGGGGCTCAGCCGACAGAGCTCGGCGGCCTCTCGACGGGTGATGCGGCCGTGTTTGTGGACATACTGCAGCACCAGCTGCTCCTGCTGCATGGGCTCGAAGCCGCGCTGTCGGACATACTCCACTTTCTGTCCCAGACTTCGATAGGTGGAAGCCGCCAGGTGGTACGAGCGAGCGCGACCATCCCCTCGGTGCTCGATCAGGCCGGCTTCGACCAGACGACCGAGCAGAGCCCTCGCCTCGGCCTCCGAGCGCTGCAGCAAGCGAGCTGCATCAGCGGTCGTCAGGCGGCGCTCCAACCACAGGTGATTGAGCACCAGCAGGTCTCCCAGTCGCAGATCGTAACCCGAGCGGGACTCCTCCACCACCATTCTGACGAAAGCCAGGTTGGGCGCTCCACCGGGAAGGACCAGGACGACGCTGGTCGGTGTGCTGCCTTCGTAGGATGGCGCCGGTCGCCCATTACGAAGCTGCTCTTCATACAGGATGTCGATCCCGCGGCCGGTTCGCTCCACCAATCCGGCGCGCTTGAAGGCATCGGCCAGGGATGGGTTGCGCGGAGTCGGGGGGGCCACCAGCAGGTTATCCAACCGGATTCCCTCGGGAAAGCCACCCGGATTGGAGTAGATCAGCCTGTCCGGATGCCACTGCAGGTGCACCGTGCCCAACCGGGTGTAGTCACGATGGATCAAAGCGTTGACCAGCGCCTCACGCATCGCCCGCTCGGGATAGTCCGGGATCCCCCGGCGAGTCATTCCAAGCATGACCTCTTCTTCGCGGTTGCGCGCTCGAAATCGAGCCTCTACCTCGTCGACCACCCGGAGCAAGGGCCAGCGGAAGAACTCATTGACCTCCACCCTGGTATCGTGCAGAACCTGAAAGGCTACCTCGTGAGCAGGAAGGTTCTCACGCAAGGCCTGTTCCTTGCCGAAAAGCAGCAAGCCGAGTATACGGACCGAGGTGACCGTGTGATTGGCGCGCACCGCGCCCAGAGCCTTGGCCAGATCGATGTCGGAGAGATCGAGAAGCGTTCTGTCCCCCTGTCCGCGGCTCTCCTCGATGCGCCGTCGAAACCGGGCGAACTCGAGCGGGTCGAGATCCTCCCAGGTCAACCCGGGCACTTCGAGAGCGGACTAATCCAAAGTTCCCCGGTCGGCCTGGAGAGACTGCATCTCATAAAAAGACATCGGCAAACACTCGGGTGCGCCGTGATGGCCCAGAGCGCGCCGCAAGAAGATGCCATCAGTTGTCGAAACCGGAGTTCGACTGGTCGGCACCTCGATCACGATGACTTCGCGGCCCGAAACCTCGACCACCTCGACCGGACAGGACAACGAGGGTCTGGTGCGATTGGCCAGCAGGGCCTGCAGCCGGCGTGGGTCCGTGCGCCCCTCGTGACGCTGGCGCGCCCCCGTGATCTGCCCGTCGTCCTCGATCCCCACGAAAAGCCAGCCGGGCTCTGAGCTCGACCGGTTGGCCAGACACACAACGGCCTCCACCAGGTCGCGATCATTGAGGGGATGCCGACTCTCGCCTTTGAGCTCAAGGCGCAGCGATTCGCCGTCAACTACCAACGCGAGCAACTCTTCAGGGGACATTGTGGGTGAAAATTGTGCAAACCGGGCTGGCTGTCCTTCAACCGGCTTGCGGAGCGGGAGGGATCCGTTGAAAGGCGGTGGCGTTAACCACTCGGCTCATCACGGCTGATACCCGGCTCACGGACGCCATCCAGTCGAGCAACTCGTCCTTGGCACGCCCGGCTGCGATGACCGCAGGCCTGTATCGCACAAAGTCCGAGCGCTTGACCGTATCGAACGATTCAGGCCTCGCCCGTGCTCAGGACGTGTCAGCCCCGTTCGTCGAAATGAGCCCGATGAACCAAACTGGTGCTCGCTTCTTATACCGGCGGTATCGACTCTTTGTTCGATTCAGGAGGCTGGAAAGGCCGCAGGCTGGGAACCCGACCGCACGGAGCAGAG
>BTUM01000006.1:0-168001 GCA_045863235.1 Candidatus Xenobia bacterium | reverse complement strand
TTCCCTAGCAGGGGCGCCATTGCTGGCTGCCTGTAGGCATCATACCAGCACAGGGGGATCGACAGGCTATGACTTGAGGCCGCCCCGCAGAGCAGACTCGACTCTATCCGTGAAGGCATTGAGGAATCCAGCTGCAATCGCCCCGAGCAGAGCAAAGAGCGCCACTGCCGCGGGAGCGATCGACCAGCCCGGCAAGCTGTCGGCCACGATGGGCGCCAGCAGCCCCTTCCAACCGCCAAACAGCCAGGCGCAGCCCAGGGCCACCAGCACCGTCTTGGCAGCGAGCAAGCCGCGGTGAACCCAGTTCATGCGCCGCTCGGTCGCAGTGCGCAAGGCCGCCGCCTCGGCCCGCTGGGTGCCCGTCAGGGTGGAGGCGGCCAGGGCTACCACCAGGGCATAAGAGCTCACTGAGAAGGCGGGCGCGAAGGGCCCGGCCGACCCCACCCCGGCCACCAGACACAGCACCACCAGCAGCAGCCCACAGTTCACGGTCAGCTCCTCAGCCCGGGTGCAGGCCACCCGGTCGGCCTCCTCGGGCTCGAGCTCGGGCAGGCGCAGGAAGCACCACAAGATGCCGGCGGCCGGCAAGAAGGTGGCCAGCGGCGTCGCTCCCAGCGAGGCCGGGAAAGCCAGCAGCGAAAGGAAGGCAGCCGCGCCGAGCAGCAGGGCGGGAAGGTCGGGCGGGGCGCTCCAGCGCTCCTGGCGGGGCAGGGCGAAGAAGCTGGTGTTGCCCATCTTGACCAGCTCGGCCCGCTCGAGCATGACCTGGCGGCGGCGGCGGGCCGCCCGGAGATAGGCAAACAGGCCCGCCTGCAGGGCCGGCACAGCGAGGTCGGGCAAGCTCTTGAGCTGGGCATAGACCGGCGAGCGGCGCAACCAGCGCTGCTCGCGCTCGCCCAGCACGAAGGCGATGGCCAGGGCCAGGCAGGGGAAGATCCTGGGATCGAGTCTCACCAGTTGCATCCGGTCGACCGTGGCCACGGCCAGGGCCGCCAGGCACCACACCCAGCCCCCGGCCTGGGCCAGGGTGAAGCGGCGCCCGGCCACCAGGGCCAGGCCGGCCAGGCCGCAGCCGAAGGCGTAGCCCGACCAGGGCTGGCCCTTCACCAGAGGCAACCAGGCGAACTTGACCGCCCCCCCGGCCAGGGACACTGCGTACAGGTCATAGCCGAGTCCGGCCAGAAACCCCAGCAAGAAGCCGTCTGCCACGCTGAAGCGCAACCGGTGGCGGGGCGAGAGCACGGCCAGCGCCGGCCAGAGCAGCACCAGGAAACTCAACCAGTCGGCCCAGCCCCTGGCTCTCCCGACCAGCATGTGCGCCAGCGGCACCGCCAGCGCCCCCACCACCGCTCCCGACAGCAGAATGCGCAGGCGAGCGCGCAAGCTCAGGGTGGCCCGCCAGGCGGCCAGCGAGCCGGCCAGCACCATGAGCAGCAACCAGCCGGTCACAGCTCGATCCACCCGTAGCCATCGGGCGCCACTCCGTCAGCACGTTCGCCCAGAGCCGCCTGCAGGACCCGCCCCAGCTTGCGGGGCTGGCTCAAAAGGTCGGCGCGCAGAGCGATGCGTCCTGGCTCCACCAGGGCCGCGTGCGCGACCAGCCCGCCCTCGCCATCGGCCCGATAGCGCCCCTGCCAGTCAGTGCGGCCGCCCAGATCGTCGGCCAGCAGCACCACCTCGACCCGGGAGCGCAGCTCGGAGGGCAAGCACCAGAGCGCCGTCTCCAGGGCCGCCAGCTCGGCCGGAGCAGCGCCGTAGAGCTGCCCTCCCGGCTCCATGGCCACAGGCTCCCCCTGGCTCAGGGCGGTCAGCCCTCCCTCCACCCAGCGGGCACAGTCGGTGACCAGCAGGCGCTTGCCGGCCACCACCCCGCGGGCGATCTCCACGAATCCGGCGGGACGGCGCTCGCGGTAGTAGGGCCGCGGATTATCGGCCGAGCCCGGCTCGTCGGGCCGGGGCGGAGCTCCCAGGTATTCGAAGTAAGGCGGGTCGTCAGCGCTCGAGCGCGAGCGAAGTCCCTCGGCGTCGGGCTCGCTCCAGAGCGAGCCGCTCAACTCCAGGGGCGGCTCCTCGGGGGCCTGGGTGGGCTCGGGAGGCCGTCGGGCCGGGACAGGCGGCTCGCAAGCAGGCGAGGGCAGCTCGCCGGCCACGTCCACCAGCTGGCCTCGCACGACCTGATAGCGCGAGTGAAGCTCGATCAACTGGCGCTCGAGCGTGTGCCATTCGGTCTCGGCGGCGGCGGTGAACTCGTGCATGGCGGCCTCGAACTGGCCCTGCATCTCCAGGAGCTGGCTGTGCAGCTCCTGGGCCGCAAGCAGCTCGGGCTCGGGAGGCTGCGGGGCAGGCTCGACCCGGGTGGGCTCGAGGGCGGGCGCGACCAGGGTCAGCCGGGTGGAGGGGTCCACCTCGGGCCGCTCCAGGGCGTGCCACTCCTCGGCTGGCAGCCAGAAGGGCACGTAGCGGCTGCGGTGATACCAGAGCACCGTCATGGCCAGGAGCGAGGCCAGGATCCCCAGAGCCGGGTCGCTGGAGGTCGTGGCGGCCAACCAGATCATGAGCCCACCTGGCGCATCATGCCGGCCCAGGCCTCGTCCAGCCGCGCGATCCAGGCGCCGGCCACCCGGGCCGCTCCCGGTGTGTCGCAGGGACGCTGGCGCAGCGCCTCCAGGCCGGCCTCGATCTGGGCCTTCAGCAACTGACCTCGCGCGCTCAGGGCCCGGCGCAGCTCCACCAGGTCTTGAGCCGCCCGGCGCGCCTCCTGGAGGATCTCGTCGCGCTGACGGCACCACACCTGCAGCTCGTGGCCCAGGTTCTCCAGCTCTTCACGCTGATCGGGGCGCGACTCGCCGGCCAGGGCCCGATCCAGGGCCACCCGCAGGCGGTCGGAAGGGGCGGGCAGCTCGAACTCGCTGCCGCCTTCCAGGGCCTCCAGGCCGCGTCCCAGCTCGCGCAGGTTGCCCACCAGCAGGGCCGGAGGAAAACCGCTCTGGCCTTCCTCCCAGTCCGCCGCCAGGGGATCGACCCGGCGCACCGGCTCGGGCGCCTTCAGCTTGCGGGCCAGGGCTTTGCGCCACTCGGGAATCCACCCTTGCGGCTCGGGCTCGGAGAAGGCCACCGGAGCCGCCAGCACCTCCTCCACCGAGTGGCGGCCGAGCAGCTCGCTCAGGCGTCGGGCCACCTCGGCGGCGGGGGGACGTCCCTCGGGTTGCTTGGCGACCAGGGCCAGGATCAGCTCCTCGAGCTCTTCGGGCAGGTCGGCCTGGTGCTGGCGTGGAGGGATGGGATCGCTGCGCAGGTGCTGCTCGAGCATCTCAAAGTCGGTATTGGCCACGAACATGGGCTGACCGGTGCAGGCCTCGTAGAGGCAAGCGCCCAGCGCGTAGAGGTCGGAAGCGTGGCTGAGCTCGCCCGAGACGATCTGCTCGGGGGCCAGGTAGGAATAGGTGCCCACGATGGCGCCCTCGGTGGTCAGCTGCGTGGTGGACTCGAGCGCTTTGACCAGCCCGAGGTCGGTGAGCCGGGCGGTGCCGTCGGAGGCGATCAGGACGTTCTCGGGCTTGAGGTCGCGGTGCACCAGGCCTTGCTGGTGCAGGTAGTCGAGCCCCAGAGCCACGCCGTGAAACAGGCGCAGCACCGTTCCCAGCGGGGGGCGCGTCTTGAGCAGCTTGCGAAGGTCGCCCCCGGCCACATACTCGAGCACGATGTACTGGCGCCCGCCCCGGATGCCCTGGCCCAGGTAGCCCACCACGTTAGGGTGGCTCAGGTGGGACAACTCGCGCGCCTCGCGGCGCAGTCGCTCGGCCAGCGACTGGTTGGAGCCCCCTTCGGAGATGACCTTGACGGCCACCTCGCTGGAGGTCTCGCGGTCGAAAGCATGATAGACGATGCCCATGCCACCGCGTCCGAGCTCGCCCCGGATCTGGTAGCGCGAGGGCAGCGGGCTGTCTCGGTCGGTGGAGGTATCGAACTTGAGCTTGGCACGGGGTGGATCGGCCATGGGCGGGGGGGGTTCGAGGGATCACCGAGCACGCCTGCCGAAGGAGAGCCCGGTTCCGATGCTGCCAGATTACGCAAGTTTGCTCGAGTTCGCTCGTCGCCTGCAGCGAGCCTCGACTTTCGGCGAGCTTTTGCAGGAGGTCCGCGACGAAGTCGAGCGCTCGACCGGGTATCGCCATGCCTTCATCTACGTGGCCGATTCCCCCGACCTCCGCCGCGTGCGCTTGCTCGACTATGCCGGAACTCGAGGCGAGGAGGCCTGGCAAAAGGCCCCCGTCCTGGAGGTCGCCGGGGACGCCCTGCTCGAGGAGATCTTCCGCGCCCAGGGCCCGGTGGTGGTCGTGGATGGCCGCACCGATCCCCGCACCAACAAGAGCCTGGTAGCCGAGCTCGAGTGCCGCACTCTGATCAACCTGCCGCTGATCCTGCCCGATTACGTCCTGGGCGCCTTCGGGGTGAGCACCTTCGCCGACGAGGGCGTGCGCGCTCCCACCCCCGAGGAGCTCGACTACCTGATGCACGTCGCCGGGCAGCTCGCTGGCGCCGTGGCTCGCGTGCGCCTGGAGGAAGAGCGGGCCATCACCCGGCGCTATCAGCGCCAGCTCTTCTTGATGCAGAAGATGGACACGGTGGGAATGCTGGCGGCGGGCGTACTGCACGACCTGAAAGGATTGCTCGCCGCCATCGTTGGGTGCGCCGAGCTCATGGCCGAGAGCGGGCTCACTCCGGAGCAACAGCGCGACCTCGAGCTCCTGACCCACGCCGCCCGGCAGGCCGAGAGCCTGACCCGGCCCCTGGTGGCGATCGCGCGGCAACAGACCCTGCGGCCCACCCAGGTCGACCTGGGCGAACGGCTGACCCGGCTCGAGCCCGGGTTACGGGCCCAGCTGCCGGAGGGGGTCGAGCTGGTGGTAGAGGCCGCGCCGTCCTTGCCGCCGGTGGTCGGGGACAGCGACCTGCTCGAGCAGGTGGTGACCAACCTGGTCCTGAACGCCCGCGACGCGCTCAAGGGTCCGGGCCAGATTCGCATCGCGCTCGACCTGACCTCGGGGGTCTGTCCGTTCACTCCGGGCCCCTGCCTGCGCCTTCGGATCAGCGACACCGGCCGGGGCATCGCGGCCGAGATTCAGGACCGGGTCTTCGATCCATTCTTTACCACGAAGGGACTGGGGTTGGGCCTGGGCCTGGCGGTGTGCGCCGGGATCGTGCGCCAGCACGACGGCTCGATCACCTTCGAGAGCGAGCTGGGCCGGGGAACGACGTTCACCGTCTTCTTGCCGCCGGCGACGGCCCGCTCGAAGGTTCCGGCCTGAGTCAGGGGCCCATGCGGGCCCTGGCGGGCCGGCTCTCATTGCCGCTCTCGTCCCGAGCCGTCACCCAGATGTCGTAGCTCTGAGCGCTCTGAACGTGCTCGACCCTGACTTCGGTCTGGTCGGCGTCCGCCAGCAGAGGCAGCCGGGGGCCCTTCCCGACCGGCCAGACATAGACCCGGTAGCCGGCCAGGTCGGGGGCCGGACTGGCCTGCCAGACCACCCGCTGGCCCTCCACCTCGACCCGGGCTGGCGGCGGCGGTGGAGTCCGGTCTCGAGCCGCCCCGAACACAATGTCCGAGAGCGCGACTTTCCTGCCGTTTCGGATCTGGGCCACCGCGAAAGCCCGGCTCTGGTCGTTGGCAAGACCCGTCACGATGGCCTCGCCCTGGCTGACTCTGGCCACCCGTTTCAGTCGGTCGGCCGACTCTCCAGAGTAGACATCGTAGGTGGCCCTGGGCAGGGCCTTCCAGCTCAAGCGCACCTTCTGCTCCAGGCCCTGGACCTGAAGGTCGGCCACCGCCGGCAGGAGGGGCCCGGTCACCACGACGGGTTGGAAGGGTCCGGCGCAGGAGCCACCCAGCACGCGAACCCAGAGCTGCCGCTGGCGCACGCCCCAGACCTCCAGGGCCGTTTTCCCGGTGCGGGCAAAGTGCAACCGGGGCGACAGCGGGCCCGGTTGGGGGCCAGAAACGATCTCCACAACGGCATCGAGGGGGAGTCCGACTTTCAAAGTCACCTGGACAGTGCCGGCCTCCGTGCTCTCGGCCCGGCCGAGCTCCAATACGTGTAGCTCGATCTTGGAGGGAGGTGGGGCCAGGGGCTCGAGGCGCTGCAGATCGGGGGTTGTCCAGGAGGTGGCGTGGGGAATGCCCGCGAGCAGCTCTTGCTCGCGCTGCAGGAAGCTTGGAAAGTCGCTCTGGGCCGGGTCTCGATAGTTGAGGAAGAGCAAGAAGAAGCCATCCGGTCGGGTGGCCTGGGGCAGCAGCAGATCGCGCAGGATCTCCAGTTGCGAGTCCAGGAAGGGGTGGGTGATGGCCTGCTTGCGCTGCCAATCCCAGTCGGTCAGAAAGCTCTCATACATCACTCCGTCGAGGTTTTTGCGCATCGCCTCGGCGTGGTCGTAAAAAAGCGAGAGCCCCCGGTTGGCCACCAGGATGGCCCCGGGATGCCAGCCGCGCATGGCCGCTACCAGCTCCACCATATCCTTTTCCATCCAGGGGTAAGCGCCCCAGCGCGAGGCGGTGTCCAGGGTGTCGAGAAAGAAGCCGTCCACTTCCAGCTTGCTCTGAATGTCCAGCGTGCGCTGGCGCACGGTCTCGTGCCAGCCCGGGTCGCCCGAGGCGGTGTAAAAGCTGCCCCATACCCCGTTCTCGTCGGGCAGGCCGTCCTGGCCGGCGGTCGAGGCCACGGCGCCGTCGGTCGACAGCTTGAAAAAGCCGTCCTGGTCGCGCAACAGCTTGACCTCGTCGAGGTAGGCGGTGGGGAAGTCGTTGTTGCCCGGGGCCAGGGTGCCCCCGGGCTGGCGGTGCACCGGCCCGCTCGCCGCGGTGGGAGCGAGCCCGCGAGGCGGAGTCTCGTCCTCGCCCAGCGAGATGTAGGCCAGCACCTTCACGTCGTCGGCGTTGCCGCTTTGCCCGTCGCGGCCGGAGCGTAGCTTCCGGGTCAGCTCGCGGCTCACCCCGGAGGGCTGCAAGATCACCAGCTCAAAGCCCAGCGCCTGCTCGACCAGGGCCTCGTTCCACTGACCGTAGTAGACGGCGTAGGTTCGGGGAGCCCAGGGCTCGCGCCCGGGCGGGCGCGCCTGGGCGGGAGCCTGCCAGAGCAGCGCGAGGATCAGGATTGCGAAGGTTCGGGGAAGGTTCACGGCGGGACACTACAGAATGCACGGCCGGTTTCCTGCTGATACTCTTCGGATGGTGCGCTTTGTGATGACAGCTCGTCAATGGTTTCTGCTCCTGCTCTTGTTGGCTTTCCTGGCCCCGCTGGCCCGGGCGGCCGACAAAGGCTCCGTGCTGGTGGTCTACAAGGGGAGCGAGTTCAAGACTGCTGCCGCCACGCCGGTCAAGGCCCACCTGGAGGCTGTCCTCAAGAAGCTCGGCTACGGCGTTGCCTACCACGACGTGGACAGGTCGCTGCCCTCCGCGCAGGAGATGCAGAAATACACGGCCGTGCTGAGCTGGCACCAGACGGCCAGGTACGCGCGTCCTCAGGAATACGTGCGCTGGCTGCGCGATCAGGTCATGGCCGGGCGCAAGGTCATCGTGCTGGGGAACTTCGGGGCCCACACCACCGACGAGAAGACCTGGCTCACCAATGAAGAGCTCAACGAGTTCTTCATGCCCTTCGGGCTCAACTACGCGGCCGCTTACACCGGGGCGGCCGAGCAGCTGCAGGTGGTGAGCCAGAACCAGAAGATCGTCAAAGGCGCGGTCAAGCCCACCTACTACCTCCTCTTCCGCTCGCACGACGCGCGCAACCAGGGCGACCTGGTAGTGCGCCGCAAGGACATGCCCGACTCGGACAGCTACCTGGTGGTGCGCACCCCCCACGGCGCCATGGCGGGCGAGTCCTACATCTGGAAAGACAACGCCCTGCGCGTCGATGCGAGCGCCTTCCTGTCCTCGGCCCTGGCTCCCGCGGCGGTCTCCGACCGGCTGACCCCGGGCGGGCGCCTGCTCGGGCTCTTCAAGGGCTCGGAGGGAACCAGCGCGGACAACAACGAGATCAAGCTGTTCCTGGCCGCTCCTCTCAAGGAGCTGGGCTACACGGTGGATTACCGCAACCTCGAGGACGGCCTGCCCTCCGAGGCGGACATGAAGCAGTACGTGGGCATCATCACCTGGTATCGCAGCCCGGCCACGCGCAACGCGGCTGCTTATGCGAACTGGCTCACCGACCAGATCGTGGCCGGCCGCAAGGTGGTCGTCTTCGGCAACTACGGCGCCTTCCAGGAGCAGCTCAACGATGGGCTCGACCGCTGGCTCCTCAGCGAGGAGTACAACAACTTCTTCTACCCGTTTGGCCTGGAGTTCAAGGGAACCTGGACCAACGACGCCAGCAAGATCACCGAGCAGGGGCGCGATCCGGCCATGGTCCCGTGGCTCGAGAAGGCCCACCTGAATCACTACTTTCTGTTCCGTCCGGCCAGTCCCGAGGACAAGGTGTTCCTGCGGCTGGGTCGCACCGACCTGCCCGAGGGCGAGAGCGCCGTGGTGGTGCGCACTCCCTACGGCGGGCTGGCCCTCGAAAATTACATCGTGCGCTTCGACGGTAAGCAGAACCAGTTTCACATCGATCTGAAAAGATTCCTGGAGGAGACGCTCACCTACCGGCCCCAGAAACTTCCCGAGAAGCGCTCGCTGGCGGTCACCCCCACCCAGGTGGGGGCAGCGCCGCCGGCGGCCCTGCCCCAGCCGCCTCCCCTCCCAGCCGAGGTGACCGAGCTCAAGCGGCGCGTGCTGTGCTTCTACCAGCGCTCGAACCGGGAGACCTCGGTGGTCAACGCGCTCCATCAACAGGGCGAGACGGTCTTGAACTACCTGGGCCTGGTGGTCGACTACCGGGCCATCGAGGACGGCCTGCCGGGCGATGCCGAGATGGAGCCCTACCGCGGTATCCTGACCTGGTGGAGCGGCAGCTCTCTGCCCGACGCCCAGGCCTACAACGAGTGGCTGCTGCGCCAGATCCAGGCCGGACGGAAGGTCGTCTTGATGGGTGGCATCGGCTCGACCGCGGACAGCACGCTGAAAGGCCAGGCCGACCCGGGGCCGGCGTTGGCCGCACTGGGATTCAAGCTGACCCCGTCGGCCACCCAGTCGGCGGTCCGAGCCGGGAACTCCGAGCTGGGCCTCCCGGCCAGAACCGGCGAGATCACCTTCATGGACCCGAAAGTCTGCAACTACGAGCGCTCCCTGACTCAAAACAACGAGGACCTGCGCAAGCTGGACTGGCCCATTTTGAAGCTGGAAGACCCGGCCGGCAAGACCTATCTCCGGGTCAAGGACCCCCGCGGAGAAAGCGACGTGGTGGCCGTCTCCTCGCGCGGCGGCGTGGCCATGGGCAACTTCCCCTGCTATGCTCCGATCGCCCAGCCGCTTCGCTCGGAGTCGCTTCCTCCCGACGCCAATGCCTCTCAGTACGCGGCCGCCGAGCGGTCGCAGGCCACGACCTGGCAGATCGACCCCTTCATCTTCTTTGCCGCCGCTTTCCAGACCGATGAACTGCCCAAGCCCGACCTCTCGACCTTGAACGGCAGCCGCCTGTTCTGGGCCCACGTGGATGGCGACGCGGCCGGCGGTATGTCCCACATCGACCGCTCGACCCTCAACTCGGAGATGCTCTACCGGGAGATCTTCACCAAGTACAGCCTGCCCTTCACGGTCAGTTACATCTCCGATGACATGCTCAAGCGAGCCAAGCCTTACTATGCTCGCGACCTGGATGCCGCCCGCCGCATCCAATCATTGCCCAACGTGGATACGGCCAGCCACACCACAGCCCACCCCTTCGACTGGGTCAAGGGCGACAACTTCCTCACCCCCGACAGGAAGCTGGCCCGCCAGCCTCCCTCCATTCCAGGCGAGATCACGGCCGCGGTCGACTTCACCAACCAGCTGATCACGCCCCGTGAGAAGCCGACCCGACTGTTGCTCTGGACGGGCCTCTGCAATCCCACTCCCGAGGCGGTAGCTCTGACCGATGCTCTGGGTATCGCCAACATGAACGGGGGCAACCCCATCTACGACTCCAACCTGCCCTACATCGCCGGGGTCTACCCGGTCTACTCCGACGTCGGAGAAGGCCGCATCCAGTATCACACCGCGGCTGCGGGCGACTTCTACTACACCCACTCCTGGACCAGGAACTTCGACGGCATGAAAGAGCTGGTCGACTACTACCAGAAGACCGAGAAGCCCTATCGGCTGCGCCCGATGAACGCTTACTTCCACTTCTACCTGGCCGAGAAACAACCCGGTCTCGACGGCTTGAAAGCTGCCTTCGACTACGTGCTCAAGCAGGACTTCGCCCCCATCTTCGCGGCCGACTACGTGCCCATCGTGAAGGACTTCATCACCATGCGCTACGGTCGAGCCGTGGACGGCTCCCTGGTGGTTCACAATCAGGGGCCCTTGCGGACCATCCGACTCGATGGGGTCAAGCAAGCTGTGGACTTGAACCGCTCTCAAGGCGTGATTGGCTTTGTGGTCGAGGGAAACAGCCTCTACGTGCACCTGGAGGAAGGTTCAAAACATAGAATTTTTTTGCAGGATCCGGCCCCTTCGAAAACGTATTTGGTCAAGGGGAGTCATTATATCGACGGATGGCGCCTGACGAATCAGGGGGTCTCTTTCCGGTTCCAGGGGACGGGTCCGGCCTTCTTCACGCTGGCCAACCTGGCTCCGAACGCCTCCTACAGGGTGTCGGTTGGCGGTCTGGGTAGCCAGACTCTGAAATCCGACGCTCAGGGAAGGCTGACCTGGAGAGGGACCCTGACCGCATTCCGAGGCACCTATCCGGTCGAGGTCAGCCGTTGAATCGGAGGAGCAAGCGAAAGTGAACCTTACCAGCCGAATCCTGGCCCTGATCTGCGTGGTGGGCCTGAGCGTGACTCCGGTGCAGGCACAGACTCCCGAGGCTGCTGCGTCCCCCGAGGCGGCCGCCACCCAGAGCTCCGAGCAGCAGGCGCGCGAGGAATTACGCAAGGGCATTGAGCTCAACAAGCAGGGTTATACCGAGTCGGCCATCGTCAGCTTGCGCAAGGCCATCGAGCTCGACCCCAACCTGGTGGAGGCCTATTCCGAGCTGGGCACCATCCTGCTGGCCAGTCGCAACACGGCTTACGCCATCACCATCTACAGCAAGTTGAGTGAGCTCGAGCCCCAGAAGGCGGAGTGGAAAGAGATCCTGATGGAGCTCCAGTCCACCTACGACCAACCGCGCGCGGCCGCCATAACCGGCGAGGAGCTCTTGAAACTGCGGCCGGACGACGTGGCCCTGATGGAAAAGCTGGCCGAGCTTTACCGGCGCAACGATCTCGACCAGGAACGGGCCCGCATGCTCGAGCGCATGGCCCTGGCCAAAGCCTCCGACCCAAAGCCTTACTGGGAGGCTGGCCGGGCCTACTACGACGTGGGTGACGTCAGGGCCGCCATTCGCGTCCTGGAGAAGGCGGCCAAGCTCGACCCCAAGAACCTGGAGATTCAGGCCATGCTGGCCGACCTCTACACCCAGGCCGGCGACTATGATGCCAGCGAAGAGCTTCTGACCCGCCTGCAGGCCGAGAACCCTCAGGCCCTGGGGCTGAAGGACAAGATGACCGACCTCTACGTGGCCCGGGGCGACCACGCCCTGTCACGAGAGGGATACATGGCTGCCCGCGACTGGTATTTGAAGGCCAGGGAGATGGCCCCGGCGGGCGGCTCACTGGCCACCTCCCTCGATGAGCGCATCCAGAAGGCCGAAGACCTGCGCGGCCCGTACTTCGACAATTTCTACGAGTACACGTCCTTTGCCGGCAACTTCGGCAACCGGGTCATCAACCGGCTGAGCATCCCGGTCAGCGACTCGGATCTCTACGTCCAGGGCTGGCACGATTATCGCTCGGTCAGCACCAACAATCCAGGCGTCGGCACCGCGGAACGGACTTTCGGCAAGCTGGGTCTGGAGTATCGCGCCGTCGACATGGACGCCATCTTTACCGGCTGGTACGGCACCGAGGGCCTGTTCCGCGTGGGTGGGCGCTACGACGGCCCCAACGTGCAGGGCGGCTTTTATCTCGTGCGCGACATGAACTACGATACCCCCTTCGCCCTGGCCAACGGCCTGAAGTACTTCGGCCAGGAGGGCTTCCTGGATGGCCAGATCAATGAATGGATCGGAATCGGCGGCAACTTCCTGAATGCCAACTACATCGATAACTCGCACCAATTCATCTACAACATCGGTCCCTACTTCACGGTGATGCGCCAGGAAGACGTCTACGACTGGGTGGTCAGCTACACCCACGGCGGCAACGCCAACAGCCCCCCCCAGAACATTCTCGACCGCTTCGGGCCGGCCGACTTCCAGGGCGACTCGATCGGAACCCGCTTCACCCATACTCCCACCGACCGCTGGCGTTACTACCTCGGCTTTTATCAGAGCTTCTTCAACGACAGCACCAGCGGTCAGACCTACCAGGTGGGCACCGACGTCAAGTTTACCGAGACCTCGTTTTTCCGAGTCGACTACGAGTACGGCGCTGCCCCCTTCGGCCGCATTCCCCTGACCGGAGGCATCGTGAACAACAACAACCAGTCGCTGCGCACCCAGCTGCACATCCAGTTCTGAGGACGTCGATGCCGGATCTGCCCCTGGTCAAGTCACAGGAGAATCGACAGGATGGTGTGGCCGTGCTGTCGCTTCAAGGCGGCTGGGGCAAGGGCAACAACGACGGCTTTCGAGCCGCCGCCTCCAACCTCGTGCGACAGGGCGCGAGCCGCATCGTGCTGGATCTCACCGAGGTCACCTCCATCGACAGCTACGCCCTGGCCAGCCTGTTCGCGGCCTATGCCCGCATCCGATCGCAGAGCCCACCGGGGGCCCTCTGCCTGGTGGGGGCCAACCCCGACCTGCGCGACGAGATGGAGAAGCGGCTGGTGGCCCGGCTCATTCCCGACTACTTCGACCTGGCTACCGGCATCGCCGCCGTCAAGCGGGAGGGCACGTGATCGCCGACACCGTTCGGATCGACACCAGCGTGGACCAGACCGTCCCGGGCTACCTCGAGCGCCCTCCCCGACCTCACGAGCCGCTCCCCAACATCGTCTCCTGGCTGTGCTGGATTCTGGGCTTCGTGGCCAGCCTGGCTGGAACACTGGGAGTCCTGCGAGCCGAGGAGAGCTTCCCCACGGCCAGCTTCTTCTTTTACGTGGTGGGGGCACTGGCCATCAGCTTTGGTACGTACATGGCCAAGAGCCCGGTCAGCCCGGCAGCGCTGGGCTGGGCCATCGTCACGCTGGTCTTCTGCCTCTTCGGCGGCGTCTACGGCAGCCTGATCAGCATGCTGGTCTACCTCCTGTCGCGCGGCCAGCCCAAGGAGACCCCCCTGGTGGACGTGGTGCGGGCTGAAATGTGGATTCAATCCAACGCGCCCCCCGAGCGCGACTTCTCGGCTCCTCTCGAGGTCCAGTTCCGCGAGGAGATCCGCACCGAGCCGATCGTGGACATCATCCCCTATGCCGACGTGGCCACCGCCCTGGCCATCGTGGACCGGCTGGCCGAATCCGACGACCCGCGCCAGCGACGCCTGCTCAACCGGATGGCGGGAGACCAGCGCCCCGAGGTCTTCCAGTATGCCATGAGCAAGATTAACGAGTTGCAGCGCTCCTACGTCGTGCGCATCTACCAGATGACCGAGCAGCTGCGTTATCGCACCGAGACGGCCGGCCTGCAGGCCTCCCTGGCATCGCTCTACCACGAATACATGAAGTCGGGCTTGATGGAAGAGGGGCTTGAGCCCTACTACTGGGAACTGGCGGTGGCTCACACTCTGGAAGCCATGGCGGCCGACCCCAAGAACCTCAAGCTACCCGTGCTCCTGGCCGCCCTGTTCCGGGACCGCGGGCTGCACAAGGAGTCGCTGACCCTGCTGGAATCGACCATGACCCGGCACCCGGGCGACCTGGGCTCGCTCTTGCTCTATCTGGAAGACCTCTTTGAAGAAGGCCAGAAGAATGACCAGCTCGGTTTCGTTCGCGCCGTGCGCAAGCGGGCACTCGAAAGCGGTTGGGCCGTGAAGCTGCCCCGCAAGCGCGAGGGCCACGCCATCAGCGAGCTGGCTCATTTCTGGTTGGGAGCGCGCGATGCTTGACGTCTGCTACTTCTGCGAAGGCACCTATCCTTATGTCCCGGGTGGGGTCTCCACCTGGATCCACCAGCTGATCGAGGGAATGCCCGACCTGAAGTTCGGCCTGGTCTACCTGGCTCCGTCGGCCAGCACCGAGAGGCGGATGCGCTACAAGCTGCCCCCCAACCTGATGGACATGTGCGAGTTCAACCTCTACGACGTGATCACCAGGTTCCCTCAGACCACCTTCGGAGACAAAGAGAAAGCCTGGCGCGAAGCCGGACCCTTCCTGGGGGGGCTGATCAACGGCCACGGGCGAGGTTTCGCCCGGGCCTTCCCTCACCTGTGCGGCACCGACAACATCCCCCCCGCCCTCTCGTTTCGCGACCTGGCCTTCTCGCTCGAGTCCTGGAATGTGCTGACTCAGATGTATCAAGACTTCGGACCGCGCGTGTCCTTCACCGATTTCTTCTGGACCTGGCGCTACGCTTACTTTCCCCTCTTCAAGCTGTTCACGGCGGAGATTCCCAGAGCTCGCGTCTACCACGCCGTGACCACCGGCTGGAGCGGCTTCATGGGGGTCATCGCGGCTATCCGCTACCGGCGGCCTTTGATTTTGACCGAGCACGGGCTCTACGTGAATGAGCGCCGCATCGAGATCACCCAGGCCGACTGGATCTACGTGGACAAGGCCTCCTCGGTCAACCTCGAGTCAGGGCTGGGCACCTTCAAGCAGATCTGGATCAACCTCTTCGTGGGACTGGGCAAGGCCTGCTACGAGAATGCCAACTTCATCTACACCCTGCACCGCGAGAACAAGGAGTTGCAGATCCAGTTCGGGGCCGACGGCAGCAAGATCAAGCTCATCCCCAACGGGGTCGATCTGAAAGCCCTGGAGCAGACCAGCGAGCTGGCGATGCCCAGAGACGAGAGCAAATTCCGGGTCGGGTTCGTGGGCCGCATCGTGCCCATCAAGGACCTCAAGACCCTGATCAAGGCCGTCAAGCTGGCCGAGGAGCGCATTCCCGGGCTGGAGGTCTTCCTGTGCGGACCCACCGATGAGGACCCCAGCTACTATGCCGAGGTGAGGACCATGGTGGAAGCCCTGGATCTCGGTCACATCGTCCGTTTCATGGGCCGGGTGGATGTGCGCAAGTACTATCCCGTCTTCGACGTGCAGGTGCTCACCAGCATCTCGGAAGGTCAGCCCATGGTCATCTTGGAAGGCTTCGCCGCCCGCCTCCCCTGCATTGCGCCCGATGTCGGCTCCTGCGGCGAGCTGCTGCTCGGAGGGGAAGCCGAGGACGTGGCCCTGGGCCCGGCCGGCGTGCTGACCTGGGTGGGCAACCCCAACCAGACTGCCGATGCGCTCGTGCAACTGTATCAGGACCCCGACCTTCGCAAAGCCATGGGGGCTTCGGGACGAGCTCGAGTGGAGAAGTACTATCGCCAGGAGCAACTCTTCGCCCGCTACCGCGAGGTGTATGAAGAGTGCCGCAAGGCCCATGACCGCACCGCGGTGGGAATGCTCTGATGGCAGGCATCGGCTTCAAACTGCGCGCCTACACCCAGGAAGGCACCTTCCTGGGCTTCACCAAGGCTTACATCCACGCCACCCTGGTGGCTTCCGGCCCCTGGGTCCTGACGGTGATCAGCCTGGTGGTCTGTCAGCTGCTCATCGCCCGCACGGGCCTGGCCCACATCTACAGCCAGTTCCTGATGGAGACGGTGATCTACATCTTCGCCTTCTCCCTGATCACCACCGCGCCGCTGCAGCTGGCGGTGATACGCTACCTGGCCGACCAGCTCGACGCGCTGCGGCTCGATTCGCACTTTCCCGCCCTGGTCTCGGTGACCATGGTCAACGTGGTCTTCCACGCCATCGTGGGCTTCGTCTTCATGCTCGGCATCGACACCACCTGGGCCTACCGGTTGGGCGCCGTCTGCCTGTTCGTGCTGGTGGCCGAAGTCTGGGTGATCATGGCCTTCATCGGGGCCGTGCGAGCCCATCACCTGGTCGGCAGCGCGTTTACCAGCGGCATGATCGTCACGGTGGTGATGGCCTACCTGCTGCGCTTCACCTGGCTGCACAAGACCCAGGAGCCGGTGCTGGCCTACCTGGTGGCCCTGATCCTGGGCCAGGTGACCATCCTGGCCATTACGCTCACGGCCCTGGCCCGCGAGTTCGAGTTCCACGCGCGCTGGAACTTCGACTGGTGGCCCTATGCCAAGCGCTATCCAGCCATGGCCGCCTCGGGCTTTTTCTACTACCTGGCCCTCTGGATCTCGAGCTTCGTCTACTGGTTCGTCCCCGGGCCCGGCCGCGAGCTAATGCGAGGCGAGTATCTGTGGGCTTTTCCGCCCATCGACCTGGCCGCCTTCTTTGCTCAGATGAGCATCCTGCCGGCGGTGATCGTCTTCTTCGTGCACACCGAGACGGACTTCTACGAAGATTACCGCGGCTTCTACAACGCCGTGCTGGCTCGCAAGGGCCTGGACATCGTCATCCAGCGGCGCCAGAAGCTCACCCAGAACCTCAAGGACGCGCTCTACTCCATCATGGTGGTGCAGCTGGTGTGCACCCTGGGCGCGCTGGTATTCGCCCCGTTCCTGGAGGGCTTCTACGACTTTGACGCCTACAAGATCCACCTGTTCCGCATCTGTGCGCTGGGCGCCGCTCCCCAGGCGATGCTCCTGTTCGTGCTGGTGATCACCTACTACTTCCAGTTCTACCGCCAGGCTCTGATCACGTCCCTGGTCACCTTCCTGGTCGCCTTCCTGACCGCTCTGTGGACCCTGCAGGCAGGCATGGAGTGGTACGGTCTGGGGCTCTTCGTGGGCTGCACCACCGGCCTGGTCCTGGGCACCCTGTGGCTGTTCAAGAAGCTGCAGCACCTTGAGTATCTCACCTTCATGAGCCAACCCGTCGCCGAGGAGATCCCCTTCCAGAGCGACATGATGACCGATGGCCGCTTCGGGACCTACACCCGCAAGAATGGCCAGATGGTCGAGGCCCAGCCCCAACGAGGAGGCAAGAAAGCCTGATGCTTCAACGATATGGATACGTCGCCGAGACCCTGCTCTTGTACCTGGTCTTGTGGTTTATCGGGGCGGTCTTCACCCCGGCCCACGACTTTGCGTTCCTGGGCCTCATGCTGCACCCGTATCTCCTGGTCATCGTGCTCGAGGCGATCCACTACGGACGCACCGAGGCCCTCTTCGCATCCTTCGTGGGGGTGGCCGCTTACATCGCCGGCATGATGTCGGTGGGGCAGACGCTGCACGTGGATCGCTCCACCGATGCCGTCATCATCTTCACGCTGGTGGCCACCGGCTTCGTGCTGGGCACCACCCAGCAGGCCCGCAACCGTCAGCTCTCCCAGGCTCGGGCCGAGCTCGAGGAGCTGCGCGCGGAGAGCGAGCGCCAGCGCCAGCGGGTCAACGTCCTCACGGCCGCCAACCGGGAGCTGAACGACCGGGTGCTGGGCGAGGTCTCGACCGTCCAGTCGTTTTCCGAGCTGGCCAGGCGCCTCTCGGTGCTGGATGAGAAAGACCTCAACCCGGCGATCTGTGAGCTGGTCTGCGACTACCTGGGCGCCAGCGAGAGCTCGCTCTACCTGCTCAAGGGCCAGAAGCTGAACCTGGCCGCCACTCGAGGCTGGGACTCGGTGAGCGAGGAAGCAGCCAGCCTTGCCCCCGGCA
Organism: Candidatus Xenobia bacterium; assembly: GCA_045863235.1. Taxonomy (GTDB): domain Bacteria; phylum Vulcanimicrobiota; class Xenobia; order Xenobiales; family QWHO01; genus QWHO01. The sequence goes on along the minus strand of BTUM01000006.1, from coordinate 150,163 downwards.
ACGACCTGCTCTGGTCGGCGGTTCAGAAGAAGCAGACCGTGACCGCGCGCGATCTCGAATCGCCTCCGCCGGACGGGCCCGATCCCGAGCGCCGTTACCGAAGGCTGATCTGCGCCCCCATCATCAACCCGGGCAACGGCAACGTGATCGGGGTCATCTCGGTAGACGCTCTTCCCTTTGCACGCTTTCACAGTCTCTCGGTCAAGGTGCTGGGAGTCATCGCCCGCTGGGCCGGCGACTCGTTCTACAACGCCAGCCTGTTCCGGGGGGTGACCTCACAGCTGGCCGGCGACGATCTGATGGAGGACTGCCTGCCCCCGATCGTGTTCCGTGATCGCCTGACCCAGATGGCCGTCCAGCGCGACGGCAGCCAGGGGCTGGTCTCGGTTCGAGTGCAGGGGCTGCACGAGCTGCCGGTGCGCGAGCAGAAGGAGCTGCGCAGGAACCTGTACACCGCGCTCAAGCAGTGCATGCTGCACGGGGACATACTGGGCATGCTTCAGGACGGCCATTACGCGCTGCTGGTCCGGCGCGATCCGAATTGGGGGCCCAAGTTGCGCGATGCGATGGTGACCAGTCTCAAGCAGGGTCTGGGCAGCTCGCTGAACGGCTCGCTCAAGGTGAAGGTGGCTACGGCCGACTTCGCCAGCTCCGGCCAGGACGTAGACGAGGTTTTGCACGCTCTGCACGACCAGGCCGTGGAGGTCTGAGGCCATGTTTGCCAGGTTTCTCGATGGCCTGAAGCAGATCGTTCTGGGTCCTCCCAGCAAGTCGGGGCACGACGGGCGCAGCCGCACCCGGGTGCTGTGCCGCTACCCCGTGCTCTACAACCAGGAGGGCTCGGTAGAGCAGCATCGAGCCTACGTGGTCGACATCGGCATCAGCGGCATGCGCCTCGAGGGCGTGCAGAAGCTCAAGAAGGGCGACTTCATCTTCGTCGCCTCGGCCTATCCGGGCCTGGAGAAAAACAAGCTGCAGTGCGAGGTCATGTGGTGCCGCCAGAAGGGCGCCGACTGGAGCGCAGGCATCCGCTACGTGGAGACCGAGGAGAACCTCAAGGGCAGCTGGGTCAAAGTGATCTTGCAAGAGCTGGGCCTGGCCGACGAGAACGCCTTCCAGCGCCGCAAGCACCTGCGCATCGCCACCACCCTGCGTTGCGAAGTGCGCGACCTGCGCACCGGACACTACCTCACCGATGGCAAGGTGCTCAACCTGAGCGTGGGGGGGGCCCTGGTGCAGTCAGCCAACACGGTGGAGGATGGGGCCCAGGTGCTCTGCCTGATCGGCCCTTACTCCAACTACCCCACCCTCTCCATCTCGGCCAAGAACCTGAACACGCGCTACGACGAGGACGAGGGGTGTTATCTGCACTCGATCCAGTTCTCCACCCTCAAGCCTCGGGACGTCAAGCAGGTGGGGAAGTACGTGGTGCACCTCTTGAAGGGACGGAGCGTCGGGTAGCTCGGTTTCTGCCTCTGATCAACTACCTACCTACGAACGACATCGGCGCGCGGTGGGTCCTTGGCCCGGCGGATGCCAATTCGCCAAAAGACAAATCGTGAACGTCGTGAGAGGCTTCTAAGAGACGGACGGAGAAAGCTCCCGGATTAGGAGCAAGTGACAGAGCGGCCACGGCAGTGGGGGGTCGAGTTGCTCGAATTCGTAGGAGGACTCTTGCCAGGGCCGGAGACAATACTCCTGACCGGTTCGGCTGGTTTTATTGGAAGCCACGCCGCCACCAAGTTATTGAAAGCGGGCAAGCGGGTTATCGGCATCGATAACCTGAATGACTACTATTCTCCCACCCGCAAGAGTAGAAATCTTCAGGAGATACAACAAGAGAACTCCAGTCCTGAGCATTTTCAGTTTGTCGAAGGAGATATCCGAGATTCGGGCCTGCTACAGCGGCTGTTCCAAGAACACCAGATCGACAAGGTCGTCCATCTCGCTGGCATGGCCGGGGTTCGTAACTCAATCGAGGACCCAGCGCTCTATATCGACATCAATTTGAAGGGGACTCTGAACCTTCTGGACAAGGCCCGGGACTACCAGGTCAAGAATTTCGTCTTCTCCTCGACTTCTTCGGTGTATGGCAACACCCAGGTGACGCCCTTCAATGAGTCGGATCCGTGCGATCGACCCCTGGCCCCCTATCCAGCAACGAAACGAGCCGCCGAGCTCCTGGCTCACAGCTACCACCACCTCTATGGACTCAACTTCACGAGTCTGCGGTTCTTTACCGTCTACGGGCCGCGCGGACGGCCGGACATGATGGCCTACCGGGTTCTCGACAACATCTTCTTCGGCCGAGAGACACCGCTCTATAACCAGGGCGAGATGTTCCGCGATTGGACCTATGTCGAAGACATCGTATCCGGCGTGATTGCGGCGACTGAGCGTCAATTGGGCTATGCGTTGATCAACCTGGGCCGCGGCCAACCCCTGAAACTCTCTGACTTTGTCAGAATCGTTGAGGAGAAGACGGGGCGCAAAGCAAAACTTACCCCTGAACGGATGATGGAGGCGGACATCCCCTACACTTTCGCAGACATTACCAGGGCTGGCGAGTTGCTCGGATACCAGCCCAGAGTCGATGTGGAGGAGGGGATCGAACGATTCTGGCAATGGTACCGAAAGGCTGTCTTGGAGAAAGACCAGAGCCTTGAAGCATTGAGGCCTGCGAGCCTGGCCCTGAGTCCGGATACAGCCTGTTTGGAGAGCTGAGAAGAACCTGACTGAGTCACTCAGGTCAGGTTCGCCATCGCTTCGGCGCAAACCGACCAGCGGCCCTTTCATAAGCACGTCGGGTAGCCTGGGTCAGCACCAATGCCTGCCAGCCTGCCAGCCTGGCCCGCTCACCCAGACCTTCCCCGCGGCGGAATGAATTCCGGGTCGTCCTGAGCGGCGGGTCAATGGCTATTGGTCAGCCGGTCCCGACAAAACCTGGGTGACGACAACATGCTTCCCCTGGACTGAAATCCCGACTCCCACGCACCGAAAATCTGGATCGAGCAGGTTCTTGCGATGCACTTCGCTGTTCATCCAGGCTTGCACGGTCCTGGCAGGGACGTCCTTTGCCCGGTAGCCCTCGCACTCATAGAGGTTCTCGCCCACCGTCCGAACCGAGACACCAGCAGCCTTAACGCGCTCAGCGGGGGTGGTCAGGCCAGCCGTGGGAGAATCATGGTCGAAATAGTCCTTGTCGAGCATCTCCTGCGAGTGCAGGCGCGCGGCCACGGACAGCTGGTCCACGACCTGCAACGGCGGCAGGTTCTTCGCTGTCCGCTCCTGATTGGCCAACTCGACAATTTCGGCCTCGATTTGAGCAGGAGGGTAAGTATCTTGAGGACCGGTCAGAGATGCCTGTCCTCCGTTCAACAGCGTTTCGATCGGGCTCGGCGAACCGAGGAACGCCCACACGCCAAGAGCAATCAAGACCCCGACAAAGGCGACCACTCGCATGTTCTTCATGACAGCAGTATACAGCATGACGTGAGGAGAGTAAAAGTGTGGGGAGGAGTGCTGATTGTCATCCTGGCGGAAGACGGCCCGTCCGTGCTACCAGGTTTGCTGCAGGGCGTGGCTGGCTCCAGTTGATTCTCGAGCCACGAGCTTGAGGGCCATCGTCCAGCGATTCTCCGACGGTTCACAGCTCTCGAAGCTGGCTCCCTTTTCGGCGCCCCTGGAGATAAACGTGAGGGACGCTGTAGACCTTCAGTTCCGCCCCGAGCTTGCGCAGGGCGGGCAGGGGGTCTGTCTGACCTGGAGCCATCGTCCGCTCAGCGCGGTCGGAGGAAGAGCCGGGGGAATCGAATTCGAGGCACAACCGCCGGTGGACACGGGGAAAGTCTCCCCTCTGCTGAGCCGCCAGCGCGACTCGGGCAGACTGCTCGGACTTCGAACTGGTGAGAATGGGCAGATAGAGCATTTCAATTCGCAGGTCGGGACGGTCTCTGGAAAGCCTGGTCAGGTCCGGCAGCAGCTGACGGCAATGGCTGCATGCGTAGTCGAACAGCACGAGCACATGCCCTCCACCGGGCCGACCAGGCTGCCAGATCATCAGGTACGGGGCAACTGCCGGTGGCAGGGCCAACCGCTCAGGGGCGTTGGGCGGGTCCTGATGCAAGCCAGACAGGGCCAGCAAGAAGGGGAGAGCCAGCAGCGTCAATTGTCCGCTCGGGCGTCGGATGACCAGAGTCAAGACAAGAGCGAGAGTGACGCCGACAGTCAAAAGGCACAATGTGCAGAGGGTGCTCAGCCAGAACACCTGGATCCAGGTCAAGCCCAGTGCTACCGCAAGACCTGGAAAGAGAAGCATTGTCTGCCATCTTCTCCTTCCAGGGCCGAGAAGCTCCAGAGCCAGCAACACCAGGAAGAAACCAATTCCCCAGTACGCAAGGTCCACCCCCAAAAGGCGCTGGTAAGGTCCGTGCAACGTGCTGGCACAACCCGAGAGCCCGCTGCGGCAGACCTTCTGCAGAAGGCTGAAATCGCGCTTGACGGCCAGGACCAATAGAGCATCGCTCAGACCGATCAGGATCAGGACTCGAAACACAAGACGCTGCACTCGAGCAGTTTTCTGATTACGGCAAAGCGGACCCTCCCGCGACGGTCATGGCCTGCTCGGCAGGACGATGGACCCGGACAACCTCTCCAAACGAAATTGCCAGCCAATGCGGGCCAGGGGGGCGCACGGGCAGCTTGTGCCAGTGAGCTGCGCCTCCAGCCGGCGATCCGATCCAGGTGGAAGCGAGGCCCGCGAGTCGGAAGTGTTGGTTGATCACCATTCGTCGCCGCGATTGCAGCTCGCCGGGTCGGCACTACAGGCGGGTCTGTGTCAGCGCATGGATTGGAGGACATCCTCCGCGGAGGCCAAACCAGGATCGTTTGACCGACGACTCCCCCCGCTGGGCCGGCCTGGACGGTCTGCGCGCGATCGCAGTGCTGCTGGTGCTCTGGCTGCACGCTTGCTACGCGGGCTACCTGACCGCGCCCTGGTGGTTCCCCTACTCGGGACGGCTGGGTGTCAGTCTGTTCTTCGTCCTCAGTGGCTACCTCATCACCCGCCTACTGCTCCAGGAAGCAGAGCGGCACGGCCGCATCGACCTGAAGAAGTTCTACATACGCCGATGCCTGCGCATCTTTCCGCCCTACTACCTCTACCTGCTCGTCCTGGTGCTGATCCCCTTTCTGGGAGCCCGGCCCACCGATCCGATCGGCCTGCTGCTCGCGGCTAGCTACTGTCTCAACCTGACGTCCGCTCACCGGGACCACAATATCGAACACACCTGGTCCCTGTGTTACGAGGAGCAGTACTACCTCTTCTGGCCGGCGGCGCTGCTCCTCCTCGGAAAGCGCCGCGCCACGTTTCTGGCGCTCGGAGTGGTGGTTGGCTGGCCGATCCTGCGGATCTTGAAGGCCGGCCACCTGGCGTTCAGCCCGGCGCTCATGCTGCAATCCACGGCCTTCGATACCCTCATGATGGGGAGCAGCCTGGCTCTCCTGACCGCTGACCAGCGACCCGGCCGACGGACGGCTTTGACAATGCTGGCAGCCGTGGGCCTGATCCTGGGGATGTATGCAGGGCAAGCTTTCATCCCTGAGAGCTTAGCGGTGCTGATTCCTACCGTGCGAGACCTCTGTCTGGCCTGGATTGTCTGGTGGTGCGTGTCCAACCCGGGGCATCCCCTGGTCCGGGTGCTGGACACGCCGTGGATGGTTGGGCTGGGGGCCATCTCGTACAGCCTCTACCTCTGGCACCCGCTATTCCTGCAAGCACACGATGGCCCGCTGCCCCACGGCTGGCAGTCCTGGGTGGCCGTGGGACTGGCCACAATGCTCTCCTATCGCCTGGTCGAAGTCCCACTCCAGAGGTGGCGCGCGCGTTGGCGACCCGCCTGAAAGAAAGTAGCCCGCAGGTGGCGGACCAGATCCTGTCAGTTTGTCCGGAGGAGATGCTCCTGGACAGCAGAATCCCCTGGCATGTGGCTCCTCCGCTCCCGCACAACCCTTTTCTGGCTGGCCTTGACGATGCTTGCCCAACTGGTGGCCGCTCAGGAGCTCGATCAGTCGACCTACCGCATTCGACCCGGTGATGAGATCGAGATTTCCATCTTTTCGCTGCCTCAACAAGAGAGAAAATACACCGTCCGCGCAGATGGTATGCTGTATCACCCTCTCATGGGCGCGTTACCCGTGGCGGGGAAGACCCTGGATGACATCCGTGCCGAAATCCGGCGGCGCTTGACCAAACGCATCAACAATCCCAGCTTCGAGGTCGGACTGCTGACCTACGCCAAGAGTGAGGTTGCGGTCCTTGGCGAGGTAAGATCTCAAGGCCGCTACCCGATTGAACGAGGGGCTACGGTCCTGGATGTGTTGGCTCTGGCTGGCGGGCTGTCGGAGAAGGCGGACCCTCACAACGCCCTGCTACAAAGACGAGACAAGAATGTTATCGTCGACCTTGGCCCTCCCAGCGGAACCGCGCAGCCCATCCCAATCCTGCCTGGTGACATTCTGTACGTCTATGCAGGCAATCGGATCAGCGTCGCAGGCGAAGTCCAAAAACCGGGAATCTACGCGGTAAGCCGGACGTCTCAGAATCCGGTGGCGGACGCCATCAAGGCGGCCGGCGGCGTCAAGAGCACCGCTGCCGTCCATCGGGTCAAGCTGCAACGCGCCACCCTGCCGGAGCCGCTGGTCATCCGCGTAGTCCCCGACGCGCAGGGCGGTATGCAATCCGAGGCTCTGAGCTTGCAGGACGGGGATACTCTGGTCGTTCCGGAGCGCCAGGCCATGGTCCTGGGAGAGATCTCCAAACAAGGCCCGATTCCACTCCAGGGCGGCGAGAAGCTTCTCGACGTCCTGACGGCCAGTGGCGTGGCTCGGGAAGCCGATCTGGGCCAGATCATCGTCGTGCGCGCCGAAGATGTCCAGGCCGGTCAGAACAAGCACGAAACGTATGACGTCACCGAGGCCTTGACGAGTGGCAATCCCTCCGACGCCGCCGCTTCCGTAAAAATCAATGACGGGGATGTCGTCTTCGTGCCTCAGCGCGGAAAGGGAATCTTTGACAGCATGGGCCTGTTCAATCTCCTGTTCCTGGTTCGCAGCATCGTGCCCTGATGAGTTTCTGGAACGATGGCCAGATCCACCGAAATTGGATCGCAACCTACCGGCAGGCTGACCGCCAGATCGTCGATATTGCCATCTTCGAGCACCTGGCCGGCCGCTTCAAAACGGCTGGCGGAACCCAGGTGCTGGATGCGGGTTGCGGCAGTTGCAACAAGTCCGTGATCTTAGCTCGCCAGGGGCTTCAGGTCACCGGGGTGGACGCCTCGGAATGGGTTCTGGCCGAGGGGCAGCGAGTCGTAGCGGAGGCTGGCCTGGAGACGCGAATCTCGTTGCGCCAGGACGACCTGACACGACTCTCCCTGGCCAGCTCTTCAATGGACCACGCGGTGGCTTGTGGCGTGCTCATGCATATCCCCGATGTTGCGCAGGCGCTCCACGAGTTGGTGCGGGTTCTCAGGCCGGGAGGTTTGCTGGCTTTGAGCGAGATCTCGCTTCGCTCCCCGGAGTCGCGTCTCGATGTCTGGATGCGCCGGCTGCTGCGCAAGAAGAGCCCACGCATGGTCGCCACCCCGTGGGGTCTGGAGTTTTGGAGCGAGCACAAGAGCGGGCAGCTCTGCACTCGGCGGCTGGACGTGGGCTTCCTGCTTCGGCAGACGCCTGCCCTGGGGCTGCGCCTGATCGAGCGTCGTGGCATTCTGACCGAGCAGTATACGCGGGTCCGCTGGCCCTGGCTCCGGCGCATCCTGCTTCAGCTCAATCGGTGGTGGTTCAAGCGCGGGGTTTGCCCGCAGATGGGCTTCGGAACCGTTTTGCTATTCAAGAAAGAGGCCCGACCTTAGTTGTTGTCACGGGCCCTCACTTCTTTGGCTCTGCGCTTGCTTGTCGCCTGGCTGGTCTGGGGACCCGTCTATGGCGCGGAGCCCGTGAGCAACGAGGAGCTCGGCCTGACCCTGACTCCGCCCGCCGATTGGGTTGTCGAAACCTCCGGTCTGGAAGCGGACCAGGCCTTTCAGCTCTGGTCGCCCGACAAGTCATCGGCTGCTGCGGTCTTCGTTGAGCCGGTCCAGGGCCGAACGCAGCGCGGAATCTGGACCGGCCTACGTTACGCGGTGGTCGTGCGCCTGGGTGGCTGTATCCTGGAGGATAAGCCGTTCACAATCGCCGGAGTGGCGGGCCGTCGGCTGGTGTTCGAGGCAACCAATGAAGACGGCGCCGTGGAGCGCCATGTGCGGGTCGTCGCTGTGCGCGACGGCCAGGAGTTGATCGTTCACTGCCGCTGTCTCAGTGCTGGTTACGCCGGTCAGGCCAGTGTCTTCCTGGGAATCCTGTCCTCGGTTCGCTGGCAACCGCAGGCGCTCGAAGGCGGGGAAGAGTCGTGAGGCTCCTCTTCTTGTGCCTGTGCCTGTGCCTGTGCCTGTTCCTCTGCCTCGTGGCCCCCGGACGCGCCGAGACCGCTCGCGGGTGCGTCGGCCAGCTCAAAACGCACGTCGCGGTGGAAGGGGAAGATCTGCTGTCCATCTCGCGCCGGTTCCGGCTGGCGATCGACCATGTGGCCTTCGCCAACGGATTCCCCGTCACGACTCTGCGCGTGCGACCCGGAACCCGACTCATTATCCCGACCTGGCGAATCTTGCCGGCCAACCCCCCCGTCAACGGAATCGTGGTGAATCTGCCTGAAAGAGGCTTCTACCTTTTCCAGGGCGGGAAATTCCGCAACTTCTATCCGATTTCGATCGGTGACGAGGCCGCCGAAGGAGGGCGTTTCTCGACACGCACCGGGCAGTTCACGATCATCGAGAAGATCAAGAATCCAACCTGGTACCCGCCCTCGTGGGCCAGGGACCGGACTCCGGTTGGTCCGGGGCCCAAAAATCCTCTGGGGGAGCGTTGGATCGGTCTTTCCTTGCCGCGCACCGGGATCCATGGCACCAACGACCCGCTCAACGTCGGCAATAGCCTGACGCACGGATGCATGCGCATGTACCCTGAGCTCCTGACTGAGGTTTATGACGCGGTCTCTGTGGGCTGGCCAGTGCGAATCGAATATGAGACAGCCAAGGTCGGCAAGACTCTGGACGGCCAGATCGTGGCGGTAACCTTCCCGGACGTGTACAGACGCCAGGACCCTGTCAAAACTTTGCGTCAGACCCTGGCGCGTTTGGGCGTGGGGCCACCCGGCCGCCGCAACTTCGATGATGTGGCCGCGCTCGCCCTGGGTTTTCCGGTCGAGGTCGCTCGCAAGGAACCCGTGGAGCAAGAGGTGGCGCGACGCCTCGGTTGGCCGGAGGAAGAGCCTTGAGTTATCAGATTTGCGTCCGCTGCGTCATGGACACGACCGACCGCGACATCACCTTCGACGAGCAGGGCATCTGCAACTATTGCCATCATGTGGATACGATGCGCGCCAAACTCCCCACTACGCAGGCCGAGGCGGACGAGCGGGTCGCCCGCCTGGTGAATCGGATCAAGCGGGACGGGCGCGGCCGGCGCTATGATTGCGTGCTAGGAATCAGTGGGGGCGTGGACAGCGCCTTCACGGCGCATCTGGCCCGAGTACACGGTCTGCGCCCCCTGGTCGTTCACCTGGATAACGGCTGGAACTCCGAAGTCGCCGTCACGAATATCAAGAATATCCTGGAAAAGTGCAATTTCGATCTCCATAGCCTGGTGATCAACTGGGAGGAGTTCCGTGACCTCCAGAGGGCGTTTCTCAAAGCGTCGGTCCTGGACATCGAGCTACTTACCGACCACGCCCAGTTCGCAACCAATTTCCGCGTTGCACGCAAATACAACATACGCTATTCGCTGGCGGGCAACAATACCGCGACCGAGTCCCACATGCCTCCCTCCTGGAACTGGATCAAGAGCGACTTGCGCAACCTGCGGGGGATTCACCGCAAGTTTGGTACGGTGCGCCTGCGGACGTTTCCCCAGATGAGCTTCTTTAGCTACTTGCTCTCGCGCCGTCTGGCGTTCTGGTGCCGACCGGTCTACCTTCTGGACAACATGCTCTACCGTCGCGACATGGCCCTGGAAACCCTCAACCGCGAGTACGGGTTCCGCTCCTACGGCTACAAGCACTACGAATCGATCTTCACCAAGTTCTATCAAGGTTATGTGCTGCCTCGTAAGTGGGGTATCGACAAGCGTCGCATTCACTTTTCGAGCCTGATCAACAATCAAGAGATTACCCGTGAGGCGGCTCTGGAGACGTTGCAGAGTCCACCCTACGACTCCGAAGAGCTCAAGATCGACCGGCCGTTCGTTTTGAAAAAACTGGGCTTCTCGGAGGGAGAATTCGAAGCGATTATGCAGACCCCACCGGTGCCTCACGAAACCTATGCCAGTGACATCAAGCTCTATCGCATGATCCGCAACGCCAAGCTCAGGCTTCTCGGAAGTGGGTAGCCGGAGAATCTGCCTCATCGGTGGCAGCGGGCGAAGCGGTACGACCGTCATGGGAGAGGTCTTCGCCCGCCACCCTGCGGTGTGCGATATCGGAGAGCTGCGCTTCCTCATCGATCCGGACGGGCTATTGGACTTCCTCCAGGCTCTCGAAGGCTGGTCGCCGTTTCACTACGACTGCCGTCTGAAACGATTACGGGCCGTTCTTCTGAGCGCCGGGCGGGCGCCACTCCTGGACAAGATTCTGCTGCGCGCGAGCCGCCTGGGACCTTTGCGCAGGCTCCCTTTCAAGATCACGCCGCGTTACAGTGGGGTATCGGCCAGTGTTTACCTGCCAGGCTACTTCCAACTCGTCGATGATCTGCTCGGTCGCCTTTCCAGCTTCTCGTTCCCGGGCGGGTGGGTCGGCCAACCCCTGCTCGAGCCGCAGAGAATGTTCTACGGCAGGCCCCAGCCGGCCGAGGTGGCTTCGCTGCTCCAGACCTTCATGGGCGACTTCATCGATGGGGTGCTGGCCCGCCAAAACGCCACCTGCTATCTGGAGAAGAATACCTGGAACATCCTCTGGTTCGACCGCATCCTGCAGATTTTGCCCGAGAGCAAGCTGGTTCACATCGTGCGCGACCCTCGGGATGTTATCGCCTCCTTCAAACAACAATCCTGGATGCCGGATACTGCCGAAAAGTGTGCCCGCGTGCTCAACGACCTGCTCGATCGCTGGCAGGAAATCAAGGCCAGAGTTCCGGCCGAGCGCGTACTGGAGATTCGTCTCGAAGACCTGATTTGCGAGCGCGAACGGGCGACGGCGGAAGTCTGTCGGTTCTGGGAGTTGGAGCCTCACCCGGGCTTGTACGATGTGAAGCTCTCCCAACGGCAGATCGGGCGCTGGCAGAAGGACCTTACTCGCATCGAGGCGGACATCGCCAACGAACTGACGGCGCGGATCCGCGAGCGCTACGGTTACTCATGAAATCGGGAAGAGTCTCATGTGCCGAGTTGTGTTGGCCGCTGGCAGGCGTCCAGGTCCGGTCCCTCAGCGCCCGGGGAGACGTGCTGGGCTCGACCGAAACCAATTCCGACGGCCGCTGGCGCCTGGAGCCGGGCGATGAGCTCGAATTCAACCTGCCGGGTTACGGCTCCAAGCGTTACCCACGCGACCAGGTGCCCGAACACGTGCGCCTGCTGGGGGATAGACCGCTCGGATACGGCGACCGCCTTTCGCTGGATCCCGGTCAAGATGCCACTTTGCATCTGCACACCACGACTCCCTGTCGACTGACCCTGCGTCGGCATGGCGCCGAACTCTCGGTCGTGGACCGACGAGCGCTAGCCGAGCCCAGCCCTCAAGTGGTTCCGGACGCTCCCTTCGTAGCCGAGGGCCTGGACTGGAAACCGGTCCTGCGCTACAGCGCTCCGAACGAACCAGGTCTGTACAGCTGGCTGCTCGAGTCCGAGGGCCATCCGGCCTACGCCCTGCCACTGGTGGTGAGCTCTGGCTCGAGACGCCGCAGCGACGTGCTGGTACTGGCCTCTACCACGACCTGGCTGGCCTACAACCCGTTTGGAGGGCGGAGCCGCTATCGCAATTATGAAGGCGACGTCCCGCCCCCTCCCACACCGCGCGAGCCAGCCTGGACACCGCGCGACCTGATTCCAGGCGGGTGGCGCAAGTGGCTGCGCCGCTTTCTTCCGGCGGAGCGGGAACTGGACGATCCGTGGCGGTTCGGGAAGCTCTCCATTCATCGTCCCTTCCTCAACAGCGGGCTTGAGTCGGACGAGCTGATGGCGCCCTTCGAGAACCATCTGGCGGCCGGGGAATGGCGTGTCCTGGCCTGGCTGGAGAAACAGGGGATCCCCTATGACTTGATCTCCCAGGCCGAGCTCGAGCAGCGACCAAAAGTCCTCGATGGCTACCGAGTAGTGGTGCTCTCGACCCACTCGGAGTACTGGTCGCGGGCCATGTACCAGGTCCTGTTGCAGGCCCATGACCAGGGAGCCTGGATCTGCTGTCTGGGCGCCAACAGCATCTTCAGGGAGATCGAGCTTTTCCCGGACGGCAGCATCCGTTGCGTCAGCATGGTTTTTGCTCAGAGCTGCGCCAACGAAGGCAAGCTGCTGGGGGTCCGCCTGGGAGGCATGGGCCGGGCCGCCGGCTATGAAATCACGGCTCCAAACCACTGGATCTACGGGGAAGCGACCTACCCGGGTCAGACTAGCTTCGGAAACAGCTCGTTGAATCAGCCTCTACCCCGCGGTCCTGGGCATGAGTATGGGGGCAGCGCGGGGATCCTGAACGGCCAGGGCGCAGCCGGCTGGGAGATCGACTGCACGCAGCCGGAGACTCCCGCAGATTTCACGGTCGTGGCGCGGGGAAAAAGCTGGTATGCCGGAGCCGAGATCGTCGTGCGCGAGCCGCAGGGAACGCGCGGCGGCGTACTGAGCGTAGGCTCGATTACGTTTGGGGGGAGTCTTCTGATCGATCCGACGAGCTCGGGGATGGTTCGGAATTTCCTTCGCTCTGCATTGGGCTCTGCGTGGCGCTGCGAAGAGCCAGTGTGGCCAGGGCCAGGCTGACCAGCTCGAAACTGGCGGCCCCCAGGCTGAAGCAAAGAATCGCTACATTCGGGCTGGCCTTCATCCAGAAAGCCACGCATAACGGCCCCAGGGACAGGAGCCCGCGCAGCACCTCGCGGAATGCATACAGGCCCTGCCGCTCGGCCACGGTCAGGAAGTTCTCGATCGGTGAGACGATGAACTGCGCCAGCATGGCCAAACTGAGATACTGGGCGTACACCCCGGACTGGGTCCAGGCTGCGCCGAAGACCAGTTTGAAGGCAAGCGGGGCCGCGACCACGGTTCCAATCGCGATACCGACTCCGATCATCGCCTGCAGCCGTAAAATCGGCCAGAAGAGGGAGAGCAGACCCCGACGATTCTCGTGCTGAAGACGAGCGGCCTCGCCCAGGAAGACGCGAGAGAGTGCCTTGGCGAAGATGTCGCCCGGAATCGTGACGGCCCGGAGGGCAAGATTGAACCAGCCGGTGACCTGGGTACCGTAGAAGTGAGCGATGAGGAGAATGGGCCCCTGCAAAGCGGCCGCCTTGATCATGGTCGACCAACTGGTGTAGAAGCCGAAGTGGCGATAGCGATGGGCCTGGTAGGATATCTGACGCCAGCCCACCGGGCGACGGAACCAGAGCTGAGCCAACACCAGTACCCCCCCGAAGGCCATTCCGATCACCTGTCCGGCCAGCAGTCCGACCACGCCGACACCGCAGATACCGGCGACGATCTGCAGGGCGATCATGACAACGATCTGGATGATCCGCGTCAGGCCGAAGAAACTGTAGCGCCGCTGCCGAATCAGCCAGAACTCGCTTAAGGTGTAGATCCCCGCCCCCAGGACGCCCAGCGGCAGGAGGACCCGGTAGGGAGCCAGGCTGGGGATGAGCATGAGCTCCATCAACTCCGGCCCTCCCATCCAGACCGCGCCGCTCAGGAGAAGAACGCTGACGAGCAGGCAAAGATGGCACAGCTGCAAGATTCCGGCGCCACCTTCGTCGCCTTCGGCCAGCGGGATGGCTTGCTCGTAGCGAAAAAAGCTCAGCAAGCTGATGAGCGTGACGGTAGCACCGAATACGCCGAGAATGCCCAGATCGCTCGGGGTGAACAGGCGGGTCAGGATGGGGGAGGCGGCCATCGCGACGATCTGAGCGGCGAACGTAAGGATCGAGAGCTTTAGCGCCTTACTGGCCGGCCCCCAGGCTTCAGGTACGCTCAGTCTCGAACGCAGGGCCGAAATGACGCCATCCTTCACCGCTCGTGCGTTCGTTTGCCCGGCCCAACTTCCTTTCGACGAACAGAGCAAACACCTTCACCCTGTCCTGACGATCAAAACACACAAAGCCGGCCAAAGAGCCGGCCTTTCTGGAATCCTCGGATGGAACTCCTAGGTGCAGCTAAAGGTCGGAGCGTTACCGGCGCAGGCGCAGCAATAGTAGAGGGTTCCCGGGGTTCCTCCGGCACTGATGCAGTTGGTCCGAGCGGTCCCGCAGTGAGAATGGAAAACGCTCGGGGCGGCGGGAATCGATCGGCACCCGTAGAGGCCGAGAGCCTCGGCGAGATTGCAGGCCCCGGTCGGGTCGATGGTGGTGTTCGAGAGACGATACTCGAAACAGCAAACGGCTGTGGCCTGGCAGGCCCCGGCCGCGGTAAACTTACAGATCTGACTGCACGTGTTACAGTTCACGGGAGCGAAGGTAGGAGCGCCAACCGTCAAGCACTCATAACAAGTACCGGCCTCCGCAGGCCTGGGAGCGATAGCCGAAGCCACGACCATCGCTGAGGCCCAGCGGCCGGTCAACGCGAGAAACCGCCGTCGGTCGAACTCGGACGCAATGGGAGCTGGCTCCGTAATGCCCTTTTCAGCCAGTTGCTCCAGCATTCCCAGCATGGCAGCTTCGCCGTCCTCAATCCCCATCTGGGTGACCCGCGCGACCAGATCGCCAGGCTCCATTCCGGACTGGCAACCATGAAAGACGACCTTTCCAACGACACCCAGACAGTGCGCCGTCTCGGTCTCGGGAGAATAAATCAGTAACTCGTCACCCAGTTCCGTGGGCAACACACCTGCTCTGATACGCGGCAATTTTTCAATCATCAGGTGCACGGGCTTCGTCCCGACTCATGGATTTCCTGCCCCTGGGAAGAACTTGCTCGACCAGAAGCCTGACCAGCCTGATGCTCAGGCGTACCATTCGGCTGGTCACGGAATCGGTGGTCTCGTATGCCGGAGCTTCGCTCGCCGACTCCCGAAGAAAATCGAAGCGGTCGCGCCAGCGGGGCTGATGCCAGGCCAGCAACATCTGGCCCAGGGGGTGCAGATCCCGCGCCAGCATTCCCAGGAGAATCCTGCCCTGGAAGCGCCCGGGGGGGTCGGCACGCCGTCCCACCAGCTCTCCACAAACATAGAGCGCAGACTGAACGGCGCGAGCGGCTGCCACGTGCTCGATTTGCCGCACCCCTGCTTCTCGCGCCACCAGCTCGATGTCCATCAGCCATCCCAGGCGACTGTAAGAATGTTTCAGCGCGTGCACGGCCAGATGCGCCAGATTCGTGCGCGGCTCGAGCACTCTCCACACGCGCGAGCCCGGAACGGGCTGGCTGCCCGCCCACAAATCCTGGCTCCGCAGCCCGCAGCCAGCCTCGACTCGGCCAAGCTCAGGACCGTGCAAATCCACGTTCCGACCCTGGAAGTCGGAGAACCGGTTCCCGTGCGGAGAGGAAAGCAGTCCGATTCCCACCAGGGCCCGCGCCGTCTCATCGAAGGCTTCCGGCCGGACGAGGAGATCGATGTCGGAAAGTGGACGCAGACCCGGTCTTCGATAGACGGTCATCCTGAGCGCCGCCCCCTTCAGCAGCAGAGCGTCCAGATCGGCTCTGTCCAAAGCCTCCTCCAGCTGGTTTTGCAGAGCCTGGTAACGCGCCCATTTGAAGAACTCTGCTTTGAAAGCCTCGCGGCACAACGAAGCAAACTCGCGACTCGAATGGCCATGGCGCTCGACCAGATCGGCCAGACAGCCCATCAGGCCGTGATAGCGACATTCGGCCAGAAACTTCTCATGATCGGGGGGCACCAGGGCAAAAGGCTCGTCCCGAGCGTAGGCAAGGAACAAGCGCCGGAGCGCGGGACTGCAACCGGTCAAAGTGCCAGGGCGCCCACGAGCTCCTTTGGATCGGAGACGTTGTGAATGCGCGTCGACTGCATCGCTTTGGCGAGCGCCCCGAGTCTCTCCTGGCCGTGAACGCTCTCACTGGTCCCGAGAGAATGGGAAAAGAGGCTCAGCACGCCCTGGCCCGGCGTAAAGCTCGAGGGCTCAGAGGCGATAAAGACGATATCCGTCAAAGGGCCGGGCAGTCCCATGATGCGAGCAAAAGGCTCGACGAGCTGCCCGTCCTTGTCCAGGAGCAGGTAGGGGCAAGTCAAAGGCTTCAAACCCGTCTTCTGAAGATTCGACTTCCAAGTCTCACCGGGCTCTTGCTCCGCCACCAGGGCGACGATCCGTCTCGAATCGCCGGCGAGACTGGCGCGGACGATGACGGACTTCTCGAGGATCGGAAGCTTGTAGAGGGTCTGGACATACATCAGCAAGCGAAAGCCGCTGAGAGCCTGATCTGGATCCAGCTCGCGACCCATCATGGTGCAGTTCACGTAGGAAAGGTTGTAGTTGCGAACCCCCCTGCGCTGACCTTCGCCGCCCGCCAAGAAGGAGTAGAGAAGATCCACCTCCTCTACCTCGACCTCCTGCCAATGAGGAGGCAAGAAAGAGCGCAGAACCGGTAACAGCCCCGCATCGTTCGTCCTTACCCCAATCAGGGCGGCACGCTCGATCCCCTCAACTTGAATGCGAAATCCTTCCGCGCTAACCGAGAATCCGCAGGTCCACTTGAGGGTGTCATGCTTGTCAGCACACGATGAGCGTTCACGATGTTTGGGAATTAGAGACATGGTGCGCAGGAGTTCGCAAAACTCGAACAAAACCCTCTCTCCGTGGGATCCGTGAACGTGGAAGAGTTTGGGGTGGCGTTGAGCTTGAGGTCGGACTGCGACTCCCTGCTGGAAAAGATACGCCCGTGGATCATGCTGCCTGACTGGCAAGCGCGTCCAGCTCGAACCGGGGTCGAAGACTATCGAGTTCTCCGCCCTGGACCTGGCGAAACGATGTTTTGCGCAACGCTGGACGGCGAGCACCTCCTGTCGGGCCCCGATGAGGACTCTCTAGGGGAAGCCCTGGGAAGACACGTTCATCTAACGATGGCCACCCGCAGCGAATTCATCTTTGTGCATGCAGGCTCGGTCTGCTGGCGCGGACGGGGAATCGTCATTCCGGGCCGATCGGGCCAGGGCAAGTCCAGCCTGGTCAAGGCCCTGGTCGAGGCCGGGGCCGAGTACTACTCGGATGAATACGCCGTTTTCGACGAGCACGGACGCTTACTTCCGTTCCCCCGACCCCTGATGATGCGGCTCCCGGAACGGACACACTGGGCTTTGCCCCCTCCCGGGTCCAAGCATGCGACCAGCATCTCGGTCCTGGCCATTCGCTTCGAAGCGGGGGCCGGACTCCGCCTGGAAGAGCTTACAGCCGGTCAAGCCACACTCGAGCTCTTTCGCAACGCCGTGGCCGCCAAGCGGCTTGGGGCGAGAGCCCTCCACCAGCTCGGACAGGTGACTGACTCCGGTGGTCCCCACTTTCGGGGCGTACGCGAGGAGGCGGCCGAAGCCGCCTCACACATTCTATCGATTGCCGTGCGCTGAGTCAGGCATGCTAGGGGCTGGCAGGAGCGAGAGGAACGTTGTTGTCCCCACCGCCGCCGGCAAGAAGCGCAGCTAAACCACCAGCGACCAGAGGAATCGCCAACCACGCGGCATCGAACCCACCGCCAGGATCGGCAACCTGCTGCGGAGGCGAGGGAGGCGGGGGCTGCGTCACGTTGGGCGGGGGGGCCGGCGGAATGGCGGGCGGCGGCGGCGTCACCGGACCTGGCGGCGGCGGGGCTGGGGGTGTCGACGTTTTGGTGCCGCGCACACGATCGCGACCGCCCTCGTCAGTGCCGTCATCGCGATCACGAATATCCGGTCCCGCCAGTAACTCACCGTTATCTGTGACGGCCGGAACCTGGACCGTAGCCTCTGCCACCGTGGTATCGCCCGAAACGGGGGCTGCGTCGCCGGAAAAGACCATGAACTGGGTCTTCTCGTCCTTGCTGACCAGCATGAACTCACCACTGGTCGCGCTCGTCGTCGTTCCGGAGGCCTGGACGACTACAGGAGCCTTGCCGTCGATCCGCACGAAAAGACGACCCTGAACATCGGTGACCCGATAGCCGCCATGGTCATCAGCGCAGTAGCGAGCGAGCGTGCCATTGGAGAGGCGGAGCTTGACTTCCGGACTGACTTCCACGCTGGCACCTGATGCGCTCTGGCACCGCACCCAGTTAGCGCCCTCGACAGGCGTCGCCTGCCACGGCCCCTCCTTCACCTGTGCGAATTGAATCGCTTGTTCGGGCGCGTCGGGCTTGCCGATCACCATCGGCATGCTACCGAGGGTAAGGGAGAGGACCAACAGCGTATGCGGTATCCGGTTCAACATGGGGCAGGACTTCGAGCGGGTCAAAATTAATCCTTCCCTGTGTATTTAACAGAATATGAACCTTCCTGGCAGTTAGCCTCGCTGCTCCCGCGTCTGGCGGCTTGGCGCCGGGACAGGAAAACCACCTTCCTCCTGGCCAGCAGTTGGCCCCACGAGGGCAAGACGAGTATCTGCATCGATCTTGGCCGCATGGCGGCCAACGCGGGTCAGAAGGTACTGCTCGTAGACGGCGATTTCCTCTGCCCGGCGCTGAGCCGCCACTTCGAGTGTAGCGGTTACGCCCTTCGCGATTGCCTACAGCGAAAAAGACCCCTATTTCAAGCCATCCAACCGAACCTGGACCTGCTGGGGCTGGAGCGGGCCGACCACACGCTCAATCTGCAACCGAGCCAGGAAGCCCGAGCTTTTTTCAGGGATTGTGTGGAGCACTATGACCTCGTGTTGATCGATACCCCCGCCCTGTCAGCCTCGAGCGCAGCCTTCCCTCTGGCCTCCATGGCCGATGGAGTCATCTTGATCGTTTCCAAGCGAGCTTTTCGAGACAAGGGAATCGACGATCTACCCGGGATGTTCCTTTTACAGGGGACCGAGATTCTGGGCGTCATCGTGACCCATGAGAGCGCACTGCTGAACGGGCCTCCTCCCCGCTCGACTCTGGATCGCATCCTGACGGGACTGGGGCTCAAAGCCTGACGCTCAGGGAGAGGCCGTGACGCTCAGTCGCTTGTGCGCGTCATGCAGCCGCGAACCTTGATCAAAGTCGAATCCATCCTCGAGAACCCTGGATGCTTCGCTGATCCGCTTCTGACCGACATAGGCCTGGGACAGCAACAACCGTAAGCGCACACTCTCGGGCTCCGACACGAGCACCGGCTCGAGCACGGCAACGACCTGATCAAACTCTTTCCGCGTCAGGGCCTCGTGCCCCCAAAGCAGGCGAGCTTCCTGCGTCTCTTCGCTGTCTGGGCCGTTTAGGAGCTCAGCCAGCATCGTCAGGCGCCTGGCAGGGTCCGTTTCCAGCTTGGCAAGAGCCAACCGGCTGGCTCGATCGATGGGGGCGGCCAACTCGAAGAACGCCCGGGCAGCCTGAAGGTCCTTTCGTTCCAGGCAGAAAGTGCCTGCCCTTCTGGCCGCCCGAGCCAGCCCGGGCGTGAGCGGTTGCCGACTCTTGAGCAGCTCCAGGCCGCGCCCAGACTCGCTCAGCTCGAGCAGGGCGAGGATCTCACCCAGAGCACCCGGGCTCGGGTGACTGGTCAAGCCCGACAATCCCTCCGCTGCTCCCGCCAGGTCGCCACGCAAGACCTGATTGCGGATCATGGCCAGTCGCACATACTCGGTATGGGGAGCCTGGCGATTGGCCTGCTCCAGGAGAAGGGCAGCCTCCGCCAGATGGCCGCGCGCCTCCTCGACGTCAGCCAAACGGAGTATGACCAGCAGATTGAGCGGACTAAGGGCGCGGGCCCGACGGAGCGTCTCCCCAGCTCGATCCAGCCGGGACCTGTCTTCCGTGAGAAGGCCCTGACGTTCCCACAGGTGGGCCTGGGCGAGCAAAATGCGGATGTCATCTCTGGACCCGGCCTGGTTCAGCGCCTCGATTCCGCCCGGCCAGTCCAACCGACCCTCCAGGATCTGGGCTCGAGCCAGAGCGCGGTTATTCTGCCAGACGGCGAGGCCAGTGCGAAGACTGCTCGCTCCCAGTAAAACGAGAGCCACGGCCACCACAATCTGAGGGAGATAGCGCGATGGCGGATGGGCTGTGTGAGTCAGTGCCAGCCCTACGACTGCCAGGCTGAACATGAGGTCCGCCGGTACCGGCACCGCAAAATTTCCCAGCGCGTAAACGCCCATGGCGATGATGCCGGCAGTGGCTCCGGCGTGCTCGGAGCTCGACTCGTGGCGGGTGACATAAACTCCAATCCCGGCCGCCAGGCCGACCAACCCGAGCCACAGGAGCAAACCCGGAACGCCCATCTCAACAAGAATCTGCACATAGTCGTTGTGAGCGACGTTCATGTAGTCCTCGCCTCGGGTGGGCGGCCGACGGGACTGATAGGCCAGGTGGAAGGTGCCGGGCCCGGTCCCGAAGATTGGGTGCTCCAGACCCAGCGGCACGCCCACTTTGACGATGCTCAGCCGGGAAGTAACCCCCAGCGTGTCATTGCCGCTTGCCAGGCTGGTCCATTTTGAGAGAGCCGCCGGCCCCTTCATCAGAATGACCAGCATTCCGCCCATCAACAGAGGAATCAGCATGACCACCAGGATGCGATGAGTTCCCCATTGTCTTCCCAGCGAGAGCAGAACGTAGCAGCCGATGCCGGCCATCAGGCCAAGCGCGCCGGCCCGCGAGCCGGACAAGAAGACTGCGATCGCCAGAGCTCCGCTGACGACCAGCAGGTAGCTCTGCTCGCCACCTGTGGATCGGGGCAGGAGGCCAAACACGAGCAGCAGACCCAGCAAAGGCAGCAGCGAGAAGCAATCGGAGTTGGTGAACGTGGCCCGGGCCCAGCCTCCTCCGCGCAGAGACAGAAGAAGTCCGTAGCACGAGATGGCCAGGATCAGGGCCAGTATGGCGTGGGCTGTCTCGCGCCAGGCTGTCCGACCGCTGCTGGCTGTCAGCAGGACTGTCGACAGGACTCCAGCGCCCGCCACCCAGCTGGCAAAGCCCAATTGCGAAAGGAACGGGTCGTAAGATTCGCGGGAGGCAAGCGCCGACCATCCCGCCAGGCAGAGCCCGATAATCAAGCCGGCAAGGCTGACCCGGCAAAGCCGCAGACTGATCATCGCCAGGCCAGATAGGACCGTCAGCGAGGCGGCCGCCATGAGCGTCAACGCCGGCGGGGGCGCTGTGACTCCGGGCGTCTCCACCACAGAGATACCCAACACCAGGATCAGCGCGAGCCGCAGGCTCCAGGTCAGCTGGGTATCGTAGCTGGGGTCAGCCATGACCGGCCGTTCGGAAGGAGGTGGGCAAAAGCGTGGTCAAGTCCTTTGCGTGAAGACCCATGTCATGCTGGGCCGGGATGAAAGCCGCTATGGAGAATTCTCGCTGGTCGAGCCGGTGGAAGGGGTCGCCTGCGCGCTCAGCGTCGGATCCGATCCAGACGCCCCCTCGCTCGCTTTCAAGGGCGATCGGGCTCAGCCAAACGAGGACGGCCTGCTGGTCGGATGGGAAGAGTCCAGGATCTTGCTGGCGGTCGCCGACGGCCACCGAGGCCAGGCAAGCAGCCACCTGATCCTCGCGCGGGTAGCAGACTGGCCCCGGGTCCCGGCCAACAGGGGTGAGTTGGCGCTTCTCTCCACCGGGCTGACGGAGCCGCCGTGGCCCGGCCGGTCTGGCACCAGCCTGTTGCTGGCCGTTTTTGACCCCCGCAGTGGGGAGGGCTTCGGGTTGGCTTGGGGTGATTCCAGCCTGTGCCTGGTCGGGCCTGCCGGGGCCCGCTTCCTGACCCGGGGAAACGACAAGTTTCTTCGTGGTGACGCGCCCTGCGAGCCCACCTGGGGCGAGGCGCTCAGTTTCCAGGTATCTCCAGATGAGCTCTTGCTCGCCTTTACCGACGGCGTGAACGAGTGTCACTACCAGTCGCCCCTGACCTCCGTTGGAGCGGATGACCTTGTCAACGCCCTGAGGTCCGGGCCCTCCCCGGCGGCGGTTTGTCGCGAGGTGACCCAAAGCGCCCTCCGAGGAGTGCGCGGCTTTCCCGGAGGCCAGGACAACTTGGCGCTCATCGTCGCCTCCAGACTCTGAGGGTCTATCCCTTCTTGCCATTTTCCGAAGACCGTCCGTTGTCGCCATAACCATACCCATAACCATACCCATAACCATAACCGTAGCCGTAACCTTGGGCAAAGTGCTTGTTGTCGGCCCCATTGATGACCACACCCAGGATCTCGAGCCCTATCTCCCGGACTTGCCGCAGGTACCGCCTCTCGGCCTCTCCCTGCCATCTGTCCGGATTCACGACGATCACCGCCCCATCGAGATGGGTGGCGATCAACTGGGCGTCACCGCAGGCTGACAGCGGGGGCGTATCGACGAGGGCGCACCCGAACTCTTTGAGTTCGTCGAACACCGGACCCATGATCTCGCGTCCGAGAATATTGGCGGGGTTGCCCCGAGCCTGACCCCGCGGAATGACGAACAGATTGTCATAGCCAGTCGGCACGGTGGCCTGGGCCAGTGTACATCGACCTTCAAGCACGTCTGAGAGGCCCAGGCGATCCTCCAGGCTGAAAACACTGGTCAAGGTCGGTTTACGCAGGTCACCGTCGACCAGCACGGTCTTCAAACTGAGCTGGGCCAGCAACGCGGCAACATTGATGCTGACCTGAGACTTGCCTTCGCCGGGCCAACTGCTGAGGATGGCCAACCGGCGTTTGCCCGAGGCCAGGTTACGCGAAAGGCGGGCGCGCAAGCTGCGCAGGGCCTCGGACGGAGGAGAATGAGGCTCCCGCAACACAATGAGGTGCTTTTCCCAGTCGGACATGAGAGACTGAGGATTCCTTACCCCGGTCGCTTGTTCCTTCCCAATCCTCGCTTCCACGCAAGCCAGGAGCGGCTGCGCCCGCGTGGATGCCCGGGAACCGCTGCGAGAAGCTCGATTCCAAGCTGCGAGGCGATTTTATCCGCTGCGTAGCTAACCTGATAATATTTCTCAACCATTCCCGCCAGCACGACTCCGAGGAAGAATCCTACCGGCAGCATCGCGATCAAAGCTGCTCCGCTGGAAGCGCGGGGGCCAGCAGCCAGGGAGCCCAGCTGAGGTCTCTGCAGCATGACGAGTGTCCCCTGAGCTTCAGCCTGGCGTTCCTGGAGCCGAGCGCGGTAGGTGGCGCCGATCAGCTCGAGGCGGGTGGCATCCCAGAGCTTGAGCCGCAGGACGCTCTGGCGCAGAGCGCTGGCGCGGGTATCATTGGGAATCTTGCGCTGAATGGCCGCAATCTCCTCTTCCAACCTGGCCAGCTCGCGATCCAGGCCCCGTAGGGAGCTCTCTGCCTCGCTCCATTCAGAGGCCAGCAGGTCTCCGCTCGCTTGCGTGATGAGCGCCTGGAAGGCGTTCCGGCGGTTCTGGGCATCCACAAGTATCGGGTCGTCTGGCTTGTAAATCTTGGCCAGGGCCAGCAATTCCAGTTCGTGGTCTTGAGACTTCTGGACGACGTAGGAATAGGTCGGGAAGACCCCGGTATTGTTCGGCTGCTGCGAGGCCTTCAGGTCCGCTAATCGGCTTGCCAGCGTGGCACGCTCTATGGTCACCGCGGCTCGGCGCGCCCCAAGCGCTATGAGCTGCTTGTGCAGCGGGCCGTCGAGAGCCGCATTCTCGGCCGCGACAGCGCCTCCGAGCTGGCGGAACTTCTTCAGCTCGGCTTCAGTCTGCCGGCGGTTTTGGAGCATCATCGCCTCGAGCTGCTCGCGGCGCTGGGTATACTCACCCGCCGCCCTCTTTCGGGCCGCGACCAGGAACTCGTCCACGGCCACTCGCGCCAAGCGTTCCGCCTTCTCCGGGGAAGTCTCAGCCACGGAAAGAGTGATCAATTGCAGCCGCCGCTGCTTCCTCTTGCCAAGACGCTCGGCCATCTGTTGCTCGTAGCCCTCCAGGGCCTGCACAGCGCCCTCTCGTGCCGTCTCCTCGTGAATCGAGCTCAGGTCCTGTAATCCGATCGAGCTCGGGTAGGCGAAAACGCGCACCCGAATGTCCTCGGCCTTGTAGCCGGGGCAACCCTGAGACACCTTGGCCAGGAACTCCGCATCCTCGAGAATCTCCTGCACGCCACGAAAGTCGGTAAACCAGAGCTCGCCTGTCTCCGAGTCGTGCGGGTTCACGTCCAGGCTCCGACCGAAGGCGGTCACCCTGGGCGATGTCGGCCGCAGCAAGAGTTTCGCGCTGGACACGTAAGAAGACACCACCAGCTTGGCTCGGCCCGGCAGCAGGTCTGGTCGAACCATCGTCACGAGGTACTCGACCGCCACCATGGTGAGAAGCACGAGCAGCCACCTGCGACGAATGGCTCGCCTGAGCTCGGGCAGGGTCATGACGCCACTTCCCGCCTCTGCTCCAGCCAGGCGCAAAGCATGAGAACATCCCACAGAGATTCCGCCCAGTTGCGGCGCTCGGACAGATGCTCCCGCCAGCGCACCTGAATCGGCTCGGGACGCAGCAGGCCCTGACGCCTGAGACGACCTGGCTCGAGCAACTCCTCGGCCCAGGAGCGGAGAGGCCCTCGCAGCCAGCGGTCGATCGGAACCTGGAAACCCATCTTCGGCCGCTCGAACAGCGAAGCCGGCAGATAACGCCGGAGCAGCCGGCGCAGGACCCATTTCCCCACTCCGTTCCTGATCTTCCAGTCCATTGGGAGGCGCCAGGCAAACTCGAGCACACGATGGTCAAGCAACGGATTGCGCGCCTCCAAACTCACGCCCATAGTGGCGCGGTCCACTTTCGTCAAGATGTCGTCCGGCAGGTAGGTCACCAGGTCCATGTACATCATCCAGAGACCAAAGTTGGGCAGTTCCACCTCCAGCCTGCTCCCCGCCGTCAGGGCCGAGGCCGGCTCTTCCGCGTCGAGCACGACCGAAGTCGGCTCGGACCAGTGAGAGACAATGCCACGATAAAGCTCCTTGGGTCCGCTCGCCGACAGCACGGCTGCCAGCTTCTGCAGCTTGTCGCCCGGAAGCCTCTGGCTCCAGCGCGCGGGCAAGAGAAACGCGAGCCGGCGATACAAGTCGTTCCAGGTATTCGGGGGGAGCAAACTCAAAAGTCCGGCCAAAATCCTGCGCAGGCCCGTCGGAAGACGCCCCATCCTGCGCCAGACGCGCGTCGCCCAGACATAGCGATTGTACCCCCCAAAGCCTTCATCTCCCCCATCTCCGGTCAGGCAGACGGTCACCTGAGTGCGAGCGAGCTGCGAAACGAGGTAGGTGGGAATCTGGGACGAGTCCGAAAAGGGCTCATCATAAAGAGTCGGAAGCAAGGGAACAACATTCATCGCCTCCTCCCAGGAGATGTACAGCTCGGTGTGCTCTGAGCCTAAGCTCTGTGCGACCGCCCGCGCGCTGTCCGCTTCGTCATAAGCCGGGTCATGATAGCCGATACTGAAGGTTCGCACGGGCCGCGACGATTGGGCTTGCATGAGCGCAACAACCAGCGACGAATCCACTCCCCCCGAAAGAAAGGCGCCCAACGGCACGTCCGAGTTCATCCGCTGCCGTGTAGCCTCGCGCAGCAACGTGTCCAGACGGTCCAGCGTCTCCCCGTCTCGCGCCGCGACGGGATGGCGCAAACCCTCAAGAGCAACACTCCGGGCGCTCCAGTAACACTCCTGAGTCAGGTTCCTGCCCTCCAGCGTTAGGATCGTCGCTGGCGTGAGCTTGCTGATCCCCCGATAGATGCAGTAGGGGGCGGGAATGCAGCTATGGCGAAGATACAAGGTGATGGCGTCGCGGTTCAGATCGGCCCTGAAATGAGGGTGAGCGCGCAACGCTTTGAGCTCGGAGCCGAACAAGAACGTATCGCCGCACCAGCCATAATAAAGGGGCTTCTTGCCCACCCGATCGCGCACGAGGTGCAGTTTGGCGGCGCGGCGGTCCCAGAGCGCGAAAGCAAACATACCGACGCTGCGACGCAGCGCCTCGGTGAGCCCCCAGGTCGTGACTGCAGCCAGCAATACCTCGGTGTCGGACGTGCCGCGAAAACGAGCCCCCTTCGCCTCCAACTCGGCGCGCAGAGCTGGAAAATTATAGATTTCGCCGTTATAGGTGATGACGTAGCGGCCGCAGGCGGACTCCATCGGTTGATGGCCGTTCTGCGAGAGGTCCAGGATGGACAGACGAGTCTGGCCCAGTGCCACGCCCCTTTGGGGCTCGGTCCAGGTGCCCCGGTCGTCCGGACCGCGATGCTTCAGCCGGGCGAGCATCCTCTCAAGGATGGGCACAAGGGACCCCGGCGCGAGGAGCGCGGACGCGTCAACATACCCACAAATACCGCACACGATTGACTCGGGCAATTCTGCTCGGCGCAAGCGCCGTCCTGCCGTCTGTCGGACGCAGTCAGCGGGCCCGGTAGCCGAAAAGAATTGTCCAGAGCGTCAAGAAGAACACGAAGCCATCCATCGCGGGCGAAAGACGCCGGATGTACGTCAGGTCGAGTTGGAGCTTACGGCGAGTCTCAGGGATGTTGGCAGCATAGCCCTGCAGCACTTGGGCCAGACCCGTGATGCCGGGCCGAACTGCAAGGCGACTCTTGTAACCAGGAATCGCGCGGGAGAACTCCTCGACAAACACGGGCTGCTCGGGTCGAGGGCCGATCAGACTCATATCCCCCGCCAGGACGTTCCAGAGCTGAGGAAGCTCGTCCAGGCGGTGGGCCCGCAACCAGTTCCCAAAGGGGATGATGCGCTCGTCCTTGACAGCGGTCATTCGGGCGCCGTTCTTCTCCGAGTTGACGCTCATCGTTCGAAATTTATGCATCACAAAAGGCCTGCCTCGGTGACCGATACGGGTCTGGGCGAACAAGAGCGGGCCGGGTGAGCTCAACCGGATCACCAGCGCGATCAAGAGGAGCACAGGAAGGAGAACAGGTGCGATCAGCAAAACGAAGAGCGGCTCTAGAATTGCCTTGATTCGAACATAATGGAGCTGCGCAGGCTTCAGTTGGAAAGACTCAGGCATACAAACCTCTTGGGAGTCTATTGAAATCCGATTGACCTCTATTGCCTGAGCACTCAAAAACATGGCACGGATGTTTGACACCACCACGCACGTTCCTGCCAACCGACCCGGGAGGGCTCCCCGATGCGCAAATTGAAGAGTCTTCTAGACGCCGGACTCGCCGCGACGGTGCTCGGCCCGGCTCTGGTTCTGGGGGCCTTGCGCTGTCAGGTGCGGAAAACCGCTCCCCGGGGGCGGGGCCGACGGCTTCTCGTACTGGACATGTCCTACACCCTCAAGGCCATTCGAGAGCGAAAACTCCTGACGCCCGTGCTGGCCCGGGACCTGGATGGATTTTTCGAAAAGGTCTGGTCCGTGCATCCACTCGGCCCGGCTGAAGAAGCGTCCGTGATCGAGGAGTCCGTCCTGAGCGAGAGGCACGTTTTCATCCAGGGCACTGTGGGTGGGGGGGCTCTCCCCTGGACCCGATTCGCGCTCGAGCAGGTCCGGTTGTTTCACAAGCTCGAGCGCCTGATCCGAGACGAACGCATCTCTTTGATCCGGGTAGGAGATCCTTACTATCTAGGCCTGCTCGGATTGAGCCTGAGCCGCCTGACAGGGGTCCCGCTCGCCATGCGACTCGCGGCCAACCACGACCGGCTCTACCGCGACACGGGGCGACCTGTGATGCCCCGCCTCTTCAAATGGCGATGGGTCGAGAAACTGGTTGAGTGGATCGTCTTCCCACGGACCGACCTCGTGGCTGCGCTCAACCAGGAGAACCTGGACTACGCTCTCTGGAGCGGTGCGCGCCGGGAGCGCGCGACGATCTTCCGACTTGGCAATCTGATCCACCCTGACCACTTTTTACCTCCGAAACAGCGCCCGAAGGGGGTCCTCGCCGATCTGCCGGGCGAAGGCCCCATCCTGGCGTCCGTGGCTCGGCTCGAGCCGGTGAAGATGCCAGAGCACATTGTGCTCCTGTTGGGGGCGCTGCGGGAACGCGGGATAAGGGCTCGCGGCCTCGTCGTGGGTGATGGGACCATGCGCGGCGAGATACAGGAGCTGGCGCGGCGCCTGCAAGTCGAATCCCAACTGATCATGGTTGGCAACCGCGACCAGGAGTGGCTGGCCCGGGCCCTGCCCGAATGTGAGGTGGTGGTCTCGTTCGTGACCGGCCGGGCGCTCACTGAAGCAGCCCTGGCCGGGGCCGCTGTCGTCAGCTACGACCTGGACTGGCAACGCGAGCTGATCGTGAGCGGTCGTACTGGCGAGCTGGTCCCGGCGGGAGATGTGGAGGCCATGGCGGCAGCGGTGGCCGGCTTCCTCCAGGACCCGGAGCGCGCTCGCGCCTGCGGCCAACGCTTGCGCGAGCTTGCCCTGAGCATGATGGAGCCAGAGAGGCTGAGCGAGCACGAGAGGGCAACCTACCGAAAGTTGCTCGAAGGTCAGGACGCCAGCGCAGGCTCGGGGGAAGGCGGGGAAGGCTGAGCGACCTTCCGAGCACCGCGGCGGCGACCGCTGCTTGCCAGCTTCAACCAGGGCTCGGCTCCACAGATGACGAGCAGGCCCCATCCCACGACGCGATGGCGAATGGCCTGGCCCCAGTTGCCCGTTCCAATCGACCAGAGAGCTTCCAGGGTCAAGAAGAAAATCAGCACTCCCAGCAGTTTGACTCTACGCTCCCGCGAACTCTGCCTCACGTTCACGAGGGCCCCAAGGCAGAGCGCCATCCGAAGCAACGACTCGGCGACCGCGTAGAGGTCCTTCAGGCCACGGGCCTGCCAGGGAAGCGGCGAGAACATGTAAAGGAACAACACGCGCGGAAAGGTGGTCAGAAATCCAAAGACCGAGGAGGTGTCCAGGCGAGCCCGATAGGTCGCTCGGTCCTGAGCCTGGAAGTCGCGGTAGCTTGCCGCATCCTGAATCAAACGACCCTGCGCCAGGGAGTTGACGGCAGCGGAATGCTGGGCCAGGGCGTCCAGGATCCTGGCCCGTTGCCACAGGGCGCCCAACACGACCAGGATGATGAGCAGGCCGGCTACGGCGGAACTGCCGCGCAGCCCCCAGATCACCGACACCGCGGTCACTCCCAGTGAGAATAAAGCCAGGCCGTTGTGGAGCTGGGCGAGAGCGACCACGCATACCAACATCCCCAGATAGTACCACGGGCGGCCTTCCCGCACCTGGACAAGACACCAGATCACAAGCAAGATTCCCAGAGTCTGATACGACTCGCGCAAGGTGACCGAGCAGTTGAAGACCGCGCCGGGAAGGGAGCCGAACAGCAAAACCATGGGGGCCTGCCAGCGCTCCGAGCCCAGGTAGCGGATCAGGTAGACCAGCACCACCACGCTCGCGGAGTAAGCCAGCACTGACAACTCACATCCCAACAAGTGCGAACGACCGAACGACTGGTAGAACGCCCTCAGCATCAAGACATAAGGGTTGCGCAGAAGGTGGACGTAGTCTGCCCCCATCGCCGTGGCATCCATCGCCCGAGCGTCCTCCTCGGCGCCCGGCAAGAGAAATAGGTAGCAGTTGACGATGGCCGCCGCATGGTGCAGCCCAAGCGTAAACCAGATAGCCAGCAGCAAGGACTGACTCCGCCGGATGGGAGCGAACAGCACCGGCAGCGCGAAGGTCAATGACATGACCATCCAGCCGGGAAGATCGCGCAGCAGGTCCAGCAACGTCGCAGACATTTGGCGATAAGTTGTCTGAGCGGGTAAGTGTCACCTTCTCGGTAGGTTTCAGCATTCGACCGTAGAACGCACGCGGATGGCCCGGATTATCCTGGTTGAAGGTCTCGACCGCTACTTTCTACTCAACCGGGCGCCGCTCGGAGAGGCTCTGCTCGAGCGAGGCCACGAGGTCTGGGCAGTCGCCTCCGAATCGGACGCCGCCTGCGAGATCCGCGCCAGAGGTTTCCATTTTGCGGCACTGCCCGAGTCGGTCCGCGGCCGCCGCAACCTCCTGGCTGAGGTCGAGGCTCTGCTCTTCATGGTGAGGCTCTATTGGCGGTTGCGGCCCCAACTGGTGCACCACTTCACTTTGCGGCCCGTCCTTTTCGGCTCGCTGGCGGCCCGGATCGTTGGGGGAATTGCGACGGTCAACAGCATCACCGGCCTTGGATACCTTTTTACCGAGAAGGACCGGGCTCACTTTCTGCGCTGGTTGGTAAGCAGCTTGTACCGGCTGGCTCTTGGCAAGACCTTTACGATCGTGCAGAATCCGGACGACTACGATTTCGTCCTCTCCGCGGGCTGGGTACGCAGAGAGGCCCTGGGGTTGATCCCGGGGTCCGGGGTAGATTGCCGGCGCTTCTCTCCCACGCCCGAGCCCACCGGGCAGTCCGTGCGCGTCGTGCTGCCGGGTCGCATTCTGAAGGACAAGGGCGTGCACGAGTTCGTGGAAGCGGCTCGACTCGTGGCCAGCGAGCGCCCGGAAATCGAGATGATCCTGGTCGGCGATACCGACCCGGCCCACCCGACGGCCATCAATCCCGGCGAAATCCAATCCTGGGTCGACCAGGGTTGGGTGCGCTGGCTCGGCTTCCAGAGCGACATGCCGGCGATATTCGCCAGCGCCAACATTGTGGTGCTGCCCTCCTACCGCGAGGGCTTCCCGAAGGCTTTGCTGGAAGCGTGCGCCTGTCAGCGGGCCGTCGTTGGTACCGACGTGCCCGGGGTCCGCGAGGTCGTGCTGGATGGTCAGACGGGGCTCCTGGCCGAGGTCCGGGATTCGCGATCGCTGGCCCGAGCGATCCTTCGCCTGGCCGGCGACCCCGAGCTCCGCTCCAAACTCGCCGTCGCCGGGCGCCAGTTGGCGGAGACCCGCTCAACAGCGAGCATCGTGGAGCAGATCCTCGAGGTATATCGTGGGCTGGGCCTCTGTGAAGATCGTCTTCCTGATCAATAACCTGGCAGTCGGTGGCGCAGAGCGGCTGGTCCAGCTCCTGGCCAACCGGTTCAGCCGATGGGGTCACCAGATCGCAATCTGGACCCTCGAGGAAGGGGAGAGCGCCTACGAGCTCGACGCTGACATCAAGATCGAGCGCTTCCGGTTGAGCGCGCCCGGGACCCGGTGGCGTAACCTGTTCCTGATGCCCCAGGCGTGGGAGCTACGCAAGAGATTGCAGGCCCATCGGCCCGACGTGGTCATGAGTTTGCTCCTGCGCCCGAATCTGGTGCGGGGACTCGCGATGCTGGGACAATCCACCCGTGGCAACTGGGCCTCCGAGCACTGCCGCCTCGAGCAAGAATTTCCGCCCGAGCAACCCACCGGTCGGCTGCTCAAGTGGCTGGTGCGGCAGACCTATTCCAGGGCCGAGGGTTGCATCGCGGTCTCCCAGGACGCCGCCTCTTGCCTGGTGGATTGGGGTCTCGACCCCGGAAAAATCACCGTGATTCCCAATCCGATCGATCTGGAGGAGATCGAGAGGCTGGCGGGTCCGCCGAACCCCGCTCCTCGTCGGCCCCGCATCGCGCACATGGGGCGACTGGTCGAGGGGAAGGACCAGGCAACACTGCTGCAAGCCGCCGCTCCTGTGCTCGAACGCTACGATGCCGAGTTGATAGTCATTGGGGATGGCCCTTCGCGCCCGAAACTCGTCCGGCTCAGTCACGAGTTGGGCGTCCCCGATCGCGTAAGGTTCTTGGGAAGTCAGCCCAACCCATTCCCCTACCTTCGTCAAAGCGACATCTTCGCCCTGAGCTCGAGGTCGGAGGGCTTCGGGCTGGCGCTGGTCGAGGCAATGGCCTGCCGTCTTGCCGTGGTGAGCACGCGGAGTGGCTCGGGGCCCGTTTCGATCCTCGAAGAAGGTCGTCACGGCGTGCTGGTCCCGCCGCAGGACGTAGAGTCCCTGCGCAGGGCTCTGGAACGCTTCCTGAGGGAGCCGCAGGTACGGGCGGACTACGCCGACCGCGCCTTTCGCCGGGCGACCGCGTACGACGTGGGCCCGATTGCCAGGGAATATGGCCGCGTTCTGAGACTGGCCGCGCCTACTTCTTGACTCTGGGCTCCAGGCCCGATTTGACCATGTCCCACTCCTCGCTGAAGCCCTTCGGAAAGCGTGGAACCACCACCAGGATCGGGGCTTCCAGAGCCTCCTCCACGCGGGGCAGAAGCTGCAACGAGCGGGACATGAAGTCGGCCAGGATGAGCAGTCCCAGGCTCACGACCAGTGCGAACGGGATCCCGACCGCCAGCGAGCGGAGAAGGCTCGGCAGGCGCTTGTCACGAGGCAGGACGCCGTCAGTGGGACGGAGCAGGATAGAAATTGCTCCCTGGCGCCGACTGCTTTGCTCAACGACGCGCGCCTGATAGAGTTGCTTGATGAGCGCCAAGCGGTTCTCTTCCCAAACCGCCAGCTCGCGCTCCAACTGGGCCACATCGCGCCTCTCCTCGGGAGTAAGCTGGGTAGCCCGCAGGTTGTCAATCTGCTCCTCGATCTGCGCGAGCTGAGATTGCAGGGCTCCGGACTGAGTCGACTTCTCGCTGACCACGGATTGGGCGGCCTTGACGACCTGGGCCGTGTACAGCTGCTGAATCTTCTCGAGCCGTGTGGTCTGCTCGCGGACCTCAGGGCTGTCGGGCGTGTAATATTGCTGAGCCTCGGCCAGTTTGACCCGGTTCTCAGCCACGGTTTGCTCGAGATTCTGAATAGCGCCCTGCTCGCGCAGGAGGGACCAGGGCGGAGTGCCCGCCGGGTCGCCCAGAAAACTGTTGACCGAGTCTTGCTCTGCCTCGAGCTTGGTCAGCTGCTCGCGCGTGCTCAGCCGTTGAGCCTCGAGCTCGTTGAGAGTTGACATGACATCGCGCTCGTCGCTGGTGGTGTTCCGTTTGGACGTAATCGCCGCGAGCTTGCTGCCGGCCTTCTCAGCGTTCTGGTTGGCCTCTCGCACCAGGTCCTCGAGAAAGCGGCGCGTGTTGGCGAACTCGCGGGCCGACAGGTCCTGAATCGAGGTCATGAACTCCTCGACCACCACCGTCGCGATTTCGCGAGACAACTGCGGCTCCGAGGCCGACACGGTGATCTGAAACAAGCTCGAGCTCTGGCCGTAGCGGTACATTCCCACTCCTGACTCCGCCACGACCGGCGAAAGAGTGATGTGCTCCTTCAGCTCGGTCCACTCGGTCTTCAGCTTGAGCTTGGCGATAACGCGACGGAGCAGCTCCTCGCTGGTCACCAACTCGTTCAGGGTGGCTTCGTCGGTAAACCACCAGCGGGTCGTGCCGCGTCCATCTCCCTCATACGTGGCCCCGGACGGAGGGGTGAGAAGGACCTTGGCCATCGAGACATAGACGGTCTCCGTACTGCCCCGCGGGACCAGCACCGCCACCAGCAGCGCCGCGCAAAACGTCATCAAAAAGAACCACTTGCGCCGCTTGATCGCGGCTTGAATGCTCCAAAGATCCACGAGGGTCCGGTAATTCTGCGAGCAAACTCGGACACCTGCTCGGGCTCAAGAGCGAAGAAGGCTGGAAGGGACAGATGTGCAAGACCAAAGTGCGAGCATATCAGCCCAGGACGCTCTCTAGAGCCGAGCGCTCGGGAAAGTTGATCAGCACGGCGCGGTTGCGGCCGTAGTAAACCACCATGCTACCAGCCGCTACAGCGGACGCTCCACCCTCCCTCACCGCCTGCCCGAAGTGCTCGACGGTTCCGGCTCCGCCACAGGCAATCACCGGGATTCGAACCGCGCGCGTAACCTGGCCGAGCAGCTCGAGATCGTAGCCCTGGCCGGTGCCGTCCCGGTCCATGGAGGTAAGGAGTATCTCTCCCGCTCCAAGACGCTCTACCTCGCGGGCCCAGTCTACGGGATCGCGCCCGGTCCTCTGACGGCCGCCTCGTCCAAAAACCTTATACTTGCCGAAGAAGCTTTTCTTCACATCGATCGACACGACCAGGCTCTGGCTGCCCGCGTACCGGGCGACCTCGGTGATGAACTCGGGGCGCTCCAGGGCATAACTGTTGACGACGACCTTCTCGATGCCGAGAGTGAAGAGTTGCCTGACGTGATCGATCTCTCGAATTCCCCCGCCGAAAGCTACCGGCATGAAGCATTCCGAGGCGATCTCCTCGGCCAGCTTGAAGCCAGGCTCTCTCCCCTCGACCGTGGCCGTGATGTCAACGAAGAGCAGCTCGTCGACCTCCTTCTCGTTATAGATCCGGACGGCATTGATCGGATCGCCGACGTACGAGCTTGCCGGCAGCTT
The DNA here is from genome assembly GCA_045863235.1 of Candidatus Xenobia bacterium. Taxonomy (GTDB): domain Bacteria; phylum Vulcanimicrobiota; class Xenobia; order Xenobiales; family QWHO01; genus QWHO01. The sequence continues at coordinate 115,672 of BTUM01000006.1, read as the reverse complement.
GAACTTGACCGACTTGTGCAGACCGCCGTCCTTGAGCAACAGGCAGGGGATGACGCGGGTCCTGAGCATGGTCAGTTGAGGGCGACGAAGTTCCTGAGGAGCTGCATGCCGAATTTGTGGCTCTTCTCGGGGTGGAACTGGGTCCCCATCACGTTACCGCGGTGGACCGCCGAGACGAACTGAAGGCCGTATTCGGTCGTGCCAGCCGCGTCCTCGGGGTTGTCGCAGACTACGTGGTAGGAGTGCACAAAGTAGTAACGGGGCTCTTCCTGATAGCCCTGAAAGAGAGGCGAGCCGTTCACCGCCCGCAGCGTGTTCCAGCCCATGTGGGGCACGCGCAGGTCCTCGAGCTGAAAGCGAATCGTGTCGGCCTCGATCCAGCCCAGGCCAGGCAGGGAGCCCTCCTCGCTGCGGCGCGTCAGGAGCTGCATTCCCAGGCAGATCCCCAGCACGGGCACTTTGTCATTCAGCACCCGGTCGTTGAGGACGTCGATGAGGCCAGAGTCGGAGAGGTGCCGCATGCCAGTGTCAAAGGCGCCCACGCCGGGCAGAATCAGTCGCGTAGCGCGGCGCAGCGCCTCGGGATCTCCGGAAATCTCGGCCTCGGCGCCCACCTTCTTGAGCATGTTCATGATGGACCCCACATTCCCCATCTGGTAGTCCACGATGACGGTCATGTTGGCCCATTTAGCGCACGGGGTGAGGATTTCCCTTCCGACGGCAAGCCCGGAGGTGTTCCTGACCCAGTGAGAAGAGCTTCTCCCGACCTTCACAAGGGTTTCCCGGACCTGGAGCAAAGCCCCCTGTCACCTGGGGCCCGAGCCCGAAGCTTCGAGATGCACCAGGTCAGAGCAAAGACCTGGTCAATGAGAAGCTCGGTCTCACGGCGACCACGCTCCGGGCTTTAGGGTGCTGGGCTGCGCGAGAAGCAGGAGATTTGGAACATTCATGAACGTCGATCCTGAGCTGGTGGACGACTTCGGCGAGGAATGGTCACGCTTTGACCAGTCCGCGGCCACCCGGGAGGAGCTGGCTCGCCAATTCGAGGAATATTTCGCGGTTTTCCCGTGGTCCGAGCTTGCCCCAGAAGCGCGCGGCTTCGATCTCGGCTGCGGCACAGGCCGCTGGGCCCGTTTCGTGGCGCCCCGCGTGCGTGAGCTCCACTGCATCGACCCCGCGGCGTCGGCCCTGGCGGTGGCGCGCCGCAACCTGGCCGAGCAGCCCAACTGCCGCTTCCACCAGGCGGACGCCTCGTGCATTCCGCTCGCTGACGCTAGCATGGATTTCGGCTACGCGCTGGGGGTCCTGCACCACCTGCCCGACCCGCAACTGGGCCTGCAGGGCTGCGTGCGCAAGCTACGGCCCGGGGCGCCTTTCCTGGTATACCTCTACTATGCGTTCGACAACCGCCCGGCCTGGTTCCGCGCCGTCTGGAAGCTGACCGACTTCGCGCGCCGCGCGCTCTGCCAGCTTCCTCGCCCGGTCAAGCACCTCGCCTGCGACGTGCTGGCCGCGGTCGTTTACTGGCCACTGGCGCGCGGCGCCTGGCTGCTCGAGCGCCTGGGGCTACCCGTGGGCAACATTCCGCTCTCGGCCTATCGCGACAAGAGCTTCTACCTGATGCGCAACGACGCCCTGGACCGCTTCGGAACCAGGATAGAGCATCGTTTCACGCGCCAGGAGATCCGCCAGATGATGCTGAATGCCGGGTTACGCGACGTCCGCTTCCACGACCGGGAGCCCTACTGGTGCGCGTTCGCCTACCGCGTCTGAAATCGTTCTCCGCCCAAGTCAATCTCGGCCTGAAGGCGGATGCGGCCGGATTTCTAAAGTGCAAGGCCTGTGTGTTTGCAACGCTGGAATGTAGTTTCCGGCCTTTTTCAGAAGACGGGCGATCACATTAAGGACTGGGCGTAGGGCTCGGCGTTGGAGTCGGGGTCGGAGGCTTGGGCTCGGGCGCAGGCGGTGCGCCGCCCCGGGTGAGAACCTGCTCGACCTTTGCCTTCAGCTCCGGATCGAGGATGTTCTTCTTCTTGACCTTCTCGTAGGCTTCCTTGAGCTTCTGGAAGTTGGCTCCCGGCTTGCCCAGTTGCAGCTCGCCCTCAGCCGAGGCGGTGAGGGTGCGCATCAGGTTCTTGACCTCCGCCTTCTTGGCCTCGTCGTCGGTGTCGCTCACCGAGTCGAGGATGTCCCCGATGGTATCCACCACGAAATCGGGGCTGATGTCGGGGCTCGGGCCCGGGCCGGGCCAATCGGGGCCCCAGGGGACGAAGCCGCCGCCGTCGTCGCCCCCACCGATGTGCCGGTCCCAATCGGGCAGGCTGCCATCGGGCGAGTAGGGCGGCAGGGGGCGCTCGCCGGTCACGCTCAAGGGATTGTAGGGCGTGTTGCGCGTGTTGCGGATGTCCACGATGCGGTTGTTCTCCAGATCGTGCACCACCATGTCGATGTGGTCGTTGTACTCGCCCCACTGGTTGTCTTGAATGATAGCCCCCTGAGTGGGCCCGCCGCCCGGCCTGGTGATGTCGTTCTCGCCGAGCTGGAAGTCGCCGTCCAGACGCATCTGCACGGTGCGCATGTGACCTGGCTGGTAGACGATGTAAGCACCCTTCTCGAGCAGGGTCTGGCGGGCCGAGCCGTTGAGCAGGTGGCTCGAGTCGTGCACGATGTCGCCGGTCACCATGTGCATGATGCGGCGCACGCCCACGCTGCCGCCGTAGGAGCCGGCGTCGGGATGGCGACGGCCAACCATGTAGCTCATGCCTTCGTCGAAGATCAAGCCCACCGGACTGCGTCGGCCATTCTGATTGGCGCTGCCGACAGTCCAGCGCCCCTCCTCGTCGTTGGCCCCGAAGCGGAAGAGGTGGGGAGGGAACTTGATGTTGGTGGGGGTGGGGTCGTTCTCACCCCGGCTGAGCGTGTTGAACGAGCCGGTGAGAGAGACCTCTTTGAGAAAGCGAGCCATGTGCTCGGGGTGGTTGACGAAACCGCCCGCAATGTAGCCCGACTCGAGCCAGCAAGTGCCGTTGCCGCCCTGATCCACGTTGGTGGGGTCGGCGGCGTGGAAGAGAAAGTTCTCGGCCAGCTGGGCGCGCATATTCTGGTCGAAATACTGTCCGGTGGCATCCGGAGTGCCGGCCAGCTGGTCGAGCTGACCGTAGGTGTCCACCAGCTGCTGACGGATCATCTGGGCCGTCTCGGCGCGGTCCTTGCCAGCCAGAATGCGGGCGTAGCCTCGCGCGGCCATGCGCCGCTCCATCTCGCGGGACATGTTCTCCAGCCGCTTCATGCGCTCGTCGTCGAGCTTGCCGCGCATCGTGTCCAGGAACTTCTGACGCGCCTGAGACACGGCGTCGGTTTTGGCAGGCGGGTTCTGGGTCGTGGGGCTCACCTGACCGGTAGGGCTCACCTGGCCTGTGGGGTCCACCTGACCCGTTGGGGTGACCTGCCCCGTCGGGCCAACCTGACCGGTGGGACTGACCTGGCCCGTAGGGGTGGCCTGGGCCTCGGCCAGGCGCTGTTGGGCCTCGCGGCTCTTCACTTCCAGGTCCTGATTGAGAGCTTCGCGCTGGCGGCCCGGCTTCATCCCCCTCGAGTCGGCGGCGGAATCGGCTTTCAAAGCCTCGAGCTGATCGACCAGACGGCGAGCCTCCTCCTTCTGACCCGGACCCGGGTTGCGGGCCGGCTGAAAAGTAGCGGCCTGAGATTCATAAGCGCTCAGGCTCTGGCGATCCTCTTCGATCTTCCGGCGCTCCACCTTGGGGTCAACCTTGCCCCAGGCTGCCAGCAGGGCACTGGTGTGGCCGGAGGTGCGCTCCTCTTCGCCCCCCCACTCGAGGGCTTCGGCGGAACTGTTTGACGAACCCTGGAGGCGGCTGCTGTCATAGGTGCCATTTCCGCTCGAGCTTGAGGAGTCGGAGGTGCTGGACGAACTGGACGCGGTGGACGAGCTCGAGGAGCTCGAGCTGCTGGACGAGCTGCCCTGCGTGGCCCGCGAGGCGGCTGCCCCAAGGCTCCCTCCCGTTGAGCTGGTGCTGCTGCTCGAGCTCGAGGAGCTGGACGAGCTGGCACTGGAAACCGGGGCCACGCTGGGTGCGCTTTTCTGGGACGTCTGGCTCACAACCGTCCTCCTGGTGGGAATCTCTTGAACCCACTGTAGAGGGACGGATGGCCTTCGCGCTCAGAGTTTGTGTTGAAAGTTTGTTAATGGTGTGAAAGTTTTCTCGCGCCCGATCGGGACAAACGCGGAAAAAACAGCTTGATGACTGCCCTGGACCCAGGTTACAAATTTTGCTCAGTTCCTGAGTTGCTGATAGTCGTAGTTGTCGGTGGTGATGTTCAGGCCGTCGTCAGGCACGGTCGTGACCACCTTCATGGGCGCCGTGACATTGGGAGCGATGGCGCTCAGCTCCACCTGCAGCTCGACCGGGGAACCGTCGTAGGTGGTCTTGACCTGCATCTTGCGGGGTTGATGGGAAACCATCTCCACGGTCAAAACCACTTGATCATCCGGTTGCACCAGCCCCCGCCCCTGCAGCTGCACCAGGCCGTCCCCGACCGGCTGCTTTGTGGCGCCTTCCGCAAAGGCTTTCAGCTTCTCTGGGGGGAGGCTCTGATAGGGAGCCAGGGTCGCCTGCAAACCCTGCATCCACTCTTTGGTGCGCTCCGTCTTGCGCTGGGCGAGGCGGCGTCGGACGGGACCCCTCTGGCTGGGAGCGGCGGGAGGCGCGCTGAGAGGGGTCTTCTGAACCTGACCGCTGGCGTCGGTGCGGACCTGCTCGAGGACCACGCTCTTCACCTCGCCACCCATTTCGACCTGGGTTCGGCTCTTCCAGGTGTAGTTGTGCAGGGTGGAATTCTGGGCCAGCACCAGGGGAGCCAGCAGCACCACGAGCGTGAGCAGAACGGTCTTCTTCATGCCGGCGCAGTTCCGAGCCGGCCGTAGACACTCCTGCCCTTTGACCTGTGCGAGCACATTAGAAAGCGGTGAACGGCGCCGCGTCAATTCCTGAAGATGTCAGCGCGCGGCCCCTTATTCGGGAGCTTCCTCCAGGCTGTTGCTGTTGAACAACCTCTCCTCCAGATCGCCACGCACCTCCTCGTAACGGTGCCGCTCGGGAGCGCTGGCCTGATACCAGGCCCAGGCCTCGGAAGCCTCCACGAGCTGCGCGTAGAGGAAGTTCAGATCCAGCTGAACCGCTTCCACCCACTGATTGTGACGCGAGCGCAGCTGCTCGAGCTGGGCATTCTGCTCGGAGATCCGGCGCTGGGCCGAAGCCAGGGCCCGAGCCAGCTCGAAGTTCTTCTTGGCAAGCTTCTTGTTCTCTTCCGCCAGAGCGTCAGAGTCCGGCGCGACCGGCTGGAACGTCTGCGGCGCCTCGAAAGTCCCCATGTCCACCCTCCAGGCCCTCCCGGTGTCCTTCCGACCCGGGATGGGCGTTCCCGATTATACTGCTTGCTTCAATCTGACTCCTGCTCTCAAGACCGCTGAAGAGCAGTTTTGGGTTCCCTCAACACGGCCTGGTTCTTCAAGAGCTGATCACGGTCATCTTGGGCCAATCAGCTGAAAGGGCTCTGAAAGGTCAGCGAACGTCGGAAACGTTGTCCATGAGCGTTGCGAAGAGGGCATGGGGGTCGAAGCGCTCGAGGGCCGCGAGATAGCGGCCCTCCTCGCGCGCCAGGCCGGCTCGCCGCACGGTGCGAAAAGCGTGCTGATACGCTTCCAGGGCAGCCTGGGGACGAGCGAAGCGATACAACTCGCCCAGCTCATAATAGGCCTCGGCCAGCCAGGCCGGGCTGGGCATGTCGGTGAGTTGCTCGACCGACTGCTTGAGCAACTTCTCGGCTTCGCGCTCCCGCCCTGACTTGCGCGCCACCTGACCCATCAAGAGGTTCAAGAAAGCGACCTCGCGGTCCATTCCCAGCTGAGCCATCAAGCTGCGGGCCCGCTCGCAGGCCTCCTGGGCCTCTTCCAGCTTGCCATAGCGAGTGTAGGCCTGGCAAAGGTCCATCTGCACCCGGCCCAGGTTGAGGGCGTCGCGCACCTTTTCGAACAGCTTCAAGCTGGCCTCCAGGTGCTGCACGGCCGAGGCCATCAGGCCCAGCGCCGCTTCGCAGCGGCCCAGGTTGCGCAAAGCAAAGCCCAGCGCATAGTCGTTCTTGAAGCGAGTCGAGGTCTTGAGGTCGCGTCGGAAGTAGGAGGCCGCCTTCTCATACTCCTCGCGCACGAAGTGGACGTGTCCCAGCTTGCCGTAGATCGTGGCCAGCTCGGCCTCGGCCCCCAGCTTCTCGCACATGCCGGCGCTGCGCTTGAGACAAAAGAGCGACTCTTCCAGCCGATTGAACACCAGATAGGTGCGCCCGATGCTCTCGTAGGTGCGGGCCAGCCCGTAGCGGCAACCGGCCTTCTGGAACAGGTCGTAAGCGGCCAGATGGTAGAGCAGAGCGGTGCGATGGCGGCCTCGCAGGCTGTTGACCACGCCCAGGTAGCGCTGGGCGTTGGCCTCCTCCAGACTGCTCTCGCCCTTCAGGGCCGCGATGGCCTTCTCGAAGGACTCCTCGGCGGCCTGAAGTTGAGAGCGACGAAGGTGACACAGGCCCGACTGGATGATCAACCCGGCCAGCAGCTCGCGTTCTTCCGGGGTCTTCGGCTTGAGGCCGGCCATGGTCTCGTCGACCAGGCTCTGGGCCTCGTCGGCCGAGCCGGTGCGCCCGGCCAGAGCGGCCAGACGGCAGAGGATCTGACCCCTCAGAACGCCCTTCGCCGGGGCCAGGTTGAGCGCTCGCTGCAGGCTTGCGAAGGCGGCCTCGGGGTCGCCCCGGCTGGCCATCACCTCGCCCAGCAGGAAGTGGGCCCGGGCGGTCACGTCCTCAGGCTGACCGGCAAGGTCGAGCACGGTGCGAGCATCCAGCTCGGCCTGGGCCCAGCGGCCCAGGATCAGGGCCGCTTCCGAGCAGAAGTTGCGGGCCCGGGCCTCGCGCTCGCGGTCGCCGTCCTTGACGGCCCGGTTCAGAGCCTTGCGAAACGCCGAAAGAGCGCGCACCGTTTCCAGCGCACGCAGATGTTTTGCTCCGGTTTTCAGCAGGTCAGCCTGGGGGGGCATGGCTGGCAGGTTTCCGTCGAGGGTGGGGAGGATCCTGCGCGCTGAGGATGGAGTTGGCAAGGACTTGTAGAATGGCCGGCGATGCGCGATCACAAGCACTGGATGTGGCAGGCCCTGGAAATGGCCAGCAACAACCCGCGCTCACCCTTTGGAACGGTGATCGTGCACGCCCCCAGCCAGTCCGTGCTGGCCTCGGGCTGCAATCACACGCATGACAGCCCCATCTGGCACGGGGAGATGGACGCCCTGTCCAACCTCGACCGCGAGGCTCCCTTCACCGAATGCGTGCTCTACACCACGGCTGAGCCCTGTCCGATGTGCCAGGGAGCCATTTTGTTCGCGGGCATCCCGCAGGTGGTCTACGGCAGCTCGATGCCCTTCCTGCAATCCATCGGGTGGGAGCAGATCGAGCTGCGGGCCGCCGCCCTGGCCGCCCTGTCCAAGCAAGGCTGCCGGTTGCTCGGCGGGGTTCTAGAAGCAGAGTGCGACGCTCGCTTTCGGCAGGCCCGGGAGCTTCGCAGTCAGGAAGAGCCAGGCGTTACTCATCCTTCGTGATCGCCTGGCCCATGCCGGGAACCACTTCGAGTGAGAGTCTCATCTCCAAAAGGGCGGATCGGACGCGATCTCGATCCGACGGCCTCCCAACTCGAAGGCCAGGGCGCTGCAGTGCAGGTAGAGCCGCGGACCCTCGGGGCCGTACAGACGGTCGCCACGGATGGGCGCTCCCAGGCCCAGCGCGGCGTGCACACGCAGCTGGTGGGTGCGGCCCGTGACGGGGCGAAACTCCACCCTCGCGCCACCCAGCACGCGGTAGTGCGTGACTGCGGGCCTGTCCCTGACGGGCAGCTCGATGGTGCCCTCCTGGCAGTCAGGGCTCCTGGTGAGCTCGGCCATATAGATCTTCCTCACGAGCCGGTCTCGGAACAGCCGGTTCAGCTCGCTCTGGGTCTCGCGGTTGCGCGCGAACAGCAGCACGCCGGTCGTCTCGAGGTCCAGGCGGTGGATCCCCAGCACCTCGGGACGAAGGCGCTGCATGCGGCTCAGCATGCAGTCTTGCTGCAGCGGACCCCGCCCGGGAACGCTCAGGACGCCGGGAGGCTTGTCGACCGCGATCAGAAACTCGTCCTCGTAGAGCAGACGCAGCTCCTGCCGGCTCAACAGAGCCCCCAGGAGCGGCTGGCAGCGCTCGGCGCAGGCCGGATAGAATTCACCTGCGGTGCGGGGACCCGGTCCCCACCAGAACTCGGCCAGCCCCAGCGGCGTTAGCCCGTGGCGGGCGGCGTAGTGCAGCAGCTTGGGAGCGCAGCACTCTCCCGTGCCGCCCGGGGCGTTGCCCGCGAACAGCGACGCCAGCGACCAGGCCTGGCCCGGGAACAAGCTGGCCTGGAAGCGCTGCTGCAGATCCCGGTGCATCTGGCGCGACAGCGCCCGACGCCGCCGCACGATTTGCACGCGGCGCTCCTCGAGCGCCTTCAACCGCGCGACCAGGTCACGGACCCGCGCCTTATGAGCTTTGAGCTCACGCTCGTCGGCCAGGCTCTCCTGGCGCAGCAGCTCGATGTCGCCGCCTTCCTGACGCTTTAGAGCGCGCATCTGCTTGTTGATACGATGGCGCTCGCTCATGCTGGCGCGCTCTTGTTGCAAGAGCTCGAGCGCGTGGCGGGCCAGCGGCAAGGGCAGCTCCGCCAACTCGGCCTTGAGTTGCGCCAGCTCGGCCAGCTCCACCTCGGGGAGGTCGTGGGGCCGGATGGGCGGCACCCAGCCCTCGCTCTGCTCCTGGCCCGAAAAGCCGATGAGGACGCCCTGGTCGGTGAGCAAGACGCCATACATCCGGCCCTTTTCCAGAGGGCCCAGCCGCCGCATCAGAGCTCTCGCCACAGCCTCGGCCATCGGTGTGCGCTCCAGCGTGAGCAGCCGGCCGGTACTCGGACAATAGCCCTGATAGTTGTAAGCAGCCGGTCCCGCCGGGGGCGGGTCGGCCAACCAATCGCAGAGAGGTGTCAGCATCACGAGTCGACTCTCTTGAAGATTCTTTCTGCTGGGAGTCGTCAGCCAGACGGCACCGTCACCCTGAGGATGACGGTTTCGGTCAGGGCGCACGTGGGCCTGCTGCTCTTGATGTGGCTTCGGGATCAATCCAGGGGTGGGTCAGCGAGGGCGAGGATTGCCGCTCACGCTGTGGATTCGCGTCTTGACCAGCTTCATGGTTCCCCCCTGGCCTGGCGATTCTTTTCGGTGAGACGCTTCCCCAGACTGTCGATCAAGGCCGTGTCCGTTCCGCAGCACCCGCCGTAAAGACGAAATCCCCGCGGGCGGCCCAGGGCCAGGAGCTCATCGGCAAACTCCTCGGGAGGGTCGGCCTCGGCCCGGCGCAGCTCGAGCAGCTCCTCCGGAGGCTTGCTCGAGCCGTTGGCCTTGACGCCGCGAATGCGAGCCAGCTCCGCGTGCTCGAGGGCCAGAACCTGCTCGCAGACGGTGGGATGGGTGCACCCGATGACGTAAAGCTCGGGGCCAGGCGCGACGGTGGCGTCGATTTCGGCGATCAGCGTCCAGACCGGCGTTCCGTCCAGCATCTTGCCGTCGGCCGTGAGGACGAACCCGACCGTGTAGGGGACGCCGGTCCGGGCGGCCACCGTGGCGGCAGCGACCGTTTCGACCCCGCCGTGCATGGCGGCGATCGAGATCAGCTCGACTCCCCAGGCTGCGACCGCTTCGATCTGGGGGGTATGGTAGTCGATGGCCTGGGCCAGGGTGGATTGACGATCGGGCTGGTAGGCGGCAAATCGAGGGCCGATGGGAGCGGTGATGAGCGTGTCCTGGGGTCGGTCGAGGCGGGAGACGAGGTCGCGGACCAGGTCGAGACAGTCGCGGTTGATCCGCACGAGGTCACCCGGGGCCGTGAATGAGAGTCTGGCCAGGTGCGCCGGGCTGGCGCGGTAGATAGGAGCGTTGAGCACGATGGGAAGCCGGTAGCGGGCGGCCGCGCGGGCATCGCGCTCATAGAGCGCGCTCAGGGCGCTGCGACCTGAGGCCGACTCCACCAGGGTAAAAATCGACATCTCCGGGTCGAGCTTGAAGTCGGTGCCGAACTGGATGCGGGTTTCCATGGGGCCGTCGTAGAGCCAAACCGGTCGGGAATCTAGCAGCATGGAAGGTGCTTCGCTGTCGCGCTCGGTTCCCTTCGTCACTCAGGAGTAGAGAGCGGCGGCGTTCCCCTGCAGGATCTGCCGGGCGGCTTGCTCGGCCTGCCTCGCGCTCAGATCGCCATCCGTCACCGCCTGCCCCAGAACCTGACCCAGCACCCGCCGCCCCCACAGGGCACCCAGATAGAACAGCTCGCTGATGCGGCTGGCATCGCTCGACCAGGTCAGCTTGGAGAGGGGGCCCAGCTCGAGCAGCATAGCCACCGCCTCGACCATGCCCCGCACGCTCAGGAAGGGCACCGCCAGGCCGAAATCCAGGTAGACATTGGGATAAACGCTGGCCAGAAAGCCTGCTTCACGGGCGAAAGGATAGCTCGCGTGGAGCAAGACCAGCTTTGTCGAGGAAAATCGCTCGATCAAGGGACGCAGAGCCAGCGGGTTGGACGTCGCCAGGTCCAGGTCGGGGTCGCCAAAGCCGGTGTGGAACTGCACCGGCAGGCCCCGCCGGGCGGCCACCTCCAGCCCCAGCCTCACCAGGTGGTCGTTGAGAGGCTTGAGGGCCAGCCTTCCTCCGGTCCAGGAACGGTAGGCGGCCTCGGCCTGCTCTCCCTCTCCGATGGCAAGACCGGTTCGGTAGGCCGCAATGCTCTTGAAGCCGGCCGCGGGGGTGCTCTCGAGGTAGCTGACATAGCGCTCCCGGAAGACTGCGAAGGGCCCTCCCTCGAAAATCTGCTCGGCCACCTGCTCCAGGCGCACCAGTCGCCGCACGGGCACGAAACGGGCGTGCCATTCCAGAGGCTGGCAGCGATCAGGGCTGAGGCCGTCGTCGAGCAACAGCTCGTCCACCCCGGGCAGGCACCGCTGAAAGAGCTCCTCGGAGCTCAGAAGACTGCGAGCCTGCTCCACCTCATCGCTGGCACAGCCGAGCAAGGCGGCCAGGTCGCGCTGGCTGCGCAAGAAGAACAGGCTGTTGCGGGCGTGGCCCCCGGATTGATGCGCCTCGGTGAAGCACTCGGCATAATCGGCAGGTTGCTCGCGATAGATAGGATGACAGTGGCTGTCGAGCAGGGGGTAGCCGCTCAGGTCCAGGGCGTGGGGGGTCAGAAACGACCCGCCAACAAGCGCACCTCGCCCTCCGGGCCCAGCTCCTCGAGACGGGCCACTTCGGCCCGGCGCACGGCCAGAAAGGCCCGGTGCAGGTCGGGCCCGAGGGACTCAGCCAGGACCTCGTCGCGCTCGAGCGCCTGCAAAGCCTGACCGGCCCTGGCGGGCAAACGAGGGGGGCGATCCGCCTCGGGCAAAGTGGCCGGATCCGACTCCACGCCTGGGGGCAGCTCCAACCGGCGATCCAATCCATCCAGCCCGCAGGCGATCATGGCTCCCATCGCCAGATAGGGGTTGGCGGTGGCGTCCACCGCCTTCACCTCGAAGTGTCCCGGGCTGGCGGGCAGGCGCAGGGCCGCTTCGCGATTCTGGATACCCCAGCAGCGGAAGGCTCCGCTCCAGGAGTTGGGCACCAGGCGCTGGTGCGAGTTGGGCAGCCCTGCAGTGATGGCCAGCAGGGCCTCCAGGTGCTGCAAAATGCCCGCCATGAAGTGACGAAAGCGCGGATCATCGGCCGCCAGGCCTTCCAGGCCAAGGTGCAGGTGGCAGCCGCTGCCGGCCTGGGCGGGGAACGGCTTGGGCAGGAAGTTGGCCCGCAGACCGTGGCGCTCGGCCACGGCGTGCGCCGTCTCGCGCAGGGCAACCTGGTGGTCGGCCGCCGCCAGTCCCTCGGCGTGGCCGATGGAGACCTCGAACTGGCCGGGGCCGGCTTCGGCATGGAATTGCTGCACGCTCATCCGCTGGGCCACCAGGGCCTCGAGCAGCTCGTCGAGCACCGGACGGCTGCGGTTGAGCGCGTAAACCGAGGCGAAATTGCTCTCATCGACCAGGGAGCCATCGGGGTGGTGCAGGTAGAACTCGTTCTCGAACGCGGCCGTCAGCTTCAGGCCGTGACGCTCGTGCAACCGCTCTTGCTGGCGGCGGACGAAGCCTCGCGGGCAGAGGCTCCAGGGCTGCCCCCGGTGGTGCATGTCGGTGAGCACCCGGGCGTGGGCGGGGGCGTACGGCAGGGCCTGCAGCGTGGACCAGTCGGGCACCAGGGCCACCTCGCCCACGGGCGTCAACCCGCTCTCGGGCAGCACCATGTCGGCCGTGGCCGGCGCCCCCTGAGCCCCGGCCGCGATGAAGACCTCGAATCCGCTGGCCCAACCTTCTCGGTGCACGGCCTTGGCTCGAATCTGGTTGCCCAGGTCGCACCAGGTGGCCCGAATGGCTCGAATGGAGGCGGCCTCAGGCGCGTTGAGAGCGTCCACCGGCTACCTCAATTGGTAGCGGTAGACGACGTCCGCCCCGTCATCCTGGTCGCGCTGATCGAAACTGACCACCTTCTTTCCCTGGTCGTCTCGACCATCGGGTCCGGGATACCAGAGAACGGCCTCGCGGCCTTCCACGCGGTAACCGGGAGCCTTACCCGTGCGGGGGTCGACCGGAGGCTTTGCCAGAGCATCCTCCAGCCGCGCCGGCAGGCGCTTGTGCTGGCGAGCGTACGCCGCCACCGCCGCCAGGCACTCGAGAGCCAGGGCGTTGACCCGGTCGAGGTACATCTGGCGCAGGCTGTTGCTTAAACTGATCTTCATCTCCGGGACAGCGTCCCGCATCAAAAGACCGCCCGTGCGCAGTTTCTCGGCCTGCTCCTGGGCCTGCTGGACCAGAGTCGGGTCCCAGGTTTGCATGGCCTCCACCAGCAGCTTCTGCTGGGCGGCTACTCGCTGCTGAACCGAATTTTGCAGGCGAGCCTTGAGCCCGGGCAAAGGCGGCGCATCATCCTCCAGCGTGTCCTCCAGGCCGCGGGCCACCGCCTCGCGGTCCCAGGCCACCGCCTCGCCCGGAGAAGGAATGCGCTGGTTGCAGCGCTCCACGACGGCCAGCGCCGCCCGCGCCTGGGCCTGAGTCAGGGCGGGCTCCTGCAGCAGCTCGAAGAGAACCAGGCTGGCCCGGCGCCGGATCTGGGCGCCCACCAGCGTGGGCGTCAGGTCGGCCCCGGGCTCGGACAGATCGGCTCCCATCTCGTAGCAGGCTAATGAAAGCTCCAGGGCCTGCTTGAGCTGGCCGGCGCCAGCCAACCGTCGGGATTCGGCCAGGGCCAACCGCACCAGGGTCTTTTCGTCCTTATAGACGTACATCAGGTCGGTCGATCTCACCGAGGGAGGCTCCTCGAAGCGCTGCGAGCCGGACCGGGCAGCTGCCTTGACCAGGCGGTCGAAGACCGGACGAACCGAGTCCACCTGGGCGTTCTTGCCGGGTGCGGGCAGCACATCGTCGGGAAAGGTCTCCGCTTTACGAGCCTCCTTGCCCAGCTCGTGATACTCGAGCCAGGCGTTGTCAGCATCGCTGACCACCTTCCACTCGGGTCGAGGGGCTTTCAAAGCGGGGACAGGGATGGCCAGCCAGGCGATCAGGGCCAGGAACACAAGCCCAACAATGAGACGGATCCAGAACTTCACCAGGGAAGCTTCGCGAGGAGATTTTCAGGATTCCTTCAGGGGCTGACCCTAATGTGCACATCGACACACACACCAGACCAGAACTCGGGGAGGCATTCCGTGATCACCACCAGCACCAGTTCCCTATCGACCCCTGTACATTCGTCGGGCAAGCAGCCCATGGGCATCGCGCCCGGCGGCTGCTGGCTGCCCGACCCCCAGGACGGCCTGGGCCCGCCCGTGACCATTCCTGAGAAAGACTGGGACGAGCAGCTCAAGAAGCAGCGTCCCCAGAAGCCGAGCTACGACGAAGTCGTGAGCCGCACGCTCAACCTGGTCGACAATCAAGAGATCGGCCGGGCCGCTAAGAAGCACGGCATGGACGTGGTCAACGTGATGTGGGAGGACACCCATCGCTTCGACAACTCTTCCGGCGGCCGCAACATCACCGACATGACCCTGGCCGTGCAGCAAGAGGGCAAGCGCGGCGAGAGCAAGGTCAGCCTGCTGCCGGTGCTGCGCAATCCCAACTTCGCCGACAAGACGGTGGACATCAGCCTGGACAAGTTCTTCGTTCTGGTAGGCAACGAGAAGGGTGGCGAGCCCCAGCGGGTGACCCTGCGCGAGTATCTGGGCGATATCCGCCAGTACCTTTCCGACCCCAGCTCGTTTGCCGGCGACACGAAGTCGCTGCTCAAGGCCGACGAGACGCACGTGCTGGGCAGCGCCCAGGCCTGCTTCTTGCCCGTGCCCCAGGGCGAGGGGGAGACGGTCAAGTTCAACCCGACCGTTTACAACTACCAGTCGGTCAAGGACGACCCGGCCGTGCTGACCATCCTGTGCACCCCGGAAGGCACCAGCGCCACCGTCATCGACAACCAGCGCGACAAGTTCGGCGGCCAGAGCTGGGGCCAGCCGCTCTTCTTCAACGAGAACGGCAAGCGGGCCAGCCTGGTGGGCGGACGCATCAGCGAGCGGCCCGATGAGCTGGGCGGCGCGGTCGCCTCGGGCGAAGCCACCGCAGGCGAGAACATGGTAATGATCATCCAGGTTCCGCTCAAGCAGAAGAACCCCCAGAACTTCGGCTTCCTGGAAGCGGCTTCGTTCTCGATGGCTCCCAAGGGCGCGATGCGCTCCATGCGGTCTACCGAGGACGCCTATATCACCCACGGCAAGGCCGAGGGCGACTTCACCGAGATCGACAAGCAGAGCCTGGTGCGCGACGAAGAGCTGCCCATCCGGGTCACGGTGCAGTTCTACAAGGCCACCGACGGCAACGTGACCGCCTCCGACGTGGACGATGCGGCGGCCAAGATCAACAAGGTCTATGAGGACGGCGACTACGTCGGAAGCCTGGTGACCGGTCGCGACCAGAGCCGCCCCACCGCCCCGCAGGGCTTCAACCAGGAGCCCAAGGAGTTCTGGAATGACTGGGCCAAGAAGCACCAGCGCGAGACCGGAGAGACGCCAGCGGACGTGGCCGACCGCTTCCGCGACCTCAACGCCCACACGGGCGTCGAGCCGCCCGCCAAGAAGAAAGAGCCGCTGCCGGACGGTGGCATCGGCTGGTAAGCTCAACACATCGGCAGAACCAGGGCCCGGGTCGCAAGGACCCGGGCCTTTTTGTTGTTCAGGACAAGAGCCGCTCCGCGAGAAGTTGTCGACGGCTTGAAGTTTTCAGATTTCTGTCACGCCCATGGTGCATTGTAGATCAAACGAGCTTGGAGGGTATGGTCATGCAGGTCTCCGTCGCGCAACAACCGTGGGGTCTGAGCTCCAGCCGGGCTTCCTCGCAGCCCGAGCAGGTCGTGGCTTCTCACACCCAGCCCCTGGACGCCTGGGCGGGCAGCGCGGAGATCGCGTCGGTGCCGGCTCTCTTCCGGATGGCAGTGGCCAAGAATCCCGACGGGCCCTATCTGGGCGTCAAGGTCGGCGATGCCTACGAGTACCAGACTTACAAACAGGTCGAGGGGCAGGTGGAGCAGTTCGGCTCGGCTCTGCTCGACCTGGGCCTCAAGCCGGGCGACCGGGTGGCCACATTCGCCGACAACTCGCCCCAGTGGCGCATTGCCGACTTCGGCATCTCGTATGCCGGCGGGGTGCACGCCCCACTCTACAATCAGCTCTCCGACCGCAACGTGGAGTACATCCTGAAGGATTCCGCCGCCAGCGTGCTGGTGGTGGACGACAAGGACAAGCTGGCTCAGGTGCTCAAGTCCGAAGCCAATCTGCCCGACCTGAAGACCATCATCGTCACCGACGACATGGACCTTGCTCAGTTCCAGACCTCTAAACAGCTGATCTCCTGGAAAGACCTGCTGACCCGAGGCAGTGCCAGCCTGCCGCAAAACAAAGCCGAGATGGAGAAGCGCATCGCCGACACCAAAGCGACCGACTTTGGCGGCATGGTCTACACCTCCGGCTCGACGGGCGACCCCAAGGGTGTGCTGCTGTCGCAGGGCAACTGGGTGTCCGACGTGGAGGGGATCATGCGCAAGATCAACTCCGACAACGAGCTTTCCCTCAAGGACATCCGCCAGGATGACGTCTACGCGGCCGTGCTCCCGGAAGGCCATGTGATGGGCCGGGCGGCCTCTTACGCCATCACCGCGGAGGGCGGCGCCATCGCCTACCCGGACGGCCTGCTGGCCTTCAAAAAGGACATGAAGATCATCAAGCCCACCATCCTGGCCGTCACCCCGCTCTTCTTCAAGAAAATCTACGACGAAGCCGAGAAGAAGGCTCTGAAGAACACCGACCCCGCCCTGGAGCCGGCCCGCGCGGCGCGCTACGCTCAGCTCGCAACCGCCGGCGTGGCCGCGCTGGGAGGCGTGGCCCTGGGTCTGGTGGGCGCCCCCTGGCTGCTGGCGGCCGGACTGGCTGCGGGAGGCGCGGCTCTGGGCGGCCGCGTGATGGCCCGCCTGGCCAGCAAGAAGGCGGCCGAGACCACCAAGGCCGACGCCTTCCAGTGGGCCGTCGGCAACGCGCGAAATTTCCACGAGCACCACGGCAATGTGCCTCTGGGCACCCGGATCAAGCAGGCGGTGGCCGAGAAATTCATCTTCCCCGAGGTCCGCAAGGGGATCGACCAGAACACCGGCGGGCGCATCCGCATCATGATGAGCGGGGGCGCGGCCCTCGAGCCTGAGGTGGAGGGCATGTTCCGCTCGGCTGGCTACAAGATCGCCCAGGGTTACGGGCTCTCCGAAACGGCCGGCGCGGCCATCATGAACGACCCCAACGACGCCAAGCTGGGCACCGTGGGTAAGCCTCTCCAGGGCGTGGAGGCACGCCTGGGCGAAGCAGACGAGATCCAGCTGCGCGGACCCAACGTCTTCACCGGCGGTTACCTGGGCAAGCCCGACAAGACAGCCGAAAGCTTTACCTCCGACGGCTGGTACCGCACCGGCGACAAGGGCAAGCTGGTCAGCGTCCCCGTCTACAATCCCTGGAAGGTGGGCGGCTGGGCCGGCCTGGCCGGTGGCGTCGCCGGCGGCGTTCTGGGCAGCCTGGTGGGCTCGCCGGTGCTGGGCGCCGCGTTGGGTCTGGCGGCTATGGCGGGGGCGGGAGCGCTGATCGCCAACCAGGTGCGGGAGGACTACTATGCGATCTGCGGCCGCATCAAGAGCCAGTTCAAGCTTCCAGGCGGGGAATACGTGGCCCCCGAGCCGATCGAGGAGAGCCTGAAAGGCAGCCCCTACATCCAGGAGGCCGTGGTGGTGGGCGCCACCGACAAAGACATGGTGGGAGCCCTGATCGTGCCCAAGTTCGACAACCTGGCGACCTGGGCCCGCTCCAAAGGCCTGCCCACCGAGCCGGCCGACATGATCAAGCATCCCGACGTGCTCAAGATGATGCGCGAGGAGGCCATGCAGCGCAGCTCCGGCCACGCCAACCACGAGCGCGTGCGCGCGGTGGCTCTGCTCGGTCGCGAGTTCACCGTAGAGGCCGACGAGATGACGCCCAGCTTCAAGGTGAAGCGACCGGTGGTGCTCGAGCGCTATGCCGAGCAGATCAAGGGCATGTTCTAAACCGTCAGCTCCCGACGCAGGGCTCAAGCGCTCAGCAGCAGGTATTCCAGCTTGCGCATCAGGGCCGAGAGAATGAACGGCTTGGGAACGTAGTCGACGGCTCCCAGGTCGAGCCCTTCTAGAACCTGGGCCTCCTGCATCTGTCCAGACAAGAGCACGACTCGCTGCCGGGGGATGAGCGGCTGCAACTGTCTCAACATCTCCAATCCGCTCATCTGGGGCAGATTTTGGTCCACCACCAGCACACGGCCTCGAAGCTGCGCCTCAGGGCCGGTCAGGGCCGACAGCGCCACCTCCGCGCTGGAGAAACACTCGATTCGATAACCGCGGCTTTCGGCTGCGCCGATGATGGCCTCGGCCAGAGGGTGGTCGTCCTCAACCAGCACCAGATCGGCCGAACGTGGGCAGGAGCCGTTGGCTGCCCCTGCCAGGACAATCCTGTTGCGTCCCTCGGCCTTGGCCGTGTAGAGCGCTTGATCGGCGACCTCTACCAGGCTGCTGAGGTCGAGCCCGTCGTGAGGAAACTCCGCCACGCCGGCCGAGAACGTGACCTGAAACGGCTCCTGGTCGGCTCCAGCGAAGTACTGCTGGGAAAGCCTGGTCAGAACCGATTGCAGACGCTTGCTGGCCCCCGAACGGGGCATAGTGTACAAGGCCACCACGAATTCCTCGCCGCCCCAACGCACGACGAGATCCTCGCCTCGCACGCTCTCGCACAGCAGGCGAGCAGCCCGCCGCAACACCTCGTCGCCCACGGCGTGGCCGTGCCGATCGTTGATCTGCTTGAACCTGTCCAGGTCGATCAAGGCCAGCGATACGATCTGCCCGCGGCGGCTCGCCATGGCCAGGTGATGCCGTATGGCCAGGCTGCCGCGACCCCGCGTCATGGCTCCGGTCAGGGCGTCGGTGTCCGCGGCGGTGCGGTAAACCTGGGTGCGCGCCAGACGATTCCCAATGCGGGTCAGAAGCTCGGGTCCCACGACCGGCTTGAAAACGAAGTCATCGGCGCCAGCCTGGAAGATCCGATGCACCACGCTGCTGTCGTTGTACGAGCTCAAGAACATGATGGGCAGGTCGGCCCAGCGCGGGTCGCTGCGTACCGCTCGACACAGCTCGACACCGGACACATGAGGCATGTCGATGTCCAGGATCAACAGGTCCGGGGCCACCACTTCCAGCTTCTCCCAGAAATCGAGGGGATCGCTCAGGGTGGTCAGCTGGTACTTCAGCGGCTGCAGAAGCGATTCCAGGCAGGCCAGCACCATGGGGTCGTCATCCACGGCCAGGATGCGACTCTCGGCCTGGATGGTGCTCAGACGCGACTCCAGCGCCTCCATGACCTGGACCGCTGTCACCGGCCGGGCCAGAACGATGCGCTCGTGCCCTTCAGAGGCCCGAACTCTCCACTGCAGCGTGTCCTCGGGAATGATCGCGACCAGGACAAGGTGGGGGCTCCGAGCGGATAACTCCTGGAGCAGGGCCATCCGCTCCTCGATCAGTTGCTCGTCGTCGGGAAGGTCGACGATGACTCCACCGATTGAAACGGTGCTCATCACCTGGCGGACATCGGAAGGAAGGGGAGTGATGTTGATCCGCAACTGTCCCTTCAGGGAAACAAGGTCGGTCAACAAGGGCCCTTCGTCGGACACAACCAGTACGACCCGGTCGCCAGGGCCACTGGAGGCGGGGACGACGGCGGGGTCGTGCTGAAGGAACTCGCTTTCGAGGCGAAGCACAAGTCCGGACATGCGAAGTCCCTGCTCGACGCTCACCGGGAGACTGCCGGCGAAGCCTGTCTCAAGCTCACGGGCAAGCAGGGAGGCGGTCGGGAGACCGAACGTTCCCATGGAGCCCGCGAGTTGATGGGCCTCACGTTCGGCCTGCCGGCGCGCCAGCGGGCTGAGCTGCCCGCGGCTGGCGCTCTCGGCTGCCTGGCGCAGGTGGGCCATGCGCTCCTTATTGGTTTCCTCAAACTTGCTCCAAACCTTGTTGAGCAGGGCTGCGGATTCGGGCTGGGCCTCCAGAGTCAGCGAAACAGCAGGGACGCGCAGGCCCAGCAACAGCGCAACCTGACGGCACATTTCCTCCGGATCGATCGGATAGAACAGCACGCGGGCCACCCGTAAAACCCGCACGAGTCTGGCCAGCGCACCTTGAGATTGCGACTCGCGACCGCAGCAAAAAATGACTTCACGCCGATAGGAAGCCCGGGAACGGGTCAGAAAATCCTCCCCCGTCATATCGATAAGATCGTGATCTGCCACAACCAGGGCGTAAGGAATCTGGCGCAGCTTCTCCATGGCTTCCTGCCCCGACGCGACGTGGTCCACATGGGCATCTTTCAGACGACCCTGCAATCTTGCCCGCAGCCTCAGCTCGAGGCCGACAGCAAGAATCCACGGTTTATCCTCGGTCAAGACTCCTGGCCTGACTGGTAGCTCTCGACCTGGTCGACGAAAGTCCTCGTATCGATGGGCTTCGTGATGTAGCCGCAGCATCCGGCCTGGCGCGCACGCTCTTCGTCCGCCGGCATCGCGTGCGCGGTCAAGGCCACCACGCGCAGATGATGCGTTGTTGGGTCCTGGTGGAGCTGATGGGTCGCTTCCAGGCCGTCCATGCCAGGCAAGGAAACGTCCATCAAAATCAAATCCGGCATCAACTCGCGGGCCATGCGCAGGCCTTCCTCGGCATTCCCGGCCCCGAATACCTCATGGCCATGGAGCTCGAGTAGATCTGTCTCCAACTCCAGATTCATCGGGTTATCCTCAACCAAAAGAATTCTCATTGGACAATCCTCCGATACCTGGCCTCCCCGGGCTCTCCGAGCAGAGTCTTGAGTTGCATCAGCATCTCCTCGATGCTCGAGCTCGAAGCAACCGCGCGAATCTCGCGCGCCAGCTCTTCGCGATCCTGCTCAGCGAGCTCTCGTCCGCTGAAGAAAATCAGCGGAACATTACTCGTTCGAGCATCCTGCTTCAGCCGCCGGGCCACCTCCAGACCGCGCAGGCCTGGCAAGAGCAAATCGATAATGACGACATCGGGGCAGTCGTTCAGGGCCATCTGCAGCCCGAGAGCGCCATCGCTGGCGACGAGGAGCTGATAGCCCGCTTCGCGCAGCCGCTCGGTGAGACGGTCCAGAATGAGGTGAGCTTCGCTCATGACCAGGACGCGAGACGGCCCTCGCAGGGACCGTACCGCACGGCAAAGGAGCTCTCCCTGCACCGGCTTGGTCAAGAACTCCGAGGCTCCCAGGGCCATCCCGCGCGAGCGGTCTTCGGTCATCGACACGATGATGACTGGAATGGCGCTTGTGAGCGCATCGTTCTTGAGCTCCTCAAGCACGAACCACCCGTCGACATCCGGCAGAACCAGATCCAGAGTGATGGCGGCGGGAGGGGGAGTGAGCGAGCGCACCACCTCGATAGCCTGCCGCCCGGTCGCACAGTGCCTGACGCAGTAGCCACCTTCGGCCAGGTGATGGGTCAAGAGCTCGGCCGCTGCCGGATCGTCCTCGACCACCAGCGACCACTGGCCCCTCATCCGGCCTGCCTTGTGCTTGCTCCGCCTGGCGCCGGGCGAGCGGGAGGGTAAAAGAGAACGTGCTTCCGTTTCCCGCCCCCTGGCTCTCGACCTGAAGCCGTCCTCCGTGGAGCTCAACCAAATGCCGGGTCAGGGCCAGACCCAGGCCGGTACCAGGTTGCGCCCGGGAATGGGAGGAGTCAACCTGCTCGAAGGCCCGGAAGATTCGCTCTTGATCCTCAGGCAGGATCCCGATTCCCGAATCGATCACCCGGATGCAAGCCCAGTCGCCCAGATCTTCCTGGCGCACGGTTACCGAGCCTGAAGTTGGGGTAAACTTGATGGCATTACTCAACAAGTTGAGCAGAACTTGCTTGAGCCTGGACGGATCGGCGAGAACCCACAGGTCGCCGTCGGAGACTCCGAGCAACTGGATGTCTTTCGGGTCGGCCAAGGCGCGAGCCACGGTCAGGGCGTCGGTCACGGCCTGCTCGAGGTTGACGGACTCGAAATGGAGGTCCATCTTCCCGGCCTCGATCTTCGACAGATCGAGCACCTCGTTGATGAGCCGCAAAAGATGACGACCGCTCGAGAGAATATTCAGCATGTAACGCCGCTGCCGTTCATTGAGCTCGCCGAAACGCTGATCGGAGAGCAGCTCCGAGAAACCGATGATGGCATTGAGCGGGGTGCGCAGCTCGTGACTCATGGTCGCGAGAAAGCCAGACTTGGCCTGGCTGGCTTGCTCGGCCGCAAGACGGGCCTGCTGCATTTGATGCTCGGCCCTCTTGCGACTCGTGATGTCGCGGATGACTCCCGCGAACAAGCATTTCTGCTCGTCGGTGCGGACCTCCCCGACGGCCAGCTCGAGAGGAAAGACGGTGCCGTCCTTGCGTCTGCCTTCAAGCTCTCGCAGATGACCGATCACGCGCGGCTGCCGATGGGTCCGGTAACGTTCCAGGTAGTAGTCGTGCTCGGCGGCGTGGTGCTCGGGCATCAGTAGGCTCACGTTCTGGCCCAGGAGCTCGTCTGCGCTGTAGCCAAAAACGTGCTCGACTGCCGGGTTACAGGACTGGACGAGCCCATAATCATCGATGGTGATCACCGCTTCGGCCAGATTGTCCAAAATCGCTCGCGTTTGCTCGCGCTCGGCCCGAAGCTTGGTCTCCAGCTGAATTCGGTCAGTGATGTCGCGGGCGGTGGCCAGAATTACATTGTCGTGCTGGCTCGGGCTTGCGCTCCAAAGCAGCCAGCGGTAGCTTCCGTCCTTGCATCGATAGCGATTCTCGAAACCCACGGTGCTCTCGCCTTGACCCAGGCGAAGGGTCTCCTCCATGGTCTTCTGGCGATCATCCGGATGCACAAACTCGAGGAACGGTCGGCCCATCAGCTCGTCCTCGGTGTATCCCAGGGCACGCACCCATGCCGGGTTGACCTGAAGGAAGCGACCCTCCAGAGAGGCCAGACACAACAAGTCCAGGGAATCGCGAAAGAAAAGCTCGTAACGTTGTTTGAGGATGGTCGACTCGGTGACGTCGCGGAAGTAACCCCGGGTGTGAAGCGGGACTCCACTCTCGAACGAGCAGTTGATGCTTCCCTCGAGCCGAATGCGACGTTGATCACGGCTCACCAGGGTGACCTCGATCATTCCCAGGTTCTCTCCAGAGAGGATTCGCGCCAGCTTCTCCTGACAACCGGCCTGGTCGGAGGGCTCGACGAAGTCAAAAATTTTCTGGCCAAGAGCCTCCTTGCGAGTATACCCCAGCGTTTCCAGCCAGCTGCGGTTGACGTAGAGCAGCCTCCCATCGGGGCTGACACTCTGAATCAGGATGCCGGAGTTCTCCAGGATGTCGGTGATTTGCTCCTTCGTGCGCGCAGCAGCCTCGCTGGCCTGTTTCACCTGAGTTATGTCCACGGCGATGCCGACAAAGCCGATCAACTCTCCGGCTTTATCCCGAAGGCCGGAGACCACCAGATTCACCTCTATCCGCCTTCGGTCTTTCCGCACATAGGTCCATTCCCGCTCTTCATGTCTGCCCTGACGGGCCAGCTCGACGAAAACATCGAAACCCTGGATGGGTCGACCCAACTCCCGGGAAAGCTCCAACCCTCGCCTGGCCACTTCGTTGGCGTCGTGGAAGATCTGCGGGGTCTCGAGCCCGACCATCTCCTCGCTCGAGTAGCCCAGCATCTGCTCTGCCCCTGGATTAAAGAGGGTTATGATGCCGTGCAGGTCCGTGGCAATCACCGAGATGTGAGTTGCGGACCGAAGGATCACCTCGGCGACCGAAGCTGGAAGCGGCATGAACCCGCCTGTATTCTTGCCCATCTGAGCCGCAACCTTCCTCCTGGCCACGGTGGGAGACGCACGGCCTCTCGGCAGGGGAGGTCCAGGAACGTCGGGGTCGGGAAGCTCCTTTGCTTTGAGCTGCGCGAGCCTCAAGCTGAGACGTGACGATCCGAGCTGCGCAGCAACCGCTGATCTGAATCATTTCTCTCATCCAGGGCCATCGCTACAATCCTGTCTGGAGGATGTCTTGACAGAGCACATACTGCACCCATCCCTGTGCGATTCAGCCCGCCTGGAGGCTCTGGACCGCAGCAGGCTCATGGATAGCCCGCCGGAGCCGGCCTTTGATCGGATAACGCAGTTGATCGTTCGCTTGCTCACGGTGCCGGTTGCGCTGGTATCGCTGGTCGACGAGCAGCGCCAGTATTTCAAGAGCTCCTGCGGCCTGGGAGAGCCGTGGGCGAGCCGCCGCCAGACCCCCCTGAGCCATTCCTTTCTGCCAACACGTTGTGGGACTGAGCCAGCCCCTGGTCATCTCCGACGCACGAGACCTCTGGTCAAGGCCAATCTGGCGATTCCGGACCTGTGCGTCATCGCTTAATGCGGGCATACCCCTGGTGACTCCCTGCGGTCAGGTATTGGGGAGTCTGTGCGCCATTGATGGCAGACCCCGGGCCTGGACGGCGCGGGAGCTGGAAACCCTCCAGCAGTTTGCCGACATCGTGTCGAGCGAGATCCTCTACGCTTGGAGTTGCGCTCCCGAGCGCTGAGCCGGCAGCAATCAGCGGCCTTCTCGGCACGCTCCCTTGTCCTGCTGCGACGCGGCCCATCGAACCTGCACACGCTCTGCATACGGCCTTCACGCGCAACGGCTATCCTGGGTCCATCCAGGTCAGGAGGAACACATTTGATGGATCCCGTGGAACTCTCGATCGAGCGGTGTTTTGCCGTGGCCGATTTGGCAGCCGCCGATTTCGAGCAGACAGACTCGACCAAGCAATGCTGCCCTGAATGCGGGGGAAAGTTGACTTACCTCCGGCGCGCCCGGAGCTCTCGCATCGCCTGCGTGCGGGGGGATTTCCAGGTGGTCTATCTGGAGGGACCCCCCCCTTATCCGACGAGTTTATAGCCGACGCCTCGCACGGACACAATGATCTCGGAGTGGCTGACCGCGCGCATCTTGGCCCTCAGATTTCGAATGTGCGCATCAACAGTCCGCTCATCTCCGAAAAAATCTGGCCCCCAAGCGCCGTCTAGAATCTGTTGCCGATTCAAGACCCGGCCGGCATTCTCCGCAAGAAGACGTAGAATCGAAAACTCAAGGGTCGTCAGCGCGAGCTCTCGCCCTTCAAGGGTGGCGGTCAGACCTTTGAGATCCAGGTCCAGCCCTCCACGCTGCAAGCGTCCTGCTTCGTCGGACTCAGCTCGCATCGGGCCCCAATCGAGCCAACGGCGCAACAACGCCCGGACGCGAGCCAGCAATTCTCGAGGATTGAAGGGCTTGGCAAGATAGTCATCAGCACCGACCTCCAGCCCCACCACTTTGTCGATATCCTCGGCACAACCGCTCAGGAACAGGATGGGGGTCCGCCGTGTCCGCCTGATCTGGCGGCACAGGGAGATTCCGTCCATATCCGGGAGGCGTACGTCCAAAATGATGAGGCCGGGCTCGACCTGAGACAGGATTTCCAGGGCCTGGCTTCCGGTTCCGGCGACGGTGACGTCGAAGCCCTCCAGGTCCATCTGACCCTTGACGAGCTCGGCCAGCATCGCGTCGTCTTCCACCAGGAGGATGCTTGGCTTGTCGCAGGTCACGAGCCCGAGTTCTTACTCTTGCCGGGGCTCTCCTCTCTCGCAGGTGGATCCTGGCTATCGCCAGTCCCAGCACAGGGCGTGTTGGAGTGCAGCCACGAACGGCCGGCCTGTCTGGCCAATCTCCGGGACTTTGAGGAGTTGCGGCACCTGGGGGGCTTCAAGCTCGACAGAGTGGGCTTTTGGACGGACCTTGGCCCGCCAGGCTTCACCAACCCCGCGCGGGCGGCAGACAGAGCAAGGAGCGCGCAAAGCGGGGACGAAGGGCCAGCCGTGAAGATCTCTCTGGCCGGGGTTCCGCCTGAGATCGGAACCTGGCTTTGCAAAAAGCTGGGTTGCGAAATCGTGCGCGCTCCGGCCGACCCCATTGAGTTCCTCCGGCACCTGCAAACCGAGCGCCCCGACGTCTTACTGCTCGATCACCGCCTCGAGCACGGCAGTGGTCTGGACCTGCTGCAGCCGCTCGATCCGAAGCAGCGCCCGCGCGTCCTGTACTCGCTCCAGTCCATCGACGACCCTGGCCTCCTGCGGCGTCTCGTCGAGCTCGGCGTCGAGAGAATTCTCATGCACCCGCTGTTGCCAGAGGAGCTGCTCGACGCCATCGCCAGTAACTGCGTGTCGCAGTCGACCCGTCAGAAGATCACGCGCCTTTGGGAGCAGTACCTCCCAGCCAACCTGCAGCGCGTCAAGTTGTTGGAAGAGGCCGTGATGGCCCTACTTGGCGGACAGCTGACCGAGCCGTTGCGCCAGAAAGCGCGGGAGGAGGCCCACAAGCTGGCCGGTTCGCTGGGAACCTTCGGGCTGCCGAACGGAAGCGAGCTGGCCCAGCAACTGGAGGAGGCTTTTCGGTCGGGAGTGGAGGCCGCCCAGACCCCCCGCCTGGCGGAGCTCGTTCTCGAGCTCGAGCGCGCGCTCCAACACTCGGGCGTCGAGGTCCCGATGGTTGAGCCCGCGGGGCCCTACGTGCTAGGGCTGGGCACGGCCTGGGAGGGGCTGGACGAGGCGCCCTGCCGCTTGCGCTGGGTCGAGGGTCCGGAGCAAGTCTGGCGCTGTCTGGCCGAGCAGTTTCCCGCCTGCGTCTTGCTCGACCTGGACGGGCCCGACCAGGGCGCGGCCCGGAGTCTCCTGGCCAAGCTCGAGAAGCACTTCCCGGCGCTCCCGGTGTTGGCTCGCACCGGCGACCTCGCCACCAGGGCCGAGGCCGTCCGCCGGGGGGCACTCTTCGTGGTCGGGCCGGACGACCAGATCACCTCGCTTCTCACGGGAATGCTGCGCGTGCAGCCGTCCTCCCAGCGCATTCGCATCCTGGCCGTCGACGACGATCCCCAGATTCTGACCACTCTGGAGAACCTGTTGACGCCGGCGGGCTATCATGTGACCACTCTCGAGGATCCTCTCCAGCTCTGGAAGTACCTGACCGAGACAGAGCCCGACTTGTTGCTGCTCGACCAGCGCCTCCCGCATCTGACCGGCACCGAGCTTTGCCGCGCCGTTCGCTCCGATCCAACCTGGGCGAATCTTCCCATCTTGTTCCTGACGAGTGACAAGGGCGCGGACACAGTCAGGTCGGTGTTCCGAGCCGGGGCCAACGACTTCATCTCCAAGCCAGTAGTAGGGCCTGAAGTCCTGTCCCGGGTGGCCGCCTGGCTCAGTCGGCGAGGCAGAGAGCGCCGCCTGGCAGGGGGAGATTTCGGTGTCCTGGCGCGGCTCTTGCTTCGCCGGGCGGAGCGACTGGAGCTCCCCCTGACGGTCGTGCGGCTGCGTCCCCGGCCGGGCCTGGACGAGCTCCTGGCCGAGCAGTTTGCCAACGGAGAGGCCGTGGGGCGCTGGTCCGAGGATTTCGCAGTGGTGGCCCTGGGCGAGTCCCCCTGGGACCTGACCGACCGCATGGACCGCCTTCGCAAGTCTGTTCCCGATCTCTCGTTCGGCATGGCCCACTACCCCGAGCACAGCTCGATCGAGGCCCTGATGGAGGCAGCCGAGCCGGGCCACGACGAGCTCGAGCGAGTTACACCCGTGGACGTGGCAGTCGTGGAGGACGACCCGAGCCTGGCCGCTCTCCTGCTCCACGCTCTGGGAGCGCAGGGATATCGAACCTTTGGATTTCAGGACGGCTCCAGCGCCTGCCAGGCCCTGGCCGGGAATCCTCCCAGCTTGAGAGCGCGCGTTCTGTTGCTGGACCTCGGCCTCCCTGGCCTGTCCGGCCGGAAGGTGCTCGAGAAGGTGCGCGAGCGAGCACCGGGCACGCGTGTCATCGTTCTAACCGCCCACTCCAGCGAGGCTGATATCCTGGAGAGCCTGGAAAAGGGAGCTTTCGACCACACGACCAAACCTTTCAGCCTGCCGGTGCTTCTGCAAAAGGTGCGCCGCGCTCTGCGGGCATCTTGAGCTCGGAGCTCGATCTATTCTGGGCTGTGGTCAGCGAGGGGGGGCTCCTGGCGGCGCTCGTCCTGTCCATCCTGGCGAGCGCTCTGAGTCACGAGCTTCGGCGCCGCAAGTTGACCGCGCTACCCGGGGTGCGCGCGCGACTGGCGCAGGCCCTGGTGGAGGGAGACGAGCTCGGGCCCGATCTGCGCGCGCTTCCCCCGGACCTTCAGATCGAACTGCTCGAAGATCTCAGCCGCTTCCTGACGGGACAGCCCCTTCAACGACTGCGCGACATGGCCCGGCACCGCGGCCTGGAAGCGCGCGCTCAGAGCTGGTGTCGCTCTCGGTCATGGCTGGCGCGCTTGCGTGGCGTTCGCCTCCTCTCCTCCCTGGGGGCCGACAGCCCCCTGATCGACAGCTTGCTGCGCGACCCTTCCGATCCGGTGCGCGCCGAAGCCGCACAATGGGCTGCCGTCTTCCCCACACCTGAGCGCGTCCGGCGCCTCCTGGAGCTGCTTGCAGACCGCACCGTGGCGCGTTTCTCGGTTCAGGATGCGCTTCTCAAGCTCGGCGACGGCGTGGCCGAGACGCTTTCCCCCATGCTCAAGGAGACTCATGACACCGAATGGCTCATCAGCGCTCTGGAGGTGGCCTCGATCCTCGCGGACGCCCGTTACCTGTCAGCCGGACTCCGGTTTTGCGGCCATCCCGACCCGGCCTTGCGGGCTCGGGCGGCCGATCTGCTGGGTGCCCTGGGAGGCCAGGAGGGAACGGACGCCCTCCTCGGCCTGGTCCAGGACCCGGAGTCGGACGTGCGGGCTCGCTCCGCGGCCGCGCTGGGGCGGCTGGAGTTCTGGCCTGCGGCGCCGGCACTGGGCGAGGCCTTACGCGACCCGGCCTGGGAAGTCCGACGCCATGCCGCGCTGGCGCTGTGCAAGCTGGGAGCCCCTGGCCGGCTGGCGCTCAAGCGCGCCACCGAGGGAGCTGACCGATTTGCTTGCGACATGGCCCGTTACGTGCTGGAGCTATCGTGACCGCGCGAGAGCTCTTGAGCTTGCTCCTGCTCAGCACGGACCTGGCCATCTTTGCCTACTTTCTGGCGGTGAACACGTTCTACGGGGTGCTGCTGATCCAGGCCATCCGCGAGTTGTCCAGTCACATGGTCGAAATTCGGGGAGAGCATCTGGACCGCATTCTGAGCTCTCAGTTCGCCCCCGCCATCAGCATGCTGGCTCCCGCGTACAATGAGGAAGCCACCGTGATCGACAGCCTGAAGGCTATGATAGCGCTCCAGTACCCGCGGCTGGAGATCGTCTTGATCAACGATGGCTCCAAGGACCGGACCATGGAAGTACTGAAAGAGCACTTCGGGCTCGTGGCGGTGCGGCCGATCTACCGCAAGCAGCTCCAGACGGCGGAGCTCCGCGCTCTCTATCACTCCCCGGATTACCCCAATCTGGTCGTAGTGGACAAAGCGAACGGGGGCAAGGCAGACGCTCTGAACCTCGGGCTCCAGGTCGCGACCTCCGAGCTGGTGTGCGCGATGGATGCCGACACGCTGGTGGAGGCGAACGCGCTGATGAAGCTGGTGCGCCCGTTCCTGCGCGACCCGCAGGTCGCGGCCTGCGGCGGGACGATCCGGGTTGTCAACGATTGCCAGGTCGAGATGGGCCGGGTCGTGGCGCGAGTCCCCCGCCGCCCCCTCCCCGGCTTTCAGACCGTCGAGTATCTGCGGGCCTTCCTGTTCGGGCGACTGGGGTGGAACCGGCTGGGCGGCAACCTGATCATCTCGGGTGCCTTCGGGCTCTTCTCGCGGCGTGCTGTCATCCAAGCCGGCGGTTATGAGAAGTCCAGCGTCGGCGAGGACATGGAGCTGGTAGCGCGCCTGCGCCGCCGGAGCTACGAGCGGAAATCGCCGGGCAAGGTAGTCTTTATCCCCGACCCGGTGGCCTGGACCGAGGTCCCCGAAACCCTGCGTGTGTTGGGTCGTCAGCGCGATCGCTGGCACCGCGGCCTTTCTGACGTTCTGTGGCGCTACCGGGGCCTTCTCTTCCGCCCGCGCTATGGAAGCCTTGGGATGCTGGCCCTCCCCTACTTCCTCTTCTTCGAGCTGCTGGCCCCGGTGGTGGAAGCTCTAGGAATCCTGATCAGCGTGCTCGGCGTGGCCCTCGGGGCCCTCAACTGGACCTTCGCGGTGCTGTTCTTCCTGGTGGCTTACGGATACGGGCTCGTACTCTCCATCATGTCGCTCGTTCTCGAGGAGTGGAGCTTCCATCGCTTCGACCGTCTGAGCGACCGCGCGCTGCTGCTCGCCTGGGCCGTGCTCGAGAACGTCGGCTACCGGCAGCTCACGGTCTGGTGGCGCCTGAAGGGCCTCTGGAAGTTCCTCAAGGGCGACCACGCCTGGGGCAACATGGAGCGCCGGGGGCTCAGAAATCCGCCCGTAAGCCGAAGTTGAATCCCTGCCGCGTGTAGAAAGGGTCCTGGTCGTTGTAGCCGTAACCATAGGTGATCGCCCACCCGGGGCTCACCTCCTGAACGCCCCAGAGCGCAACGCCGGTCGAATTCGAGGGGCGTTGCACGCCGGGAGCCACGGTCTCGACCTGGTTGCCGAACGAGCCCGAGATGTTCAGGCTGTTTTGCTCGTCATCCCCATAATAGTGCGTGAACTGCAGGGAGTGGCTCGTGCCTGAGCCCCCGGTATCCGACTGGCTGAGCCAGAGTGAGTAGGCCATGCGGTTCGAGTCAAAGTACTTTTCCAGGGTAAAGCGCTCGATGAAGACGTTATCGAAGGTGTAGCGCCGGTTGTTGAGCGCGCCCTCCAGTCCCCAGCCGTCGCCCAACTGGTAGTTCAGCGAGCCGAGAGCGGAATAGCGCGGCAACACCTGATGACTGGGACACAAGCTCAGCTCGAGATTCCCGGTGAGCTCCTCGCTCAGGGGGAAGTAGCCGCCGAGCGTGCCCTCCTCATCCTGCAAGTCGAAGCGCTCGGTATGGCGGTAGCCCCAGTAAATCGTATTGCGGGGGGCAAACGTCTTTTTGCCCCGGAGATAGTACTCTTGCCAGCCGGAGTTTCCGTTCGTAAGACTCTCGAGCACCACTCCGGTCTCGAGTTGCAGCGGTCCGTCAATCGGCTGCTCGACGGGTGCGGTTTGCGACTGTGCCAGTACCGGCGTCATCAATAAGGTGCAAAGGAGCAGGGAAAGAGCTCTCATAGCAGTCGTAATACTCCTGTGCCAGAGGGATGTTCGGTAACGGGCTTTGCAGGTCATCACGTTCAAGGGTTCGGAGCTCACGGACATCCACCGCGATGCACCCGAACCGGCGGCCGTCTGCACGGGCCGCCACCCGGCCGACCGTGCTTCACCAGCGCCGCTGCAACCCCCTGCATTCCCCTCCACTATATCGCCGCTCGCGCTCAGCCCCAGTCTCACTTGTGAAGGAGCTCGGAGGAGACCTCTCGCTGTCACCCCGTTGAGCTTTCGGAAGACGGCCAGAGTCCTGGTCCTGTTCATGAAAATAGCCAGGCCCGGAACGAAGTCCACAGGGAAAAGCTCTGCAAGGTGCGCATTTTCTCCACCAGCCGGGCAGGCCCGAGCTGCCGTTCGAGCTGCAGGCAGCGACGCAACCCGACCCCGTAAATGGGGCAGTCGAGCGACACCATGTTGTCGGCGAAGGTCGCGTAGCCCAGGCTGTGGGCCACGCGCCACTCCACCCAGCTGGCAAAGCCCTCCATCACGTCCTGGCTCTGTTGCGGGCAGTTCTCCGACTGCCAGGCGTGGGCGTGCTCGTGGGCCAGGATGACGCTGGTGAACCAGACCGGATAGCCCTCCACCACCCACATCGCCCGCTCGCGCTCGGCCCACAGACCCACCGTGGCCAGGCTGAGCGTGTAGGCGTCGGTGTGCAGCTTGGGGATGGCCGAGGCCGAGCGGGCCAGGCGCAGCTCGTAGGGGTCCTCCACCCACAGGCCCAGCTCTTCGCGACAAAAAAGCTGCACATCGTCGAGCAGGCGGCGGGCCGCCGCCGCCCCCGTCACGACGGGGGCATGGCAATCGCGGCACACGTTGTCCACATTGCGGGGCTTTTCTTCCTGGCAGAAACGGCACCGACCGTAGGCCCGCCAGTAGCAGGGGAGGCAGTACCAGCAGTCCTCGAAGACCAGCCAGCGATCGGCAAAGAGCGCTCCACAGCCGGCGCAGGCTCGAGCCGGACCGTGGCAGTCCGGGCACTCGCCACCCCGCGCGATGGCCTGGCCACACTCGAGGCAGAGCGGGTAGCGCTGGGCGCAGCCGCGGCAGTAGGCTTTGTCGAGGTAGGTCAGGCAGTCGCCGTGGATCAGCTCGTGGCAATGATCGCAGCGCGGAAACTGGGGAGCGCAGTAGATGCAGATGACCTTGTCGCTGCCCCGGGTGGCCGCCTCGAAGACCGGACGGCGACACCAGAGACAGCGGGGCTGGCCCTTCTCGCAAGAAAAGCAGTAAGCCAGGCCGTCCTCCCAGGAACGGCCTCGCCCCGGCTCGATCTCGAGCCCGCAGCTGCAGCACTCGGTCATCTGATCGCCTCAATGCCAGCCTGCTGGAAGAAGTTCCTCCCGGGGGTTCTTGACATGTCTTATGGAAGCTGTAAGTTATGAAACGAACAACAGTGGTCCTGGACTCCGCCTCATTGGCGGCAGCCCATCAGCTCTCTGGAAGGCTGCACATCTCGATGTCCGAGGTCATTCGTCGGGCTCGATTATCGCGACAAAATGGTCGGGGTGACCCCCGAGTTCCGCGACCAGAGGGTCAAGGCCCTCCACGAGCTTTTCGATCTGTTTGCGGGGCACGATGCCAGGGACGAAATTCGGCGTTTGAAGAGCGAGGACGCGAGCTATTAGCCTGAACCACCTGGACACGAACCTCCTGGTGCTGGCCCTTTCAGAGCCCGGACCCGAGCGCACCTCACTGCTGGAGTTGAGTCAAGCTCTCGTCCAGATCCAGATGAGCAGCCTGGCCTGGTAGGAGTTCTGTCGGGGGCCGCGCACACCACGGCAGCTGGCCGTTGGTCGCAGCTTCTTGACGAGCGATGGCATCGTTCCCCTGACCGAAGAGATTGCCTTTCACGCCGGCGAGATCTTTCGCCGGCTGGGCTCACCGCGGGGAAGAGCTGGGGACATCGTGGTTGGGGTCACCGCCGCCCTCGCGGGAGCCACCCTGTTGACCGAGAACTCGCGTGACTTCGCGGGAACTCCTAACCTGAAGCTGGGCTGATGCCCATCAATGCCGGAAGTGGCGCACTCCGGTCAGCACCACGGCCAATCCCAGGCGATCACAGGCCTCGAGCACCTCATCGTCGCGCACCGAGCCGCCGGGATGAATCACCGCCGTTACGCCCGCGGCCGCGGCCACCTCGACCGAGTCGGGGAAGGGGAAGAACGCATCCGAGGCCAGCACCGAGCCCACCGATCGCTCTCCTGCCCGCTGCGCCGCGATGCGCACGCAGTCGACCCGGTTGGGCTGGCCTCCGCCGATGCCCACCGTGGCCTGGCCCTTCACCAGCACGATGGCGTTGGACTTGACGTGCTCACAGACTCGCCAGGCGAAGGCCAGGTCAGCCTGCTCGTCCGGGGTAGGGTGGCGCTTGGAGACGGTCTGCCAGACGGTCTCGGCCGGGTCGCCCTGGTCGCGCTCTTGCCAGAGCATACCGCCGCGAACGCTGCGGAAGTCGCCGGGCGGATCCTCCAGCAAGCCCATGGCCAGCAGGCGGCAGTTCTTGCGCTTCTCCAGGTTCACCGGGAAAGCCGGAGCGGCGATGGCCTCCAGGAAGAGCTCCTCCAGCTCGGCCACCGAATCGGCGTCCAGCGGACGGTTGACGGCCAGGATGCCTCCGAAGGCCGAGACCGGATCGCAGGCCCGGGCCAGCTTCACCGCCTCGGCCAGGGTCGAGGCGGTGGCCATCCCACAGGGCGAGAGGTGCTTGATCAGGCAGGCGCAAGGCTCTGAGTAGCCCTCCACGGCCCGCCAGGCGGCATCCAGGTCGAGCAGGTTGTTGTACGAAAGCTCCTTGCCCGACAGCAGCTCGCCCCCCAGGGGACGCCCTCCCGGAGTCCAGGAGAGCAGGCGGGCGGCCTGGTGCGGGTTCTCCCCGTAGCGCAGGTGCTGCACCGGATAAAGGTCCAGGCTCTCGACCGCGGGCTCGAAGTAGTGCGAGATCGCCCGATCATAACGGGCCGTCATCTGGAAGCCCTTGACCGCCAGCGCGCGCCTTTCCTCAGAAGAGAGCCCGTTGCCCCGCAGGGCCCCCAGCACCCGCTCGTAATCGGCCGGGTCGCACACCAGCACCACCCGCGAGTGGTTCTTGGCGGCCGCCCGGATCATGGCCACGCCCCCGATGTCGATCTGCTCCACCGCCTCCTCCAGCGTCACCCCCGGACGGGCCACGGTGGCTTCGAAAGGGTAGAGGTTGACCACCACCAGGTCGAGGTAGTCCCAGCCGCACGAGGTCAACTCGCGCCGGTCGTCTGAAGAGTCGCGGGCCAGCAGGCCGCCGTGGATGGCCGGGTGCAGCGTCTTGACCCGGCCCTGCAAGATCTCGGGCGAGCCGGTGTAGTGGCTCACCTCCTCCACCGGCAGCCCGTGCTCGCGCAGCAGGCTGGCCGTGCCTCCCGTGGCCAGCAGGGAGTATCCCAGCTCGGCCAGGCCGGCCGCAAAAGTGGTCAGTCCGGTCTTATCCGAGACGGACAGCAGGGCTCGTTTCATCGCTCAGTTCCTCCTGTAGACAGCGGATCAAGAGCCGATGCTCGGCCTGATGAATCCGCTCGGTCAAGCTTTCCAGGGTGTCCTCGGGGTGGATGCTCACCTGCTCCACCCCCAGCACCGGCCCGGTATCGACGCCCTCGTCCACCCGGTGCACCATCACCCCGGTCTGCTCCAGGCCCGCCTCAAAGGCGCGCTCGATGGCGTTCAGGCCCGGAAAAGCGCCGGGCAGCGCCGGGTGCAGGTTCAGGACCCGGTCGGGAAAACGCTCCAGAAATGCGCTCGAGAGAATGTGCAGAAAGCCGGCCAGCACCACCCGGTCGGGCCGGGCGGCCGCCACCAGCTCGGCCAGGGCGGCGTCATACTCGCGCCGCGAGCGCCCATCGCGCGAGAGCACCAGGGCTTCGACCCCGGCCGCGCGGGCCCGCTCCAGCGCGTAGACCCCGGGCCGGTTGCTGACCACCAGGGCCACCTCAGCCTTCAGTCGTCCCTCCCGGCAGGCATCCAGGATCGCCTGCAGGTTGGATCCGTTGCCCGAAACCAGCACCACCAGACGCTTCACGTCAGCACCACGCTCCGCTCGCCGGTCTCCAGCTGGCCCAGCACGTACGACTCCACCCCCAGACCTTCGCAGAATGCCTCCACCTCGCTCTCGGACAGCACGGCCACCATCCCGATGCCCATGTTGAAGACCCGGAACATCTCCTCCTCGGCCACGCCCTGACTGGCGATGCGCTCGTAGAGCGGGGGAACCTTCCAGCGCGAGCGGACCACTCGGGCCCGCAGGCCCATCGGCAGCACCCGGGGCAGATTCTCGAGCAGCCCTCCCCCGGTGATGTGGGCCAGCGCCTTCACCCGACCCAACCTGGCCCCCAGCGTGCGCAGGTAGGAACGGTGGGGCTGAAGCAGTGCCTCCACCAGCTCGGCATCCGGGTCGGGAAAGAGCTTGCGGATCAGCGAGTATCCGTTGGTGTGCGGACCGCTCGAGGCCAGTCCCACCAGCACGTCCCCCGGGGCAAGGCCGGTGCGGGGCAGGCGCTCGGAGCGATCCACCAGGCCCACCACCGTCCCCACCACGTCCAGCTGACCCTCGCAGTAGACGCCCGGCATCTCGGCCGTCTCACCGCCAAGAAGGGCGCAGCCGGCCTCGCGGCAGGCTGCCGCCATCCCGGTCACCACCCGGGCCAGCTTGTCGGGCTCGAGCTTGGAGCTGGCCAGGTAGTCCAGAAAGAAGAGCGGACGGG
This sequence comes from Candidatus Xenobia bacterium, assembly GCA_045863235.1. Taxonomy (GTDB): domain Bacteria; phylum Vulcanimicrobiota; class Xenobia; order Xenobiales; family QWHO01; genus QWHO01. Next base: position 79,899 of record BTUM01000006.1, on the reverse strand, counting down.
CCCCCTGCACCAGGATGTCGTTGACGCAGTGGTTGACCAGGTCGGCCCCGAGCGACTCGAAGCGATCGAAACGGGCGGCCAGCATCACCTTGGTGCCCACCCCGTCGGTGGAGGCGACCAGCAGGGGCGCTTTCAAGCTCTTCAGGGCGCTGGCGTCGTAGATGCCGCCGAAGCTGCCCAGGCCGGCCAGGACCTCGGGCCCGTAGGTCGAGCGCACCGCCTCGGCCATCAACTCCACGGTGCGCGAGCCGGCTTGAAGATCGACCCCGGAGCTGGCGTAGTCGGTCATGCGGTCCTCCCGATGTCGGTGCGGTAGTGGGCCCCTTGGAAGTGGATGGCGCCGACGCGCTCATAGGCTCGGCCCAGAGCCTGCTCGAGCGTGGCGCCGAGCCCGGTGACGCCCAGCACCCGCCCGCCGGCGGTCACGATCCGATCCCCCACGAGCTTCGTCCCGGCGTGGAAGACGACGCTGTCCGGGCGGTCGGCTCCCAGGTCGATCGCATCGCCCGTGCGGGGCGTGTCGGGATAGCCTTGCGAGGCCATCACCACGCAGGCAGCCTGGCCCGCGCCAAAGCGCGCCTCTTCCAGCCTGCCGCCGGCGCAGGCCAGGCACACTTCCAGCAGATCACTTTCGAGCAAGGCCATGAGCACCTGGGTCTCGGGGTCTCCGAAGCGGCAGTTGTACTCCAGCACCCGGGGGCCATCAGGGGTCAGCATCAGGCCCGCGTAGAGCACGCCCACGAAGGGCCGGCCCTCGGACCTGAGGCCTTTCACGGCCGGCTCCAGGGCCAGCTCGCACCACTCCCCCACCTCGTCCTCCAGCGACACGGCCCCCATCCCGCCGGTGTTGGGACCGCGGTCGCCGTCGAGCAGGCGCTTGTGGTCGCGCACCGCCCGCATGGGCAGCACCCGCTCGCCGTCGCAAAAGCCCATCAGCGAGACCTCGCGGCCCTCGAGTCGCTCCTCGACGACCACCTCGCGGCCGGCCTCGGTCCGCATCAGGGCCTCGAGCGCATCCAGGGTGGCCGGGCCGGGCTCGGGCAGCAGCACTCCCTTCCCGGCTGCCAGGCCGCTGGCCTTGAGCACCACCGGATGATCGACCCCGGCGACATAGGCGCGGGCCTGCTCGGGATCGGTGAAACAGCGGTGCCGGGCAGTGGGGATGCCATGGCGCAGCATGAAGTCCTTGGAGAAGCTCTTGGAGCTCTCGATCTCGGCCGCGCGCTGGGAAGGCCCGAAGACCGGCACTTCCAGCCGGTCGCCCAGCCCCGCGGCCAGGGGCGCCTCGGGGCCGACCACCACCAGGTCGAAGCGCTCCCGACGGCAGAGCTCCTCCGGGCTGCTCGTTTCGTGGCGAACCGGCGCCCCGCACCGTCCCAGGGCGAGCACCCGGGTGACGACCTGCAGTGGACCAGAGCGCGCCTCGGCCCGCTGAGTCGAGTCCAATGGCTGGCCCGCCATCAGCCGCGTGCCGGCGTTGCCCGGAGTCACCACCAGCTCGTCCAGGAGCGGCGAAGCGACCAGCTTCCAGGCCAGCGCGTGCTCGCGACCTCCCCCTCCCACCAGCAGCACCTTCATCCGGCGATGGCTCCCTCAAACCCGGTTTTCAGACGATCGTGGGACAGATCCAGCGGATAGTCCCCGGTGAAACAGGCCTGGCAGTAGCCGTCAGGACGGCCCACCGCGCGCATCATCCCCTCCAGCGACAAGAAGGCCAGGCTGTCAGCCCCCACCGCCTGGCCGATCTGCTCGGGCCCGAGACGATGGGCGATCAGCTCGTCATAGGTGCCCATGTCCACCCCCATGTAGCAGGGGTGCAAAATGGGCGGGCAGGTGATGCGCATGTGCACCTGGCTCGCCCCCGCCTGGCGCAGCATGGTGACGAGCTGGCCGGAGGTGTTGCCGCGCACGATGCTGTCGTCGATCATCACCACCCGGCGCCCCTTCAGGTTGTCGGCCAGGGGCAGGAACTTCATGGCCACGCCCTGGCGCCGCAGGGCGTCGCTGGGCTGGATGAAGGTGCGGCCGATGTAACGGTTCTTGATGAAGCCGTCGTTGTACTCGAGATTGAGCTCGCGGGCGTAGCCGATGGCCGCGGGCACGCTGGAGTCGGGCACGGGGATGACCACGTCCACCTCGGCCGGATGCTCGCGGGCCAGCTCCTCGCCCAGCCGCTGGCGCACGGCGTGCACCGACAGGTCGTCAAAGCGTGCGTCGGGGCGAGAAAAGTAGACGTGCTCGAAGACGCAGAGCGCGCGCCGGGGGGCGGGCTTGATGCCCTGAGTCACCTCGACCTCGTCGGCCGTCAGGCGCACGATCTGGCCCGGCTCCACTTCGCGGATCTCGTTGCAGCCGAGAGTGCGCAGCGCCCCGGTCTCGGAAGCGGCCGCCCAGCCTCCATCGGGCAGCTTGCCCACGCTCAAAGGGCGGAAGCCCCAGGGATCGCGCACAGCGTAGACCGCCTCGCGGGTCAGCACCGTCAGGCAGTAAGCCCCCCGCCAGCGGGCCATGCAGCTCTTGATGCGCTCGGTCCAGCTCTCGCCCCCCGACCCGGCCAGCATCATGATCAGCACCTCGGTGTCCGAGCTCGAGGACAGGCCGATGCCGTTCTCCAGAAGCTCGCGACGCAGCATCGCGGCGTTGATCAGGTTGCCGTTGTGAGCCACCGCCACCGGGCCGTGCCTGGTTTCGAGTACGAAGGGCTGGGCGTTGCGAAGCTGGGGCTCTCCGGTGGTGGAATAGCGGGTGTGAGCGATGGCCAGGGGGCCGGTCAGGGGCGCCAGGGCGGTCTCATCGAAGGCCTGGGCCACCAGCCCCAGCCCCTTGTGGATGCGGATGGCGGTGCCGTCGGTGGCGGCGATCCCGGCCGCCTCCTGGCCCCGGTGCTGCAGGGCGAACAGGCCGAAGAAGGCCATGCGGGCCACGTCCTGGCCAGGGGCGCAGATGCCCAGCACGCCGCACTCTTCACGGGGCCGATCGAGCACAGGCCACCTCCAGCTCGGGAAGGATGCCGCCGCCCAGCAGCGTGACGTGGCCAACCTTGCGCCCCGGCCGGGGAGCTTTGCCATAGGCGTGGTAGTGGGCTCCCGGGAAGCGCTCGGGACCGGGCAGCTCGCCGATCAGGTTGTACATCACGACCTGATCGCGGGCTTTCGTGTCCCCCAGCGGCCAGCCCAGACCGGCCCGCAGGTGGTTCTCGAACTGGCTGGTGAGGGCGCCCTCGATGGTCCAGTGGCCCGAGTTGTGCACCCGCGGGGCCAGCTCGTTGGCCAGCAGGCGACCCTGATGCTCGAACATCTCCAGGGCCAGCACCCCCACGTAATCGAGCTTCTCCAGGATCAAGCGGGCGTATTCGCAGAACGGCCCTTCGGCCGGCGCGCTCGCTTTGACCAGGATGCCGTCGCGATGCACCGTCTCGGTGAGAGGATAGGTCCTGATCTCGCCTGCTTTGGAGCGCACCGCCAGCAGGGCCAGCTCGCGCTCGAACGCGAGGATCTCCTCGGCCAGCTCATCCTCTTTGAGCTCGTCGGGCCGGGCGATGCGGCGCTGGCCCTTGCCGTCGTAGCCCAGCCGCCGCTTCTTGGCCAGGGCCGGGTAGGCGATGTCCGGGCCGTAGGGAGCGGTGGGGATGGAAAGCGAGCGCAGGAATTCTTTCTCGGCCAGCCGGTCGCAAGAGACCTCCAGGGCCCGCGAGGATGGCCAGACCGGCAGGCGCTGCTCGAGCCAGCGCACCGACTCGAGGGGCACGTTCTCAAACTCGAAGGTGACCGCGTCCAGCTCCCGGGCGAACTCCTCCAGGTCGGTGCAGCACTCGCCCAGACCGCGCACGGCCTCGGGGCGTTCCTCCAGAAAGCGGAACTCCAGTCCCATGGGAATGCCGGCCAGGGCCAGCATGCGACCGAGCTGGCCGCCCCCGAGCACGCCGATCTTCATCGCGGGTCTCCTACCGCCAGCGAGCCCTCGGTCTGTTTCTTGCGATAACTCTCCAGGGCCTGGAGCACTTTTAGGTCCTGCAGGCTCAGGATGGAGGCGGCCAGCAGGGCTGCGTTGGCAGCCCCCGCCGGCCCGATGGCCAGCGTGCCCACGGGCACGCCCCGGGGCATCTGAACGATGGAGAGCAGCGAGTCCATCCCCTGGAGCGACCGCGACTGCACCGGCACGCCGAGCACGGGAAGGCTGGTTTTGCTGGCCAGCATCCCGGGCAGGTGGGCGGCCCCCCCGGCGCCGGCGATGATCACCTGCAGGCCGCGCTTGCGAGCGGTCTCGGCGTACTCGAAGAGAAGGTCGGGAGTGCGATGAGCGCTGACCACCCGCACCTCGTGGGCGATGCCCAGTTGCTCGAGCAGAGCGCTGGCCTCGCGCATCGTATCCCAGTCGCTCCTGGAGCCCATCACCACGCCCACCAGCGGATTCACAGCCAGCCCTCCTGGCGCAGGTTGCGCTCCAGGCGCGGACCCACCGGCTGCTGGCCGGGCACAAAGCCCTGGCCGGTCAGCAGCTCAAAGATAGAGATATAGAGCTTGCTGGCGCGTTGCCACAGCTCGGGGGGCATCGCGGGTGGCTCCCCTTCGCCCCGATAGCCCTGCTCGGCGAAGGCGCGGCGCACGAACTCCTTGTCCAGGTTCTCTCCGTCCTTCCAGAAGCGCGAGCTGTCGGGGGTATGCACCTCGTCGATCAGGATCAGCTCTCCCTCGGCGGTGGTGCCGAACTCGTACTTCGAGTCCACCAGGGTCAGCCCGCGCTCTCGGGCTGTTTCGGAGCCGAAGGCGAACAGGGCCAGAGCCGCCTGGCTGGCCTTCTCCCAGGTGGCCTCGTCGAGATGGCCCTCCTCGGTCACCTGGCGGCAGGTCAGCCGTTCGTCATGGCCGGTCGGCCCTCCCTTGGTGGTGGGGGTGAGCAGGGGCTCGGGCAGCTTCTGGTCCATGGTCAGGCCGTCCGGCAGCTGGTGACCGTAGATTGTGCGCTCGCCCAGGCTGTAGCGATACCAGAGCGAGGTCTCGGTCACCCCGGTGATGTAGCCGCGCACGATGATCTCCACCGGCAGGGGAGTGGCCTCGCGCGCCACCAGCGCATTCTCGTCGGGGACCGACAGCGCGTGGTTGGCCAGAATGTGTCCGGTGCGCTCGAACCACCAGGCAGCCAGCTGGTTGAGCACCTGGCCCTTGTAGGGCACGCAGCCGAGCACCCGGTCGAAGGCCGACAGGCGATCGGTGGTCACGAACAGCCGCCTGGCCTGACCCAGGGCGTAGCTGTCGCGCACTTTCCCCTCGCGACGGTCGGGAAGCGGCAGCGTGCTGCGCTCGAAAGTGGCCAGACTGGCGTTCACGGGCGGCTGTTTGTGTGCTGGGCCGAAGAACTCCTGCCAAGATCGACAGTTTTTCAAAGCAGGAGTGGGGGTGGCTAGCGAGAAACGCGCTCCACCTTAATCCTGAAGGGGGGTTCTCAACATGGAGTTGAGTCCGGTTCCTCAGGGCGCAATGCCCCTGATTCCTCATCTGATCGTCAAGGATGCCGCCAAGGCGATCGATTTCTACAAAAAGGTCTTCCTGGCCGAAGAGCTGATGCGCATGCCTTCGCCCGACGGCAAGAAGATCATGCACGCCGAGCTGAACATCGCCGGCTGTCACCTCTACCTGTGCGACGAGTTCCCGGACATGGGCGCTCGCTCACCCCAGGCGCTGGGTGGCACCCCGGTGGTTCTGACGCTCTATTGCCTCGACTGCGACAAGGTCTTCCACCGCGCGGTCTCGGCCGGCGCCAAGGTGGTCACCAAGCTCGAAGACGCCTTCTGGGGCGATCGCTACGGCAAGGTGAAGGACCCGTTCGGCCATGAATGGATGCTCATGACCCGCAAGGAGTCGCTGACTCCCAAAGAGATCATGGAGCGTTCCAAGAAGAAGGTCCTGGCTCACGCCTGAAGCCTTCTGGGGAAGGCGCCCGCTTGAGCGGGCGCCTTTTTTGTTTCTCCGGTCCCCGGCGGTCGTTCGAACGTTCCCAAAGGGAAGGAGCGGTGGATCGGAAGAAGGGCGATAGGCGAGTCAGGCGAAATCATTCGACATGCAGATTCCTCAAAGCATCGCCGGAATGTCCAGCCGCTGGAGCAAGTCCGACCTGCGCAGCGCCGAAGGCAAGAACTTTGCGGGCAAGGCCGAGGCCTTGCGCGACGACCAGCATGTCCAGTTCAGCCAGGAGGCCAAGCAGGCCCTCAAGCAGGGCAAGGTGGAGGACGGCTCCCTGGCCGCCGGCAGCGCGGAATCCTATCCCGAGGTGGCCATCTGCCCCGAGTGCGGGTCTTCCAACTGCGGCTGCCTGGCCCGCCTGGAGGCCCAGCGCAAACTCGACGAGTTGCGCGCCGGACGCTCCACTCAGAAGGTGAACGAGATCAACACGATGGAGCGCGTGGCCTGAGGTAGCAACGCGCGTTTGCATGGAGCGGCAGGGAACTGGCCCGGTCTATCCCCCGAACGCGTTCAAGAACCGCTTGTCCCCCATCTCCTCGTCCATCGCGTCCGCGATGCCCCGAAGCGAGGCGGCATATTCCTTCGCCTTATCCGGCTGGGACTGAAGCTGCATGAGGAAGAACACCCACCCCGGCCAGCAGCCCCAGATGGCCTCATGGTGCTGGCGGCACAGGGCGGCCGTCTCGGCCTTCTGACCCCGGGCCACGGAGTCGAACAGAAGGCTCTTGAGCCGGTCGGGGTCGGGTGGACCCTCAGCCGCCGGTTTCCGTCTGAACAAGCTTCCCATGCCCGTTAGAATTCTTCGACCCTTGCGTGACATCCTGGAGAGTGATTTTGAACACAACCTGTTGGGCCGGACAGGTCATGAACGTCCGGCGCAAGAGCCCTTTCTGACCTGGCTCAGGCCGAGGCGTGAGCTTTTCGTAGCAAGCCCGGATGCTCTCGCCAGGGATCATCCGGTCGACTTCGAATGGGCGGCCTTTCGCCGAAAGGAGCCCTCCCATGCTCGCTGCCAAGTTTCTGCCCCTGGGCCTCGCCTTCATTATGTTCGGTCTGGGCCTGTCCCTGACCAGAGCCGACTTCCTGCGCATTCTCAAAGTACCCAGGCCGGTCATCATCGGCCTCCTGACCCAGATGCTGCTCTTGCCCCTGTTCGCGCTCGGGATCTGCAAGCTGTTCGGGCTGTCCAACGAGTTCTCCATCGGCATGATGATCCTGGCCGCCAGCCCCGGGGGAGTGACCGCCAACATCTACTCCCACCTGGCCCGAGGAGACGTGGCGCTGAACATTACCCTGACCGCCGTCAACAGCGTGCTGGCCGCCGTCAGCCTGCCCCTCATCGTGGGCCTCTCCATCGCCCATTTTGCGGGCGCCGAGCAGCAGGTGGGCTTCCAGTTCAAGAAGGCCATCGAGGTCTTTGCCATCGTGCTGGTCCCCGTCATCATCGGGATGGTGGTCAAGGCTCGCAAGCCCGATTTCGCCGACCGAATGGACAGGCCGATCCGCGTCTTCTCCATCCTGCTCCTGGTCGTCTTGATCGTGGCCGCCATCGCTCAGGAGCGCGAGAAGATGCTGGCCAGCATGGCCCAACTGGGCGGGGCGGTGTTGCTCTTCAATCTGCTCAGCCTGGCCGTGGGCTACCTGTTGCCCCTCCTGATCAAGCTGCCCCGAAATCAGGCCATCGCCATCTCGATGGAGGTGGGCATCCACAACGGCACGCTGGCTATCTACATGGCCCTGTCGGTGCTGAACGTCTATGCCTATGCCATGCCGGCCGCCCTGTACAGCGTGCTGATGTTCTTCACCGCCGGGCTGTTCACCATGGCATTGAACGCCAGGCGTCCGGCGAAAACTCTCGCGCCAACTACCGCCTGAAGCCAGGCTCAGCCTTCGGCCAGAGCAGCCAGCAGGGGGCGGTCAGCCCCGGCTCGAGCCGGGATCATGAGGGGGAGAGCCCGCCAGCGATTGGCCATGGCCTGGATGGGAGCCCTGAGCTCGGGGTAACGCGCCCGGTAGCTATTCACCATCCGAAAACTCGGCCCCAGGGGCTCAAGGCCAACGCTGACCGGAGCAGCCTCCAGCACCTGACCGAGGGTGTCGAGCAAGACCACCAGGCTCATCACGTCCTCCTCGGAGCTGCGTCGGCGCAAGGCGACTGCCTCCATCACCATGCAGCGAATGGCCCGGTCGTAATCGCCCCTGTCGGCAAAGTGCACCCGCAACCGCATCCAGTGCTCGGCCTGCCAACCGGGCTCATAGTGACGAGCGTCGCGATTGGCCAGATCGGTGAACAACTCGAACAGCTCGTTGAGGAAGCCCTCCGGGAAGAAACTGTGCTGCAGCATGCCTTCGGCCAGCTCCAGCGCATCGCGCAGGAACGAATTCAGGTCAGGGTCCTCATTGAGGACCTCGGCGCAGGCCCGCACCAGCCGGAGGTCGGATTCCCAGACCGCCAGGTCGTGGGGGGAACGGCCCCAGCGACAGGGCCGGTTGCGCAGGGCGCTCACCGTCAGGCCGGGGTCGTTCTTCCGCAGTTTCTTCAAAATCGTCAGGGCATTCTTGCGGTCGCTGAGGGCCCGGGTGTCCTTCAATTGCGGGTCCAGCCGCATGGAGCGCTCGACCAGGGCGCAGGCCAGCTCGAGCTGAGCCGAAGCGGCTCCCTGAGACTTGAGCAACTGGATCTCCTCGTTGAGGTAGGTCATCGTTTTGGCGGAGGGCTGCATGGTGCTGCGTTCCCGGGCCAGAGCCTGCTTGAGCAGATCGTCGCCCGGGGCCAGCTCGGCAAACTGGCTGGCCACGTCAAGGTCGGAGAGGGCCAACTCCACCCTTCCCTGGCAGCGCTGGTTGAGCGCTCGATAGAGCAAAGCCCAGGCCAGGGCGGCGGCCCCCTGGGGCGTGGGCTCGCGGTTGAGCAGCTCGCGGTGCATGCGCAAGGCGATCTCGAAGTCGCGCTCGGCCTCGTCGAAATGCCCCTGACAGCTTCGGCATCGACCGCGTCCGCCCATGGCGTTCGCCAGGATGGAAGCCAGTGGATGGCGGCCGCGCGCTCCGTGGGCGTAGCCTGTGAGGGCTTCGTAGTCATGCTCGGCCAGCTCGAAGGCATTGCGCGCCAGATACCCGGCCGCCCGGGTCTCGATGGCCAGCAAGTAGTGGCGCAGGAGATCCATCAGGGCCTCGTCATCGAGCGGGAGGGGGGGCTCGAGCACCAGGGCCGCCCACGACTCGACCACCTCGGTCAGGTGAGCCTGCTCGACCGACATGGGGTCGCCCGGCACGGGCAAGGGCTTGGTGCGCGTTCGCGAGCTTGGGATGGCGCTTCCGACCAGGGTGGCCACCTCGCGGTCGAGCGTCCACACCTCCTCGGAAAAGATGGGGGCGGCCTCGGTCAACCAGTCCGCGATCAGCTCCACGGAGGGTTCCAGCAGGCTCTCGCCCCGAGGGCGGGCTGAAAGCAGCGGGGCCGGGTGCGGTTCACCCCCCAACCCCAACCAGCGGGCCAGGGTGCGATTCTCGGGGCGCTCGATGCCCCCGAAGAAGAGCTCGAGAAGCTGCTCCGAGCGCCAGCTGCGAACCCGAGAGCTGAGCGAATTCACAGCCGACTTGAACACCTTCTCAGCCCCGGCCACGGTTTCAGCCTGAGCGCGCATCGCCCTGAGCTGGGCTGGGACGCATGTTCCCTCATTCTGGAGCGCTTGCAGCGCCAGGCCGGTGAAGAAGCGGAGCATGTGGTAGAGAACGCGGTCGAGCTCCACCATGGCCGGCTCGGAGCTGCGACGGGCTTCGTCGAGTCGACCGAGGAGCAAGCGGAGCTGAGGGGGGGTCCCCTGAGGAGCCTCAAGTTCCCTCATGGCTGTATACTGCCTGACCGCCTCCCGCTCATCCAGGGGCTGTTCTCTGTGATCCCAAAAAGCCCTACGGGCGATAGGAGTTCGTGCCTGGACAGCCAAGAGCGGCGCCATGCAAGACGACCCGATCTATCTCGATCATAATGGCACCACTCCGGTGGATGAGCGAGTGCTGCAAGCAGCCCTGCCTTATCTGGCCGAGCACTTCGGCAATCCTTCCACCAAGAGCGTCTACGGCCAGCGGGCCCGAGCCGGGCTGGATCGGGCCCGGGCCCAGCTGGCCGACTTCCTGGGCTGCCAGCCGGGCGAGCTGGTGCTGACCAGCGGGGCTACCGAGTCCAACAACTGGGTACTGCAGGGTGTGACCGCCGCCCACCTCGGACCCGAGAAGCCGCACCTGGTGATCAGCCAGATCGAGCATCCCAGCGTGGGCAAGACGGCCGACTTCCTCGAGCGCACCGGTCGGGCCGAGGTCACCCGCGTGGGGGTCGACTCCACCGGCCGGGTCGATCCAGAATCGGTCCGGCGGGCTTTGCGGCCCAACACGGTGCTGGTCAGCATCATGCACTCCAACAACGAAGTGGGCACCCTGCAGCCCATCGGGGCCATTGCCGAAGCCGTGGCGGGCAAAGCGCTGCTGCACACCGACGCAGCCCAGAGCGCCGGCAAGGTCAGCCTGGACCTGACCGGGGTCGACTTTCTCTCGCTGGCCGGCCACAAGATGTACGCCCCTAAAGGAGTGGGGGCGCTCTACATCCGGCAGGGGCGAACCCTGGAGCCTTTGCTCTTCGGGGCCGGCCACGAAGGGGGGCGCCGCTCGGGAACCGAGCCGGTGGCGCTGGCGGTGGCCCTGGGGGAGGCGGCCGCTCTGTGCCGCCCCGAGGATGGCCAGCAACTGGCGCGCCTGCGCGACCGGCTCGAGAACGCCCTGAAGAGCGCCCTGGGCGGGAACGTCCAGCTCAACGGCCACCCCACCCAGCGCCTTCCGAACACCCTCAGCTTGAGCTTCCTGCACACCACCGGAGCCGAGCTGACGGCCCGCTGCCCCGAGCTGGCGGCCTCCACTGGCCCCGCCTGTCACGACGGTGTGGTGCGCCTTTCGCACGTGCTCCAGGCCATGGGGGTGGATCCCGAGGTGGGCAAGGGAGCGGTACGGCTCACGCTGGGGCGCTCCACCACCGAAGAGCAGGTCGATCGAGCCGCGTCGGCACTGGTAGCCGCCTATCGAGCCCTGGTCGACCGACCCGCGGTGCGTTGAAACCCTGGGCTTGCCTGTCGCTGGCCTCTCTGCTGGCGATCATGAGCCTGCTGGCTGGCCAGCAGTCCAGCTTCGAGCTGTTGCGCGCAGGGGCGGCCAGTCGGCCGTTGGTGGAAGCAGGCGAGGCCTGGCGTTTGCTCTCGGCCGGCTCGATCCTGACGGGAGGTTGGGTCAGCCTGGCCCTCGCCTTCTATACCCTGGCCACCCTGGGCCTCAGCCTGGAGAGAGCGGTCGGGCCCTGGCGGTTGCTGGCGGTCTTTTGTCTTGGCTCGCTGCTGGCCACCGGTCTGGCTCTGGCCTGGACCCCGGTCCGCCTGGTTCCAACCGGCGTGGGAGCGCTGCTGGCCCTGGTGACGGCCGAGCTGTGGCGACGCAGAAGGCTGGCCCCGGAAGCCCTCCCCTGGCTCATCCTGGCGCTGCTCCTGGCCTTGAGGGGCAGCCTTGCGCCGGCCAGTCTCGCAGGAGGGCTGGCGGGACTACTTCCCCTCGGCCTGCGGCCGGCAAAGATCCTGACCGGTCTCCTGCTGGTCTGCCAGGCTGTGACGCTGGGTCAGGCGGTCCGCCATCCCTCCTCCCAGAGCTACCCCATCCGCACCTTCGAAACCGCCCATTTTCGTTTCCAGCACAGCTCTCTCTTGCGACGGCAGGGCTCTCGCCTGGTCGGGCCAGGCTTCACGCTGGAGGTGGAGTCGGTGGACAACGGCCAGCAGGTGGACGTAGGGGCGCAGATGGCCCGGATGGCCAAACGGTTCGCCACCAGCGGCCAGGAGTTGCGCGACGTGCAGCCCGAGCCTGTGCAGGCCGGGGGGCGTACCTGGCTGATCCTGGGAGGCACCCTGGGTGGGGTCACCAGCCGCATCGCCTTTGCTCTGGCCGGCACGCGGGTCTATCGGGTCAGCATGACGGCAGCTCCGGAAGACGCTGCGGAAGGAGAGTCTGCTCTCCAACAGGCTTTGAAGAGTTTCGAAATGCCAGGTGCCCCGCCGCCGGAGGCCTCCCCACCCCCGGCCGTCCCCGCCGAGGCAGCTCTCCAGAAGGCTCAAGCTCTGATGGCCTCGCGCTCCTGGAAGGAGGCCGAGGCCGAGCTGACGCGGGCCGTCGAGCTCAAACCCGGCTGGGCCGAGGCCCATCTCGCGCGAGCCATGGTGCGGCTGGCTCAGGACCGACCCGACGGCGCTCTGGCTGACGTCGAGGTGAGCGTGGAGAAAAACCCCATGGACCCGAGAGCTCTGCTGCTGCGAGGCAAGATTCTGGGGCAGCAGAAGGAGTATCAGCGTGCCCGGGCCGACCTGGATCGAGTGCTCGAGCTGGTCAGCGGGCAAGCCGCGGTGGAAGCCACAGCTCTGCGCGAGCGGGCCACCCTGCGACTGGATGCAGGCGACCCGGCGGGAGCCGTGCAAGATCTGCGACGGGCCCTGGAGCTCCAACCCGACCAGACCGAGCTCTATGCCCGACTGGCCGAAGCCCTGGAGAAATGCGGCCAGGGGAGGGAAGCCGAGCAAGCCCGCCAAATGCTGCAAAAGCTGAAAGCCCGATGAACGCAAGTATTCTGCTGCTGGAAGATGACGACAAACTCCGCACCATGCTCGAATCGGTGCTGGAGGATGAAGGCTATCGGGTCAAAGCAGTCCCGAGTGGGGAAGAGGCCATCCGCCAGGCAGCCGATGGCACCTACGACCTGATCGTCACCGACATTCGCATGGAGGGCACCGATGGACTGGATGCCCTGGCCGCGGTGAAAGAGCAGCGCCCCGAAATCGGCAGCGTGGTGATTACCGGTTACTCGACCGAAGCCGACTGCATCCGGGCCGTTCGCCTGGGAGTCAACGACTATCTGCGTAAGCCCTTCCGGGTGGAAGAGCTGTTGGAGGCCATCCAGAAGGCACTCTCCCGCCGCCACCAGCAGGGGCAGGCCGAGCAGGCCCAGCTGGCCGTGCTCAAGACCCTGCTCTGGGGAGTGGAGTCGCTCTGTCGGGCCCTGCGCCCCCCTGAGGGGGGAGGGCTGCTCGAAGCCGGCCGTCTGGCCGCCCGATTGGCCCGCCAGATGGGCCTCTCCGGGCGGGAGCAGTCGGAAATTCAGGTCGCTGCCCTGCTGGGCTCGCTGGAACGGGTCAGCCGTCCTCCCCTGGAGGGAGTTCCCGAGGCGGTTCTGCGCCTGCTCGAGCAGAGCCGCGAATGGCTGGCCGGCGAGCCTCCGGAACGGGCCGGCCGGCTGGAGTCTCAGCTGGCGGCGGTGGCGGTGGCCTCCTGCGCCGAGCCTGGCGATACCGGGCTCAAGCCCTCGGGCGTGCTCGCGCTCCGGTTCCCTGATCTCTTCGAAGAGAGCGTGCTGGCGGCTCTGGATGCGGTCTTCCAGGAGCTTCCCGAAGAGGGCGACTCCCACAAGCGTCGCCAGGGCCTGCTCACCCTGGCCCAGGCTCTGACGGCGGCCGGCAAGTTACGCGAGGCAGCCCAGACCCTGAGCCACCCCCAACTTCAGGAGAAGCCCTCCTGGGAAGGCGTGCAGGCTCGCTTGAGCCTGGCTCGCCTCCATCGGGGCCGACCTGAGGCGGTCGAATGGGCTCTCAAAGCCCAGGCCGCGGCCGACCTGCTGGGCTCGGGCCTGACGGCTCGCACGGCTCTCGAGGTAGGGCTGCTGCTCTGGGAAGCCGGGCAGAGCGAGCAAGCGCGTGCCCAGCTCGAGCGAGCCTCCGGGGTGCTGGGCGAGCTGCAGTTCTACGCTCCCCAGGCCCGCAGCCGTCTGGCGCTGGCCGCCCTGACCGGCCAGGAGGAGCTGGTGCAGCCCGCCCTGGAGGTCTTGCTGCGGGCCGAGCACCTGGATGAGCTGCACCGTTGTGGCTCCTGGGTCATCGGCACCTTGCTGGGCTGGCATTCGGCTCGTCCCGAGCCCTTGCGAGACCGATTGGTGGCCCGCGTCTTGCGCGAGTTCCCCCACGAGGTCAAGCATGTGCTGACGGGCGGGCAACTCAGTCCGGCTGCCCGCCTCTCGGCGGTCCGCTGCCTGGGAGGCAGCGAATTGCTGGCTCCGCTGACCCGGGACCCCGACCCGCAAGTGCGCCAGGCCGCCCTGGCAGCCGCCTCCCAGGGCGGCCCGAGCCAGAGCGAGGTGCCTTTACTTCGCCTTTACAGCCTGGGCGGGTTCCGTGTGTTCAAAGGGCGCGACGAGGTCGACGAGGCCCTCTGGCGCAGCCAGAAGATCCGCTATCTGCTGGCCTGCCTGGCGGCTCAACCGGGGCGGCGTTTTCCCATTGAGGCCATCCTGGAGGAGTTCTGGCCGGGCGACCCGGACAAGGGCCGCAAGAGCCTGAACCAGGCGCTCTCCGTGATCCGACGCTGTCTGGAAGGCCAGCCCGAGTATCTGGCCCGAACCAGCGATGCGATCTACTTCCAACCCGAGCTCCCTCGCTGGCATGACGCCGAGGAGCTCGACAAGGCCATCGCCGAGGCCGATCGGCTTTACGCCGCGGGTCAGGTCGGTCCGGCGGTGGAGAAGCTCTCGCTGATCCTGCAGCTGTATCAGGGCCCTTATCTGGAGGGCTGCTACCTGGATTGGGCCGTCAACTGGCGAGGCCAGCTCGAGGAGCGGCTGACCTCGAGCCTGCGCAATCTGGCTCTGGCAGCTCAGAGCCTGGAGCGACACGAGCAGGCCCTGGAGTGCTCGAGGCTGATGCTCGAGCTGGACGGCTGCAATCAGGACGCCCATCTCCTGGCCATGCAGGGCTATGTGGCCCTGGGCCGTCCCGAGCAGGCTCTGAGACAGTACGAACTGGCCCGCAAGGCCCTCAAGAAAGATCTGGGCATCGAGCCCTCGATCGCCCTGGAAGAGGCGCGCCTGCGGGCCCAGATGGCCTCTTAGAGGTCCGGCCGGAAAGGCCGGACCGGTCAACATGTTGTCCTAGGATCGCGGCCGCTTGCACAATATCTTGTGGAGGCGGAGGTCTCCTCCGCCGGAACAACCGGGCCTGCGGCCGCGCTCCTAGGAATCCTTCGAGCCGAGGACGAAGGCGAGCCGTCTATGGCAAGCACGATCGTCGACAGCTACTTCGCCGGCCAGACTGCCGGCAAGCCGTTCCCCACCGGTGTGGGGTTCTTGATGCCAGGCCTGGGGATCGTCCCCAAGGCCAGCCCACCTACCCTCGAGCAGGTCAACCAGGCCTGTGCCCTGGCCTTCCAGGACAGCCTGTCGCGGGCCGGCAAGCTGACCGGCGGCAAGGCGAGCTTTGTGCAACTGGCATTCGCTCAGGCCTTTCTGGTGGGCAAGGAGCTTTACTGCCTGGCGGTGATCCAGTGGGCGGCCGCCAAGGTGGACAGCGGCAAGAAAGCCGGGAAGAAGCCTTCCAAAGGCAAGCCCGCCGCGAAACAGGGCCCTGGCCGAACCGTCACCAAGGGGGCCAGGGCTGCCCAGAAGCCGGTTCCCAAGGCCAAGGCCGCGACCAAACCGACTCCCAAAGGCAAGAGCGCTTCCCAGGCCAGGGGGCCGGGCAGCAACGGCAAGCCTGCCAAAGGCAAGCCCGGAAAACGGACCTCCAAATAGCCTCCAACCCGGCTCTCATCCCGAAAAGGTCGCCCGCCCGGCGGCCTTCTTCTGTTTCTGTTAAAGCCCCCTAAGAAACGGGCCCAATCCGTTAACAAGCCGGTCCAAAGTGTTAACACTTTGACAACATGTTGACGCCAATGTTATCCGGCTCTTCACCCCCCCGGGGTAGACTGAGAACAAGAAATCTCGCTGAGAGGAGGTCGGGGGCAAGATGGCAGCTGGGCAGCAACCAAACCCTGTAATGGATCTGATTCAAGGACTGAAGGGTCTGCTTCAGAACGTGCAGGCGGTGGCCATGCAGGCAGCCAACGACTACCAGGGCTACTTCAACGGCAACGGCCAGGCCGACATGGTGGTCACTCCGGTGATCCACGATCGCGTGGATCCATTCGAGGAAGAGGGCGAGGGCAACCGGCTGGTGCGCCACTACGAGAACGGTACCGTGCGCACCGAGAACGTGACCAGCGGTGTCATCATGGAAGAACGTCCGGACGGCTCGCTCTACGTTTCTCTGGCCGAGGGACGGCTGCTCCACCAGGCCGCCCCCGGCGAGCCCATTCTGGCTTACGACAGCACCGGCGGCCGGGCCCCGCAGCTGGCCCAGGTCAGCAAGGTGCATCTGGACTCGGGTCAGGAGCCGACCGTGGCCATGCACTTTGAGGACGATCTGGGCGTCCACTTCGTGGAGATCGATACCCTGCGCTATTTCCGCTTGACCAGGCGGGCTTGAGCCAGGACAGTCAGGGGTTTCTGGAGCCGAACAAAACAAGAAGGCCCGGCCGCAAGGAAATTGCGGACCGGGCCTCTTTACGTCTCAGGTCGGGGAGGGGACGCTCGTGGCCCGAAACGTCTCCAGATAGGTCATCACTCCGCTGAAGTTCCGCTCGAGCATGTTTGCGCTCTGGTAGGCGCGACCAAGCAAGAGCGCGCCCTGGATCACCGCCCCGGCGAACTGAACGGCCCTCTGGGGCTCGAAGCTCTCAACGAACACCCCGCGTTCCTTCAGGCGGGTCAGGGCCTTCACGTGCATCTTTCCCCAACGGTTGAGGGCTCTCTGGACCGCTTCCAGAGCTCGACGCGACTGAGGAGTCGTATCCAGGGCGATGACGCCCACGGGGCATGCGAGCAAACCGGCGATCTCGTTGAGTCGCAGCACGCCCTGCCCCCAGACCTCCAGGTCTTCCCAGGTCTGCATGTCATTGACGTAGGGCTCCAGGGTCGACAAGACCCGGTTCATCTGGAGCTCGACCACGTCGGCGACGAGGTCTTCTTTGCTGGCATAGTAACGGCCAAACTGCTCCTGACTGACCTCGGAGGCCTCCAAAACCTCCTGGAGGGAAACCACGTTGACTCCTCGCTCATGGAAGAGCCTGCAGGCGGCGGAAAGGAGCAACTGACGATCGGTCTCCATACCTGGTGGGTATTCCGGTCATGCGCCTTCGCGTCCTTCCATTCCAGCCCGGCAAGCGGGCAGGCCTCACTCGAGGAGGCGCGAACCTGGCCCCATGAAGATTGACGTTTTGATCTGCGGGGCCGGGCCGGTCGGCCTGATGATGGCCCAGGAGCTTCGCCGCTACGGGCTGACCGTTCGCATCGTGGACCAGGCCCCGGAACCCTCGGACAAGTCCCGCGCCCTGGTACTCTGGAGCCGCTCACTGGAGGTTTTCGCCCGCAGCGACGAGCAGTTGCTCACCGATGCCCTGGCCATCGGCCTCAAGGCCCACGCCAGCAACATTTACGCCGATGGGAAGAAGATCGCGCACCTGAGCCTGGATGAGCTGCCCAGCCCGTACCGGTCCGCCTTGATGATTCCTCAGAACGAGACCGAGCGACTGCTCACCGAATGCCTCCAGCGACGCGAGGTCCGCATCGAGCGCGGCAGCGAGTTGCTCAGCTTTACCCAGAGCGACCAGGGCGTCAGCGCGGTGCTGCGCGCTGCGGATGGCAGCGAGGAGACCGTTTCATCCCACTGGCTGATCGGCTGCGACGGTGCCCACAGCACCGTGCGCCACGCGCTGAACGTCCCTTTCACCGGCCAGGCCGAGCCCAGCAGCTGGATCCTGGCCGACCTGATGGTGCAAGGTGCCCTGGCCATGGACGAGATTCACGTTTTTCTCAGCCCGGACGGGGTTCTGGCCCTCTTCCCGATCGGCCGCGAAGGGCGCATGCGCATCATCGCTGACTGCGGGACCGCCGGCGGCGACCAGAAGCCATCCGACCCCACTCTGGATGAGGTTCAGGCCATCGTGGACAAGCGCGGACCGGCCGGCCTGAAGCTCAGCGATCCCTTCTGGCTCGCCGGCTTTCGCATTCATGAGCGACAGGTGTCCGAATATCGGCACGGCCGGGTCTTCCTGGCCGGGGATGCGGCTCACATTCACAGCCCGGCCGGCGGGCAGGGGATGAATACCGGCCTGCAAGACGCCTTCAACCTGGCCTGGAAGCTGGCTCTGGTCCAACAGGGCAAAGCTCCCGACAGCCTGCTCGACAGCTACAGCCTCGAGCGCCACGCCGTGGGCCAGATGGTCCTCAAGGGAGCCGAGGCAGCCACCCGAGCCGCCACTCTGCGCCACCCGGTGGCCCAGTACCTGCGCAACAAGCTGGCCGAGTTCTTGACCGGCAGCGAGTTGATTCAGCACCGCATCGCCCGCACGCTCTCCGAGCTCGAGATCAACTACCGCAAGAGCCCGCTCAGCCGGGAGCACAGGAAGGACCTGACCGTGTTCTCCCCTCTGGCCCCCGGCATCCGGCCGGGCGACCGGGTTCCCGATGGCGAGCTGGTCACCAAATCCGGAGCCGAGGTGCATCTTTTCGACCTGCTCAAAGGGAACGGATCGCACCTGCTGCTGTTCTCAGGCATCGATCTCAGCGAGCAGTCGGAAGAATGGATGATCACCATCGAGCGCGAGGTCAAGGCTCGCTGGGGCGAGCTCATCGGGGTCATCCACCTTGGCCCCAGTGGCTACCACGACCGCGAGCAACTGCTCCACCGGGCCTTCGGGGCCTCGAGCGAGACTCTCTACTGGGTGCGACCCGACCTCTACGTTGGCTTCCGTAGCCAGCCGGCCGACCTGAGGGCCCTGATCGAGTACCTGGGCGGGGTCTATCAGACGACCTCAAACCTGGCCGGCCGGTAGCTCGAGCACGAAACAGGCTCCTCCATCCGGGCAGTTGGCGGCCTTCAAGGACCCTCCGTGCTGCTGGGCAATGCGGGAGATGATGTAGAGGCCCAGCCCGGTTCCCTTGCCTACCGGCTTGGTGGTGTAGAAAGGCTCGAACATGCGAGCCTGCACTTCCTCCGTGAGGCCCGGCCCAAAGTCGCGCACCTCCAACCGCACCCGCACCTGGTCGGCTCGTGTCGAAACCCGCACCACCCGACGAGAGGACTCTCCCTGGACCATGGCGTCGCGAGCGTTGAGCACCAGGTTCACCACGACCTGCTGGAGCTCGGTGGGATTACCCCGCACCGGCGGAACCGGTCGCAGGTCTCTCTCCAGCTGCACCCGATCGAGATCCAGCGTGTGAGCCACGAAGACCAGCCCATCCTCGATCACCTGGACCAGGTCGACCTGACGCTGCTCCAGCCGTCCCTCGCGCGAATAGTGCAGCAGCTTCGAGATGATGGTCTGGGCATACTCCAGCGCCTCCATCCCCTGGGTCAGCAGGGTGCGGGCTCGAGCCGGCTTCTCCTCCAGAAAGCGCAGGCTCTGGCTCAGGCCCAGCTTGACCACTCCCAGCGGCGTGTTCAGCTCGTGGGCCACTCCCGCGGCCAGCTGGCCCACGGCCGCCATCTTGCTCGACTGCAGCAGGCGGGCCTCGGCCTCCACCACCTCCTGATAAAGAGCGATGTTGCGCAGGGTGGTGCCCAGCTGCAGAGCCAGCACCTCCAGCAGGTCCTGGTGGCTGCGCTTGAGCCCCCCGGGCTCGGGGGACCCCACCACCAGCACGCCATCCACCTGTCCTTCGGAGGTCAGCGGAATGCCCATCAGCGAGCCCCAACCCATCACCAGGTTGTGAAAGCGAGTGCCTTCCACCGGGTCGAGCAAAATGGCCGTCTGGTTCTCGCGCACCACCTGCACGAACTCCCCCAGCCCGTCCAGGTCATGGGGAATGCTGACATCCAGCGGCTTGAAGCAGCGCAGGACGGCCCGGTGCTGGGGCAACAGGGGAAGCAAAGCGGCGGGCAGGGCTTGCTCGAGAGCCTCGCGATCGAGAGCCGAGGCGATGCGACGGCAGCCATCCAGCAGTTGCGACAGGCGAAACACCCAGACGTGCAGGCGTTTGCGCGCCTTGCGCACGCGCTGAAGGCTGCGCTGGTTGCGGCGAAACTGCCGGGCCGAGTCCAGCGCGATGCCGGCTTGCTGGGTGAGCAGCCGAAGAAGCTGAAGCTGCATGGCCGTGAAAGGCTGGTTGCGGCCCAGGTAGAGCACCCCGGAGCGGCTGAGGGGGAAAGCCAGAGAGTAAGACTCGTGGGGCAGCATCCGCTCGCCCTGTTGCTCGGGATGGCCCGCCACCACACGGCCCTCGGCCCAGGCCTTCTCCACCGTCGAGTCCTTCAGGCCCAGCAGCTCGTACTCGCGCAACCGGTCGGCTTCCGGGCTCTCGAACAAGACCGGGCGAAGCCGCTGCGAGAACACCACCCCGCTGCGGCTGGGCGCCACCTGGAGGGCCATCTTGAGCAGCACGCCGCGGACATCCTCCAGTCCCGAGCTCAGGGCCAGCTCGTCGGAGAGCTCGAGCATCAAGTGCAGCTCGCGGGTGCGCTGCTCGAGCTCGAGTTGGAGGGTGGCCACGTGGCGCTGCATGACCTCCATCTTGTCCAGGCCGGGGCGAAAAATCAGCCAGGGAATGCCCAGGAAGGGAACCAGCGCCAGCGCCGCCACCGGCTGAACTTGCATCAGGATGCCGGCCACCGCTCCCAGTCCGGCCTGGATCGGCCGGCTGGCCCAGGAAACTCGGCCATCCTCGTAGCCTCCGTTGACCATCCATTCCAGCGCCATCTGCACGGCCAGCGCCACCAGCAGCAAAGACTCGGGCGGCAGCCCACCGCCCTGGCCCAGAGCCACCACCAACCCCCCCAGCACCACCGGGAAGAGAGTCTGCAAAGCCGCTTGCAGCTCGCGCGGGGGACGGAGGCTGCGCAGAAACAGACCGAGCAGAGCGGTCGCCACCAGCATCCGAAAACCGCCCTGAACAGCCAGCGCCGGATAGAGCGGCAGGCTCAAGCTCAGAAACGCTGTTCTGTGGGTCCGCGGGGAGATCGCCTCCAGCACCACCGCCAGTCCAGCCAGCACCAGCGTGTCCGCAGCCACCCGCGGGGGACCCGCCAGGGCCGAGCCCAGAGCGATGGCCACCAGCGAGCCCAGACCTGGCCAGACCGCCTCGGGCTTGACGCTCACGGCCCCCCCTTCCCGACCTGCAGGGGCGCATCCTACCCGTCAGTTGTTGGGCAGATAGATCTCGACCGTCGCCTCGTAATGGCTCTTGCGTCGACGGTCATTGGGATAGCGGTCGGCCACCACGGTGACCTTGAGCAGGCGACGGTCCGGGCGCTCGAACGTGATGCTGCCGTCCTCTCCGAGCTCGGCCAGCGTGCGGGCATCCACCGGATTGACGCGGGTAAGCTTGCCCCCGTCTCGCAGCTCGAACGTGCCGGTTCCGGCCCAGATGGGCGAGCCCGTGGAGTCGACCCGGGGCAGATTGTTCCTCATTCTTGGGTAGCGGTAGCGGGCGGTCGGCTGCGGGCCGCTGTCGGTGGCCGGAAAGAGCACCTGCCCGCCGCGTAGCTCGGAGCGGATGTGGCTGATGGCCATCATCACCGCCCGATAACTGTCCGTCTGACTGTCCGTCTTGCGCTGGTTGGTCAGGCCGGTGGTGTAGATGATCAGGCTGGCGAGCATCATGCCGCCCAGCAGCATGGAGGCGACCAGCACCTCGAAGAGTGTCAGCCCTCGACGGCTCAAGGCTCGAGCACCCGGGTCCAGAGAGAGTATTGCTGGTCACCCTGTTGATCCGACCAGAACACGTTCACCTGCAGGCGCTTGATCCGCCCACCCACCTCGGATTGCTCGAGCAACTCGTATTCGTAACCCGGGTTGCCGGGCACCGCCTGACGGCCTGCCGCCACGCTGGCTCCGAAATCACGGCGCAGGTCCTTCTCGGCCTCAGCCATGAGGGAACTGGCGACCATGGTGGCCTGGTGACGCTGGGAGCCCCCGCGGTCGGCCCGGGCGGAATAGATCTCGGCGCTGACCAGGGCCAGCAGGGCCATGCCCATGATTCCCAGGCACAGGATCAGCTCGGCGAAGGTGAAGCCGCGGCGGGTCAAAGCTCTCAGTAGCTGTCGCCCGCGTAGTAGCGGTTGTCGGGCAGCACGTAGATGCCGGTGGCGATCACCGGAGCGTTGGCCCCGGGACTGGGGAGCGGGCTGCGTCCGGCAAAGATCTGCTGGGGAGGGCCGGGCACCTGGCTGATCACTCGACCCGGCATGGCGGTGATGGAATCGAGATCCTCGATGAACTCGTCCTCGCCAAGGCTCAGCGGCAAGCGCGCGTCCCACTGGGGGGGCTCCTCATCTTCCACCGAGCCAGGGTAATAGCGGAAGACGGTATCCACCCCGTCGCGCTGCCACAGTGCCATCAAGGTGCCATTCGGGCTGACCGTGAGCTGGCTCAGGGTGGGGGGGGCCCCCGAGCCCGAGATGAGCTCCCCTCCGGAGGTGAAGACATCAGGTTGGGGAGCCAGCATCGTGGACCACCCGCCTCCCGGGGTATAGCGCGCCAGCGAGCCGTCGGACAGCTGGGCGTAAACGTTGTCGCTGTTGGCGGTAAAGGTCTGGATGGAGCCGCCGGGAGGAGCCGGCACGCGCTCGGATGAGCCGTCGGCGTCCATGAGCAGCAGGCCGTCCGCGTCCTCCACGACCATGGTTCCATCCGTACCGCCGATCCGGGCGCCCACGGCGCCGGTGGGCACGTAATCGACGGGCATGCGAGTCAAGACCCAGTTGCCGGCGCTGCGGTCGAAACGGAACATGGTCGGGTAGTTCACAAGTGGGGTGGGACTGCCCGTCCTGCGACTCGTGGGCGGGGGCTCGTAGATGGCCAAGAGGTCACCGTCCGCGCCAATGCCGTAGGCTGCAAAGGTAGCGATCTCGGCCGGAGCGTCCAGGTCGCTCAGGTCCACCAGCACCGGATCCGTCTCGAACTGTGGGGGGGCGAAGGGAATGCCGGCGTTCAGAACCTCCTTCTGCTGGAAGACCTGCTGGGGGATAGCGGGCAGCCCTTGCCAGCTGGGGCTGGGCTCGTCCAAGCCATACCACTTGAGATCCGGGGGACCGGCAGCACCGCCCGCGTCGGTGTAAATGATCATCCCCGTGGCGATGGTTCTGACAATGGTGCGGCTGGACTGATAGCTCGTCAACTTGCCGTCCACCGAGCAGATGACGTGGAGCACGTCCGGATTGCCGCTGTCCGGCTGGCACCAGGTGCGGTAGGTCTTCCCGTCCACCTCGTCCTCCACCGGGCTGCCCGGGCCGTGGGCGTCGGCGTAGCTCGAATTCTCGAGCACGCGGGCGATGAAGAGGTTGACCTGGCCGCGGGTGGCGTAAAGCTCGTGAGATCGTTCGGCCTCGCCACGAGTGAAGCGCTGATTGGTCTGGGCCTGCCAGGTCAGCACCGTGGACAAAAAGTAGATAACCAGCGCCATGAAGAGCGCGGTCGGCAGGGCCATTCCATGTCGTTTCAAGGGCACCATCCCCCTGAACAGGTTAGCAAAGAAAAGCGAGCTCGGAAAGTCTGCGCCCGGGAATCTTGAAGGTGTCACCCCCCTGTCACCGGAAATCGTTAGACTTCGGCTGCGCCCGACCAGCGGCGCAAAGATTGCCAGGGAGTCAGCTCCGATCGTGAGAGAAACCGTCCTGATCGTCGAAGACGACGAGTCCATCGCCGAGTTCTTGACCGTCACCTTGAGCGGCGAGGGTTACCGCGTCGTCATCGCCCGCGACGGGCGCGAGGCCGTGGAGCGCTTCGAGCTCGACAAGCCCGACGCCGTACTACTCGACATGATGCTTCCCCGCCTGAGCGGGCTCGAGGTGCTGCGCACTCTGCGCCGCTCCTCCGAGACCCCCATCTTGATCGTTTCCGTCAAAGACAGCGAGTCGGACAAGGTCTCTACCCTCGAGCTGGGGGCCGACGACTACATCACCAAGCCGTTCTCTCCTCGCGAGCTGGTGGCCCGGCTGCGGACCAACCTGCGTAAACGCGGCAGCGGCGAGGTGCGCGTGCGCCTGGGTGACGTCGAGATCGACTGGCAGCGGGCCGACGTCTACAAGTCAGGCGTGCGCATCATCCTCACCGCCCGCGAGTTCGAGGTTCTGCGAGTGCTCTATGACCATCGCGAGCGGGTGCTGGGACGAGAGTCGTTGCTCGAGAAGGTTTGGGGCTTTGACTTCGAGGGCGAGGACCGGGTCGTGGATACCACCATCAAGCGCCTTCGCAAGAAAGTGGGCTCGGAGCTGGTGGAGACCGTGCGCGGCCTGGGTTATCGCCTCTCGGTGGGGCGGTGATCGGCCGCCCGAATATCCGCCTGTGGGGCCCCTGGCTGCTGGTGGCCCTGACCCTGATCGCCAGCTCAGGCCTGCTGCTGGCCCTGCTGCGTAAGACCGAGCGCGACGCCCTGGCCCAACTGCAAGATGAAATGCTGAGCAGCGCGACCGCCCTGGCCGAGCTGGCCTCGGCTCCCCTGGCCGAGGGCCGGGCCGAGGCCATCTGGCGCGAGCTGGTGGCCACCCAGAACGCCACCGGCTCCAGAGTGCGCCTGCTCGACCGCGAGCGCAACCTGGTGGCCGACTCGCTGGAGATCCCTTCCGAGAGACAGGCCTCGCTGCGGTTCCGCCCCGAGATCGAGCAGGCCTACCAGGGCCGCTGGGCGGCTTACACCCGCTACTCGGATGAAACCGAGCGCTCGCTGGCACTCTTCGTGGCGGTACCCGTCTACTATGGCGAGGAGATCGTGGGGGTGACCTACCTGTCCCATTCCACCGACGGCATCCTGCAACGCCTGGGAGCCCTGCGGGCCAGCGCCCGCGACGGTCTGGTGGTGCTCACCTTTGGAGTCTTTCTGGCCGCCCTCTACGTTTCCGGCCATCTGCGCCGCTCGGTCAAGAACCTGCGCAACCTGGCCCTGCGGGTCGCCGACGAGCCCGAAGAGATCGAAGTGCAGGGCGGCGGCGAGCTGGCCACCATCGGCGAAGGCTTCAACCGCCTGGTGCAATCGCTCAAGGAGAAAGTGGCCCTGCTCGAGGACGAGAAGCTCAAGACCCGCCACTTCATGGAAGACGTGGCCCACGAGCTGAAGACCCCCGTGACCGGCCTTTGCGGCTCGGTGGAAGCGCTCATGCGGGGAGCCGACGGCGAAGCCCGCGAGCGCTTGTTGCGCAACCTCGAGCGCGAGTCAGGTCGGCTCTCCGAGCTCATCTCCCGGCTCATCGAGCTGCAAAAACTCGACTACTACGAGCTGAAGCTGGAGCGCTTCGAGCTGGTCTCGCTGCTCGAGACAGCCGGCGACAATTTCGAGCAGGAAGCGCGCAAGAAGAACATCACCCTGGACATCGTGGGACCCGACGAGGTCGAGGTCATGGGCGACGCCGGCAAGTTGCAGCGCGTGGTGGAGAACCTGCTCGACAACGCGATCCGGGTCTCCCCGGCCGGCAGCCGGCTGGAGCTGGCCGTGGAGGAGCAAGAGGATACCGTGCGCGTGGCTCTGCGCGACGAAGGCCCGGGGCTGAGCCAGAGCGACCTCTTCGAGCGCCACCGGCGCACTGGCTCCTCTTCGACCCTGGGGAACCTCGGGCTGGGGCTGGCCATCGCCTCCGAGGTGGTGCGTCGCCACGGTCACGAGCTGGGAGCGCGCCCGCGCGAGCAGGGCGGCACCGAGTTCTTCTTCAGCCTTTCCCGGCCCTAAACTTCGTCGCATTGACCGTGCCACGTTTCGAACCGCTTCCAAAGTGTTGTGGCACAGGCGATGCGACGAAGCTCAACCTGTTGAGAATTCATCGCACAGTCCATGCGAGGGAGTACGAAGCGGTACTCAAGGACAATCTCTTCCAGCCCCCGAATCATGAGCGATGCGAATTCTTCGATTTGCCGTCCTGCTGGGATTGCTGGCCCAGCTCGGTTGCGGAGCCATCATCCAGGGTGTCAAGGCCGGGATGGACGCCAACAAGCCTCCCCAGACCATCACCACGGCCGACAAGCGGCTTTCGGTGGTGGTGCCGGGCGACTGGACCCGCGACGACAGCCTGCATGACGAGGCTGACCTGGGCGCCCACCAGAAGGTGAAAGAGCTCTACGTGGTGCTGCTCGACGAGAAGAAGGAAGACTTCGAGGACATGACGCTCGAGAAGCACGCCGAGCTGACCCTCTCCTCCATCGAGTCGAGCATGAAGAACGCCGAGCTCTCCGAGCCGGTCAAACTGACGATCAACGGCTGCCCGGCCATTCAGTACGTCATCAATGGCAGCGTGGACAACATCAAGGTGGTCTTCATCCATACCACGATCGAGACCGGCAAGAGCTTCTGCCAGATGCTGACCTGGACGCTCAAGTCGCGCTGGGGAAGCCAGGAGGACGACCTGCGCAAGGTCATCGAGAGCTTCCGCGATCAGGATACAACGGCTTCCGCCCCCGCCAAGCCGGCCGCCGGGCAATAGGGTGCCGCGCTAGGAAACTAGCGCGGCACCGTTCAGCAGATTGTCTGTCGTTGCACGCATTGATACTCTGATCTTGTCAAGGCGCGCAACTGTAGGAGTCCTCCCGGCGGGCTCGAAACGCCTTCAACCATGGACTGGCTTTCCGACCGGCTGCGCGAGCTGGGCATCGTGGAGAAGTTCGAGCAAGAGAGAGCTCTGCTCGAGCGCGACCGCCAGCTCGAGGCCCAGATTTTCAGCCTGGAGCAGCGCATCCCCAGTTGGGACCGCCTCAACGTGCTCCACCTGACCCCCGACGAGGTCAAGCTGAACGCCCTCAAAGCCGAGCATCGCAAGGTGCGCTCGGAGATCAAGGCGGTGGACGCCACCATCGAAGAGCAGCTGCGAGGCCTGCGCTACGAGACGATCGAGCTGGAGCTGGCCTCGGCCATCGAGCTGGTACTGCGCCAGGCGCGCCGCGACCTGTGGCTCAATCCGCCCCGCACCCGGCCTCTGGCGGCCAGCCTGCAGGCCCTGGCCGACAAGGTGCTGTCCCAGTTCGCCCCCGAGCTCGACTGGGAAGACGTGCTGCGCGGCCTGAGCGACGAGGCCGTCTGCCGCGAGCTGGCCGCCCGCGAAGCTCCCACCGAATGGCCAGCCGGCTATCCCCCCATCAACTCCCAGAGCCTGCGACCCCTGGTTGCTCGCCAGCTCGGCCCGGCCATCTTTCCGCTCTTGAAAGCCCAGGGCGAGGTGGCCGCCAGGGTGGTCAAGCTGGAGGCCGAGCTGCGCGAGGTCTCCTCGGTCATCTCCGCCTTCGAGCGCATCAACGTGCTGGAGAAGAGCCCCGCCGAGGCTCGAGAGGAGGAGCTCAAGCTGCTCTTGTCCTCCTCGCGCAGCGAGCTCTTCCGCCGCAGCGAGGAGATCCGCGAGCAGGCCTACCGGGCCCTGTCCGCCTTCCCGCCCCTGGGCATCTACCTGCGGGCCTTGGAGGCCCAATCGCTGCTCGCTCGGGTGCGCGTCGCGCACGAGGAGACTCTGGGGATACAGGGCAAGGTGGTGATGGCTCCCGTGGTGGCCTCTCGTCATCTGGTTCTGGCCTCCCTGCGCCGGCTGCATGAAGCCTTCCGGAAGGCCTTTCCGGCCATCAAGCTGCCGCGCGAATACGTGGTACCGGCCGCGCCCCCGGCCGGTCCCCTCAAGGCCTTCCTCGACCAGGTGAATCGGGGTCACGCCTCGAGGCAGCGCGAGCGAGCCTTGAGCCACGCCCTGATGGTGGCCGCGCTCCAGGCCGAGGTCAGCAAGACGAAGAGGCTGGTCTCTCCGGTCGATCAACTTGCCTTCTGGAAGAGCAGCGAGCCTCAAAAGCGCTTGCTCGAGCTGAGCCAGCGGCGCGAGTGGCACGAGCACGCCCTGCAAGAAGCCGAACGCGCCCTGGTGCAGGCCACCCGTGAGGCAGCCCACGTGCTGCTGGGCTTCCGGCTGCGCGATGCGGCCCAGACCCTGGTGGAAGGCGTCAGCCGCATGCACACCGACAGCGGCAGCAGCGGTCAGCCGAAATCCTGTCCGGTGCACAACCAGGAGCACTGCCTGCGCCTCTACCAGGCCCTGCTGGTCATCCTCAACGAGTACGGACTGCGCGGGACCTATCTCGACTTCCTCAAGCAGGTAGCCGCGGCCGTCCCCCTCGACCTGGAGGTCAAGCCCGACCCGGTGGCCGGCTATCCTCCGGTCTCCCCCACCCAGTTGGCCGGAATGCTGGCCCACCGGCTGCAGGGCACCGACTTTCCGGCCATGGTGACCAACCTGCACGAGCTGATCGCCACCGAGCAGCGGGTGGCGCAAGAGCTCGAGCAGGCCAGGAGCGAGGTGACCGTCTGGGACAGCCTCAACATCTTCACCATCTCGCCGGCCGAGCGCCGCCGCGACGAGCTCTCCCGCCGCCGCAAGCTGATCTCTCCCGACATCGCGCGACTGCAAAAAGAGATCGAGAGCCTGCTGAGCAGAGCCGCCGAGAGCTACCCTCCGGCCGCCCTCTACTTCAGCCTGCCCCAGGTCGAGTGGGCCATCCGCGCGGTGAGAGCTCAGTGCCACAGCTCCAGTCGCAAGTCCGGAAGCCGCTACTACCGGGTCTACCGCTGCGTGTTGTCGGGCAAGGCCACAGCCGACGCCGTGACCCAGCGCTGGGCGGCGGCTTTGATCAAGACCTACGGCGTGTTGCCCACCTATCATGCCCTGCTCGAGTCGTGGGAGCTGACCGGCTGGGGAGTCTGAGCCTCCCAGGAAAACCCCACCCCGCGCGCCGAACCCACCTGGGACCCGGCCGCAAACCCCCTCGTGGACGCGGTCTAGCAACTCATCCGCGGAGGGTAGACCTTTGTCCTGGGCCATCCTGATCGTGGAGGATGATCCCACCTTGCGGGACATCCTGGTCACCACGCTGGAAGACTACGACCAGTATCTGGTCTACGGTGCCTCGAGCCCGTCCGAGGCGCTGGCCCTGGCGCGCGAGAACATCTTCGACCTGGTGGTCACGGACGTTCGCATGGATGAGATGGACGGCATCCAGTGCCTGCAGCAGATGCGCTTCATCCAGCCCGACCTGCGCAGCATCGTCATCACTGGCTACGCCTCCGACGACGCTCCCGGGCGGGCCATCCGGGTGGAAGCCGAGGACTACCTCTTCAAGCCCTTCGGGATCGCCCAGTTCCTCACCGCCGTCGAGCGCGTGCTGGAGGTCGAAAAGGAGAAGTCCCTCTACGAGCAGGTCGTGGGGGCCGTCAACCACTCCCTCAAGGCATTGGCCCGGCTGGCCGGCACGGCCATCTCGCAGGCCGAGCTGGCCTCCCTCGAGCGACTCCGCGACCGGGCCTTCCAGAGCCTGTACGTTGCCATCCGTTCGGGCATGCTGGTGCAGGGAGACGGACTGGGGATGTGGGACCGGCTCGAACAGCTCGAGACCGACCGCGAGCAGCTCAAGACTCCCGGCTTCCACGGCAAGGAGCGCCAGGCCCTGGCCGACGGCTACCGCCACGTGGTGGAGCTGATGGCCGCCCTGAGCCGGGCCGGCCTGCGGGCCCAGCCCGCCAGCCGCAAGCCTCATCAGGTGGCCGTGCCTGACTTCAATCGATTCTTCCGGCGCATCAAGGCCGGCGAGCTCTCGGTCGAGCAGGTCAAACTGGCGCCCTTCCTGCGTCAACTCTCAACCGAGGCTCGCACCGCCAGCCCGGAGCTCGAGCAACTCTACGAGAAGGCCTGGGGGGCCGACGTAAAGACCCCGGTATCCTGACCGAATGCTCTTCACCTATCGCTGCCTCGACGAGGGGGGACGCGGCCGCGACGGGCTCCTCGAGGCGACCTCGGAAGAGGCAGTCCGAGCTGAGCTGACCCGACGGGGCTGGCGGGTCGTACGGGTCACCCGCGTGCAGGCCGAGATCCTGCCGGAGGCCAGGCTGCCCTCCGCCGGTCCGCCCAGGGTACGCGCTCATCGCATGAAGGTGGATAGCGCCGCACCCATCATCACCCCGCCAGCCAAAACCAAGAAGGTCCCCTCGCTCAAAGCGCTTGCGCTCTTCACAGTCCAGTTCGCCACCCTGCTCCGGGCCAACGTCCCCATGAGCCGTTCGCTGGCCGCCCTGTCCCAGGGGGATGACCCGGCCATGAGCCAGGCTGCCTACGAGGTGCTGACCCAGGTCGATTCAGGACGGCCTCTGTCGGTGGCCATGGCCCGCCTGCCGCGGGTGTTCGGCCCAGTTTACGTCAGCATGATCCGGGTGGCCGAGAGCACTGGAGCCCTCTACGAGGTGCTGGGCGACCTGGGCGAATTCCTGACCCGTCTGCAGAGCCGCAAATCGAGGCTGCTGGCCGCGCTCAGCTATCCCGCCTTCGTGCTGCTGCTCACCTTCGGCATGCTGGCCTTCCTGATCACCTCCATGCTGCCCCGATTCCTGGACGCGGCCGGCCAGACCGGAGCCGAGGTGCCGGCCCTGACCAAAGCGGTCATGGCCCTGGCCCACCCGGCCTTCTATCTCATTCCGCTGGGCCTGGTCCTGGCCATCGCGACCTGGTGGTACGTGGCCCGCCACACCCCGGCGGCTCAGCTTTTCTTCTCCCGGCTGACCTACGAGTTTCCGCTCACAGGCTACATCATGCGCACCGATCTCCTGATCCGCCTGTGCCGCAGCCTGGGGCAGATGCTGCGCACCGGGGTGACGCTGGACACGGCCCTGAAGCTGCTGCGCGCCGGTGGCACCGGCTACCACAAGTTCGACGCCGCCCTCAAGGCCATGCACGAGGAGATCGCCCACGGGGTGGAGGTCTCCCAGGCCATGACCCACGTGGGCGAGTTCTCGCCCGTGCTGCTCGGCCTGGTGACCAGCTTCGAGAACGTGGGCAATCTCGATGCCGCCTTCTTGCGCTACTCGGAGATGACCGAGCTCGACCTGGACAACTACCTCGACTCTCTCTTGCAGCTCATCGAGCCGGTGCTCCTGGCCTTCCTGGGCGTGGTGGTCGGAACCGTGATGCTGGCGGCCTTCCTGCCGATCTACCAGCTGATGCAGCGGGTCTAGCGTGTACAGAGCCGGACCGGTCGCGCTGCTCACCCTGGTCTTGTGCCTGGTGATGCTGGCCGGCAACCTGATGCGAGGCCATCCGCCGGGGCAGATCATCCTGCTTGATGGGCTGATCGAGGGTCCGCTGGCCGGAGCGCTCCTGGCCGGGGTGGCGGTGCTGCTGGAGCTACGGGCCCCCCGCCTGGAGGCCTTCGGCTTTCTCTCGGCGGCAAGCGCTCTGGTGCTGGCCATGGCCCTCACCCCGCTGGGACCGGCGATGGCTGCTCTGACCGGCTGCGGTGCACTGGTTGCCCGAAGCCTGCTGAGGGGACGACCCGAACTGGCCGGACGGCTGCGCGAGTTCCTGGCCGATGCGCTCCCGCTGCTGGCAGCCGTCTCGCTGGTGGGAGCGGGCTTCCCCCCCTGGGCCGTGCTGATCGCCTGGCTGGGCCTGAGCGTCTTCTTCCCGGGAGTGCTGGCCAGCGAGCTCACAGCCGACGAGAATCTGGCCTGGGGGCAGGCCCGCAGCCGCCTGACCTGGGCCCTCCCGTGTCTGGCGCTCCTGGTGGTGCCCCTGACCCGGCCCGGAGCGCTCTGGCTTCTCCCCGCCCTCATCGCCTTCCAGGAGCTCTTGCGGCCCCTCTCCTCGGGCGAGCTGGTGCAAAAGCGCGAGCGCGACTCGCTGGAGCGCCGGCTCGAAGAGAGCGCCAACCGCCTGGATCAGCTGCAGTACCAGCTCGAGCACGTCCACCTGGTGGCCGTCAACAAAGCTCAAGAGCTGCGCCGGCTGGAGCGTGTGACCCGCTCGCTGACGCGCAGCGAGGCCGTGAGCAGCACCGCCGAGCTGGTGCTGGACATGGTCAGCCAGACTACCCCCCGGGCCGAGAGCGTGGTGCTCTTCCTGGTTCAGGAAGGCCGGCTCTGGCCCCTCAGCTCGCGCACGCCCCACCAGACGCGCCTGGAGAACGCCAGCCTGCTGCAACTGGGCGAGCCCTGCGTGGAGGAGGCCATGCGCACCGGCCAGCCCGTTTACCGGACCGGCCAGACCAATCCCTCGCGCTTGTTCGAGGGCGAGTCTGTGGGGCTGGCCATGCCGCTGGATGGCTACGTGCTCTACGTGGGCAGCAACGATCCCGAGGGCTTCCCCGAGGAGACCCGCGACCTTCTGGCGGTGGTGGGGGCCCAGACGCTGGTGGCCCTGCAATCGGCCCGCCGCCGCCAGGCCGAGCTGGAGGCCCTGGAGATGCACCGGGCCGCCCACGAGCGCCTGCAGGGCTGGGTGGAGCGGTTGGCCTCGCTGCTGGAGGGCACCCGCCTGGTGGCCGGCACGCTGGAGCTGGATGAGATGGCCTTGCGAGTGGAGCAGATGGCCGCTCAGGTGGTGGCCCACAACTGGGGCATCCTGCTGGCCAGAAAACCCGACGGAGCCCTCGCTCCCCTGCGCTTCTGGGGCGGCACCCCCGACCGGGCCGCCACCGTGAGCCTGGCCGAGACCATCCGGACCAATCGGCGTCCCCTCTTGCTCGACGATGTGACGAAGTCTCGCTTCACGCCCCTGGTCGCCGGCCAGCGCAGCCTGGTGGGGGTGCCCCTGCTGGTGGAGAGCGATTGTCTGGGTGTGCTGATCCTGACCGCCTCCGAGCCTGGCGCCTTCAGCCGTGAGGATCAGGACCTGCTCTTCCTGATCGGCTTTCTGTCGGCGGTGGCCTACTCCAATGTGCGCCACCACCAGGACCTCAAGGATGCCCAATCCCAGCTCTTGCAGACCAGCAAGCTGGCGGCCGTGGGTCAGCTGGCGGCAGGGGTGGCTCACGAGCTGAACACCCCCCTGGCGGCCATCCGGCTGGCGGCCGAGGGAGCCCAGCTGAAGGCCGATCGGCCCGACATCGTGGTCAAGCGATTGGAGAAGCTCCGGGCAGCCACCGACCAGGCCCAGAAGATCGTGAGCAACCTCTTGATCTATTGCCAGGGCCGCGAGGCTCCCACGTTCCAGGACGCCAACCTGAACCAGGTGGTGGAGGACACCCTGGGCTTGCTCCGCTACCAGCTCAACCAGGACCGGGTCGAGCTGGCCGTGGAGACCAGCGAGCTCCCCTCCGTGCAGGGCAACCCCAGCCAGTTGCAGCAGGTGGTGACCAACCTGCTCATCAACGCACGCGACGCCGTCTCCGGCCCGGGGGCCCGCTCGCGCCGGGTGCGGGTGCGCACCTGGCGCGGTCCCAGCGAAGTCTTCTTGAGCGTGGAAGATGACGGGCCGGGCGTGCCGGCTGAGGTCGTGCCTCACCTCTTCGAGCCCTTCTTTACCACCAAACCGGTGGGCAAGGGGACCGGACTTGGCCTGTCGGTGAGCCACCAGATCGTGGCCCAGCACGGGGGGCGCCTGGAGTATGCCGATGCAGGCGCGGGGGCGCGCTTCGTGGTGCGCCTGCCGATTGCCTCAGCGGGTTAGGCGATTGGCCAGCACCGCGAACCAGCGCTGATTCTGGTCGATCAGCTTGCCCTCGGCGTCGGTGGCCAGGGTCTTGAGGCTGACCGAGTCCTGCACGTTGCCGCCGATCACGTCGATCTCCCCGGGCCGCACGGCCACCACCAGGTCGCCGTGCGACTTGTAGACCTCGCGCTGGCGGTCGAAGTCGATGCCGTCCTCGCGGGCATAGCAAACGATGTCCCCCACCTGAGGAGCCCGCTCGGAGAGGCGATAGGCCCAGAAAGCGTAGCGGGGATCCCGCTCGCGTCGGGCCCGAATGGCGCGACGAATGTAGTGAGCGTGCCACTCGGAGTATTCGAAGCGATCCCCCAACCCGGCTTTGCGCATGACGTAGGAGATGAAGGCCGCCGACCAGGGCTCATGGGTGTCCTTGCCGGTCCAGTTGAGGTTGACGCCCTCCTTCCAGTAGAGCGCCACCCGGTCGGAATAGACGTCCTCGCTCTCCTTGTGGCCCTCCTGGACGATCTTGCCTGCCACGATCGTCTGGCGACCGAAGTATTCCCACTCCTGACGAGCGATGGACAGCATGCGGTCGGTGGGCGTGTCGGCCAGGCCCAGCGCGGCAAGCAGCAGGCAGAGGAGCAATCGGGTCCGCATGCCGGGCAGTATAGCAAGAGAGCTGACGAGGCGCCAGTCAGGCGGAGGAGGATGACCTTCGTGCGCGTTGTGGTTGAACGGCGCCCCGCCAACTCATTCAACGCGCGCCGAGGAGCAAGGCGCAGAGTTGGGCCCGAACTTGTTCTGCGCGGCGTCAAGATGAAGGGGCGACTTCTGCGCGCAGCGGTTAAATTTCCGGAAAAGACCTTGGCGCGTTGCTCTAGAATACCGTCTTAGCCAATTCAAGGGGGTGAAGGCATGCTCCGTTCAAAGTCATTGAGCATCGGGCTGCTGCTCCTGGTGTTGCTCTGCGCGCCAGGCCAGGCCCAGAAACCGAGCTACAACACCGCCGTCAAGCAACGGGAAGCCTTGCTTGGCGAACTCAGGGCAGAGATCGCCAATCTCCCCGCACTGAACGAAACCATTACGATCCTCGAGAGCCAGCTCCAGGCGCTAGAGAGCGGGAAGAAGCCGCCCAAGAAGACCCTTCCCCGGGTCGATTCTCCCCGCAAGCTGAGCACGGTCCAGCCGGTGAGCTACGCCGATTACAAGCCCAAACAGCAGTCCGAGCTTCAGGCTCTGGATGGTGAAATCCAGCAGCTCCAGGCGATGATGCCGGTCTTGGAACAGCGTCGTGCGCGCATCACAAAGCTGAATGAGCAGATCGCCCTGGCCAAGAGCCGAAAATAGGGAATTCTTGAGACGACTTCCGGCCCGGAGCTTGGCGGCCTGGCGGCTCGTCGGGTCAGCGCACGAAGCTGGTGAAACCGAGCTCTCCCCCGAGCACGGTCAGTGTCCCGGTCGAGCGGTCGAGCACCACCTCGTTGCTGCGGCTGCCACCCTGGCCCGGCTCGCCGGTCCATTCCAGCTTGTAGCGAGAGACCCCATCCTGGCTGGTGTAGTCCACCCGGGCACCGTTTCCCAGCACCTGCACCAGCGCGTGAAACTCGGCCTGCGGAGCGGCCTCCTTCCACCGGTTGGGCGTGTAGGGCTGGTAGCTCCCGGGCTCAAAGCTCAAGTTGCCGTCGACCTCCACCGCCCGCAAGAGCCAGGGGTGATCCCCCGGCACCGCCTGGTGATCGCAAAGCGCCACTCGTCCCGGCTCGTCCCGGCGATGGTCGTTCGAGCCCTCGTCCTGGCGGGCGAACACGTCCATCAGGGTGTGCACCTGCGAGACGACCGTCTCGGCCCGGCGCAGCGCACCGGCGCGGCGAGGATCGTAAAGACCTGGATTGCTCAGCGAGACGGTTTCCATGTCTTGAGTATGCCTTGCCGGGCTGAAAAGAGTCTGCACCAGCTCCGGGGACAACACCGTGGTCGCCTACGCCAGCAACCGGACCAGCGGGCAGCTGACCCCCGTGGGGGGCAGCCCGTTTGCGACCGGCGAGACGGCCCTGAGCGACCTGATGGTCCTGCCCTGAGGCTTTGTATGGGAAGGCCGCCGGCTCAGGCCGGCGGCCTTTTTTCTAATGTGCTCGTAATTGAGAAGGTCTCGAGCGGCGACCATACTGGAGCACTTGGTCTGGAGTGAGCTCCGCGGTAAGAATCTGTCGGCTCAGACCTCCAGCACGTGCTCCTCGGCGCAATTGTTCTCGTAGCCGTGCTCGTTCCAGAAGGGGTCCAGTGGCTGCACATTGCCAGCCGCGTCGCGAGCCACCGCCCGTACCAGATGGCGCCCGGGCTCGAGCTGGAGGGGGCAGCGAAAGCGTCGCCAGGCATACGGTCCACGGTCAGGGGCCAGCTCAGCCCGCAACCGCTTCTCCCCGACCAGCACCTCCACCTCGACCACAGGCCCGGTCCCGCTCCAGGCCCACCCGCTGACCTCAGTGGCGCTCGAGCGCACGATCAGGGCCCGGGGCCGCACCGCCCCCACCGGTCGCGAAGACTGTCCGGGGATGTGGATCTGGTAGTCTTCGCGCTGATAGTAGCCTTCATAGGGCGAGCTGGCCAGATCGATCCGGCACAGCCACTTGACGGAGGCCATCCCGTACTGTCCGGGCACGACCAGGCGCAGAGGACCGCCGTGCTCGCGCGGCAAGGGGTGGTCATTCATCTCCCAGCAGAGCAGCACGTCCTCGTGCATCGCCTGTCCGAGCGTCAGGCTGCGCGCATACGCACCCCGGCCATCGTGGCCCTGGTCTGCGCCCTGGAAGATCACCTCCAAGCCCTGGACATCGCTGAGGACATTTCTCAACGAGGTTCCCCCCCAGACCCCGTTCGAAACGGCACCCAACCTCCATGGCGTGCCGGGCGGAACGGGGTTGAGAAGAGTGCGACCATTTCCCGCGCACTCGATCGTTGCCTCCAGTCTTCGAAAGGGGAGCTTCCTCAGCTCAGACAGGGAGACTCTGCGGCCGTTGACCGCGAGAAACCACTCACCGCTCGACTCGGGAGCGTCGTAGTGATTTCGCTTGAAAAACGCGCTCGCGGGTGTGATCGGCTCGTCCAGTCGCTCGAAGTCGACCTCGGCATTGTGGGGAATGTGAGAGAGGATACGCACAGGGCGACGTTTCGGTAGTCCCCGACGGCGCCCTGGCGAGCGGTTGTTCAGAAATCTTGATCCACTGTGAGCTATCCCACACGCTGCTGCTCTCGCCCCCCGACACCCAGCGCCGCTTTCTGGGCGTGCTGGCGCGCTACCAGGCCGATCACCCCCGGCCGGCCCTGCCGACCGCTCAGACCCGGGCCGCCAGTCCTCGTCTGCTTTAGGGCGTCCGTGGACTGCTCGAACGGCTAAGACTCCAACAGAGCATAGCGATCGCCCGTCCAGCGCCAGCGCTGCTGGCGGTCGAGGCGCTGGGCTCCCACCACGGAGAGCTCACAGACGTAATCAGGGTGGCCCTCGTCTCCCTGGGGCAGCACCCGGTCGATGCTGATGCCTCCCCCGGCAGCCAGCTCTTGCAGGTCGCGGCAGCGCCGTTCGACCTCCTCGGGCTGCTGGCTGTAGCGAAGAACGCCCTGCTCACCCAGCAACAGGGTGGCTGCGCCGGCGTAGTCCTTGCTGGTGGCCAGCTTGAAGAGCTGCAGGATGGCGCTGCGCACAGTCTGCTCATGGTCGGCCGAGGGCTTCTTGCGCCGGGTGTTGAGCAGCATGACCACGATGCAGGCCAGAGCGGTCACCGCCATCAAAGGGACGTAGTGCTCCTCCATCAGCGAGCCTCGAAGGAGCGGCCGCACTCCTGGCAGATGAAGTACGAGCGCTGATCGGGCCGCTTGTCGTAGTAGCGGATGTTGCGCGTGTGTCGCTGGCAGGCCGGACAGGTCAGGCCACCGGCCTTGAGCTGCTCGGCCCAGCGCTCGGCCAGGGCGTTGCTCTCGGCGTGAGCTGCGATAGCCTCCTGGCGGCTGCGCTCGCGGCGCTCCTCGGCCTCGCGGTCGAGGCGCTCGCGCAGGCGGTCCTTGGCCTCCCAGTCGACACCGGCCAGCAAATCCTCCCAGGCGGGGAACCTGGCGGCCAGGTGGCTCTTCTCGAGCGCGTCGCGTTCGAGACGGTGAAGACCGGGCTCGGGCTCAGGCCAGCTCTGCGGCGAGAAGGCGACCGGGGTGCCGGTTGCCCGCAGCCAGGCCAGGGCCCTGGCGCGGCTGACCTCGAGCACCAGCTGCTCGTCTTCGTAAACCCTGTCCCAGTAGGGACTGTCTTGATGCGAGCGGCGCATGGCCACATAGTCGCGCGCGAACTGCTCGCGCTCGGGCCAGCGCTCGTAGCAATCCCAGTGCATGGGGGCGTCGCAGTAGCGCCACAGCGGGTGGTCCTGCTCGTACCAGACACCCGAAGTCGCCATGTAGTCCTTCGCGTCGGCCACCTCGCCGCACAGGGCGCAGGTGGTGACTCCTGCAATCACGATCGCCACGCCGGCCCATTCGACGCACCAGGAATGAGGGCCTGGAGTTCGAATCAACGGGCCTCATGAGCCGACCGATCACTTTTGTCTGCCTGGCCAGCTACTACAAGGGCGCCGAATTCATGCGCGAGTTGAAACGCCAGGGTTGTCGCGTCATCCTGATCACCGAGGAGGCCCTGGCGGGCGAGCCCTGGCCCCACGAGGCCATCGACGAGATGTTCCGCATGCCCGCCCTCAAGGTGCCGGACATCATCAACGGGGTCAGCTACCTGGCCCGCGAGCGCCACATCGACCGCATCGTGGCCCTGGACGACTACGACGTGGAGACGGCCGCCTCGCTGCGCGAGCACCTGCGCAGCCCCGGGATGGGCGAGACCCGAGCCCGTTACTTCCGCGACAAGCTGGCCATGCGGGTGCAGGCGGCCGAGAACGGACTGCCGGTGCCGGCCTTCGTGCACGTTCTGAACTATGACGACGTGCGCGAGTTCATGCGCTGCGTGTCCCCACCCTGGATGCTCAAGCCCCGGGCCGAGGCCGGCGCCGTGGGGATTCGCAAGATCGAGCACGAGGCCGAGCTTTGGGAAGCCCTGGCCATGCTGGGCGACAAGCAGTCCTACTACCTGATGGAAGCTTATGTGCCGGGCGACGTGTTCCACGTGGACTCGATCTACTACGACAGCAAACTGGTCTACCAGATCGCTCACCGCTACGGCGAGCCCCCGATGAAGGTGTCCCACCTGGGCGGAGTATTCACCACCCGCACCATGTCCAGCCAGCACGAGGGGAAGCTGGTGGGCGACCTGAAGGCGCTCAACAAGAAGGTCGTGGCCGCCATGGGAATGGTGCGCGGGGTCACCCACGCCGAGTTCATCCGGGGGCACAATGGCAAGCTCTACTTCCTCGAGCTGGCAGCCCGGGTGGGCGGGGCCCACATCGACGCCCTGGTGGAAGCGGCCTCGGGCATCAACCTGTGGGCCGAGTGGGCCAAGATCGAGCTGGCCTACCTGCACAAGGAGAGCTACCAGGTTCCCACCTACCGCCGCGACTACGCGGGCCTGGCCCTGTGCCTGGCCCGCCAGGAATGGCCCGATCTGACCGGCTACCACGAACCCGAGATCGTGGGCCGCATCGTGCAGCGCCACCACGCCGGCCTGATCGTGGCCTCGCCGAGCTACGACCGGGTGGATGAATTGCTCAACAGCTACGTGCCGCGCATGGGCTATGACTTCCTGTCGGTCATGCCCCCTTCGGAGAAGCCCAGCAATTAACGCCTGCCCCTGCGGCTCGGGCCGCCCCCTGGAGGGGTGCTGCGGCCCGTTTCACCAGGGCGAGCTGCCGGCCACCCCCGAGGAGCTGATGCGCTCGCGCTATTCGGCCTATGCGCTGGGCAACGTGGACTATCTGATGCAAACCCAGGTGGCGCAAGACCGGGCCGGGGTCGAGCGCTTTGCTCGCCAGGCTCGCTTTACCAGCCTGGAAGTGCTCGAGGCGGTGGAGGACGAGGTGGAGTTCGTGGCCTCGTTCACGGTCGGTGCCGAGCGCCACCGGCTGCACGAGCGCTCTCGCTTCGAGCTGCGCGAGGGGCGCTGGATCTATGTCGACAGCACCACTCCCCGAGGTTCTCCGGTGCGGCGCGAGGCCGGTCCGGCCCGCAACGACCCCTGCCCGTGCGGCAGCGGCAAGAAGTATAAGAAGTGCTGCGGCTGATCGAACAGTCTCGTCTGGCCACAGGAGAACACCGGCGAATGCTCAGGTCGAGCCGGGACTTCATGCTCTGGTCGAGCGCCGTCTTGTTGGCAGGGATCGTCCTCAGCATATCGGTCTGGCCCGTTCTCACGCTGGGCACGAAGGTCCGTTTCCCTGGGCCCAACGAGGGTTGGAACGCCTACCACGCTCTGCACGCAAGGTCGGGCCAGCAGCTTTACCCGCCGCCTGACAGCTTTCTTGGGAACAACTATACTCCGCTCTCCTACCATCTGCTCGGTCTCTTTCCCGACCCGCTCCTGGCCGGGCGGGCCGTCAGTCTGCTCAGCTGGCTCGGGGTCGGGATTCTCACCGGGATGATCGTATTCCGTCTTACCCGGGACAGGCTTGTGTCCGGGCTGACCG
This sequence comes from Candidatus Xenobia bacterium, assembly GCA_045863235.1. Taxonomy (GTDB): domain Bacteria; phylum Vulcanimicrobiota; class Xenobia; order Xenobiales; family QWHO01; genus QWHO01. Next base: position 40,026 of record BTUM01000006.1, on the reverse strand, counting down.
CGTGGCTGTTCCTGGCCTTCTCCGCAGTGCACAAGTGCGACTACATCGCCCGCTCCGACCCCCAGTGGCTCGCTGAGTTCCTGGTCCTGGCGGGACTTTACGTGCTCATTCGTGGGGATGCGGAGGCGCGCTGTATGCCACTTTGCGCCACGCTCATGTTCGTGGGCGGGCTGGTCAAGCAGATCGTGGTCCCGCTGCCGTTGGCCGTCACCTGGTGGCTGTTTCGACACGAGCCCAGGAGCCTTCGGTTATGGATGCTGACAAGCTGCATCCTTGTGCTCGTCACAGTTCTTCTGTTCCAGGCTCTTTACGGGCCGAACTTTTTCCCGAGCATTCTTGTCCCCCAGAAGCACCAGATCAAGGAGATGCTCAATTTCCGCTGGGTCCCGACGATTTTGCCGGCAACCCTCTTCGTGGGAGTCCATTTGTGGAGAGCTCGCGAGCAGAAATGGGCTGAGCTCATAATTGCCTACCTTGTGGTTGCGTGCCTCTGGGGCTTCTACCTGACCGGTCTGCCAGCGGTCAGTCGCAACCGCTTCTTTGACTACTGGGTCGCTCTTTGCCTGGGTGCGGGGCTGCTGCTCGCTTCTGTGACCGGACGATGGCTGGCCGCGAGCCTGGTCGGTCTCACGCTCACGATTCTGGTTGTCCTTCCCAGGTCCCTGTCCGAGCAGATAGCGGAATCGAGTGGGCTGGCTCACAGTCAGCTCGTGTATGAATCCGACCGGGAGTGGCTGGCCAGCCAGCCCGGACCGATCTTCTCGATGGACACGACCCTGCTCTACTGGTCCGGTCACACTCTCGAGGTCGATGAGTTCTGGTTCTGGGAACGCCTCGCAGACGGGACGATACCGTTGCGCACCGTGGCCGAGAAGCTCAATCAGCGATTCTATCGGGTGGTGCTTTTGCGCGAGAGGGAGTTTCCCGTCCCGAGCCTCCGAATGGTCTTTGAGAGCAACTATCGCCCGGTCCGAGCGAGCAGCACGGGCTGGTTCTTCGTGCCGAGGACTTGACCTGGCCACCTTCTTCCTGGCCGCCACCATCAGACCTTGCCCGACATCGAAGTCCGATATTGAGCGCCCCTGGCCTGCACACTCGAGCAGGGCGAGCTCGCGACCCTGAACGGCACGGACTCCTCAGGGTCGTCGACCCGTCCGCCTGACGGGCAGGAATCTCCCCCTCCTCGGACCAACCGGGGCAAATGCTCAAGCGCCTTTTTCTCGCCCTTCTCCTCACCCTGGCTCCGGTCGCGGCCGAGCCCGACATGAACGCCATCCTTCCCAGGTTCCGCCAGCTGTGTCAGGAGGCGCTCAAGGCCAGCGGAGTGCCGGGCTGCTCGGTGGCGGTGGTCTACAAAGGCAAAGTGGTGATGCTGGAAGGGTTCGGGGTGACCAACGTGGATCGGCCCACGCCCGTCACGGCCGACACCGTGTTCCATCTGGCCTCCTGCTCCAAACCCATCGCCACCAGCGCCGTCGCGGCGCTGGTGGGCGAGCAGAAGGTGAGCTTCGACACCCTCATCGCCGAGCTCGACCCCGCCTTCCAGCTCAACGACCCCTGGGTCACCAGCCACCTCACGGTGCGCGACCTGCTCTGCCACCGCAGCGGTCTCCCGGGCCAGGCCGGTAACGAGCTGGAGGAGCTGGGCTTCGACCAGGCCAGCATCCTTCACAACCTGCGCGAAGTTCCCCTGGACAACCGCTTTCGGTCCAGCTACAGCTACTCCAATTTCGGCATCACGGCGGGCTGCGTGGCGGCCACCCGGGGGCAGTTCGACCTTGTCTGCAAGACGAAGATCTTCGATCCCCTCGGGATGAAGTCGACCAGCACCCGCTACGCCGATTTCGCCCGGGCCAGCGATCGGGCCCGCGAGCACATCCTGGAGGATGGCAAGGCGGTGCAGCGCTACGACCGCATGCCTGACGCGCAGGCTCCGGCCGGCGGGGTCTCCAGCACGGCCCGAGACCTGAGCCGATTCCTGCTCCTGCACCTGGGCGAGGGAACGGTGGACGGCAAGCAGATCGTGGCCCGCGAGGCGCTGCTGGCCACCCACCAGCCGCTGATGGTGACCGGGTTCAACCCGGCCACCTTCAGCACCGGATTCTACGGGCTGGGCTGGGCCTCGTCTTACAACCGCCACGGCATGCTCGAGGTCAAGCATTCAGGAGCCTTCTCCACCGGCACGCGCTCGCAGCTCTTGCTGATTCCCGAAGCCGAGCTGGGCATCGCCATCTTGTGCAATGCCTTCCCCAGCGGCTTGCCCGAGGGTTTGTCCAGCGGCCTGGTGAGCCTGGTGCTGGACGGCAAGGGCAGCCTGGAGGACGTGATGGCGACCGAGCGCAAGGTCGGCCAGGGCATGGCGGGCATGGTGGACGGGGGCCTGAGCTGGTCGCAGCGTCCCGCTCAGGGTCAAGCGCCCGTGGCCGCGCAGGCCATCGAGGGGAGCTACGACAACGCCTACTTCGGCCCGGCCCGGGTGGCCGGCATGCAGCTGAGCTTCGGCCCCGACCTGAGGGTCACCGCCCCCCTGCGGCCCTGGGACGGGAGCACCTTCTACTACGAAGCCGACCTCAAGGACGGTCCCCTGGTCACCCTGGTGCGCTTCGAGCTGGGGCCCGATGGCCAGGCCACCGCCTTCAGGCTCGAGCAGCTGGACAACTGGAAAACGGCGCGCTTCGCCCGCCGATAAATGGCCACTCTGCTGGTCGGGCTCACCAGGCTCTGCTATCGCGCCCCCCGGGTGATCCTGGTGCTGGTGGCCCTGTCCGTGCTGCCGGCGGGATGGATCAGCCTGAAGACGCTCTCCTTCTCAGCCGACCGCACCCAGTTGCTGCGGCCCGATCACCCTGTGCAGCTCAATTACCGTCGCTTCAAGCAGGTCTTTCCGGGCGAGAACGACATCGTGGTCTACGTGCGAGGCGGGAGCGAGTCCGAGCGCGAGCAGGCGGTGGACGAGCTGGCCGCCCGTCTCGAGCAAGAGCCGGCCCTCTTCACGAAGGTGCTGACCAGCTTCGAGCTCGAGTTCCTCAAGGACCGCTCTCTGCTCTACCTGACCTCCGAAGAGCTGGGCGAGCTGGAGCTCGAGCTGCGCCAGGCGCGTCCCTGGCTGGCCGCTCTGGGCAAAGACAGCCGGCTGGAAGCGCTGCTCGCAGCTCGTCCCCAGCTCAGCGCCACCCTCGACCGGGTGCTCGACCAGCTCATCGCCAGCTTCGAAAGCCGCGGGCGCGCGCCCTACGTCTCGCCTTTCCGGCGCCCTGAGCCGGACCCTGGCCAGGGCGGTACGCGCCACGGCACCCGGGTCTACCTGACCTTCCAGCACGGTGAGGTCAACCTGCTGCTCGTGCGCCCCGCCGACCGCCAGGCCAGGGCCGCTGTCAAGCGCCTGCGCGAGCTCATCGGCCAGGTGCGCGGGGTGCAGGTCGAGCTCACCGGCGAGCCGGTGCTGCAGGCCCAGGAAGCGCTGGATACGACCCGGGGAGCGGTGATCGCCACCATCAGCTCGGTCATGCTGTGCAACCTGCTTTTAGTGCTGGGCTTCGGAGCATTCTGGCGGGCCCAGATGATCGTGCTGGTCATGAGCGTGGGGCTGACCTGGTCGATGGCCTTTGCTGGCTTGACCGTAGGCACCCTCAACCTGGTGACCATCAACTTCCCCTGCATCCTGGTGGGGCTGGGAGTGGACTTTGGCATCCACTGGCTGCTGCGCTACGAGGAGCTGCGCGCCGCCGGCCTTGCTCCCCTGCCGGCCATGGAGAAGACCATGCAGGGCTCGGGGGTGGAGAACCTGACCGGCGCCCTCAGCACCGCGGTCGCCTTCCTGGCCCTGCGCTTCACGACCTTTCGGGCCGTGGCCGACCTGGGTCTCATCTCGGGAGTGGGGGTGATGCTCTCGTTTGCGGCCATGGCCGTGATGCTTCCCTCGCTGATCTTTCTGCTCGACCGGCGCGCCAGCGTTCCGCCCGTGCCGCCGTCGCGCTGGCTGCCGGCCGAGCGCTGGGTCGCTGCACGACCCGGCACCATCCTGGTGCTCACGGCCCTCCTCACCCTGTGGTGCGCGCACTACATCCCTCGCCTGCACTTTGACTACAACCTGCTGCACATGCACGCTCCCGGCTCGCCCCCCGTGCAGGCCGAGCGGTTGCTGCAGCAGGTCGGGCGCACCAGCCTGGTGGCCCTGATCGCTGCCCCCGACGCGGCCGAGGCCCGCCGCCTGGTAAGCGAGCTCGGGCGGCTGCCCTCGGTGGCCCGAGTGGAGTGCCTGGTCACCCTCCTGCCAGAGCAGGATCGCTCACGGGAAGTGGCGGCCGCCCTGGCCCCGGTGCAGGGTTTGAAGCCCCCCGGCTCGCCGCCTCATCGCACGGTGGAGCAACTGCTCAAGCTCGAGCCCCTCTTTGCCGGACTGGACAAACGGTTGCGCAAACTGCTGTCCACGCGTCCGCCCGAGGAGCGCAAGGCCGGGCTGGCCCGCCTCGACCGACTCAAGGCGACCCTGAAGGACATGGGTCCGGGCCCGATCGAGGAAGGCCTGGAGAGCTTCGAGCAGCACCTGATGAAAGACGTGCGCTCGTCTCTCTTGCAGTTGCAGAGCCAGCGGGCCGGCCCGGCCATCGGGGTGCAGGACCTGCCCGACAAGCTGCGCGACCGAGGCATCGGGCCCGAGGGGGAGCTCTTGATCTCGGTCCACCCCCGCGAGAACGTGTGGGAACGTGAAGCCCTGGCTCGCTTCGTGGGCGAGTTGGAGCGAGTCGAGCCCTCGGTCACGGGCAGCCCGGTGCTGATCTACCACTATCTGGGCGAGCTGAAGCGAGCCTATGAGACCTCCTGGCGCAACGCCCTGGTCATCATCGTGCTGCTCTTGCTGGTGCACTTCCGCTCTTTGAAGCTGGCCGGGCTGGCCCTGCTCCCCAAGCTGCTCGGGGTGGTGTGGATGCTGGGGCTGATGGGCGCCTGCGGGGTCAACTTCAATCCCGCCAACTTCATGGCGCTCCCCCTGACCCTCGGCATCGGGCTGGTCTATGGCGTGCACGTGGTGCACGGGCGCGATCAGGGCTACCTCTTCGCGCACTCCACCGGCCCCGCCGTGGCCCTGGCCGCGATCACCACCATTGCCGGCTTCGGCTCGCTCATGCTGGCCGACCACCGGGGCATCGCTTCGCTGGGGTTCGTGATGGCCAGCGGGGTGCTGGCCAACCTGGTCGGAGCCGAGCTGGCCCTGCCCGCCCTGCTGCGGCTTACGAAGCGGCAACCCCCTCCAGGATGAATCTCCGCGAACGCGGGGAGCTGACCCTCAGGCCGGAAGGCTCAGGCTCTCGTCCTCGGTCACCGGAGCAAGGGCCTGCTCGAGGTGCTTCCAGAGCTCTACGGCCAGCACTCCCCGATCATGGTGGCGACGGGCGTAGCGGTGGCCATTCTCCGCGTAGAGCGCCAGGGCAGCCGGATCGCCGGCCAGTTGCTCGACAGCCGCCACCAGCTCGTCCACCTGCCCGGGAGCAAAACAGACGCCCGCCTGAGCCCGGCGCAAGAGTCGGGCGGCTTCGCCGCGAATTCCCAGCACCACCGGCTTGCCCGCCCCCATGGCCTCGATCAGCTTGGAGGGAATGACCGTCTCGAAGACCGGCTTGTCCTTGAGCAGAACCAGCGACAGGCTCGTCACACCCAGCCAGACGGGGATCAGCTCGCGGGGCTGCTTGGAAAACAGGTAGAAATTCGGGCAGGGGCGCTCGGCCAGCTCCTTCTCCAGGTCTCGCCGGGCCGCCCCCGTGCCCACCACTGCGAAAGCCACCTCCGGATTCTTGCAGCGGCGGGCGGCCTCCAGCATCAAGTCCACCCCGTGCGCCATTCCGATGGTCCCGATGTAAGAGACCACGAATTTTCCCTCGAGGTGGTGCTCCGCCCGAAGCCGCTCCACCGCTTCGGGAGTGACCGCCTGCTCGAGCCAATCCGAGCAAACTCCGGGGGGACTCACCACGATCTTGTCAGGATCGATCCCGCGCCCAGCAATGACGGTGCGGAAGGCATCGGTCAGCACCACGATCAGTCGGGCGTGGCGGTAGAGATGGTCGGCCAGCCACTGCACCGGACGCAGCAGGAATGCGCTGGAAACGGCTCCCACGGCGCTGATGGACTCCGGCCACAGGTCGCGCACCTCCAGCACCAGGGGCACGCGGTAGCGCAAGCTCAACAGATAGCCCGCCAGAGCGGTGAAGATCTGAGGCGTCGATGCGAAAATCGCCGTAGGCTTGCGCTCCACCCTCCCGCTGAACAGCAAGAGGGAAAGCAGGTAGGAGACATAGGAGACTGTGCGCCGGAACACGTTGCGATTCTCAGCCGGCAGGATGGGCACGCGATAGACCGAGATCCCCTCGCTGGTCTCCTCGTGCTGGAACCGGTTGGCATAACCGCGATAGACACGTCCCTCCGGGAAGTGCGGCACGTCGGTTAGCACGTCGAAGCTATGCCCGCCCTTGACCCACTCGCGGGCGTTCTCGAAGGTGCGATGGGCCAGGGCGTTGCTCTCGGGAGGAAAATTGTGGCTCAAGATCCAGAGGTGCACCCTGCATCATTCCAGGTCACCCGGAAGAAGCCCTGGCAAGGGACGAGACCGTACTCGAACAATATTTTCACTGTCGGAACGCGCACTCCAAGGTCAGGACACCACCATGACCGCCGAAAACAGAACGAACAAGACGTAAACAGGCTGATGGGCCCAAGCCCCAGGCCGCCCTCCACCGGGCGAGGGCGGATGGCCGGGTGGAGCAGCAAGCTGGCCCGGGCCCGCTGGCCCCGGCCGCCCAGCAGGCTGTCGTGCACCTCGAGCCCGGTTCGGGTGGCTCGAAAGTGGCGCCGATGCACCGGTGCCCCCGGAAGATGGGCAAAGCCGGTGTGCTCGGCCAGCACCTCCAGCAGGTCGGGCTCGACGCGGCAGCGCAGCACCCGGGTACGGCCGCGACGACCCAGGCGAAACGATCCGCTCAGGTCGCCCTGGTCGCCCCCATCCAGGCTGACGGTGTTGTGGATGGGGGTCGAGCGAGCATAGCGCCGCCAGCGCCCCGGATGATATTGAAAACAGCCGTGGTCCACGAAGACCCGCTGGCCCTGCACGGAGAGCTCGAAGCTAAAGATGTCGGCGTGCGAGTGGGCTGGCAACGCGTCCGGGGCCAGCTGGCCGAAGTCGTAGAGCAGCAGGAAGCCAGGCCCGCGCAGGCCGGCGTAGCCGGCCCCCGGGTAGTGGAAGTGGTCCCGAGCCTCGCTCGCCACGGGCCGCAGCCACGAGAATCCACCGTCGTTGAGCAGGCTGAGCTGACCGTCGGGATGGGTCAGCTCGGCCACGGCTCTGCGAGCCGAGGCGATCAGGGCCTCCAGCCGGGGATGGGGCTCGTTCAGGCACGCCTGGCAGTCGATGAGGTCGGCGGTGGCCTCGCAGTGATAGGCGGGGCTGTTCTCAAAGTGCAACCCATCGGGGAACTGCTCGGCCAGGCACTCTTCCAGCAACTGGCGGCCGACCCGGTGGCAGCGCTGGCCCAGCTGGCCGGCGAAGAAGCGGCCGGCAAAGAGCAGGGTACGGGCGTTCTTGAGCAGGTGGTTGCCCCGGATGTCCAGCTCGAGGTTGGAGAGCAAGAATTCGAGCTGCTGAGTCAGGCTGCGCAGCACCAGCTCGCGGTCGCTGACCTGGCCGGTCCGGCAGGCGTGCATCCAGGCCAGGCTGCGGATGGAAATAGCCCAGCTGTTCCAGCTGTCCTCCCAGTAACGCGGCCCGTAGGGCGGGTTGCCCTCGATCCAAGCGCGACCAGGCTCGGCCTGGCAGTGGGCGCGCAGGCGCCCGAGCGGCGTGCTCGGGTCGAGAAGGGGCATGGGATGGAGACTCGGAGCCACCCAGGCGCGATCCGAGAGGGGGGCGGGGGCCGGAAGTCCGGGTCGGGGTGCCAGCCGATACCAGGCCTGCAGACAACGTCGCTTGACCAGCAGCCGCAACCGGTGCCAGAGCTGAGTCGGAGGCGTATGCCGCACCTGGGTCAGGAAGCCCTTCACGGCGGCCTCCGACAGGTGGCCAGCAAGACCACCCGAAAGCCTTTCAGGGCAGGGATGGAGTTGACCAGCCGCTCGTAGAGCCATCCCACCAGGTAGGTGAAGGGGGTCATTCGCAGGTACTCGGGACGCCCCTCCACCAGTTCCAGGCTCTCCAGCTCCAGACCAGCCTTGCCGCACAGCCGGCGAAGGTCGGAGGGAGTGTTGGCCCGGTAGAAGGTGGGATAGGTGTGCCGGGCGGGACGTCCCCGCAGCTCGTTGACCCACTGGTGGAACCAGTGCGGGGTCAGGCGAGCGATCAGAGGAACGTAGTGGCGCCGATTGGGTGTCTTGAGCAGGAGCCGGCCTCCCGGCCTGAGCACCCGGTAGACCTCGGCAAAGGTCCGGGTGGGCTCCTCGAGGTGCTCGCAGACATTGTGACACAGGACCAGGTCGAAGCTGGCCTCCGGAAAAGGCAGCCCGGAGCTGACCACGGCCTCGTCGAGAAAGGGGTTGTCCCGAACGCAGGGATCCGGGTCCACCCCCACGATACGCCGGCACAAACCACGGAAGTCAAGCTCGCTCAGGAGGCCCGCGCCGGCCCCCAGGTCGAGGACCTCCGCCCCGGGTGTCAGGCGGGAGAGCACCAGCTGGCGGAACAGACGAGCGTCCCAATCGTCGGACCAGCCAGGATAGAGAAGTCGGTCCAGGAAGCGCTTCATGCCGGCCGCAGGCTCCATTCCAGGCGGGCGGGCAGCTGCTCGCCGCTCCAGACCAGCTTGCGGTTGGGCTCGAGCACCCCGTAGGAAGGCGAGAAACCAGGACCGGGCAGCTCCTCCAAGGTCAGGCCGGGGCCGCTCCAGGCCAGCTCGAAAGCCTGACCGCGGCAGCAAAGGCGCACGGCCTGGTCCTGCCGGACGCATTCCACGGCCGGGTGCAGGTGAAGCGGGATGCTCAGGCGCCGCGGGCCCCGCCCCTCCACTTCGTCCACCAGCCGCAGAGTGTGGCTGGAGTGCTCGAGCTCGAGGGTGCGCACCGGACGCGCGCCCGGGTAGCCCGTGTGCCAGCCACGGAACAGGTCCCGCTCACGACCGGTCTCAAAGCGGTCCAGGTGAGGCCGGGCGTCGTCGCGCAGCACCCAGAGCAACCTGGGATGAACGAAGCGGTTCAGCTCCAGGTCGTCGAGCTGGGGCGTGTTGTGAGCCGCGGTGGAGCGCAGCCGGTTGCGTAGCTCGGGGTCGAAGGTGTAGCAACCAGTCCCGCTGTCCACAATCAGGGGACACCCCAGCAAGATGGCTTCGAAGCTGAGACAGTCGTTGTGCCCGTGGCCTCCCCGCCCGGCCATGCCCACCGGGGCGCAGTCGATGAAGACGTGGTCATGCTGATTGCGCATGACGAAGTAGCCTCCATCGGGGAAACCGAGCGAGCCGACCGCTGCAGGAGAGAGCAGCCGAAAGCCTGGCAGGACGCGCCCGTCGTCGTTGTCTCCCAGCTGAGGCAGAGAGCCGTCCGGGCGCAGGCAGGCTGCGTAGAAGTCGAGCATGGCAGCGAGCGTGCCGTCTCCCTCCCCGGCCAGCAAGAAGCCAACCGAGAAGAGCTCGAGCACGAAACGGTGGTAAGCCACCGAGCCCTCGAAGTCGACCCCGTCGCGCGAGACCTGGCGGGGCAGCTCCTGGCGCAGGATCGCCAGTCCCCGCGACTTCCACCGGGGTCGTCCGAAGAAGACGCCAGCGGCGATCAGCCCCACGGCGCCGGCCAGGTAGTGGTTGCCGTTCAGGTCGGAATACTCCAGGTGACTGGCCACGTAGTGGGCCTGGGCATTCAGCGAGGCCAGGAAATCGCTCCGAAAGGCCGGGTCGGCCCAGGCAGAACTGGGGCTCAGCAGGTGGAACAGGCAGGTCCAGCTGACAAGGCGCAGGGCCGGCTCCATGGCGACGGCCCAGTTCACCCCGACGGCATAGGGGTTGTGGGCGATCCAGCCGGACAGGAGCTCGCGAGCGGCCTGGGCATAGCGCTCCTCTCCGGTGGCCCGATAGGCCTGGCCCAGAGGCAGCAGCCACTGGTGGCGCGAGAGCTCCCAGGGGAACTTGACCTCGGCTCCGGTCCGGGCAGCCTGCAACCGGCGGATGTGGCGGCGCGGCCAGACGTAGCCGGACCGGTAGTCGCGGTGCCAGTCCACCGGTCGCAAGCTGAGTGGGCCCGAGCCGAGCAGGTCCACCCGCTGTTCCCGAGCCTCCTCGGCTCGCTCCAGGAAACCCGGCTCGTCGGCCAGGTGGGCCAGCGGCCAGGGACGCTGTCGGGCCTGATCCCAGGCCTCGGGACCCAGCTCGAAGCGTTTCCAGCCCCAGGCTACCTGAAGCTCCTCCCAGCGGGCCCCCAGCTCGAGCCAGAAGCGCCGCCACAAAAAGGCCGGGGGTTTGCCCACCAGGCGCTTGAGACGCAGGGCGGTCAGCTCGCGATCCATCGCTCGTGCCACAGGGCCAGGTTGTAGAGGGTCCAGGCCCGCTGGGGATCGCCCCCCAGGAGGCGCCGGGCATAGACCGGGTCGAAGGCCTCCGAGCGGCGGCAGAAGGCCAGCACGCTCGCCTCCATGGGGGCGCGCAGACCTTCGCGCAACCACTCGGTCAGGGGCACACCGAAGCCCTGCTTGGGGCGCTCCACGATCTCGGCCGGCAAGAGCGGCGCCACGGCCCGCTTGAGAATGTGCTTGAGCCGCCCCCCCCGCGTCTTGAGCCGCTGGCCGATCCCCATGGAAAGCTCCACCAGCCGGTGATCGAGAAACGGGACCCGGGCCTCCAGGGAGGCTCCCATGGTCATCTTGTCCACCCGCATCAGCAAGAGCTCCGGCAGACGAAGGCAGAGATCGAGGTAGCTCATCCAGTTGAGTGGGCTGCGCTCACAGGCCAGGCGCTGAAAGCGCTCCCAGTGAGGAGCGAGGGCCTCCTCCCAACTGGGCCTGACCACCGTCCGCAGAAGCCGATTCTTGCGCTCCTCGGTAAAGATGTCGGCCCCGCCCCAGAAGATGGGCTGGCCCCGGGTGGCCCGGCGCAACGCCTCGAAGGCTCGTGACTCGGAGGCGCCCGCCCACCTCAAGAGCCGCAGCAGCCAGCTCTTGCAGGCCATGGGCACCGGCAGCCGGTTGAGCTGCTCGAGCCGCAGCTTGAGCCGCCAGGTGGGATAGCCCCAGAACAGCTCGTCGGCTCCCTCTCCCACGTGGACCACCACCACGCCGTGCTCCCGGGCCAGGCGCGAGACGTAGTAGAGCGGAACCGAAACCGGATCCCCCAGGGGCTCGTCCTGCAGCTCGATCATGCGGGGCAGGAAGTCGTGCAGGTCCTGCAAGGTCAGCCGCACCTCATGATGCTCGGCGCCAACGCGACGGGCCATCAGGCGGGCATGGGCCAGCTCGCTGGGCTGGCTGCGGGGGTCACCGTGGTAGTCCACCGAGAAGGTCTTGACCGGACCGGTCTCGGCAAAGAGCGCGGCGTTGGTGCTGGAGTCGAGCCCTCCCGAGAGGAGCACGCCCACGGGCACGTCGGCCAGCTGGCGCAACCGCACCGAGGTGCGCAGCTCCTGCAAGAGCCTCTCGGCCACCTCCTCTTCACCCAGTCCGGACAGATCCCGCACCTCTTGCCACAGCTCCCAGTAGCGCTCGAGCCGCTCGGATCCGCCTGGCTCGAGCTCGAGAGAGTGGCCCGCGGGCAGCTTGAAGATGCCTTCGAACAGCGTGCCGGGTGCCGGAGTGGTGAGGAAGGTGAGGTAGTGGCCCAGAGCCCGCTCGTCCATGCGCCTTGCGACCTGAGGATGCAAGAGCAGAGCTTTGATCTCGGAGGCAAACAGAAAGCTGGTGCCCGCCCGCGTGTAGTAGAGGGGCTTGACCCCCAGCCGGTCGCGGGCCAGGAGCAGCTTGCCGCTCCGGCTATCATACAGGCCGAAGGCGAACATGCCTCGCAGGCGCTGGAGAACACCCACCCCCCACTCCTCGTAGCCGTGCAAGATGACCTCGGTATCCGAGCTGCGGGTGCGGAACCGGTGCCGGGAAAGCTCGGCGCGCAGCTCGGCGTGGTTGTAGATCTCGCCGTTGTAGGTCAGCCAGAGGGTCCCGTCCTCGTTGGTCATGGGCTGGGCCGCCTCGGGAGTCAGGTCGAGCACGGCCAGGCGGCGGTGGGCCAGCCCCGCGCGGCCCTCGGGGCAGAGCCACAGCCCGGCGCCGTCAGGGCCGCGGTGGGCCAGGCTGTCACGCATGCGGGCCAGCAAGGCCGGATCGACCGGACTGCGCCCGTCGACCACGCCCACGATGCCGCACATCAGTCCGGCTCGACCGGCAGCGGCACGCCCTCACGCAGGCTCTGCACCGCGGCCAGAGCGGCCAGCGAGGTGGCCCGGATCTCCTCGAAGGGGATAGGGGGTGGGCCGCCCTGCATCAGCCCGGCCACGAAGGCCGAGAGCTCGGCCCGGTGGCCTTTGTCCTGACTGCTCTTGCTGGTGCGCCCGTCCGAAAAGCGGGCCGATCGGAAATCCTCGATGACCGCCATCCGGCCCCCGCCGGTCAGCTCCACCCGCTCCTTCTCAAAGCTCGGACTGCCGCCGGCGAGATAGGCGATCTGCGAGGTCGAGCCGGAACGATGGCGCAGGAGCATCAGGGCCTGATCGTCGGCGCCGGCCGACTCGGCAAAGACCCGCTCGGGAGGCGAGCCCACCAGGAAGCTGGCCAGATCGATGGCGTGGCAGGCTTCCCCCAGCAAGCGTCCACCTTCTTCCTGGGTCCAATGGTCGGCGCTCAGGTAGCCGGCGTTGAAGCGCACCGAGCAGGTGAGAGGCGAGCGCAGATCCGCGAAAAAGTTGCGCGTCTCGCGGGCCAGGGGGGCGAAGCGCCGGTTGAACCCCACGGTCAGACAAAGGTGGGGCCGCTCGGCCAGGGCGGTCTCCACCGCCAGCACCTCCTCCAGGCTGAGCGCCAGCGGCTTCTCCACGAAGACATGCTTGCCCGCCTCCAGGGCTTTCACCACCTGAGCTGCGTGCTGGTTGTGGCGGGTGAAGATGAGCACCGCGTCGACGCGCGGGTCGCGGAAGACCTCGTCCTCATCGGCGGTGACCTCCTCGAAGCCATGGCTCTCGCCGGCGTAGCGGGCGCTGAGCCCACCGGCCGAGCACAGCATCACGGGACGAACCCCCTTCAGGCGTCCCAGGATGGGCAGCATCACCAGCCGGGCAAACTGGCCCGTGCCGAGGCAGGCCACCCCCAGCTCGCTCCTGCCTGAGGTGGGCCGATGGGCCAGGGTGACTCGCTTCTGGGGAGGCAGCTCGGGGTATTCCAGCACGATGCCCAGGCAATCCTCGCTGGCCTCGTCGAGCAGCTTGTAGGCCTCCTCGGCCTGCTCCACCGAGTAACGACGACTGATCAGGGGGCGGGTCAGCAGCTGGCCTCTGCGCATGAGCTCCAACACCGCTGTCATGTTGCGCTGCTCGGTCCAGCGAACGTAGGCGGCCGGATAGTCGCGGCCCCGCTCCTCGTAGCTCGGGTCGTAGCGCCCCGGACCGTACGAGCAGGAGACCACCAGCTCGGCTTCCTTGAGGTAGTAGCTCTGGCGCGGCAAGGTCATGCCCACCGCCCCGATCACCACCACCCGGCCCTTCTTCCGCACGGCCTCGCCGGCCAGCTCGAGGGGAGCGGCGCTGGGAGTCGATGCGGCCACCAGCACGGCATCGAAACCGTCGGCTCCGGTGAAATCGCGGATCAGCCCCGCCTCCAGCTCGGTTTCGGCCCGGTCGGCGCCCATCTGCAGAGCTAACCGGGCCCGACCGGCTGCCAGGTCGGTGCCCAGAACCCGACAGCCCTGGGCCTTGAGAAGGGCCACCGTCAACTGCCCCACCAGCCCCAGCCCGATCACCAGAGCCGACTCGCCCAGCCCCAGCTCGGCCAGGCGCACACCCTGCAGGGCGATGCAGGCCAGGATGGTGAAGGCGGCTTCGACCTGGTCCACCTCCTCGGGGATGCGCGCGCAAAGGTGCTGGGGCACACACACGATGCCGGCGTGAGGGCCGTTGGAGGCCACCCGGTCGCCCGGCTTCAGGCTCTCCACGCCCTGCCCGGCGGCCAGCACCACCCCGGCGGAGGAGTAGCCGAGCGCAACCGGCTCCTTGAGCTTGGCCGAGACCTGGTCGAGCGTGCGCGCCAGGCCCTCGGTCTTGAGCTTGCGCAGCACCTGGCGCACCAGGTCGGGGCGAGCGCGGGCCTTGCCCAGCAAAGATTTGTTGGCCAGCCTGGTCACGCTGCGCTCGGTTCCGGCCGAGATGACCGAGCAGGTGTTGGCGATCAGGACGTGCCCGGGTCGCACCACCGGGTCGGGCACCTGAGACACCAGCACCTTGCGGCGGGCAACGTCCTGAACGACCTGGAACATCTGTGAAGGCGTTTACGAAGCGGGCCAGAGATCCTGCCATCAGGAATCCCCGCCCGCCGAGGCGAAAAGCTCCCCTGGAGCCCATGCTGAAAAATCTTACCAGCCTCCTGCGCGACGTGGCCCGGGTGGCCGCAGCGCGCGGTCTGGCCCTGGTCCTGGTGACGCTCACCCATGTCCTGGTGGCTCGCAAGCTCGGCCCCCAGGGGCGAGGCGACTTCGTCTACCTCTACACCTTCGCGCTGACCGTCTACCAGTTCTGTGCCCTGGGGCTACAGACCAGCCAGACCGTGCAGTTGGCCCGCAATCGCGAGCTCTTTCCCCAGCTGGCGCGCAACTCCACCCTCATCTCGTTGGGACTCGGGGGCGCGGCGGGCCTGCTGGCCAGTGCCGTCCTGTCCACTTCCTGGGCCGGGCCCGGGGTGTGGGTGGCGGGCCTGCTCGTCCCAGGCCTCCTCTTCTACGTGCTGGCCTCCAACCTGGTGCTGGCCGAGGGCAACCTGGGCCGCTACAACCTGATCAGCGTGCTGCACGACCTGGCCATCTTTCTGGGGCTGGCCGGGGCCCTGGTTATCGCTCCCACTCCCACGAGCTGCCTGCTCGGCGTGCTGGTGGCCAAGACGGTTTTCAACCTGGCCCTCTGGGCCGGCCTGCCCGGCCCGCCGCCCCGAGCCTACGACTGGCCGCTCTTTCGCGATGGCTGGTCGTTGGCCTGGCGCTCTTACGTGGCCTGTGTGCTCACGTTCCTGACCTACCGACTGTCCATCTACGTCCTGGGCAGTCAGGCCAACCCGGCCGAGATCGGCTATTTCTCGGTAGCCACCCAGCTCTTCGACATCTGCCTGATGCTGCCGTCCCTGACCGCAGCCGTGCTGCTGCCGCGCCTGTGCCAGCGCAGCCCCGAGGAGGGCCTGCGGCTCTGCATGGCCACCCTGGGCACGGCTGTGGGGGCTCTGGGCCTGGGTCTGGCCCTTCTCACCCCCCTGCTCCCGATGCTGATCGCAGCCGTCTTCGGACCCGACTACCTGCCGGCCGCCTCGGCCTGCCGACTCATCATGCCGGCCATCTTGTGCTGGACCGTCTCGGCTCTCCTCAGTCCCTTCTTCAGCTCCTTTGGACGACCTCTGGCCTACCTGGGCTGCTGGCTGCTCACCCTGCTGGCTACGCTGGGGCTGAGTTTGTGGCTCACTCCCCGCTACCAGGCCGCCGGCGCCGCCGCGGCTCTCAGCCTGGCCAGTCTGATTCTCCCTGTCGGCCAGCTCTACCTGATCCGCCGGAGAACGGCGTGAAGGCGGTCATCTTGACGGCCGCCAGCCTGCCCGCAGAGCGCCTGCGGAGCATCTGCGAGCGCCTCTCCCTGACCGACCTCAGCCTCCTCACCCTGGACGAACTGCGCCATATGGGCTGGCGCAAGAGCCTCAGGAGGCTCCGTGCGCTGCGCTCACCCCTCTACCTCTACGTCGAGACGGACAGCCAGAGCGCGAGCCAGGCCCTGTCCTCGCTCCTGCGGGTGGTCGCCCTCTGCTCGGGCACGCGTCGGGTGGCCGAGCTGACCCGCGAGCTCGACTGCCAGAGCGTCTCCCGCTGGCAACTGGCAACCTCCGCCATCCGTCTGGCCCTTGAGTCGATCGGAGGATGGCTCAGCCTGCTGCGCAGCCTGGCCGAATCGCTCTTCTTGCTCAGCCTCCCGCGCCACCGCCCCAGGCGGCGTGAGCCCGGGGCCCCGGTGGGTTACCTCCGGCCCAGCCTGAGCCTGGGCTTGAAGGCCGGCGGGTCCTTGGCCCACACGGTGGGCGTGATCAACGCTTTCGGCGAACTGGGCATCCCGGTGCAGCTCTACACCTCCGAGCCCCTGCCCCTGCTCAAGCACCCGGTGCAATCAGAGCTTTTGTCCATGCCTTCCGGCTTCGGCTTCCCGCCCGAGCTCAATCTCTTTCGTCTGGAGCACCGGGCCCACGCCCAGCTCTGCGCTTCCCCCTCGCCTGGCCGATGCGGCTTTCTCTACCAGCGCCTGTCGCTGTGCAACCTGCTGGGAATCAAGCTGGCGCGCGCCCTCCAAAAACCTCTGGTGCTGGAGTACAACGGCTCGGAAAGCTGGATCCGCCGCGTCTGGAGCCGCAAGTCGTCTCTTCTGGGGCTGGTGGATCTGATGGAGCGGGTCAATCTGCGCCACGCCGACCTGATCGTGACACCCTCCAGGGTGCTGGCCGAAGAACTGCAAGCCCGAGGGGTGGAGCCCGAGCGGATCGTCATGCATCCCAACGGGGTCGACCCCGAGCTCTATGCTCCCCGCCCGGTAAGCGGTCTGCGCGAGCGATTGGGCCTGGCTCCCGAGACCCTGGTGGCCGGCTATCTGGGCACCTTCGGGCCCTGGCACGGTGTGGAGGTGCTGGCCGAGGCCATCGCCACCCTGCACGACGACCCGCGCTGGCAAAGCCTGCGCTCGGTGCACTTTCTCTTAATCGGGGAAGGGCTGGGCCTGCCCCGGGTGCGCCAGCTGCTCGAGGACGTCCCCAACTGCACCCTGACGGGCCTGGTGCCCCAGGCCGAGGCGGGCGATTACCTGGCGCTGTGCGACATCCTGCTCTCGCCCCACGTCCCCAATCCCGATGGCAGCCGATTCTTCGGCTCTCCCACCAAGCTCTTCGAGTACATGGCGACCGGCAAGGCCATCCTGGCTTCCGATCTCGAGCAGCTCGGCGAGGTGCTGCAACCTGCCCTGCGGGTGGGTCAACCGGTCACCAACGATGCGGTGGCTGTCTTGTGCGAGCCGGGCTCGGTGAACAGCCTGCTGAAGGGTCTCGAGCTCCTGGTGCTCCACCCGGAGTTGCGCGGCCGTCTCGGTCTCGCGGCCCGACAGGCCGTGCTGGCACGTTATACCTGGCGTCATCACGTGGCTGCCATCCTGGAGGCGCTGCCGTGAACCTCGCCTTCTGGCTCTGGTTGATCTTCTACCTGGCCGTGGGCTTCCTGGGCTGGCGCCAGGCCGACGCCAGGCTCCGCCCCCTGGTGGCCGTCTACCTCGGCTTCTACTTCGTGACCACCTACATCGGCACGGTGATGATCGGCTTGACCGATGGCGAGGTGCTCTACGACTGGGGCGCCTCTATCGAGGTCTCCGAGCTGGGCGAGCTGAACCGTCCCTCCTTCTGGATTCTGCTGGTGCTGCCTTTGCTGGTGCCCTTCCTGGCCCAGGCCTGCCGACGCTTTGCGCAAACCATGCATCTGAGCCTCTCCACCCGGGCCGAGCAGCTGCTCGAGCCGTCCGTCCCCTCCTGGGCGCTGTTGCTGGCCTTCTTGAGCCTGGCTCTGGCGGTCTTCGCGGCCCTGGCCGCTCTGGGCGAGGTGGGCACGGTGCTCGCCTCGGGACGAAGCGATGCGCTGGCCCTCATCGAAAGCCGGGGCGAGCAGGCCAGCCGGGTGCCCGGGCCCTTTTACGGCCTGCTCTTCATCACACTGCCCATGCTCAGCTTCGCGCTCTTGTGGAATGCGGCCCGGGGCGACCGACTGCGCGACTGGGCCATGTTCATCTTCTCGGCTCTGGTGGTGCTGATACTGGACATGCTCACGCTGCAAAAGTCCATCCTGATCCTCTATCTCATGCTCGTCATCATGGCCATGCTCCAGCTGCGCGTCATCTTGCTCAAGACGGCCTCCCTGCTGGTAGGCTTGCCGGTGGCCATCCTCTATCTGATCCAGAGCGCGGTGTTCGACGACTGGAACCTGGAGATGACCCTCAACCTGATCTTCCTGCGCATGGCCTCGAGCTTTCCCTTTTACTACGGCCTCTATCCCTCACCAGGCGGAGAGGACATTCCCCTGACCAGGTTTGTCTACCAGGTCATGTACTACGGCCGTTACAAGCTGGCGGGACTGGAAGGGAACTGCCCGGCCTCTTCGCACGTCACCGCCTACTACCAGGGAGGGCTGTTCGGGGCCACCCTGTGCGTGCTGGCCATCTCCGTCTGCCTGGCTGCTCTGGCACGCTTTCGCGACTACCGGGGCCCGCTCGGATTCGGGGTTTTCATGCAGACGCTGGTGGCTGCCTACTACTGGACCCAGACCAGCTTCCGCGAGCCGATCTATTCGCCCTACGGCATCGTGATGGTGGTGCCCGGCGTGGCGCTGGCCTGGCTGATCGTCAATCGAGGGGCTTTTCTACGAGGGCGAGCTGCTGACGGCGGTAAAGCAAGAAGCAACCCAGGCCCAGCCCCGCCAGCGCCCCCCCCAGCGTAAACCAGGACTTCTTGGGAAAAGCCGGCTTGTTGTCGGCCTCGGGCGGGTCGAGCACCTCCAGGTCGACCGTGTCGAGCGACTCGGCGATGCGCGCCTTGCTCAACTCGAGTTGCAAAAGTCGATTCAGCTCGCGGGAGAGCTCGTACTTGTCCCGGTAGGAGAGATTCTCCATCTCGGCCGCCGGCACGGCGCTGAACTCGCGGGTGAAGCGCTCGAGCTGCTTGTCGATCTCCTTCTTGCGAGCCTCGGCGGCCTCGGCCTGAGAGCGGGCCACGATCAGCTCCTGACTCAAGCCGGTGGCGTAGGCAGCGGACAGCTCCAGGCGCCGCTTCTCCAGAGCCTGACGCAGGTTGACCACCCTCGAGTGAGCCGCCACCACGTCCGGGTGCTTGGGGGTGCGGGCCAGGAGCAGGTTCTCCTCCTCCACCTGGGCGTTGGTGAGATCGGACTGCAGGCGCTGCAGGAGCGGGTCGTCGGTGGGGAAGATGGGCGAGCCGGCCAGCTCCCCAACCACCTCTTGCTTGCTGGTCTGCAGCTCACGCAGCAAAGTGTTGAGCTGGTCCACTTCGCTGGCGCTGCGCGTGTGCTGGGCCATCAAGTCGGTCAGGATGGCCGGGTTCTCCCGCACCAGCTTGGTGCCGGCACTGGTCTTGAAGCGGGTCCACTCCTTCTCCACGCTGGCCAGGTGCTCGCTGCTCAGTCGCACTTGCTCGTCGAGGAACAAGCGCTGCTTCTTGATGCCGGTCAGGGCGTGCTCGCGGGTGTAGTCGTAGTATTCGCGCAGCAGCCCGTCCAGAGCTTTCTCAGCGATTTTCGGGTCGCGATCGCGAAAGCGGATGATCATCTTGTTGTCGCGCGAGAGCTTCTGGACCTGAAGCCGGTCGGAGAACTCGCGCAGCACGTCCTTCTCGTCGTCCATCTCCCAGTGCTTGATCAGGTCGAGCTCCTGGCTGACTTTGCGGGCGGCGCTGCGGCTGCTGAGAATGGAGGAGGCATACTCGACGGTGGGCTGGCGCCCGCGCGAGATGGCCAGGGTGCTGACCGCCTGATTGGATTCATCCTCGGCCGGCCGGGCGATATCCATCAGCCCGGCGCTCACACGAGGGAAGATGACGGTAGCGACGGCCTCGTACTTCTTGGGCAATACCAGGGCCAGCACCAGCCCCACCAGCGCTCCCAGAAAGGTGAGGCCGAGCAGCCGCTTGAGGTCTCCCGGTTGCCAGACCGACTCGCTCACGGGTTCACCACCGAGCGCAGAAAGAGAGCCGAGTTGAATACCGGCAGGATGTCCTGCAGGAAGGGCTGGTGCAGCGGGATGTAGATGATGTCGCCCGGACGCATGCTGACGGCCGGCTCGTAGCCCTCCTCCATGACCTGCAGCAGGTCCATCTCCCACACCACCGGTGGCTGTCCCGGGAGGCGACGGATCAGACGGCCGTGGTTGGTGGAGGCTGAGGAGGTGGTGCCGCCGGCCAGAGCCAGATACTCGCGCACGCCGTAGCCGCTGACATAGGGATACGAGCCGGGCCGCACCGCGTGACCGACCACGAAGACATTGTCCGCTTTGGGAGGGACTCGCAGGGTGTCGCCATCCTCGAGCAGCAGGTCCTGCTCGCTCTGGCGGTTGGCCATGACGAAGGCCAGATCGACCGGGATCTCCAGCAATTCCCCGGAGGGCCCGGTGCGCTCGAGCATGGCGTGCTCGAAGTCGGCCCGGGGGGTTGGGCCGCCCAGAGTCGAGACCAGGTCGGAGAGGCGCTGACCTTTCTTGAGACGGAAGAGCCCGCGCCGCTGAACCTCCTCGGCGCCGGTGGAGGCGTTCTTGACGGTGGGGAAAAAGCCGGGCGCGGCCAGCTCGCCGACTACCAGCACCCGACCCTGGCTCAGGGTGCGGTCGGTGAAGACCAGCTGGTCGCCGTTGGCGAGGGCAAAGCTCCAGTCGGGGCTATCGGGCGACTCGAGGTTGAGGCGCAGCAGCTCTCGGTCGCCGTCAGGGGTCATGCGGCCCACCTGAACGCTGGAGAGGTCTGCTACAGGGGGCAGGGCTCCGGCCAGCTGCATCAAGCTGCGCAAGGTCTCGCCCGGCAAGGTCTCAAAGGTGCCTGCTTCGTAGACCAGGCCCGACAGGGAGACCTGCTGCTCGAGCTTGGGCACCACCACCAGCTGCCCGGGCATCAGGGTGGGATTGTTGGACTGATCGCCCTGGACCAGCCAGCGCAGCATGTCCAGCTCGCGGAGCTTCTTGTTGGTCCGGGCATCCACCAGGGCCACCCGGCGCATCGAGCCGGCATCCAGAAAGCCGCCTGCGTCCACCAGGGCCTCGGCCACGCCCATCACGCCGTTGGCCTGATAGACGCCCGGGTTGACCACCTCGCCGGTGACCTGAATGGGAAAGCGGCGCACCCGTGTCAGACGCAAGCCCAGATCGAAGCTCTTATAATACTCGCCGAGCTTCTTGCGCATCATGCCCTGGGTCTGGGCCAGGGTGAGTCCCCCCACGCGGATGTTGCCTAACTGGTAACACAGGATGGAGCCCTGCGGGTCGACGATCTGGTCGACCGTTTGCGTCTGCCCTCCCGGGTAGCTCAAAGTCAGCTGTACGGAGTCGCCCGGTCCCAACCGGTAGCTGGCCGGATCCACCAGCGGCAACAGGGGGTCCACTCGCTCCTCGGTGCTGGGATTGGCTTCCACCCGCCGGGGCACGGAAGCCAGAAACTTGCGCCGGGAGGACTGCGTCTCCTGGGCCAGGCAGGCGTTGCCCAGAGCCAGCAAGGCCAGCAGCAAGAGCAGCGAGTGGAGCCCGGGACGGGCTTCACTGCGAGCCTTGCCTGCAGGATCTGGTTTCATAGCCTTCTTAGCTACCACGAAATGCTTGAAAATCCCTCCTGGACTCGCTGCCGGAGCCCATCGGGGGCCGAGCTCCAGGGGAGCTTGACGAACGTGGCACCGGGTCCGAACCGCATGCTGCCGGCGCGGGCAAACCCCACGGCCGGCGGCGAGAGCCCTGGATCTGGCGAGCCCGGAAGGACTCTGTGACCAGGTCACGGACTGTGCCACTGGGGAGATTCCAGGAACCTGAGCCTGGTTGTCACAAACCGGCCAGAATACTGCTCGAGAGAGAGAATACCAGACATGCGGGTGATCTGCGTGGTCGGCGCGCGGCCCAACTTCGTCAAGATGGCCGCGATCCTGGAGGGATTCCGTCAGGAGGCCGCCGAGATCTCGCTCACCCTGCTGCACTCCGGCCAGCATTCGGATGAGCGGATGAGCGGTCGGTTCTTCCGCGAGCTCGGCTTGCCCGACCCGGACGTCAACCTGGGCATCGGCCCTCACGAGCACCAGGCCGCACGGATCATGGCCGCCTACGAGGGCTGGCTGCTCGAGCAGGCCGAGAGGCCCGCGGCCACTCTGGTGGTGGGCGACGTGAGCTCAACCATGGCCTGTGCCCTGGCTTCGGCCCGACTGAACATCCCGGTCATTCACGTCGAAGCCGGCTTGCGCAGCTTCGACAAGAGCATGCCCGAAGAGATCCACCGCATCGTCACCGACTCCATTTCTGACCTCTTGCTCGTCTCTGAGCCAAGCGGGTTGGAAAACCTGCGCCGCGAGGGGCGAGAGGGGCTCCTGGTCGGCAACGTGATGATCGACGCTCTGCTCAAGCACCTGCCTCGGGCCCGAGAGCTGGACGCGGCGGGCGCTCTGGGCCTGAAGGGCGACTACGCCGTGCTGACCCTGCACCGTCCATCCAATGTGGACCTGGCCGAAGACCTGAAGGCTGCTCTCTCCCTGGCAGCCGAACTGACCGAGCGGCTGCCGGTCGTTTTTCCGGTGCACCCGCGCACCGCCCGGTCTCTCCAGCAGGAGGGACTCCGGGCCCAAACAGAGCGCCTGCACCTGATCGAGCCGATGGGCTACCTCCCGTTCCTTTCGCTCCTGTCCCGGAGCCGGCTCGTGCTGACCGACTCGGGAGGAATCCAGGAGGAGACCACGGCTCTGAGCATCCCCTGCCTGACGCTGCGAGAGAACACCGAGCGTCCCATCACCCAGACCGAGGGCAGCAACACACTCGTCGGCCGCGACCCGGAGCGCTTTCACCGTGCCGTCGAGGCGCTCTGGCAGGGAAGTTACCGCACCGGTCGCTGCCCCGATCTCTGGGACGGGCAGGCCGGGCGGCGGGTCGCCCGCGCGGTGGCGTCCTTCTTGAGCCAGGCCTGAGCTCGCGTGCTGAGCGTCCGGTCAGAAGGAAGGCCCGGCAGGGCGAGAAACGATCAAGCCGATGCTCAACAGGTTCCTGGAGGGCCTCTGGAAGGTCGCGGCCAGGAGGCGCGAGGGCAGGCCCGGCGCGTGCGCCCCTGGTCTGTCTCCTGGTCTTTCTGGGCGAGCGCTCGGACGAGCGGGCGGCGAGAGAGCAAGCCCCGGCTGGAAGGCCCTTTTCTGACGTGAGCCCCGCGCTCCCGTCGGTGCCGGCCCGCAACAACTTTGACCTGATCCGCTTGCTGGCAGCCTTCCAGGTGGTCCAATCTCACGCCACCGAGCATCTGGGCCTGCTGAGCATGCCTTTTTTCGCCTTCACCCGGCAGCTGCTCAGCTACTTTCCGGGGGTCCCCATCTTCTTCTTCATCAGCGGCTACCTGCTGACCGAATCCTACCAGCGCAATCCGAGCTTGCGAGTCTACTTCGTCAATCGGGCTTTGCGGGTCTTTCCCGCCCTCTATGCCGCCTTCGGCGTGACCCTGGCCCTGGTTTTCTGGATGGGGGCGGCCGGGCAACCCCAGTTCTCGCTCGAGGGACTGGCGCTCTGGTCGCTGGCCCAGCTCACCTTCCTCCAGTTCTACAATCCCCCGTTCCTGCGCGCCTTCGGAGTAGGAACCGTCAATGGCTCGCTCTGGACCATCCCTGTCGAGCTCCAGTTCTACCTCCTGCTCCCGCTGCTGGTCAGGCGACCTCGCTGGCTATTGATGGCGCTCTACCTGGTTTCTCTGGGTCTCCAGCTTCATGTCATGCTGCATCCGGTGGGGGTTTCAGAGCTGCTGCGCTGCACCTTCCTGCCTCACATCCACATGTTCCTGGCCGGGCTGGCCGCTCGCCACCTCGCCCCGCTCTGGCTGCCTCGGGTGGGACGCCCCCTGAGCTGGCTGGCCGCCTACCTGGTGCTCACTCAGCTGACCCGGCTGGCAGTTGGCGAAAACCATCTGCTGATGCTGATCAGCACGCGCCTGCTCCTGCCTGCGGTCATTCTGGCGGTGGCCTACTGGCCTCGCCTGGACGCCGAGAAGCTCCTGGGCAGAAACGACATTTCTTACGGGGTCTACATCTACCACATGCTGGTCGTCAATACGCTCATCGTCCTGGGGCTGACCGGTCGCTGGTACTGGCTGGCCCTGGTCTTCGTGGTCACCACCGCGCTCGGATGGCTCTCCTGGCGGCTGGTGGAGAGGCCCTTCCTGCGCCTGAAGAGGTGGAGCAACCGTCAGTCACCAGTCGGCCGCGTCCGATTGGAGAATTGACAAACCAGCGAAAGGACCCTTCCTGGATCCAGACGCTCGATGACGGTCAATCAACGGACTCGATGGAGATAGAACCGGAAAAGGCAGCACTGAAGCCTCTTCAAGAGAGGGATCCGAAACAAGCTTTCGAAGGACGCCGCGTTTTCGGGAAAGTGAACTTTCTTGAGTCTTGCGCCAGTCTCCGGGTCGGAGAAGGCTAAAGAGGGAGGTACTCAATGTCAGGTAAGATTTCCAGGAGCGGCGTGGTGTTCGACCCCGTCGCTCCGCCATTACGAACCAGTCAGCATCGCTTCGCCCTGAAGAAGTTTGGCCTCGCTTTCTTGTGTGGCGCAATTCTCTGGAGTTGCGGATGCTCTGGGAGCTCGGGGGGAGTGGCCGGCGGCGATGCGCCAGGCGGGGCCGCCCCGGTTGATTTCGCCAAGGGCACGGTGGAGGTTCACCTGGCCAACCCTGAGACGGGCGTCATCCCGGACGAGCTCAACCGACCGCTCGTCATTCTCGGCGTCAACGACGATCACCAGGTCACCTTTGGCCCGGTCACCATCCAGCCGGGGCCTGTCGCCAACGTGGAGGGCGTGCCGGTCGGCACCACTCAGTTCATTATCGAGGATCCGAGCAACCCGCGGCTCGTCGACGTGCACCCGGTGCACGTTCAGGGCGGTGAAGTCAGCAGCATCGTCGACATCATGCTCCACGAAGACCGCGGCACGGACGGGGCTGAAGCGCTGACCGGCCAGGCCCGCGTCGAGGCCGGCCCCCCCATCCACGTGGGCAAGAACGGTTTCATTCAGACCTCTCCGAGCACCATCGGGACGCCCGGTGCGAATGCCGTGATGACCGGTTATGAGACGTTCAGCGCCACCGCCGAAATGAAGCCTCCGTTTCAGACCAACACCTGGGTGATCCCCATGCTGGGAGGCGACAACAGCACCAGGATGCACCTGGGCAACTCGGCCGGCAAAGGCGAGAAGCCGGTCTACGACCCCAATCGCTACGTGGACCAGAAACCCGCCTACGCCAAGCCCTGGGTGATCTGGTTCCGAGTCCCGGTGCTTCCCTTCAACCCGGCCAAGATCGATCCCGGAGACCGGTCGGCGGGGCTGCTGCTCTCGCCCGAGGACCCGCGAGCCGGTGCCGGGTACGAATGGGCCGGTCCCGACGGCGACGGCACTGATGACAACCCCCTGCCCCGGTCTGGCAAGAAGGCGGCCGAGATCAACGCTCAGATGGATGTCGGCCTCAATGCCATCAAGGTCGATCCGGGCTTCTTTCCTGCTCGGATGCGCGTCAAGGCCATCAGCGACCTGCACGCCGAGTTCGTGATGAAGGCGGCCGAAGATCCGGACTACCAGAAGAAGGGCTTCAAGAGCGACGCCTCCCTCTCGGTGACCTTGTTGCGAGGGAGTCCCATCGCTTACTTCCGCACCTTCGGAATCGGCAAGATCAACTTCATTCTGCGCGCTTCCAACACCGTGGAGACCAAGAGCGGTCAGGTGACCATCGGCACCAACAAGACCGTCATCAACTGGATCGAGACCACCGGCAGCTTCGACGTGGGTGGCCGCAAGCTCACCTTCCTGTTCCTGGTGCCTGCCACCGTGGGGACCTTCACCCCCTCGACCGGAGCCGACAACATACTCACCATGCCAGTGCTGGACAAGGCGCGGTTCTTTGCAGTCGTGACCTTGCCAGACTCGAGCTTCATCGATGACAAAACGATTGTAAAGCTGTCCGAGGCTGCTTTCAACTTCCCGACCGACAGCCGGGTGACCTCGACTTATGACCCGGTCAACCAGACGGTGGACGAGACCTACAATGTCACCCTCAGCACCATCCTGGCCACGGTCCCGAAGAAGACGCTGCTCGGCCTGCTTCCTCACCACTATGACCCCAGCGTCGTCGAGCCGGGTGTGCCCGTGTTGCAGGGGAGCCCACCGGTGTTCTCCAGCTCGGCCGGAAAGGCGATGACCTATCCCACCACGCGTGGGGATCTGAAAGTCTTCGATGCCAACACGGTCACCTGCCGGTTCCGCTATCCCGGAATTCTGCCCTACCTCCCGGGCGAGCTCGACGCCGCTGACAAGACGACTTTCGACACCTGGGTGGATACGTTCAAACGCCGTCATGGCGCCGATAGCCCGCCCTACACCAACATCTTCATGAACAGCTCGAAGAAGGGAGTCGGTCAGGACTCATACAACCTGGCCAAGTTCCTGGGTCGCAACGTGAGTGCGGCCAACGTCATCGAGGATGTTGGCAAGGACGACGCCAGTAAGGCTCTTGCCAAGCTCATTCGCGACAATAGCAAGGCTGCCATCGAGATCTTCTACCGCGCCACTCCCGACATCAGCAATCAAGAGAATATCGGCCAGGCGCCCTACTACCTCTACTATGACACCCGCGTGAAGAGCCTGAACCAGTACCCCAGCCTGGTCGGAGGCCCCAGCGTCCTCTTCCCCAACATTCCCAACGAGATGCCCTGGGACGGTTTTGGCACCATCACGCGGCTCAACGACCACCACTTCCACTTCGGCTACTTTATCTATGCCGCCGCCCAGATCGCGCTGCGCGACAAGGACTGGGGCCAGGATTGGAAGGACGCCATCAACCAGATGATCTTCGACTGCGCCCACGAGAGCGACGTCAATCCCAACCCGATTCTCGAGTTCCCCCGCATGCGAAACTGGGATCCTTACGAGAACCACTCGTATGCGGCAGGCTTCAACTGGGACGTTTTCATCGGCAACAATGAGGAGTCCATCTCGGAGGAGATGAATTTCTGGGCCGGTGTCATCTTGTGGGGCGCCGCGACCGATCAGCCTCTTCTGGTGCAGCACGGCATCAAATACTATACGATGGCTGCCTACACGTCCAACTACTACTGGCTGGATGCGGGCAATAAGTGGCCGGCGTTCATTGCGAAACTGAAGTCCGATCTGGCGCTGAACTGGCCCGGCACCGGAATGGTACGCCTGTTTGACGGCTTCTCGCGCTGGGATACCTTCTTCGGCTCTCACCCCATCCAGTGCCGCGGGATCCTGATGATCCCGATCACCACCGCATCGTTCTACCAGGCCATGCTGCCGGGTTACACCAAGACGGTCGGCGACCAGTACCAGGACTTCGTGACGGCGCTCAACATCGACCCTCAGAAGCCCAAAGGGAACGAGAAGTTCTCGGTCAAGAACCAGTGGATCGGCGTTTGCCTGTTCTACGCTCATCTGGCCAAGTACTATGCGCTCTCCGACCCGGACAACGCCATCACCAAGTTCTACGATGTGCCGGCGAACTATGACGAGGTTGGCGGCATTCGGCCCAACGACAAGTGGACCGACATCGGGGACTCCGGCGTCTATACCTTCCACTTCATCAAGTACCTCCAGAAGCACGGCACCCCCGACTTCACGGTACGCGCGACCAACACCCCGTTCTTCCAGGTGCTCAAGAAGGGCGCTTCGAAGACCTACCTGGCCTACAACTCCGGCTCCAGCGTGCTGAAGGTTACCTTTAGCGACGGGACCTCCTTTGATGTCCCGGCCCGCTCCCTCGGCTCGACCACCAAGCCGTAGAGGTCCATCGTGGTGTCGGAGGTTTCCCCCGACACCACGAAGATCGAACGAGAAAACCGCCCCTGGGCTGCTTGCAGCCAGGGGCGGTCTTCTTTCGGGGCTTTGCGCGCGGCGCGGCCGGCTTCGGCTCGCTCATGCTGGCCCGGCCCAGGCCGGGCTGTGGCTTACGGGGCAGCCACTTCCGTGGCGGCCACGCCCTCCAGGATGAAATAGAAGCCCACCGAGGGGATGGTGCGCTGCAGGCGCAGCCCGGCCGCGGCGTAAAGCTGGCCAATGTGCTCGGCGGTACGCTCGGCGCCCCCGTTGAGGACCATCATGTTCAGGTCGAGCAGATCGCCGATGCCCGGCTCTTCGTCGAGCAGCATCTCCAGCACCAGGACCCGCGCCTGGGGCAGCATGGCCCGGCGAATGTGGCTCAGCACCTGGACGCACCGGTCGTCGGGCCAGCCGTGCATCACGTGCTTGATCAGGTAGCAGTCTCCCGCTGGAGCGAAGTCGAAAAAGCTCCCTCCCACCTTCTCGGTGCGCTCGAAGATGCCGTGACGGCGCAGGTCCTCATCGGCCTCGGCCACCACGTGCTGGAGGTCGAACAGGATGCCGCGGGCCTCGGGGTGACCCGCCTTGAGGGCGGCCGCCAGCATGACCCCATGGCTGCCGCCCACGTCCACGATGGTGCGGAAGGGGGAGAAATCGTAGCTGGCACCGAGCTGCTCGGCCCACAGCTCGGTCATGGCCGCCATGGCCCGGTTGAAGTTCTGGCCCTGATCGGGGTGCTCTTGCAGGTAGTCGAAGATGCGCTCGGTGCCCAGGCCCGGACGCACTCCCGTCTGGCCGGTGCGGATGCTGTGATGCAGGTGTCCCCAGCAGTTCCAGTGGCTGGGATCGCTGAGCATGACCGCCATGGGTCCCAGCGAGTGGGGGGTCCTGGAGCACAACACCTGGCCCAGCTCATTCAGCTCATACTGGTCTCGGGAGCGATAGGTCAGCACCCCCACCGCCGCGCAGGCGCGCATCAGCCTTCGCAGCATGGGCTCTTTCAAGTCCAGCTTGAGGGCCAGCTCGGGCACGCTGGCCGGCAGGGCGTCGAACACCCCCAGCCGCACCGCCGTGGCCAGGGCCTGACTGGCCCAGTAGCTGGAGATCATCTGCAAGACGCGCACTTCGGGGGGGAGGCCGGAGGTTTCCATCGACCGGGCTTCGGGGCTTGCTGCGGCGATCCCCTACCAGGGGTTGTAGCTTCGCTCGATGTGGTAGGCGCGCCACTCGGAATTCATCCCCAGTGGATCAACTCCCGAGCGCCACATCATGCCCTCCACGTCGACTTCGAAAGCAGCCGACCGGATGGCCTGGTTGTAGACCTGCAAGGTATGACTGTTGGCCGTGAACAGAGCTCCCCGATCGGAGGAGGTGGCGAGGTTGGCCAGGTTCTGGGACGCGTTGAACCAGTCGTTGGGGACGGAGTAGGACACCCCGCCCATCTGCACGGTGGTGCGCTGGCTGGCAGGGATCTGCAGAGCATCGGCCCGCAGGTGAGCCTCATAAAGGAAGTTCTGGGCAGGCACCACCAGCTCTCCGTTGGGCGCGCCGGCAGCGGGAATCCGGACCACGAAATCAGGGTTGGAGAGCTCGGCCAGGGTGGGAGCCGCGAACACGTCCGATTGATAGGGAACGTCGAAACTCAGCGGACCGCCGGCGTACTCCGCCTGGATGAAATGGCCGAACTCCTCGTGCATCACGAAGGCCTCGGAAGGGTAGTGGTCCTGGGACGGGATCAGCCGTCCGTCGTAGGAGACCACGCGCTCTCCCGAATCGTAGAAGCTGCGTGCTGCCTGTCGATTGAAGAAGTTATTGGTCCGGGTGACGCTGACGTTGGCACCATCGAGGGCCGGCTCGATCACCTGTCGGAAGTAGATCATCGCCCCCTCGTAATTGCCGGCCGCGATCATCTGCCCGTGGGTCAGGTGCATCTGCAGAAAGCGGTTGGCTTCGGCGGCCCGGGCCGGGTCGGTCAGCCGGTTGGCCGGGAACGTCTGGCTGGTGACCTGCTCGAACGAAGGCATGCGGCGTGGCTGGTTGTCCACCATCGTAAAGTAGATGAATCCCCCCTGCCCATCGCCGGTTCGGTAGATGGGCGCATTCTGGGCCGAGCCAGGCACGACCTCGATGTCGGTCCAACCTCGGGACTGGAGCACCCGGATGTCGCGCGCCGGCAGCTGCACCGTGCTCCCGTCGGCCAGCTCGAAGTCGCCCAGCCGGTGACGAGGGGAGTTGAAGTTGATCGGATCAGAGTATCCGCCCCCTCCCCCGGTGAGCCCGGCCAGGCGAGACTCGAGGTCGAGATTGCGATCGCCGAGCACGAACCGCATGTCGGCCTCGCTGAGTCCGTAGTACTGACGCAGGCGACTTATCGCCTCGTCGGGGGTAGGAGGCCGGACGTCGACCCCTCGGAACAGCGAGCGGAAGAGAGAGGTGGCCCCTTCCCCACCAATATCCACGGCCGTGGAGAAGATCCCCGCGATCAGGGCCATCTGGAAGTCGCCTGTCTCCACCGCGGTCATCCCGAAGTTGGGCGCAAAGGTTCCAAACCCGAAACGGGCCGACATCTGGCTGACCAGACCTCCCCCACCCAGACGGATCGAGTTGGCCAGCAAGGAGCCGCCGATAGCGAAGAATCCGTTCACCGAGCCGCGCAGCAAGCCTCCGGGAACGTTCTCGAGCAAGTTGGGATTGCCGGAAGCAAGATTCTCCATCACGTGATAGGCGCCCCCGCCCACCCCGCCGCCGAGCAGGCCCAGCGCCAGCGCTGCCGAGCCTCCGCCGGTCCAGACCGCCAGCCCCATCCCGACCGTGGCAAAGATGCCCTCCAGGGTGTAAGAGGCGATCTCCACGCCCCGCACATACTCGCCCAGGTTCTCGTGCGCCTCCTGCACGGCCGCCCCGCGAGCCGCGCCGATGCGCTCCAGAGTTGGATTGGCCGCGGCCAGGGAGCTACGAAAGAGGGCGAAGCCGGCTGCGTCCTGGGTGGCCCCGGCGCGCAGCATCAGGTTCTTGCGGTCCGTCCAGCTCATACCAGGAACGAGCTGGCTTCGGAACTCCTCCAGCCGGGCGACGCTCTGCTCGAGCGAGAGAATCTCGCTGTAGTAAGCCCCGAAGAAGCTGCTCAGCTCCCCCCCGCCGGTGGTGGTGATGTCCTCCTCGCCGGTCCAGTTGAACACGTCGGCGCCCCGATTGTAGATCCACTCCGCCACGGGAACGCCGCGATCGCGCTCACTGGCCGCCCGGTTCACCTGATTGCGGTCGAGCAAGTACTGTCCCCGGGCTGACTGGTAACGATTGCGGGCGTCCGCCAGAGCGATGTCAAAGTGCAGAAAGCCCTGAGACTCGTAATAGCTGACCGCGGTCGCCGCCCGTACCGCCAGCCGCTGGGTGGGGGTGAAGGCGGCGGGATTCTCGGGCAAAATCGGGTCGGTGAGGCTGACGTAGAGCAGGAAATCCTCCAGGCCCAGAGCGGAAGGATCGGGGGCCGACAAGAGCGCGCGCACCTGCTCCGGGCTCACCCCCAGCTCGGCTGCAACCTGATCCGCCAGCTGGGGATTCCCCTCCAGCTCGGCCAGCATCCCCTGGCGATACAGCTGCTCGCGGCGGAACTCCCCGAGCAATCCATCGGAGTTGGTGGGAAAGCTCAGATACTGCATCTGCAAGGCATTCAGCTCGACCCCGTTGGAAAGGTCCAGGGCATACTGCTGCTGGAGTGCCATGTCGGAAAGGTTCAGGGCGTCGGGTGGAATCATGAAGGCCCGCTCCACCATCGAGCAACGGCTGAGCAAGACCGTCATCTGGGCAGCCGGATCGCCCGCCCAGTCGTACATCAGGTCGTGATAAACCGGCGCAAAGCTGCTGCGGGTGTGGCCGATGAGCCCCTCGAGCACGATGGAGCGGTACTCGTCAACCGGTGCCATGAGGGCCTGCAGCTCATCCAGGCGGGCTTGCTGGTCGGTCGTCCGGCTCGGCAGGGCCTGCAGCTCGTTGAGCTCGGCCAACGCGGCGGGGTCGACCTCGTTCTCGAGGTAGTTGCGCAGCAGGCCGTCGATCAGAAGTCCGTAGCGCCGGTCGCGCTCGCCCCCCGAGATCATGAGAAGCGAGTTCAGCTCGTCGAGCTGGCCTTCGAGCAGACTGCCGGACTCTTGCAGGGCCAGCAGCTCGTCGCGGCGGGTGAGCTGCTCGGCCGTAAGTCCCAGATCGAGCCAGTTCTCCCCCAGCATGTGGCCGGTGATCCGCTCGATCTGGGCCGAGGTGGGCTGACTCAGGTCGATCGGTCCCAGCTCGGCCTCAGCCAGGGAAACGGCGGCCACCACCGGGTCGCGGCCCGTGGCGGCGCAGATCCATTCCTGGGTGTCGGGCAAACGGTAATGAACCGCGCCCTCCTCGGTGAGAACCAGGTCATCCCCGGTGACCCAGTTGGCATCGCCCATCCGGACGACGTTCTGGTAGTTCTCGAAGGTGGCGCGCACCGAGTCGGGTGCCATCGAGAAGTCGCGGGGCAGGTCATTGCCCACCTCGAGAGGATTGCCCGACCCGATGGGCCGCACCATCGCGGCCACCACCTGGCCGTCGGGAGCGTACCACAGGTCGGTGAAGGCCGCGGCGGGCTCGCTCAGCGAGGTCAGGGTGATCGTGCGCAGAACGGTTCCGGACGCCTGATCGGTCTGGGTGCTGCGCAGCAGTCCTCCCGTCGGGCCACTTTCGCTCAGGCCGGCCGGAGCGACCCAGTAGGTGTCGGCGATCTCGGTTCCGCCCTGAGTGCGAACCACCTGGCGGGCGCCAAACACGTAGACGACCTGGCCGGTGTTGACGTTCTCATAGGCGTAGCCGGGCTGTCCGTTCTCATCGTAGACCAGCCCGCCGCTGCCCCCGACAGCCTCGAAGCCCTCTCCCAGCTCGACGCGTCCTCCGCCGGCGTCGATGCGCAGGCCTTCGAAGTCCAGGTCATTGGTGCGCTCGTCGAAGGAGGCGGGGGGGGTCCACTGCGGCGTGACGGTCTGGGAGGGGACCGGGCAGTCGACCTCCGGGCCCACCCGCACGGTGCCGGCGGCCCGGGCCTCGATCTCCATGACGGCGGCCCAGGCCTCCTCCAGCGAGCCATACTGCTCGATATCGGTCAGCACCCGCTGCATGCGCACGTTCAGAACTGGGTCCTGATACTGCCGGTGATTGACAAAATCAACGAACTGCTGGACCTGGCTCTGAGAGGCCTCCTGGCTGAAGAGCACCGCGGCGGTGCCCGTCTCGATGGCAGCCGGCTCGTCCAGCTCGGGTCCTCCGATCAAGAGGTAGACACTGGCAGAGCCACCCCGCTGTCCGGTGCTGGTCACCAGGCCCGGGTCATCCAGGGGCCGGCAGGCGGACGCGCTCCAGGCGGCCGTGTCCACCACGGCCACGGTGTAGCCCAGGGACTGCAGCTCGGCAACCTGCTCGGCGGTCAGCGGCTGGTCGACGCCAGGCAGGACTCGGGCGCCCTGGCCCGTCAACTCCGCCGCCCTGTCGAGGGCCTGCTGCACGGCCACGGGGTTGTCCATCCTCACGCCATCGAAGATCTGCAAGACCGAGGGTCCGCTGCCGTAAGGCACCACGCCCTGCGGGGTCACCTGCACCAGGATCCCTTCGGCGTTCACATAGGCGTACTGGCCGCTGGGGTCCAGGCTCACGCCCGATCCCAGCCCGAGGGCCCCGGCCATCGAATTGGCGGCCTGGATCTGGTCGGCCAGGTAGGGTGGCAGGTTGGGGTCGCTCAGGTCCACGCGATAGACCGGCGGCTCCACTGGCGGGACGTTGTCGTCGGGCAGGGCCTGCTCGGTGGGGAAGCGCTCGGGAACCTGGACAGGCGGGTCGCGGAACACGGCCCCGGCGGGCACCCCGTCCAGAGCCCCGCCAGGAGCCAGGGCCCGGGCCCTCAGCTCGGCATCGGTGAGGAACGAGGGCGGCACCGGGCCGACCTCCACCCCCTGCTGGCTGCTGAAGCGCTGGTATCCGCTCGTGTTGACGTAGGTCTCCACAGGGACCGGTGGGATCAGCGGCCGCGAGCCGTCGAACGTGACCATGCCCTGGCTGTTGACCACGACCGCGTGGTGGGTGAGCGTCTCTCCCTCGGCCTGGTCAGGATCCAGATCGGGGTCCTCCAGCAGCAGCACGTCCTGCTCGTTCTCCTCGGCGTACACCAGGGAGGCCTCCAGGCAGTTGAGCCCGTCGGCCCGATCCTGCTCATCGACTCCGCCCAGCACGCTGTCCAGACTCGAGGCCGCTCCCCCGTCCCCGACCTCCGGAGCCGTGTCCCGAGCGGCTGCCTCCCGAGCCTGGCGGGCACTCTCCTCGGCCGCCAGCCTGGCTTCGATCCCGGCGATCTCGGCATCGATCCGGCCCAACTCGGCCCGAGCCTGGAGCAGGCGCTCCTCGGCCGCGGCGAGCCGGGTCTCGAGGTCGGCGATCTGGGCCGCGGTCGTGCCGGGAGGCACACCGCGAGCGGCGTCCATCTGCTCCAGGGCCAGGCGAGCGCGCTCGTCAGCCTCCTGGATAG
Organism: Candidatus Xenobia bacterium; assembly: GCA_045863235.1. GTDB lineage: Bacteria > Vulcanimicrobiota > Xenobia > Xenobiales > QWHO01 > QWHO01. Next base: position 5,738 of record BTUM01000006.1, on the reverse strand, counting down.
AGGTCGCCAGCTCGGCCAGCTCGGTCTCCAGGCGGGCGATCTGATCGTGGAGCGCGGTCAGGCGCTCGTTGGCGGCCGCGAGTCGGGCTTCGGCCTCGGCCTTACGGCGCTCGGCATCACGCTTGCGCTGGCGAGCCCCGTTCAGGAGAGAGCGCAGCCGGTCGCGCTCGGAGGCAGCCGCGCCCGGATTCTCAGGGTCCTCCTGCACCGAGGCCAGCTCGCCCTCCAGACCCGCGATCTCGTCCGAGGCTGACTCGATAGTCTGCTGAGCTTGATCGCGGGCATCGGTGGCCTGCTGACGAGCCTGCTCCTGGACGGGAATCTCCCCGGCAAGCTCGGTCTTCTGGGCCTGCTTTTCGGCCTGAGCGGCCTTGCTCTGGGTGCTCTGCTCGCGGGCCTCGAGGTAGGTGCGCTGGGCCTCCTCGGAAGCCCTGCGCGCGTTGGGGTCGTCCCCGAGCTCGCTCTGCATGGCGGTCATGCGGTTGGCCAGCTCTGTCCTGAGGGTCGCCAGCTCTTGCTCGGCAGCGCTCACGCTGGCCTCGGCCGCGCGCTTTTGCTCGAGCAGGGCCTGGTGCTGGGAGGCCAGATTTCCCGGGGAGCTGGGAGGGACGGGAGGCGGCGCGGCCGCGGGGGGAGCCGGGGAAGCCGGGGCGCCCCCGTCAGCTGCCGGAGGCGGCAACGCGGAGGCCGGGGCGGCGCCCCCGTCAGCTGCCGGAGTCGAGCCGCCAGGAGCCTCGGGACGCGGGGGAAGCATCGAGTGGCTCTGAGCCACGCTCAGGAGAGACAGGATCGCGTCAGGAGCGTAGCCCATCCACAAGAGAAACCCGGTCAGCAGGAGAGACTGAGCATTCGAGGCCAGGCCCAGCTTCGGCAGAGCCTGGCGCAGGCGCTCGTATTCCCCGCGCGGCAGGCGGCTCCTCAGCTCGGCGGGCAGCTCATCGAACGGCGGGAGGCCGTAGCCTCGCTTGCGGGTGATCAGAGCCAGGGCTGCGGAGAAAGAGCTCGCTTGAGGTTGGAGGCCGGCCGCTTCCAGCAGGGCGAGAAACTCGGGCTCGCTCGGCATCGGCCCGGCCAGCTCGGCCACCCAGTTGAAGAGCAGGCTCCTGGCCTGATCGTTCACAGCCATCTGGGTGGCCAGGTGGCCCGAGCCCCCGGGCGAGGCTGGTGCGGGATCGCTCTCCAGGGGCCGGGTCGGGGTCAGGGGTCCGGAGCCAGGCTGGATCGGATTCATCGCCATGCGAGGGGCCCTCCTCCAGGAGCGGATTTGGTTGGCCTGAGTATGCCTCAGCGACCTTTCGGGGATCTTTCGGCTGGCCAGTTTTCGCCCGCAGGGCCTGACGCCCTCTCGGCCGATCAGGCCAGGGCGTTCGGTCATCTTGCGCGCCAGACCACGCACGCAAGCTGAAAAGAGGCTGGAGTGCGGCCCGGGTCGAATCCCTCTCAAGTGGACCTGGGCGTTCCCCCCGTCTTGCAGCGACTCGCCGGCGCGCGCCGGGTGCTGATCTCAGGCGCCGGCGGGGGCTTTGACCTCTACGTCGGCCTGCCCCTCTACTTCTACCTCAAGCCACGCGTTGAGGCCGTGTTCCTGGGCAACATGTCCTTCGCCTCCCTGACCCCGGAGGTGGGCAAACGCCTGGCTCTGGCGGTGACCGAGGTGGATGCAGACACGCAGGGCTCGGACGAGTATTTCCCCGAGCGCGTGCTGTGCCAGTGGTTTCGCAAGCGAGGCGAAGAGGTGAGCATCTACTGCTTCCAGCGCACCGGCGTGGTGACGCTGCTCGACGCCTGGACAAAGCTGGTGGACCGGCTCGAGATCGACGCCGTGGTGCTCGCCGACGGCGGTACCGACAGCCTGATGAGAGGCGACGAAGTGGGTCTGGGAACCCCTCAAGAGGACCTGGCCAGCATCGCCGCGGTGCACAGCCTGAAGCTGCCCTGCAAGGTCTTGAGCTGCCTCGGCTTCGGGGTGGACACTTTCGACGGCGTGTGCCACGCCCAGTTTCTGGAGAACTCTGCTGCCCTACAGAAAAGGGGCGGCTTTCTGGGTGCCTTCTCGCTCTTGCCGGAGATGGCCGAGTCGCGCCTCTTCCTGGATGCGGTGGACTACGCCACCGCAGCCATCGCCGGCTCACCCAGCGTGGTCTCCAACTCCGTCGCCTCAGCCCTGGAGGGGCACTTCGGCGACCACCACCGCACCTGGCGCACGAAAGGCTCGCGCCTCTTCATCAGCCCCCTGATGAGCATGTACTGGTCCTACGAGGTGGACGCCGTGGCGCGCCGCTGCCTCTACCTCAAAGAGCTGATCCAGACGCGCAGCTACAGCGACGTGGAGCGGGTGGTGCACGAATTTCGCAAGCAGTATCCCCCCCTCCGGGCCTGGGAGGCGATCCCCTACTGATGAGCTGGAAGGCGCTGATGCAGGGTCTTTTGGGAGGGGCCACGGGCGGACAAGACGCTTCGCAAGCGGCCGAGAGAGCCATGCAGACGGTACGCGGTCGCCAGGCCGGGGCCAGCTGCCAGGAGTATCTGGCGGCCGTGCGCGAGGCTCTGACCAACCACGAGAGGATGGCCGAGCTGGTAGCCGCCCACGGGCTTTCCGAAGAAGAGCTGCGGGCCTATCTCGGCTCGCTGCAAGCCAACCTCGAGCGCGAGCTGACCACCGTCAGAAGCTACCTCTCAGCCCTGCAGAAACGGGTCGAGGAGCTGACCGCCGGGCCGAAGCTGAGCTTCGAGCTGACCTGCTCGCAGTGCTCGCATGTCAATCCCCTGTGGGTCTCCAACTGCGAGCAGTGTGGGCGCCACCTGGCCATGGAGCGGGGGCTGTGGGAGCAGCGCCAGCAAGAGGCTCAAGCCCCGTTCCGGCTCGGCCAGGCCAAACGGCACGCCGCCTGCCAACGCTTCGAGGAGCTGTGCCGAAAGGTCAAGTCGCAAGAGATCAACACCATGGTCTTCAGCCAGCAGATGAAGGCGCTGGGGCTGGATGTCGGCAACGAGATGGCCGACCTGACCCACCTGCCGCGCTTTGAGATCGAGCACTACCTGATGGGCCTGGACCAGGTGATCAGCGGCCTTCGCCAGCTCCAGGAGGCCTGTCGCCTGGCCCGAGGCTACAACCTGGACCCCTACGTTCTCGGCCGGGCGCTTCCCATGGTGGCCGAAGCCGAGCAAAAGATCACTTCGGGCACGGTGCTGCTCGAGCACGCCCGCCAGGAGTACGGGCTCTCCTGACATGCACGAAAGCCACCTCGAAGGGTGGCTTTCGTGGCCCGGCTCCAACCTCACCGGACACTCCTGGTGCAACCTTCAGTCGGTGGCCGGCTCGCGCCGACGCTTCTCCTCGCGGTCCCGACCTGGTTCCAGGCCCGCCTCGATGGTAGCGCAGTCGAGACACTGCGGCGCGCTGCGGTGAGCACGCACCCCTGTCGGTATCGGACCCGACAGCCCGCCGAACTTCTCGCAGCCCGGAGCGCGCTTCTCTTTGGTTTCGCAGTCGAAGCCTGTCTGCGGCGTCGCTGAGGTCGGGACGCATACCCCTGTCGGTCACGGCCGACAGCCCGCCGAGTCTTTCGCTCTTCGGAGCGCCCGCAACCGAAGCTGCGGGGTCTCAGCCCGACTTGCGCCGGGCAGCCGGCCCCATCCTCACCGGCCCCTCCTGGTTCGTTGCCCCGGGGGCACCTTGCGGTGCTGCTTCTCCTCGCGGTCCCGTTGCCTCGTCCAGGCCTGTCTCGATATTCTCGCGGCCGAGACGCCGCGGCACCACTCGGGTCTGGATGCAACCCCTGCCAGGTATCGGTCTCTGGCAGCCCGCCTCACGATTTCGCTCGTGCGGTGCGTCGGTGTTTCGCTTTCCGATTCGGTCGACGTCGCCGTCGACTTCGGCAATCTAAACCATGCCGTGCAGGGTGTCAACCCCAAAAACTGTTCGCAGGCTGCGGATCGCGCCGCGACAAGGGAAGAATTTTCCTCACACGGTTGCCGAGTCCGCTTCAGGTCAGCGAGGCCCCCGGCCTGCTCGACTCTGCTCGGCCGGCCCGCATCCGGCCCACCACGGGGAAGCGGTCAATCTGGGCGCAATAGGCCACGTCCTGGGCCAGGGCTGGCTGGCCCAGGAGATGCCGGCCATTTCTCGACAGGGCCAGGGCCGCCAGCAGATCGGACTCGGCTCCACGCCAGATCTGGCGGGCGATCAGGGCCGAGTCGGAAAGTGGGGCCTGCTCGCCGAGCAGTTCTGCCAGGGCACCCGCTCCCAGCACGTCCTCGTAGGCCAGTTCCTCGAAAGTGCCTCCGCAGACCAGCAGCAGCTGCTCGGCCGGGGCTTGCGACAGGGCCCGGGCCGTGGCGGTCAGGTTCAAGAACGAGCCCACCAGAACCGCCCGGGCGTGCGAGCAGGCCTGCAAGGCACGAGTGCCGTTGGTGGTGGTCATGACGATGGTGCGCCCGGCCACGATCTCCGGCTGGAACTCGCGAGGGGAGTTGCCCAGGTCGAAGTCGCGCTGCCCGGTCTGGTGGGCCAGCAGCCGCAGCCCGTGGCGCTCTCCGGCCAGCAGGTAAGCAGGCTCTTCCCGGGCCAGGGAGTTGGCCTGCTCGATCTCCTGCACCGGGATGACCGCTTCTGCCCCGTGGGCCAGGGCCGTCACGATCGAGCTGGTAGCTCGCAACACGTCGAACACCACCGCCACCGCCGAGCTGAGATCGCGCCCCTTCAGGGCGGCGAAATCAGCTGGAGAAAAGAGCACCTCCAGGCTGGCATAGCTCATTCGAGAGGCCCAGTTCGTTTCAGGCTTCTTTCTGGTCCTTCCGGCAGACTGTCAGCATGCAAGTTTCTGTCGTCACCAGGGCCCAGTTGGAAAAGTACACGCCGGTCTCCGAGCCGGAGACCCCGACCGGCTACAGCTACACCGATCGTCTGGAAGCCACACCCGGGTCCGACCTGGACTCGATTCGCAAGGAAGGCTTCAGCCAGCTCAACAGCCTCGGGCGCAAAACCGCCCTGGCCGGCACCGGCAGCGCCATGACCCGAGGCGCTGCCTTCGGCGTGGGCATCGTGGCGGCCGTCAAGCTCCTGAGCGCCATGGGCGGCACCGGGGCGCTGGGGCCGGCCGTGGCCACGGCCGCAGTGGCGGGCGCTTTCTACGTGAGCCACAAGGGGTTGGAGGGCTGGGAGCAGCGCCTCAAGTCCGACACCAGAGAGCAGGTGCAGTTCCTGCGCCACCTCGACCAGGCTCAAGAGAAGTTGACCGGCGTACCGGCCCAGCCCTGGTTGTTCTTCTAAGCTTCACGCCTGTCCCCGGGATTGAGCCTGGCGGGGCCTGGCGGGTTCGGTCTGGGACACAGGGACGAACTCGCACCCGGCGGAGAGTGGGAGATTTCTGCAAACCTGGCTCCGGAGTCGAACATGGATTCGTACCCGGCGGGGACAAACGTCTGTTCGGACTGGACCTCTGCGCACCTGGCTCCGGGCCACCGGGGCGAGCACGGATTCGTACCCGGCGGGGACAAGCGTCCTGTTTGGATCGGCCGGAATGGGAGACCTCCGCAAACCTGGCTCCGGGCCACCAGGGCGAACACGGGCTCGTACCCGGCGGGGACAAACGTCTGTTCGGACTTTACCTCTGCGCACATGGCTCCGGGCCACCGGGGCGAACGCGGATTCGTACCCGACGGGACAAACCTCTGCTTGGATCGGCCGGAATGGGAGACCTCCGCAAACCTGGCTCCGGGCCACCAGGGCGAACACG